>NZ_JBVHRI010000029.1:7278-47419 GCF_055566975.1 Streptomyces sp. NPDC027189
CCCGGAGACGACACCCCCCCCCTCCCCTTTCCCCCCCCCCCCACCGCCACCCCCCCCCCTTTAGTTGTTCCCCCTGGGGGGCGGCAATTCCCCGGGCCTGGTGTGAGGTCGGGAGAGCTACTCGCACTGGTCGCTGGCCGGTGTCCATGGCGAAGATCGTCTGACATGTCGTTCCGGGCCGTCTTCGGGTTCTGCTGCGCTGACGGCTGGCCGAGCAAGACCGGGCCGCGGCGGAGGCCGCCGTGGCCGTCGCCCCGGCGCCCGCCCGGGAGGAGGCTGACCGGGACGAAGCCTGCCCGCGGCTGGGCGAAGAAGCCCCGAGTCCCACCGTCCGAGCCTGGACTACGAGGAAGACTCGGGCTGTCGTCGCCGAACTGCCGGTGCCGGGTTATCGAGCGGTGAGGACGTGCGCCCACGGCTCATCGATGTCGGCCAGGCCCAGCACGGCGACCACGTTGTCGAGCATTCCGGCGCCGAACCAGCGCCGCACGGCCTCGTCGTCGCCCAGCAGTCGCCGGACGGTGTCAACCTGCTTGGCGTAGCACCGGCGCACGGCCTGCGCCACCAGCGGCTCGCCGACGGCGCAGTTCGCGTGCATCAGGAAACGCAGGATGTTCCGGTCCGCGACGAGTGCGGCGTAGGCGCCGCGTGCGGCATCCAACGCCGCCTCGGGCCCGGGCCCGGCCCCACCCGAGGCTGGTGAGTGAGCGAGCAGCGTGTCGGTCATGACGACGGAGACGTGGTCGACCACCGCCGCGAACAGCGCTTCCTTGTTCGGGTATAGGCGGTAGAGATACGGCTGAGAGATGCCGACCCACTCTGCGATCTCGTGTGTCGTCGTGCCGTAGAAACCCTTTTGCGCGAAGCATTCGACCGCGGCGGCCATGAGGGTCCGACGTCGTTCGTCGCTCTTTGTGCTGGTGCCGGGGGCAGGCATGGACGTCAGTCAAACACGGCTCCTCTCAGCTTCCAAAAGTCACGCTGCGGTCGGGGTCGGACGGAACGTCGTTGGGCGTGAGCGCCTCGATCGCCACCAGCGGGTTCCAGTAGTCCAGGTAGTGGGTGATGCGCGCGTCGTCATCGGTCCGAACGACGGAGATGCACGTCTGCTCGTACGGCTTGCCGGTCGGCAGCGCCGTGCCCTTCGAGCGGAATTCGGCGATCACCAGACTCGGGTCGACGGTGTCGTGGAAGACCAGGTCGACGAACTCGACGTCGAAGGTCTCGGGAAAGTTGCTCATGTGCGCGACCAGTGCGTCGCGCCCCGTTACCCGCTGGGGCACGCCGGCCGGCGCGTACGGGAACTCAAGCACCGCGTCCGGGGCGAACAGCTTCACCCATTCGTCGACCCGTCCTGCGGCGGTGAGGCGCAGGTGCTCGGCCAGGGTGTGCTGGGCGGCGGCGCGGCGGTTGGCGTCGTCTTGCTTGATTGTCATCTTCACTCCTACGTTAGTGGTCGACCTATAACCTACCACCGGCAGCAGCCGTTGCGGGTAGTCGAGCAGAGGTAACGCCAGGGGGATCCCGGTCCGGTTCACGTACGGGATGGCATCCAGAAAACGCCCCCTCGGCGGCGGGCGGCGGCCCGGTGCCATCGGCGCCCGTCACGCTTTGCGAAGATCGTCGGTCACCGGGAGACTTCGCGGTTCGTCAGGACCAGCAGGGCCCTCACCAGGGCGGTCGCCCACTTCGGGTCGGTGCGTACCTTGCCGAGGACGCGCCAGTTCTTCAGGTGGGCGAAGCCGTGCTCGACCGGCGCCCGTACCGCGGCAAGGGCCTTGTTGGACAGCTTCTGCCCGCGCGTCAGCGGCCGGTTCCGGGCGGCCTTGTAGCCGGTGATCACCGCCGGATCGGCGTCGGGACCGCTGTCGTCGAGCCCGACGAATCCCAGGTCGGCGATGGCACCGAGGCCGGCCGCCCGCAGCCTGACGGCGAGCCGGTCGTGACGGCAGGCGGTGATCTCCGAGGTGCGTCCGGGCCGGGCCGCCGAGACCCACAGCAGTCGGCCCTTGTCGTCGGTGAGCGCGATCACGAGCAGGCCGTGGTGTTTGTGCTTGCCGGAGTAGTTCTTCCGGTTCTGTGTCCCGGTACGCCGCCGGGTGCGGATCAGCGAGCCGTCCAGCAGGACCACCCCGCCACCCGTTCGGGTGATCTTCTTCAGGGCGCGGTCCAGGCGCGGGGCGCGGGCGGCCAGCAGACCGACAACCTCCCTGACCCACCGGGTCACGGTGGTGCGGTGTATCTGGTTGCCGCCGGCCAGGTCGCCGGGCCGCTGGTCACAGCGCAGCACCGCGAGCACGATGCCCGCGATCTTTCCCACGGGCAGGGCCCGCCACCGCGAGCCGATCTTCTTCAAGTGGCCGCGTATCAGGCCGGCGAGCCAGTTCAGGGTCGCACTCGACAGCGGCAGGCGGGCGGTGTAGACAAGGCCGTCAGGGCCCATGACGGCATGGTTGTTTTTCTTCACACCAAACTCAACTGCCATCGGGGGCCCGCCGGTTACGCCTCGCTGGCCCCCCGCGGCACCGCTAGGAGCGTGCGGTGAACCGCCCGTCGCCTCGCTTGTGCAGCCAGCCGCGGTCGGCGAGCTTGGTCATCTTCGCGCGCAGCGGTTCCAGCTTGCCGCGCACCGCCACCTGAAGGCCCAGTTCCTCGCCCACCGCCCTGACCTGGACGGGGCCGTCGACGGCCCGCACGATCGCCAGGATCTTGCGGTAGTCGGCGGGCAGCGCGGCCTCGTCGGGATTCTCGCTACGGTGCGGGATCAGCAGGACCGCCCGCCCCGCCACCCGGGCGGGCGTCGGGGCGACGGCCACGGCGGCCTCCGCCGCGGCCCGGTCCTGCTCGGTCAGCCGGTTCAGGACCCGCTCGGCGATCACGAGCTCCTCCCTCTCGGCCTGGACCTCCTGCAGCTGCGTGGCCAACTCCGCAGCGAGCGTGTCCAGTTCACTCCGGCGAGCCGTGATCCGCTCCAGCTCCCGCATCCCCGGACCCTCCCACGCTCTCCCGGCGTACCTGCCCGGCCACGGATCGTAAGAGCGGCACAGCGGTCGGCGCAGCAGAACCCGAAGACGGCCCCGAACGACATGTCAGACGATCTTCGCCATGGACACCGGCCGGCGACCAGCGCGAGTAGCTCTCCCGACCCTCACACCAGGCCCGTGACCAGCAACTTCACGATGCACACCACTCATTGGTGTGGTGGTCAGGCTGCGAGTGCCGTCTCGTAGTCGGCGGGACTGCGGTAGCCGAGGCTGCTGTGCAGTCGGTGCAACTTGTACCAGCCCTCGATGAAATCATGAGCCAGGTCCAGCGGTCCGCCGCCTGTGGGTCACGCAGCCGCGGCCGGGTCCAGCCGAGCGTCTGCCTGAACAGGCGGAATGTGTGCTCCAAGTCGAATCTTCGCAGGCAGCACGACCAGACGAAGTCGACATCATCCGGGCTGGCCCCGGTGGCCGAGGACCACAGCCACACCGGTGGCGCGTCGCGGTCGCCCGGCAGGTGATCGGCCTTGAGACGGATCAACGTGCCCTCGATGATGGGGAGTTCGCCGTCGTGGTCGATCCAGGCGGAGCGCTGCTGTAGTTCCGGGTGGAGCCGGTCCCATGCCCGGGCTTCGGCCTTGCCGTAGCAGAGCGTGTCTTTCACCGTCACGACCCGCGGCTCCGTCCAGGTCTCCGGCTTCGCGAGGCGGAACTCCTTGCCGTGCTTGGGCGGTCGGCCGCCCTTGGGCTGGTAGACACGGGGCGGGGCCGGAAGCCGCAGGTTACGGTCCGAGCGCAGGCGGCCGACCAGTTCGATCGGCAGGTCCCGCAGCAGCCAGGCCAGGCGCATCACGTCGTAGCCGGCGTCCATCACGATCAGCATGTCCCGGTCGCCGGGCTGCCACTGGCCGGCCGTGATGAGGCGTTCGGTCACCTGCCGGAGCTGGCTGGCCGTGACGGCCGCGGCGTCGCCGGCGGGCCCGAGCCGGACGGCGTCCAGCACGGCGGTCCACGAGGTGCGGTCCGGTGTCAGCGCGGCGACGAAGGAGTACGGCCAGCCCGGGATGATCTGCACGGCCGCACGGGAACGGCCGTGGACGTGGCAGAACAGCCGCTCCGGCGAGCACTTGGCGTCCGAGCGCAGCCACGGGGAGGCGTCCACGGTGAGCACGATCCGCCCGTTGAAACGCGGCAACGGCATCGACACCAGGAGATCCCGCAGTCGGTCCACGTCCAGGCGGCCGTGGTTCAAGGCCCCGTACAACGAGCCGTATCCGCGCTGGTGCTCGGCGACCAGCGACAACTCGACCGGTGTCCGCACCGGCCCGTCTGCACACAGCAGTGCGTCGGTGAGCTCGAAGAACGCGTCCGCCCGGGTGGACAAGCACCCGTAGAAGGCCGTCCGAAAGCGTGACAGTTCCGCGAAATCGTTCCGTTCGCCGACCTGCGTCAGCACACTCAAACCCACGGCCTTCCTTGTGAACTCCTGGATCTCGTCGCAGAGTTCAGGATCACGAGGAAGGCCGCCCTCGTACTCAGGGATCACTCAAACGAGTGACCACACGATCCTTATCGATCAAGGTCGAGGTTAGGGATCAAGATCATCACCGTCGGCTGGGGCGGCGCCTACGGATACGAGATCGTCATCAAACACCCAGGCGGCCACTACAGCCCGTACGCACATCTCTCGAAGCTCTCTGCCAAAGCCGGGCAACAGGTGCGCGCCGGGCAGGTCATCGCCCGCTCCGGCACCAGCGGCAACAACTCCACCGGACCCCACCTGCACTTCGAAGTGTGCACCGGCCCGAACTACGGATCCGACATCGACCCGCTGGCCTACCTCCGCTTCCACGGCGCCACACCGTGAATGCTCGGGAACAGCGAGTTCGCCAACGGCCACCGCACAGCTCCGGTCGACGACCTCCGGTGGAATCTATGGGTGCAATCGGGTTCACATCCGGCACACGCTTCATGCGTGAGCGATGAGTTTGGGCGGAGGATCGGGTCTGCCCTGGCATGACTCGAATCATCGCTGACATCTCGGTCTCCCTCGACGGCTTCACCACCGGGCCCGACCCCGGCCCGGACAACGGTATGGGAACCGGCGGCGAGGCCCTGGACACCTGGGCATTTTCCGACGACCCCGACGACCGCCGGGTCCTGCGCGAGGCGACCGCCCGCTCGGGCGCCGTCGTCCTCGGCCGCCAGCTCTTCGACGTGGTCGACGGGCCGAACGGCTGGGACGACAAGTCCGGCTACGGTGCCGGCGAGGTCGGCAAGCCCGCGTTCGTCGTCGTGACGAGCTCGCCGCCGGAGTCGGTGCGGCTCACCGACCTCGACTGGACGTTCGTCACCACCGGTCTGCCCGACGCCGTCACCGCAGCGCGCGAGCGCGCCGAGGCGGCGTCGTCGGACAGCGGCAAGGACCTCGACGTCGTCCTCATGGGCGGCGGCACCACGATCGGCTCGGCGCTCGACGCCGACCTGGTCGACGCGCTGACGCTGCACCTCGCGCCCGTCGTGCTGGGTGCCGGGACGCCACTGTTCACCGGCGGAGCGCCGCGCACGCTGGTGCAGCGGAGCGTGCTCTCGACATCGACGGCGACGCACCTGACCTACGACGTCTTCCGGTGATCCGATGACCACTGTCAACGCCAATGAGATCGCCTTGGGCATCGAGTCGTTCGGTGACGACGACGCGCCACTCGTTTTGCTCGCGGGCGGGACGACGATGCTCTCCTGGCCCGACGCGCTTTGCGAGCGCCTCGCCGCCGGCGGGCGCCGTGTGGTGCGCTACGACCTGCGCGATAGCGGGGAGTCGACGACGGCGGACCCGCAGGCGCCCGCCTACACCCTGCGCGGCCTCGCCGCCGATGCGGCGGCCCTTGCTGACGCGCTCGGCGGGGGGCCTGCGCACCTCGCGGGGATCGGCGTCGGCGGGATGGTCGCCCAGGTGGCCGTGCTCGACCATCCGGGCGCGTTCTCGGCGCTCACCCTGGTCGGCACCCGCGCGGTTGCGCCCGGCCCGCCCGACGATGACCTCCCCGACCATGACCAGGCGACTATGAGGCGGCTGTTCGCGCGTCCGATGCCCGATTGGACCGACCGCGAGGCGGTCGCGGAGTTCGCCGCCGCCGGCGCGGAGATCCTCGGCGACGGCCCCGTCGCCGCGCGCGCGATCGCTGCGCGCATCTGGGACCGCACGCCCGGCACCGCACCCCCGGTCCAGATGGCCAACCAGATGGGCATGGCGTTCTCCAAGCTTGACTGCAAACCCCGCTGGCGCGAGCGCCTGCCCGAGATCGAGGTCCCCACGCTCGTCGTCCACGGCCGCCGCGACCGGTTCTTCCCCGTCGGCAACGGCGAGGCGATCGCGCGCGAGATCCCCGGGGCGCGGCTGCTCGTCCTCAAGGAGGCCGCCACTGCGATCCCCGATGCGGTGGTCGGCGAGGTCGCCGAGGCGATGCTCACGCTCGGGTAGAGGACGGCGCGTGCCGCCCGGGTACGGCATCCGCGCAGCAGCGGGCGTCGGAGACTCGACACGGCCGCGCGCCCGCGATATACCCTGCGATCACTCCAACGAGTGACCGCCTGAACGCCGATGATCAAGGCCGAGGTTAAGGAACAAGCCAAGAACCTGTGTCACATCCCCTTTCCGCAGGTCACGGCGTTGTGGGATGTGTTCGTTCTCTGACTTTCCGTTCGGTTGCCCGTCGATGGAAGCAGTTCGGCGCCCGGCCAGGTATCCCCTGGTCGGGCGCCGCTTGGTTGTCCGTTCCGGCCTGTGGTCAGCGGCGCAGGCTGCGGACGCCGTGGGGACTGCCGACGCCGGTAGGAGCGTCGTAGCCGAGGGTTGCGCAGAAGGTACCGGCGCACCCCACGTTGATGCCCCAGAACGACCCGCGTCGGGCAAATTCGCTGTCGTCGTGCGGGACGGGCGGGACGTCACCGGTGGTGTGAGGAACCATTGGAGTTGGAGGAACTACTGGAGTTGGAGGAACCACGGGGGTTGATGGTGGCGGTGTCGGGGGTGGTGTCGCCGCCTCCGGTGACGGTGGCCATGTTGTTGACCGTGCCGGTGGGGGCGTTGCGGGCGACGCGGACCGTCAGGGTGATGGGCGGGTAGCTGTTCCCGGGGTTGAGGACGTCGCTGCGGGTGCAGGTGACGGTGGACCGGCTGCAGCTCCATCCGGAGCCCCTGAGTCTGGCGGCGGTGATTCCTGTCGGGAGGGTGTCGCTAACGGTGACCGTGGTGCCGTCGGTTGGGGCAGTCCCAGTGTTGTCGACGGTGATGGTGTACTCGCCCCGCCTGCCTTGTGTGTAGTTCCCGGTGTGGGTCTTGGTGATCTCCAAGGACGGCTCCGGCGGCGGCGGGCTGATCGGGTTGATCGCCACACCGACCGGGTCAATGCCGACGGGGACGGTGGTGGTGACCGTGTTGCCGGCGGTCTCGATTACCGACACATTGTTCGAGCTCGAGTTGGTGACGTAGGCGTGCCCGCCGTCCGGGGTGATCGCGACATCGGTCGGGCGGAGTTCGACGGGGATGACGGCGGTGGCGGTGTCGATTCCGTGCGCTTGCTATGAGCTGGACCAGGAACAGCGCGTGGAGGGCGATCCCGCGGAGCCGGTAAGCCTCTGTGCGCGCTTCGATGAACGCGGCGCGTCCTGTTGTCCGCGTCGGAACTCTGTCAGCGCTCCGGCGAAGTCGCTGTAGACGGTCAACCGGTCCGAGCGGAGTTGCTGTTGGGTCGCGAACAACTGATCTTGCGCGGACGCTTTCCGCTGAAACGCGTGCGTGACAGCAGAGCCCACCAATCTGCCCGCAATGCCTGCATCGAGACGCATCCGCCTGCACATACGCGAAGACCCCGCACTCAGCTAACGCGCTGGTGGCGGGGTCTTTAGGCACCTCATGAAGGGTGCCCCCGGCAGGATTCGAACCTGCGCACACGGCTCCGTAAACCGTGTGCGAAACTGCCGCGATGACCTCAGAGATGATCACCGCGGCAGCCGCGGGCACCTGGAAACTCGGAGATCTCACCGTCAACCGCATCGGCTTCGGCGCGATGCGGTTGACGGGCAGCGCGGCCTTCCACCACGGCACACCGAGCGACCGCGAACGCTCGATCGCCGTGCTGCGGCGCGCGATCGAGCTGGGCGTCAACCACATCGACACCGCGGCCTTCTACTTCTCCTCGCTGCGCTCCGCGAACGAACTGATCAACAGCGCGCTCGCCCCGTACACGGACGACCTGGTCATCGCCACCAAGGTGGGGCCGTTCCGCGACTACTCGGGCGAGTGGGGCACCTCGGCCCGGCCCGAGGATCTGCGCGGCCATGTCGAGGAGAATCTGCGCCAGCTCGGCCGCGATCACCTCGACGTGGTCTACCTGCGCCGTATGCGACAGGAGTCGATCGCCGAGCACTTCGGCGCGCTGGCCGAGCTGCGCGACGCCGGGCTGATCCGGCACCTGGCCGTCTCCGATGTCGAACCCAGGCATCTCGCCGAAGCACTGGCCATCGCGCCGGTGGTGAGCGTCCAGAACAAGTACGGCCTCGACTCCCCGACCCCCGAGACCGATGCTCTCCTGCGGACCTGCGGCGAACAGGGCATCGCGTTCGTGCCGTTCTTCGCGATCGCGGGCGAGGGCGGAGCGCTGGGCCCGAGTGGCACCACCGACGACGTGGTGCTCGACGTCGCGCGGGCCCACGACGCGACACCCGCCCAGGTCCGGTTGGCCTGGACCCTCCACCAAGGCCCGCACGTGCTCGCCATTCCCGGCACGGGCAATCCGGACCACCTGGTGGAGAACGTGGAAGCGGGCGCGCTCCGTCTCACGCACGACGAGATGACCCGCCTCGACGCCCTCCACACGCGGGCACAGTGAGCCGGCGGGCCCCTGCCGATTTGCGGCAGGGGCCCGTCGCGCTCAGCCCGTGTACGAGCTCAGCGGATAGTGGTCCGAGAGGTTCGTGTACGTGTACTCGGTGCCCCAACTGGACACCGTCCAGGGCGCGGACTGCTCCTTGACGACCTCGTTCTTCCACACCGTGGGGCGCGCGTGACCGGCGCGGTGGAGGACGTAATCGAGATCCTCGCGGGGGTCGGTCGGATAGCGGTCGTGTGCGATGGAGTTCTCCTGAGTGTCGAAGGAGTACGCGTGCCCGGTCCGTGCGTCGGCTCCCACCAGGTCGGCGTCGGCGAGCATGGACGCGTACTCCGGGCTGCGCGAGTCGACGTTGAAGTCACCGGCGACCAGGACCTGTTCGTCCGCCGGGATGTTCTTGGCGTCCAGGAACGCGTCGATCGCCTTGAACTGCCGGCTGCGCATGGAAGCGGCCTCACCCGCGCTGCATCCCGGGTCCGTCGACTGCGCATGGGTGCCCACCACATGAACCTTGGTGCCGTTCACATTCAGCACCGCGTAGGCGAACCCCTTGTTGGACCACCAGTCCGCACCGCACGCGTCCTTGTAGACGTACTGCTCCTTGTGCAGGATGGGCCACTTGCTGAGCACGGTCACGCCGCCGTCCTCGGGCGTGGTCGACGAGTACGCCCCGCCGGTCGCGTCCCAGCCGCTCTTGCTTCGGCCGACCACCGGCGTCTGGTAGGGGTACTCGCCCGCTGCCGCGCTCTTGAGGGCGTCCGACGAGGAGTTGTCGAACGCCTCCTGCAGCACGACGACGTCGTTCCCGCGGAAGAACGAGGTCTCCGGTATCTCCGCGGCGCGGTGGTCCTGCCCCCAGTTCGGGTACAGGTTCTTGCTCATGAGGAAGACGTTGTACGTCAGCACCCTCATCGACGGCGTCGCGGTGTCCGCCGACGCGGGCGCGGCCCCGACGAGGCCCGCGGCGGTGAGCGAGAGGACGAGGGTGGCTGCGCCCTGAGTGCGGCGCAGTGCGGAGAGCGGCACTGGATCTCCCTGTGAGTGAGGGGGGTTGAGTGGCGCCGCACATCAAATCACCGGGGATTACCGTCAGGTAACTCCCGTGCACGGAAAGGATGTCTCCCAGAAGTACGTCCAGCGGCGCGTCGAAATGGTGTGCCCGGAGTGCGTCCCCAGGTACGCACGTCAGAGGCCCGGCCGCCACTTTGGGTGGTCTGCGGCACCCGCCGTCGTGCCCGGTGCCCCGAGGCGCAAGCCGTCGATGACCAGGTTGAGGAGCCGGGCGACACGCGCCTCCCCCTCCTCGCCCGGGCCGATCCGCCACAGGAGCCCCACCATCAGCAGGACGTCGCCCGGGTCGATGCCGGGCCGGATGCTGCCGACTTCCTCGCAGGCGCGCAGCAGCCGGGTGATGGCCCCGATGACCGAGGCGTAGATCTCGCCCGTGAGGCTGTCGTCGGTGAGGGAGTGCAAGACGTCCGACAGGCCGTGCAGCGTCCCAGGCCAGACGCCCGCCTTCTATGCGATGGAGTTCAGCGAGGCGTCGCTGGAGTCGGTGAGCGCGTTCCGTGCCACCTCGGCCGCACGCCGCCACCTCCTGGCTCTACCCGGTACTGCTCCGGCTGTTCCCGCGGCACATGACCACGACCGACACCGTGGGCCGCGCGATGCTCGAGGTGACGCGACCTCAAGGGGGAGGGCCGCGCGTGTTCACCAGCGTGGAGTTCAACGGCCTTGCTGCCCAGGAGGCGGCGTAGCAGCCGCCCGCCCGCGAGCGATCGTCGTGCGGCGGGCGGCCGCCGAAGGGTTCACCCCAGCTGCTCGTGCAGGAAGCCCACCGTGCTCTCCCAGGCCTGTGCGGCCGACTCCGGGGCATACGCCTCGGGGCGGCCGTCGTTGAAGAAGGCGTGCTGGGCGGGGTAGAGGCGGAAGTCCGGGGTGATGCCCGACTGCTGCTGGATCGCCTCGCTCAGCTGCTCCAGGCTCTCCTTCGGAATGCTGGTGTCGAGTTCTCCGTAGTGGCCCAGGATCTGCGCCTTCAGGCCGGAGAAGTCGGGCACCTCGCCCTGGATCACGCCGTAGAACGGCACCGCCGCGCTCACCCGCGGGTCGGCCGCCGCCTGGTAGATGACGAAGCCGCCGCCCATGCAGAAGCCGACCGACGCCACCGTGTCCGAGGTGACTTCGGGCAGACCCAGCAGATGGTCGACCGCGCCGGAGAGCAGCTCGACGCCGCGCGACACCGGCAGCTCCTTCATCATCCGGAAGGCCTCGCCGCTGTCGTGCGCCACATTGCCGCCGTACAGGTCGGGCGCGAGGGCCACGAATCCCTCCGCCGCCAGCCGGTCCGCGACATTCGCGATGTGGTCGGTCAGACCCCACCACTCCTGGATGACGATCACGCCGGGGCCCTGTCCGGAGGGCGGCAGCGCCAGATAGCCGTGCGCGGTGCCTCCGGCGCTGGGGAAGGTCACATTCTGATGGGCGGGTGCCCCGGTAGACTTCGGCAGCTCGGACATGTCACTCAACTCCTGTGAGGGCAGCGTCAGGTGGGGGCGCGGCGTGGCCGGCCCCGAGTCGATCTCCACGATGTCATGCGCGCGCACGGCGACCTTGCCCAGCCCGCACGACACGGCCCGCGGCCACCTTCTGCAGCAGGCTGTACGCGAGAACCGGCAGCAGCACATGCGGTCGGTCGGGCAGCGTCGTCGTGATGAGGACCGCGCCGGCGCTGCTGTTGTTCATCCCGCAGGCCAGCGTGACGGAGGCACCGGCGGGCGGTTCGAGGCGCAGCACGCGAGCGGTGATCCGGCCCAGCGTGAACGACAGCCCGCAGACGGTGCCGGCGATGGCCAGCGCGGCCGCGAACAACACCGGTTCGGGGTGGCTGAGGAAAGGGCCGAGGACGCCGCTGGCATTGATGTAAGTCAGCAGCAGCGAACCGAGTATCGCCGCGGGAACCGCTGCACCGAGGAGCCGGTCCATGAGGCGGCGGGGCAGGGCGAGCCGGCACAGGATTCCTGCTCCGCAGGGCAGCAGGACCCCCGTGAGCGCGAAGCCGCTCCCCGCGGACTGCGCCGCTCCGGCCAGCGTGCCGGCGTACTCACGGCTCAGCAGGGGGCACAGTGCCGTCATCGTGACCGGGGTCGTCAGGGGGCTGACGATCGTGGACGCCAGCACGAGGCCCACCGTCGTCGGCTGATCGCCGTCCCCCTTGCTGGTCCACACGGTGGCCCCGGCGGCCACGGGCATGGCGGCGATCAGGATCATCGCCGCGACCAGGCCGCTGCCCCCGTCGGTGTCGGGCGACTGCCGCAGCGCGAACGCGACCCCCGGGATGATCAGCAGCGGCGCGACCAGATGAAGGGCGAGCCCGGTCAGCAGCGCGGTGGGGCGGCCGAGTAATGCCCGCAGCTCGTGCAGGGGCACTTGGAGACCTGCGGTGAACAGGACGAGGGACAGCAGAAAATGCGGTGTTCTGAAAGGCAGTTCGGGGAGTCCAATGACCCCGGATGCGCTGATCGTGTGCGTGTGGCGCAGCCACAGACCCGGGGCCGGCACCGTCGTGGCGGCGAGATAGGCCGCGCCGACGGCCCATCCGAGATGGCTACGGAGCAGAGTGAGGGGGGACGTCGCGCGGGGCGTGCGAATCATGGCGGCGCTCTTCCGTCGTGGGACCTGGGCGGAGACGGGGCGCCGATATCGCGGAGCAGGCACGGGGGGCGAACCGTGCGAAGGCATAAGTGCACAGACTCAGCCAGCAGAGGCTGAACAGCCAGCCGCCCAGGACGTCCGAGAACCAGTGAACTCCCAGGTAGACACGGGACAGTCCGACCATTGCGGCCCAGCAGCCGATGACCGGAACGAGCGACTTTCTCCCGCGTGGAGCCCGCGCGAGCACCGCGAGAATGAGCAGTCCGCCGGTGACGGCGGATGTGGTGGTGTGGCCCGAGGGGAAGGACCAGCCGGAGGCGTGGGTGGCCCAGTCCGCCGTCGTGGGGCGGGGGCGGGCGACCAGCGACATCACCCCGTACCGCACGGCTTGCGCGGCGGCCAGGCAGGCGAGACAGCCGACGACGGCGATGATCCGCTGCCTCGCCGTACGACCGAGGACGAGGCCGGCCACGGCGACCAGGGCGTAGGGAACGATCCCCGTGCCGGTGTACGTCACTCCGCGCGCCACGGCGAGGGCCACATCCGGGCGGTGTCCCACCGACCAGGAGGTGAGGTCCTCGTCGCCGAACAGTGCCGCGCCGTCCCGGCCGATGAGGATCAGGGTCAGCAGCACGAACGCGACCGCGCTCCCCACCGCCGTCGAACCGGCGAGGTCCGTGGCGTCCTCCCGCGACGGCGTGATGCGCCGGGCTGCGGCCATCGGAGTGGCTCCCTTCCCTGGTGGTCACGCGGACGCGGCAAGAGGCCACACCCCGTGCTGACTACAATCCTGTAGACGGTCTACACAACTGTAGACGATTAAGCGGTGGGGAGTGTTCCCGGAGCACCCGATCGGATGCCGTACGCTACGTGTTACGTATAACCCCAGAAAGGCCCCGATGAGACGCATCGCCCTGGTCACCCTCGTCGTCGACGACTACGACGAGGCGATCCGCCACTACACCGAAGCCCTCGGATTCCGGCTCGTCGAGGACACGCCGCGCCCCGACGGCTCCCGCTGGGTCGTCGTCGAAGCGGGCACCGACGGTGGCGGCAGCGGGCTGCTGCTGGCCCGGGCCAAGAACGAGGCGCAGCGCGGCCGGGTCGGTGACCAGACCGGCGGACGCGTGGGCTTCTTCCTGCACACCGACGACTTCGCCCGCGACTACGCCCGGATGCGGGCGGCCGGCGTGACCTTCCTGGAGGAGCCGCGCCACGAGCCGTACGGCTCCGTCGTCGTCTTCCAGGACCTGTACGGAAACCGCTGGGACCTGCTCCAGCCTGCCACCACCGCCTGACCCTCCCGAGAACCCGCCGCTCACCACCTGCCGAACCTGCCGAGGAAAGACACGCATGACCGCGCCCCGCATCGACGCCGACACCATCCGCCGCCTCCCCAAGGCCGTACTCCACGACCACCTCGACGGTGGTCTGCGCCCCGCCACCCTCGTGGAGCTCGCGGAGACGGTCGGCCACACCCTGCCCACCACCGACCCGCAGGCGCTGGCCGACTGGTACTACGAGGCCGCCAACTCCGGTGACCTGGTGCGCTACATAGCCACCTTCGAGCACACCCTCGCCGTGATGCAGTCGCGCGAGGGCCTGCTGCGCACCGCCGAGGAGTACGTCCTCGACCTGGCCGCGGACGGTGTCGTCTACGGCGAGGTCCGGTACGCGCCCGAGCTGATGGTGAACGGCGGGCTCACCCTGCCCGAGGTTGTCGAGACCGTGCAGGAGGGCCTGGCGGCGGGCATGGCCAAGGCGTCCGCCGCCGGCACCCCCGTGCGCGTCGGCACCCTGCTGTGCGGCATGCGCATGTTCGACCGCACCCGTGAGATCGCCGACCTCGCGGTGGCGTTCCGAGACGGCGGCGTCGTCGGGTTCGACATCGCGGGCGCCGAGGACGGCTTCCCGCCCGCCGACCACCTGGCCGCCTTCGAGCACCTGCGCGGCGAGAGCGTCCCGTTCACCATCCACGCCGGCGAGGCCCATGGCCTGCCCAGCATCCACCAGGCCCTCCAGGTCTGCGGCGCCCAGCGCATCGGCCACGGCGTCCGCATCACCGAGGACATCGTCGACGGCAAGCTCGGCCGCCTCGCGGGCTGGGTGCGCGACCGCCGTATCGCCCTGGAGATGTGCCCGACGTCCAACCTCCAGACGGGCGCGGCCACCTCCATCGCCGAGCACCCCATCACCGCCCTGCGCGACCTGGGCTTCCGGGTCACCCTCAACACCGACAACCGTCTGGTGTCCGGCACGACGATGACCCGCGAGATGTCGCTGCTGGTCGAGGAGGCCGGCTGGGGCGTCGAGGACCTGCGCACGGTCACGGTGAACGCGATCAAGAGCGCGTTCATCCCGTTCGACGAGCGCAACGACCTCATCCGCGACGTGGTGCTGCCGGGCTACGAGGCCGCCCTCTAGGGAATCCCACGTGCGGGCCGTGCCTCGGGGATTCCCCTGTGCGGCCGCGCACCGGGGAAACCCACGCCCGCGGGCCGCACCCTAGAGCAGCCCGCGGACGTACGCGGCCTGGCCGACGTGTTGCAGATCGTCGGCCAGGACGCTCACCAGCCGTACGCCGAGGGTGACCGCCGGGGTCCAGCGCTCGTCCACGACGCGCTCCAGGTCCTTGGCGGTCAGCCCGCGCACGAACTCCAGGCTCTGCTCGTGCACGGCGTCGTAGTAGCCGATGAGCAGATCACCCGAATCCACCCGCACCTTGGCCACCTTCGCCGCGGTGTGACCGTACCCGGTGCCCCGGCGGGGCAGCTCGAGCCCGAAGCGCTTCTCCCAGCCCTGCGCCAGCCAGACCTGGTCGAGGTCCGCGGCATCGGCGACATGGTCGTCCTGGATCCGGGTGAGATGCCAGATCAGCCATGAGATGGAGTTGGCGGTCTCGGCGGGCCGGGCGTTGAGGTCGTCCGGGTCCAGACCCTCGACGGCGGCATGGACTTCTTCCTGGATGCGGCTGTACGCGTCGATGAGGATGTCCTTTGCGTGCATGCGTCCACCATCGCGTACAGCGGCGCCTCACGCGTCCGGAATCCAGCTCCCGTGGAAGCCCAGCGGCACCCGGCCCGGCAGATGGATCCGGGCGACCGGTTCACCCGTGAAGTCCTGGGCGGCCAGGATCACCAGGTCGGCCGCCCCGCGATCGGGATTGTGCACGTACGCGATCGCGTAGCCGTCGTCCTCGGCCCTCGCCCCCGCCGAGGGGACGAAGACGGCCTCTCCCGCGGCGGCGTCCCCCGGCAGGCGGTGCACCTGTGTGGTCCCCCGGAACATGTCGTGCTTGATCAGCGCGTTGCTGAAGGCGCGGTCGGGCGGATTTCCGTCGGCCGTCATGTACGCCAGCGTCATATCGGCGGCGGCCGCGGTGTAGGCGTACCGGTGCCGCCGGCTCACCAACGCCTCGTGGACGCGCGGGAATTCCTGCGGGCGGTCGTCGATCGTCCTGGTGCGTACGCGGCCGTGGGCCAGGTCGACGGTCCAGCATTCGAGCGAGGCGGTACCCGCTCCGTAGGGTCCGTCGGAGCCGCGGCCCGCGACCAGGAAGGGTGCCGGGTAGGTCGTCATGTCGACGACCACGGACGAGCCCTCGTCATAGGCGTTGAGGGTGTGCGAGTAGTAGACCGGCTCGACGTCGAACCAGCGGACCCTGCCGCCCGCGCGCGGCAGCAGGCCGACGCGCATCGGGTGTTTCTCGTTCCAGATGTACGGGACGAGGCCGCCGTGGTCCGCGGCCGCGGGGTCGAAGGTGATGGGCAGGTCGAAGATCACGACGTATTTCTCGGTGAGCGCGAAGTCGTGCATCATCGGCCCGTCCGCCACCGGGATCCTCGTGGTCCGCACGACCCGGCCCGTGTGATCGATGACGTGGTGCCGGACGTGATCCCAGGTCGGGTAGTAGGCGATCGCGTGCAGTTCGCCGGCCGCCGCGTCGAACTTGGTGTGTGCGGTGAAGGCCCCCTTGAGGGTGCCCCGGAAGTCGTACGTACCCACCGTGTTGAGCTCGTGGTCCAGTTCGTACGGAAGGGGTCCGCTCTCCTGGAGCGTCAGGATCCGTCCGCCCAGGCCGATCACATGGGTGTTGCACGGGAAGTCGTCCGGCGGCACGGGCCCGGGATAGGGCTCGCCGAGCTTCTTGGCCACCGACGACGAGCGGACCCAGCGGTTGCGGTACCACTCGGCGCGGCCGTCGCGCAGCCGCACGCCGTGCACCATGCCCTCGCCGAGCATCCAGTGGTGGGCGCGAGGGTCCTCAAGTCCCAGGATATTGGGGCCGTTTCGCAGGAATCGGCCATTCAGATCGCGCGGAATCCGTCCGGTGACCGGCAGGTCGAACGCCGTCAGTTCCTCCGTGACCGGCTTGAACGCCCCCTCGAGGAAGGGGTAGTGCCTGGTGTCCTGTGTGCGCGGTGGGGCTGCCGCCGCCGCTCGGCCGCCGATGCCGCCGACCAGCCCTCCCGCCGCCGCGACCGCCGCGCTCCGCAGGACCGTCCGTCGTGTGTGATCCGTCATCCCGGTACTTCCGCCTCGCAGTTCTCGTGCTGGACGTTCACGAGTCTGCGGCGGCGGACCGCCCTGGTCAGGAGTGCTGGGGCCCTTTCGGGGGTGGTGTCAGCCCCCCTCTGCCGAGGTGTCGAGAAGCCTCATCAACGCCCGGGCCGCCGGACTGGTGGCCTGCGGCGGCGGCAGCATGGCGACGGTCTCGTACGACGCATCGGAGGCGCCCTTGAGGGGGAGGGCGGTGAGATCGCCGGCCTCGCGCTTGAGGCCGAAGTGCCGCGGTACGACGGCGATGCCGAGGCCCTCGTGGACGAGCTCCAGAAGGCTGTGCACGTCGTTGACCTCAAGGGTCACGGTCCGGTGTACACCCGCCGACGCGAAGGCCGCGTCCGTGGTGCGGCGCGGCCCCCAGTCGGGGTGGAAGTCGACGAAGGCCTCGCCGCCCAGCTCCTCGGGCGTGAGCACGGCGGCGGTCGCGAGGTGGTGCGTGGGATGGCAGAGCACAGTCATCGACTCGCGGGTCAGCGGGACCGAACGCAGCTGGTCGGTGTCGGCCTGCGTCTTGACGGCGAAGGCCAGGTCGAGACGGCCCGCGGCGACGTCCTCGGCCAGCGCTCCGGACCCCGCCTGCCGCAGCCGGATCTCGACATCGGGGTGGCGCCGCCGGAACGCGGCGAGCAGTCTCGCCACGTGCACTCCGGCGATGCACTGTTCGGTGCCCAGGGAGAGCGTGCCGCGCAGCACGCCCTGCACGGCGGCCACCGCGTCGTGCGCCGAGCGGACCTGGGCGAGGATCCGCTCCGCCTCGCCCAGCAGCGCGCGACCGGCCTCCGTGAGGGTGACGCGACGGGTGGTGCGGACGAACAGCGGGGCCTGCAGCTCCCGCTCCAGAGCGCGGATCGACGACGACAGGCCGGACTGCGACACCATGAGCCGCTCCGCCGCGCGGGTGAAGTGCTGGTCCTCGGCGACCGCGACGAAGTGCTGAAGGTGACGCAGTTCCATGAGGGGCAAGCGTAATCGCTGATTGAGAAGCGTCATCGCTGAATCCCATCCGATTCTCCCGTTGGACCGCTGCCCGGGCGCGCGCAAGAGTGGAGACCTGTTTTCCCGGCCTTCAGGAGTACGCGTTGTACACCGCACACCCCGACCGTTACGCGGACATGCCCTACCGGCGCACCGGACGCAGCGGGCTGAAGCTCCCCGCGCTGTCGCTCGGCCTGTGGCACAACTTCGGCCCCGACCGGCCGGTGGAGACCCAGCGCGCGATCCTGCGTCGCGCCTTCGACCTCGGCGTCACGCACTTCGACCTCGCGAACAACTACGGGCCGCCGCCCGGCGCCGCCGAGTCGGCCCTCGGCGACGCCCTGAAGGCCGACTTCGCGCCCTACCGCGACGAGCTGGTCATCTCCACCAAGGCGGGATACCTGATGTGGCCGGGCCCGTACGGCGAATGGGGCTCGCGCAAGTACCTGCTGTCCTCGCTCGACCAGAGCCTGGCCCGGATGGGCCTGGACTACGTGGACGTCTTCTACTCGCACCGCCCCGACCCGGAGACTCCCTTCGAGGAGACGATGGGCGCCCTGCACTCGGCGGTCCAGCAGGGCAAGGCGCTGTACGTCGGTGTCTCCAACTACTCGCCGGAGGAGACCCGCGAAGCCGCCCGCATCCTGGGCGAGCTGGGCACCCCGCTGCTCATCCACCAGCCGCGCTACTCGATGCTCGACCGCCGCCCCGAGGACGAGGGCCTGCTGGACGCGCTCGACGAACTGCAGGTCGGCTCCATCGCCTATTCGCCGCTGGAGCAGGGCCTGTTGACCGGCCGCTACCTGGACGGCATCCCGGAGGACTCGCGGGCGGCGAGCGACAGCCCGTTCCTGAACTCCGACGCCGTCACCGGGGAACTCGTCGGCAGGCTTCGCGCGCTCGACGACGTCGCCAAGTCCCGCGGCCAGACCCTGGCCCAGCTGGCCCTGGCCTGGGTGCTGCGGGGCGGCCGGGTGACCTCCGCACTGGTCGGCGCGAGCAGCCCGCAGCAGATCGAGGACAGCGTCGCGGCCGCCGGCAACCTGGACTTCGACGCCGAGGAGCTGGCGCGGATCGACGCGATCGTCAAGCCGTAAGACGCTCGCTCACCTCCCAGAGGCGGGCCGCCGCCTCTGGGTCGACCGCGTACGGCAGCACGCCGGGCAGCCCCGCCCCGGAGAACCACTCGTCCTCGTCGGCGGCGGTCACCAGCGGGCTGATGTCGCAGTTCTCGCAGTAGACCCCGCCCAGTCCGTCGAGCTGCGGGCTGGTCGCGCACCAGACACTGGTGGCCGCTCCCTGCGGGACGGTCTTGAGCTGGCGGGCGGGGTCGCGCACCGGGCGGCCCTCGTCGTCGACGGCACCGGCTGCCCGGACGGCCTCCTCGGAGACGTGTTTGGCGAGGCCGGTGTCGATGATGGTGCCGGGGTGCACGGAAAAGGCCCGCACGCCCTCGGCCCGCCCTCGCCGGTCCAGTTCCACCGCGAACAGCGCGTTGGCCGTCTTCGACTGGCCGTACGCGGCGAACGGCTCGTAGGGACGGCGCTCGAAGTGGAGGTCGTCGAAGACGACAGGCGAGAACCGGATGCCCCGCGAGGACACCGAGACCACCCGCGCCCCGCCGGCCGCGACCAGGGCGGGCCACAGCCCGGCGACGAGCCGGAAGTGCCCCAGGTGGTTCGTCGCGAACTGCGACTCGTACCCACGCGCGTCCCGGGTCAGCGGCGTCGCCATGATCCCCGCGCTGTTGACGAGGATGTGCAGCGGACGGCCGGAGGCCAGGAACTTCCCGGCGAAAGCGTCGACGGACGACGGGTCGATCAGGTCCATCGGCTCGACCTCGGCCCCGTCCACCTCCTTCAGCGCGGCCCGCGCCCGTGACACGTCCCGGGCCGGTACGACGACGTCGGCGCCCGCAGCCCGCAGGACGCGGGCCGTCTCCAGCCCGATGCCCGAGTAGCCGCCGGTGACGACGGCCACCTTGCCGGTGAGGTCGATGCCCTTGATGACGTCCTCGGCGGTGGACGCGGCGCCGAAACCGGAGGGGAGGGGCTGCTGTGCGGTGGTCATGGAGTGTGTCTCCTCGAATGAGCAGGCGGGAACCGATGGGACCACCGTAGATCCGCCGATTCGTACGATGAATGCTTGAGAGTGCGCACTACTTGCGCGATAGTTCACGCATGTCCACGGATCCGCTCTCCGACGCCCTGGCCGTAGCCGATGCCCGGGGTGTGTTCTCCGGTGGCTTCACGGCCGGCGGGGACTGGGCCGTCCGGCTGCGCGGGCGTGACAAGCTGAAGGTCAATGCCCTGGTGCGGGGCAACTGCTGGCTGGTCCCCGAGGCGGGCGGGGAGCCCGTGGAGCTGACCGAGGGGGACCTCGTCCTCTCCGACGGCAGACGGTCGTACGTACTGTGCAGCGCCCCCGGTGTGGAGCCGCTGGACTCGCGGGAGGTCGCCGTGGATCCGGGCACCCGCATGGCACGGTTCGGCGAGGGCGAGGACGTCGTGTGCCTCTCGGGTCACATCGACCTCAGCCGGGACAGCGGCGACCTGCTGCGCCGGGCGCTGCCGGAGCTGATCCACCTGCGGGCCGACGCGGCCGAGGCGCCCGCGCTGCGCTGGCTGATCGGGCAACTGGCCGGCGAGATGACGGCGGACCGGGCCGGTTCCGTATTCGCCTCCGACCACCTCGCCCAGCTGATGTTCGTCCAGGTGCTGCGGGTCTGTCTCGCGGACGCCGATGGGCTGCCGCCCGGCTGGCTCCGTGCCCTCGCCGACGAACGGCTCGCCCCGGCCCTGCGCCTGATGCACGCCGACCCGGCGCACCCCTGGCAGCTGGAGGAGCTCGCCCGCGCCGCCTCGATGTCCCGGACCGCCTTTGCCGTGCGCTTCAGGGAGACGGCCGGGGTGCCGCCCCTGACGTATCTGCTCAACTGGCGCATGAGCCTGGCCGCCCGCGCCCTGAGGCAGGACACGGCCCCGGTCGCGGTGCTCGCGCGCTCGGTCGGCTACTCCTCCGAGAGTGCCTTCAGCAACGCCTTCAAGCGCACGACCGGTGTCGCGCCCAGGCGGTACCGGGACGCGGCTAGGAGCTGAGCCGCTCCTGAAGGTGGACGGTCACCGTGTCGCCCTCCTCCCTGCCGATGACCTTCCGCACGTCGGCCTTCACCGGCAGCTTGTGCGTGCCGTCGCCCAGGGCCATGAACGAGCTCTGGAAGGGGAGCCCGTCGATCGTGCCCCGCACTTTGACCAGCCCGCGGGTGCCGAAGAACTCGACGGAGTCGGGCCACACGATGTACGTCCACCCGCCCTTTTCCGGGCTCTTGCGCAGGACCGCGGTGAATCGCGCGTCCAGTTTTCCGGCCTCGGCCATGTCGTTTCCTCCGCTCGCGGTGCTCTGCTCGGGCCTTTCATTTCAAGAGACCACCGCGAGCGGGAAAACTCATCGGACGGGCCGAGCGTCACGCCCCGGCGGGCACCCGGTCCAGGAATCCGAGCACCTGCTTGATCCGGCCCTCGTCGTCCAGCGTGATCACGTCGAAACCGGCCACCGGCGCCGAGCCGTCCGCCTGGTTCACCAGTTCCCAGGAGAAGCGGGCAGTGTCGTGGTGCCCGTCCACCGCGCCCAGGGGGCGGAAGACGAAACCGGGGAACTGCTCGTGCGCCGCCGCGATCACGGCCGCGATCTGCTGGTGCCCGTGGACGTCGGCCAGCGGGTCGGTGTAGGTGCCCTCAGCGGTCCAGGCGGCAGCGACCGCCTTCGCCAGCGCGTCCTGCTCGCCCGCGTTCCAGGCCTCGAAGTAACGGGCGACGGCGGTTTCGTAACGGTCGTTGTTCGCGGACATGGTGAATCAGCCTCCATCGAGGTCGTACCTGCTGGTCAGGGGCCGAATCCCGGCGCGTGGTGCCCCGTTGGGATCCGGTGCGACCACCATGCCGGGCGCCTTCGGTGGCGTCGATTACCCCACGGGTAATGGCCCGGACGCGGGGCGTCGGCGCTGCCCGCCCCATTTCGGCCAAACCACGCTGTGAATATGCCAAGAGACTGGCTGGAATGGCATGGTGACAGAGTGTCAGGAGTGGCGATACTCAATTCCTAGGGCAATTCAGCCACGCCCGGACAGCAGCATCGTGCACAGCACATGAGCCGCGGGGAAAGCGAGGCCGGACCGGCAGCGAGCGACGCCAATGGGGGAGCGATCGTGCACGACGAATTCTTGTGCCATGTCACCGCGTATGGAATATGCGGTGGTCAGCGCGTCGGCGTACCCCTGGGGACGTATCGCGCGCCGACCCTTGCGCTGGCCCTGTGGTGGATGCGGGACCGTGCCGCGTGGATGGCCGAGCGGCTCGATCCGCAGCCCGACGACCCGACCTTTCCGCCGAACTCGATCGCGCCGGTGGCGGACACCGTCCCGGACGTGCCGAGCATGCTCCGCGCCTGGTGCGGCGATTCGGTCCAGCAGGAACTGGTGGCGGAGGAATTGGCCGCGGGAAAGCTCGTGCGGATCGCCACCAGCGACGACACCACCGAATACGAATTGCTCGCCGAATCCGTGGACGCGCTGCGCATGCAGCGGACCGCCGCCGTACTGGGCATTTCCGCCGCCTGACATCGACCGTCGTCCCGGTGGCGTCCTACCCAGGACCAGCGGCCCGGCGGCCCTACCACTCCCGGCGTAGTGATCAGGCGCACATGTGGACGAATAGCTAGAATTCTGGCATGCGAGAGCGGCCGGTCGCCTCGACTGCGCCCGAACTCGTCATCGAGACCGAGACGGGCTCCACGGTGATGAGCCCGGGCCGCGAATATCACGTCGGGCGGGATCCCTTGAGTGACGTAGTCCTCGACGACGTCCGGGTCTCGTGGCACCACGCCGTGCTCCGGCCCGGGGCCGATCACTGGACGCTCGAGGACGAGAACAGCAAGAACGGCACGTACGCCGACGGCCGGCGTGTCCACGAGTGGGGCGTGGGGGCGGGCAGCGTCATCCGCTTCGCCGACCCCGCCGACGGCCCGCGCGCCGTCCTCCTCGGGCTCCCGCCACCCGCCACGGAGCGCCCCTCCGCCGTCTCCGTGCCGGCCGCCACCGGCACCTTCCGGAAGCCTTCCGCCGTGCGGCCGCTACCGGCGCGCACCGTCCGCATCGGCCGCGGCGACGACAACGACCTGGTCGTCGACGAGCTGGTCGTCTCCCGCCGGCACGCCGAGCTGCACACCCGCCCGGACGGGACGTACGAGATCGCCGACCTCGGCAGCCACAACGGCACGTTCCTCAACGGCCGGCCCGTCGAGCGCGCTCCGGTCACGCCGGGTGACATCGTCGGCATCGGCCACTCCGCGTTCTGCCTCGTCGGCGACCAGTTGCAGGAGTACGTCGACACGGGCGAGGTCTCCCTGGATGTCCAGGACCTCACCGTCGAGGTGGACGGGGGCCGCAAGAAGCTCCTCGACCAGGTGTCCTTTCCCGTCGGCGAGAAATGCCTGCTCGCCGTCGTGGGCCCGAGCGGCGCAGGAAAGTCCACGCTCCTCAATGCCCTGACCGGGCAGCGCCCCGCCGACCGTGGCACCGTCCTCTACGACGGCCGCGATCTCTACCGCGACTACGCTGAACTGCGCCAGCGTATCGGCCTGGTCCCGCAGGACGACATCCTGCACACACAGCTCACCGTACGGCGGGCCCTCGGGTACGCCGCCGAGCTGCGCTTCCCGCAGGACACCGCGAAGGCGGAGCGGCACGCGCGGGTCGACGAGGTGATCGGCGAGCTGGGCCTTGAGCAGCGCGTCGCCCAGCCCATCCACAGCCTGTCCGGCGGCCAGCGCAAGCGGGTCAGCGTGGCCCTGGAACTGCTGACCAAGCCGTCGCTGCTGTTCCTCGACGAGCCGACCTCGGGTCTGGACCCCGGCATGGACCGCTCGGTGATGCACATGCTGCGCAACCTCGCCGACGACGGCCACACGGTCATCGTGGTCACCCACAGCGTGCTCAGCCTCGACGTCTGCGACCGGCTGCTCGTGCTCGCGCCCGGCGGCACGGTGGCCTACTACGGCCCGCCCGAAGACGCCCTCGCCTTCTTCGGTTACCGGCAGTGGCCCGAGGCGTTCGAGGCCTTCGAGCGGGACCAGGGCCGGGACTGGGCGGCGGAGTACCAGGAGTCGCCGTTCCACGACGAGTACATCGACAACTCCAGCGCCCAGCCGCATCTGCCACGGGCCGCCCGGGGCGCGATCGTCGCACCGCCGCCCAAGGCCCAGAGCTGGGGATCCCAGCTCGGCACTCTGGTCCGCCGCTACGCGGCCACGCTGGGCGCCGACCGGACCTTCCTCGCCGTCATGATCGCGCTCCCGTTCGTGATGGGCGCGATGGCCCGAGCGCTGGCCGGCAGCAAGCTGACCCAGGGGACGGCGATGAACGCGCTGCTCATCCTCTGCGTCGGCGGAGTCCTGACGGGCGCGGCCAACGCCGTGCGCGAACTGGTCAAGGAGCGGGTGATCTACCAGCGCGAGCGCGCGGTCGGCCTGTCCAGATCGGCGTACCTGATGTCCAAGGTCGTGGTCCTCGGCACCGTCAGCGTGCTGCAGGCGATCGTCCTCACTCTGGTCGCCCTGTTCGGCGTCGACCTCAACGCACCCCTCGGGGAAGGGGTCCTCCTGCCGCCGCTCGTGGAGATCTCGGTGGCCGTGGCCCTGCTCGCCTTCACCGCGATGATGCTAGGCCTCCTCGTCTCCGCACTGGTGCCCAAGGAGGAGGTCACCATGCCGCTGCTGGTGCTGCTGGCCATCGTCCAAGTGGTCTTCTGCGGCGCACTGTTGAACGTGAACGGTGTGCCCGGCATCGAGCAGCTGTCGTGGCTGGTGCCCTCGCGCTGGGCCCTGGGCGCGATGGCCGGGACCATCGGCCTGGCCCGGATCGTCCCCGGCGACCTCACGTCCTACCCGCTGTTCCGGCACTCGGCCGGCGTCTGGCTGCTCAACGTGTCGATGATGGTCGTGCTGTCCGTGGTCTTCGGATACGCCGTGAACCGACTGCTGCGGCGGTACGAACCCGCGGTCATGCGGAAGTAGGCGCCGATGACGACCCCCGACTTCCGCCCCACACATGTCGTCCCCAAGAACGGCCTGCCCGCCTGGGAGACCCCGGACTCGTCCCGGCCCACCGTTCCGCTCGACGGGCTGCTGCCGGTCCAGCTCGTCGACCGGTTCGGGGACTGGGGCCGGATCGTGTGCGCCAACGGCTGGTCGGCGTGGGTCGACGGCCGCCTCCTGATCGCCGTGCCGCAGGCCCCGCCCGCCGCGAGCAGCCCTCTCGCCCGCACCGCGGACCCGCGCCCGCTGCTCGCCCGGGTCGAGGAGGCGCTCACGAGCTACCGAAGCGCCGCCGAGGAACTCGCGGCCGGGCAGCTCGACGGGGAGTCGTTCCGCGACCGCACCCAGGGACAGCGGATCGGGGTGGTCGTCGACGGCGAGTCCCTCTGGCTGTACGACGGTGAGCACGAGCGGTGGGTGTACTGCGACGGGACCCGGCTGAGCACCTTCGCGACCGAGGGGGACCCGGCACCGGCGAGGCCGGAGCGGAGCGGGGAGGCGCCCAAGGGCCAGGGGCAGGCCAGGGGCGTACGAGAGCTGGCAACCGACGGCCGCGAACCCACCCGCCTCGTGACGTACGACGGGGACGACCAGGGTGACGGCTGATGGACGGGCACTCGGGTGGACTGGGGCGGCGGCTGATGGGCCGTGCGCGACACGATGGGGGTGACGGCTGATGGGCCGTGCGCGACACGATGGGGGTGACGGCTGATGGAGGGCTCCCGGCACGACACCAGTCTGTTCTCGGGGAATCCGTCCGATCTGATCGGCCGGACCATCGCGGGCTACCGGATCGAGGAGGAGATCGGCCGAGGCGGGATGGCCGTGGTCTACCGTGCCACGGACCTGCGTCTGGACCGCACCGTCGCCCTCAAGCTGCTCGCGCCGGGGCTCGCCCGCAACGACACCTTCCGCGGCCGCTTCACCTATGAGTCGCGAGTGGCCGCCGCGATCGAGCACCCGAACATCGTGCCCGTCTTCGAGGCGGGCGAGGCGGACGGTGTCCTGTACATCGCCATGCGGTTCGTCGTCGGGCGCGACCTGCGCAAACTGCTCGACAGCGCGGGGCCGCTGCCGGTCGCGGTGGCCGCCCGGATCGGCGTCCAGGTCGCCTCGGCGCTGGACGCGGCCCATGATCACGGCCTGGTGCACCGGGACGTGAAACCCGGCAACATCCTGGTGGCGCAGGGCACCGACAGCGACCACCCCGAGCACGTCTACCTTACGGACTTCGGCCTGACGAAGAAGTCGCTGTCGCTGACCGGGTTCACGAACGTCGGCGAGTTCGTCGGCACGCTCGACTACGTCGCACCTGAGCAGATCTCGGGGAAGCCGGTGGACGGCCGGTGCGACGTCTACAGCCTCGCCTGTGTCGTCTACGAGACGATGGCCGGTCATCCGCCGTTCCAGCGCGAGGACGACATGGCGTTGCTGTGGGCACACCAGTACGACCTGCCGCCGGCCCTGACCGTGCAGCGCCCCGATATCGCCGCTGACGTCGACGCCGTACTGGCGAAGGCGCTCGCGAAGAGCCCCGAGGACCGGTACGACTCGTGTCTCGCCTTCATGGCCGCGCTGCGAGCGGCGGCGCGAGGCGCCACGGGCGCGGGCAGGGAACCGGCTCCGGCCGACGCCGGAGCCGCGCATTCCGGTCCGCCACCGGAACCGCCGAGCTGGGCTCAGCCGGTCTTCCCGGGCTGAGCGGTCCCGGGGTAAGGGGTGCGTTCCCGGACCCGCTCGGCCGGACGCGTCGTCAATTCCTGTCGGGGGCAGCTGTCCTGACCTCGCCCTTCCGGTGGACGCGCCTCGCCAGCAGGCCGCCGAGGAACCCGGTGACCAGCCCCCACAACGCGGCGAACCCGAGCGCGGTCCACACCTGCGGCTTCAGGAAGAGTTCGCCCTGCAGGCCGCCGCCGATGTCGCCGATGCCGAGAATCGACAGGCCGTAGTGCGCCGAGATCCGGGCGACGAGACAGATCATCAGCACCGTGAGCACGAGTGCGACCGCCATGTGCACGGCGTGCTGCCAGGCCCGCATCCGAGCCGGTGAGCGGGCCGCCATCAGGAATGCGGCGGCGAGGATCAGCACAGCGTCGACAACCACCAGCCACCACACCCGGGCGTCGTGCTCGGCGAGGGTGTGGAGGTTGAGCGTGGAGACGTCCGGGGTGCGCAGCACCTCGTCGAGCAGATGCGGCATCGGCAGCCCGAAGGGCCCCTCGACCCGACCGTTCCAGGTGGCGCCCAACCCGATCGTGAGGCTGAGCCAGACGAGGTTCGGGAGCCCGAGGAGGATCAGGGCGAACGTCGCGGAGGCGTGCCCGCGGGCCGCCACCACCAGCCCGATGACCACGCCCAGCGCGACGTACGTGAGCAGCAGCGCGAGCATGGCGAAGGCGGCCGGACGCACCGACTCCTGGAACCGCAGCAGCCGCGCCGGGAGCGGCGCGCCGGGCGAGACCAGCAGGGCGAGGACGAGCACGGCCGCCAGCCACAGCACCCCGAAGCCGAGGGTTCGCGGCACGTCGGTCGTGAAGCCCACCGTGGGCGTGGCGCCGAACAGTTCGCCAATGTCGGAGATGGTCCCGTTCCCGAGGGAGATCTCGAAGTTCTGGCGGGCGAAGAGCGCGAGTCCGACCAGGGCCAGCACCCACAGGACGGCGAACCGGGCGGCCCACCCGGCCAGTTCGGCGGCGCCGGCGACGGCCCGGTGCCGCAGTGGCCGCAGGAAACCGGCCGCGATCACCAGGGCTCCGGCCAGCGTGACCGAGAGCGGAATCACGGTCAGGCCCGCCTGTGTCTCGGCGATGACTCCCGCGTCACCCGCGAACTCGACGGTGCCGCCGACCGCCGTCACGACGGTGGCAGCGACGACCCGCGGGTACGCGTTGTCGGGAAGGTCCGTGGCACCCGCCGCCCACAATCCGAGTGCGGCGACCACCCCCATGACGATCAGCCCAGCCAGCACGGCCACGATGGCCTGGACCCAGCCGTGGTGGGCGGCCGTCCGCTCACCGTTGCGGGCAACTGCCTGGTCGGACGGTGTTTGGGGGCGCACGCTGCCACGCTAAGCACTGCCGACGCGGTCCGCCCCTCGGGAGGTCCGACCGCGTCAGCTTGCGGGCAGTACCTGATCGGAGCACACAATGGGTTCGTTATGGAAGAAAGCGGCACAAGATGTGTCAAGTGCCGTGGGATCCCTACACCGGGAAGAAGAGCTCGTGAGCGTCGAACCGCCGCCCTCAGGCCGACCCACCGGACCGCCCTCGGGCCCCCTGTCGGGTCCGTCGCAGCCGAGCCAGTCCGGACCGACCCCGACCCAGCCGAGTGGCCGCCCACCCACGGAACCGCCGAGCGGTGCGGGCGGTGGCGGTGGCGGCGCGGGTGGCGGTGGTCCGGGCGAGCCGGGCGAGGGGCCGGAGCGGCACTGGTGGAACTCGGCGCCCCGCGTCGCGCTGATATCCGGTGCCGTGGCGGCCGCGGTGATCCTGGGTCTCGTCTTCAGCAACACCAACTCCGGCGGCGGGAAGAACACCGCCAGTGAGGTCTTCCTCCAGGCCGCGGGGACGACCGGCCCCGACCCCTACACCGAGTCGACGGCGAACGACAGTTCCGCGGCGCCCGAAACCCCCTCGGTGTCGACCGGATCGGAAGCCGCCAATGTGACGCGCGGCGTGGACGGTTCCGCGCCCGGCCTCTACAGCGGCACCCGCAATGTCTCCAGTTGCAATGTGGAGAAGCAGATCAGCTCCTTGCAGGCGGACCCGTCGAAGAACCGGGCGTTCGCCTCGGTGCAGGGCATCCAGCCGTCCGGGGTCCCGGCGTATCTGCGCTCGCTCACCCCCGTGCAGCTGCGCGTGGACACCCGCGTCACCAATCACGGCTATCGCAACGGCGCCTCCACCAGCTACCAGGCGGTCTTCCAGGCGGGTACCTCCGTCCTCGTCGACTCCCGAGGCGTGCCGCGCGTTCGGTGCGCATGCGGCAACCCCGTGGCGGAGCCGGTCCAGCAGAAGACCACGCCCAAGCCGACCGGCGACTCGTGGCCGGCGTACCGGGCGCAGAACGTCGTGGTCGTCGCTCCCTCGGTCACGGTCATCAACGTGTTCGTCATCTTCGACCCCCACAACGACGAGTGGATCGCCCGGAGCAGGGGTGACAACGTCCACCACGATCACAAGACGCGTCCGCCGACGCGTCTGCCCTTCCCGTCGGTGAGCGTCTCGTCCCCGAAACCGAGTTCGCCGTCGCCGTGCGTCTCTTCGCCGGATGGCGCGAGCAAGTGCCCCCCGACCTCACCGTCGTCGAGCCACTCGTCGGCTTCGCCGTCCTCGAAGTCCCCGTCGCCCGAGTCCTCGTCGCCTTCGTCGACCTCCAAGTCCCCCTCGTCCGAGTCCTCGTCGCCTTCGTCGAGCTCCTCGCCGGCTTCGCCGTCCAGCGAGTTCCCGTCCAGCGAATCCCCGTCCACGGAGGCTCCGTCGCCGACGTCCACGTCGGCGCCGGCGTCCGGCTCCGCGTCCGCGCGGACGGAGTCCGCGCCGGAGCCCTCCGCCGCCCCCTCCTCCCCGCCCAACAGCGCCCCGGAACCGCCCGCGGAATCGAAGGGCCCCGAGAATTCCCAGGGCCCTGAGCAGTCATAGGCCCAGTGAGGACGACCGCCGAAGCCGCACCACCGGTCTTTGGGGCGACGGTTCGTGGCCGACAACGCCGACCTGGGCGTCACCGGCACGAACGACGACGAGCCCGTCTCTTGGGAGCGCCGACGGCGCGTCGCGATCTCGCCAGGGACCGGCCGGCTGTCGCGCCGCCCCCACCGGGATTCCACCGAGAGCGGAACGTCGATCCCGTCCCGCGCAGTTCAGCGCTTCTAGGCTGAAGGGGTGAGCAACCAAGCGCCGAACGAAGCCCGCGTCATCCCTCTGCGCCCGGCGGCCACGCCGCGTCCGGCCCCGGCCTCCGCCGACGCCCCGGCACGAGGGCCTCAGCTGCCCCGGCCGGTCCTCGCGCCCAGGCAGACGCCACCGGCCCCCGGGAGCAAGGAGCCCCTGTGGCGCGACCTCGTGGGCGACGTTCTGCGACGGGAGCGCCTCGCCCAGGAGCGCACACTCAAGGACGTGGCCGACGCGGCCCGGATCTCGATGCCGTACCTCTCCGAGCTGGAGCGCGGCCGCAAGGAGGCTTCCTCCGAAGTCCTCGCGGCCGCCGCTCGCGCCCTCGGTCTCGGCCTCACCGACCTGCTGTCGCTGGCCCAGGACGAGCTCACCCGGCTCGCCCGGCCCGGAGTGGGCCGGGGGCGCACCATGTCGACGACCTCGACGAGCCCGACCACAACGACCTCCCGGTACGACGGCATGTGCCTGGCCGCCTGACCGGCCCGCGGTGGTCCGACGCACGTCGCGCGGCCCTGGGTGTCAGACCACCGCGAGCCGTCGGCTCAGCACGTCGTCGGCGAGCCCGTACGCCACGGCCTCCTGTGCGGTGAAGACCTTGTCGCGATCCATGTCAGCGCGGAGCGTCGCGATGTCGTGGTGCGTGTGCCGGGAGAGCACCTCCTCGACCTGGGAGCGGATGCGGAGCATCTCCTTGGCCTGCAGCGTCAGGTCCGAAACCGTGCCCTGCCGTCCGCCGCTCGCCGGCTGGCCGAGCAGCACGCGCGCGTGCTCCAGCACGAACCGCCGCCCGGGATCGCCCCCGGCCAGCAGCACCGCCGCCGTCGAGGCCGCCTGCCCGACGCAGAACGTCGAGATCGGCGCCTGGACGAACGTCATCGTGTCGTAGATCGCCATGAGCGAAGTGAACGAGCCACCCGGCGAGTTGATGTAGATCGCGATCTCGCTCTCCGGGCTCGACGACTCCAGATGGAGGAGTTGCGCGATGACGACGTTCGCCACTCCGTCGTCGATCTCCGTGCCGAGAAAGATGATCCGCTCGGACAGCAGCCGGCTGAAGACGTCGTACGACCGCTCGCCCTGCGGGGTCCGCTCGACGACGTTCGGAATCGTGTATGTACCCATCTCAGAGCCCCATCCGTCGCCGTGACGCGGCCGGGCGGACGTCGTCGAGCGACTCCACGACCCGGTCCACCATGCCGTACTCTTTGGCCTGTTCGGCCGTGAACCAGCGGTCCCGGTCGCCGTCCCGGGAGATCGTCTCCTCGCTCTGGCCGGTGTGCTCGGCGGTGATCCGCTCGATGGCCTTCTTCGTGAACTCCAGGTTCTGCGCCTGGATTTCGATGTCCGCGGTGGTGCCGCCGATGCCGGCCGACGGCTGGTGCATCATGATCCGCGCGTTCGGCAGCGCGAAACGCTTTCCGTGCGTGCCCACACTGAGCAGGAACTGGCCCATGCTCGCCGCGAATCCCATGGCGAGCGTCGAGACGTCGTTCGGGATCAGCCGCATCGTGTCGTAGATCGCGAGGCCCGCGGTCACCGATCCGCCCGGACTGTTGATGTACAGGCTGATGTCGGTTCGCGCGTCCTCCGCCGACAGCAGGAGCAGTTGTGCGCACACCCGGTTGGCGGAGACCTCGTCGACCTGCGTGCCGAGGAAGACGATCCGCTGCGCGAGCAGCTGCGCGGCCAGATGGTCGTCGAAGCGTGAGGGAGGGGTGTCGCCTTCCTCGGCCCGTGGCGCGCGGGCCGGGTCCCAGCCGGTGATGAGTGGAGTCATCGTTCCTCCTTGTCGTGACGCGGCTGTCGTCGCCGCGCTCTCCACTCTCGGCCCGATCGTGCCCGTGGATCAGTTTTCTCTGCCCGCGGCAGATTCGCCGAGGGCAGAGGACGCATGCGCATGGCTCGCCCCGGTCACCCCACCGATCTGTTCGAATGCGGTATGAGCATCTTCGTACGCGCACGATTCGACGCCCACGACCAACGGCAGGCGGAGTTCGAGGAGTTGGCACTCGCCCTGCAGCAGCAGGTGAAGGACGAGCCGGGGACTCTCACCTACCGCTGGTTCTCCGCCGGTGCCGGTAGCTATCTGGTCATCGAGGAGTACACCGATGACGAGGCGGTCGCCGTCCACCAGGATCGCGCGGCGGAACTGCTGGACCGGGCAGGGCAGTTCGCGGACCTGAGGTACGCGGAGATCTACGGCACCGTCGGACCCGAAATCCGCGCATGGGCCCAGGCCCGTCCCCAGGTGACCGTGTTCCCGGACTTCCCCGATCGCGGCGGTACTGACAGGTGAAGCGCACGCCCGGGCATGGCCCGCGCGCCCTCACCGGCGGGTACGTGACCGGGCCTCGCGCGGCGGGTTGATGAACTGCAGTTCCAGAGTGACCGGAGGTTCGGCGATGCCCGGTCCTCCGGCCTCCGCCCAGCGCAGCACCTCGTCCGTGCAGTCGTCGTCCATGGCGAACCCGATCCAGGTGGCCCGGCCACCGGCCCGGCGCCCGGCACCGGACGGCTGCACGACGAGGACGTTGGCCTGGTCGCACGGGCCGAGACAGTCGGTCGTCCGCACGACGAAGCGGCCACCGGACGCGTCGGCACCGGCTCGCAGGCGCTCCAACTGCCAGGCGTGGTCCGTGCCTGGGTGCTTGCGCGGATCGCCGCAGCAGCAGCCCCGGCAGACGACCACGGTGCAGGGCCGGGAACCGGCGGCGCCGATCGCGGTCGTGCGAAAGCTCTGAGGCGTGGCGCCGGTCACGGGGATGCGGGTCCTTTCACACGGGGCGCCGTTCGCCGGAGTACGGAGTTCTCACGGACGGCGTGGATCATCACCGTACGAGACGCCTCGCGGGCGGCGTTGATCGCCCCCGCCGGTGCTCTCAGCCGGCGGTGCGAAGCTCCCGGAAGAAGGCCCGCACATCCGCGGTCAGCAGATCCGGCTCTTCCATCGCCGCGAAGTGGCCGCCCCGGTCGGATTCTGTCCACCGGACGATGTTGTCGGTGCGTTCGGCGATGTGCCGGAGCAGTACGAAATTCTCTCGGGGAAAGACGGCGAGGGCGGTCGGGGTGGTCGACGGCTCGGGCGGCTTGCCCCAATACTCCGTGTGGGCCCGCTCGTAGTAGATGCGGCCGGACGAACCGGCCGTGCCGGTCAGCCAGTACAGCATCACGTTGGTGAGCAGCAGATCCCGGTCGACGGCGTCCTCGGGGCGGTCTCGCGCATCCGTCCACTGCTTGAACTTCTCGGCGATCCAGGCGAGTTGGCCGAACGGTGAGTCGGTCAGGCCATACGCGAGGGTCTGCGGCCGGGTCGACTGGATGTCGGCGTACCCCTGCTCGTCGCGGCTCCACTCCTGGCCCCGCCGCCACGAATCCAGCGTGCGCTCACGCTCTTCTGGGTTCAACGCGGCCAGTTCCTCGGGGGTAGGTTCGGTGGTTGCGTAGGAACCGGGCAGCAGATTCAGATGGACGCCGATGACGCGCTCGGGATGGGTCCGGCCCAACTCACGTGAGACGGCCCCGCCCCAGTCCCCGCCCTGCACGCCGTAGCGCCGATAACCGAGACGGTCCATCAGCGCGGCGAACGCGGCGGCCACCCGGGTGAATTCCCAGCCGGTGTCCCGCGTCGGCCCGGAGAGCCCGAATCCGGGAATGCTCGGCACGACCAGATGAAATGCGTCCGACGGGTCGCCGCCGTGGGCGCGGGGATCAGTCAACGGCCCCACGACGTGGGTGAATTCGACGATCGAGCCGGGCCAGCCGTGCGTGACGAGCAGCGGAGTCGCATCCGGTTCCGGCGACCTGATGTGCGCGAAATGAACGCGCGCGCCGTCGATCCCGGTCGTGAACTGCGGCCATTCGTTGAGCCGCGCCTCCGCGGCACGCCAGTCGTACTCGTGCCGCCAAAACCGTACGAGATCCTGCAGGTAATCCCGCGGAATTCCGTACGCCCAGCCCACTCCCGGAAGTTCGTCGGGCCAGCGGGTGCGGTCGAGGCGCTGATGGAGGTCGTCCAGGTCGCTCTGGGGAAAGTCGATACGGAAGGGATGGATGCCCTGGGTGGTGTCCGTGGAGGTCATATACGAGGATGCTGACTCCGCGCGGTACCGCGGCCGCAGTGAATTTCCGGCGCCCGGCGGGCGCGCGTCCGGAGCCGTGGGCAGGACATTACCCACTGGTAGATGCCGCGGAAACGGCACACCCCAGAGGTGGGACCCAGACGGTGCGCGCGCCACCGATGAGTTTTCCGAAGAGGATCGGTCGACAGAGGTGACGACGTTTCCCGCCCGAGGAGGTACGCATGCCCGCCGACGGATTCACCACGTGTCTGTGGTTCGACGGCCAGGCCGAAGAGGCCGCGCACTACTACGTCTCGATCTTCAAGAACTCCAAGCTCGGCAGGATCGGCCGCTACACGGAATCCGGGCCCGGACCCGCCGGGTCCGTCCTGGCCGCCGAGTTCGTGGCCAACGGACAGAAGTTCGTCGCCCTGAACGGAGGCCCCCAGTTCACGTTCGACGAGGCCATCTCGTTCCAGATCCACTGCGACGACCAGGAAGAGGTGGACCACTACTGGAACAAGTTCATCGAGGACGGCGGCGAGGCAGGCCCCTGCGGCTGGCTCAAGGACAAGTACGGCCTGTCCTGGCAGGTCGTCCCGAGCAGGCTCATCGACCTGATCAGTGACCCGGACCCGGAGAAGGCGGCCCGCACGACCCAGGCGATGTTCCAGATGTCCAAGCTGGACATCACGGAGCTGGAGAGGGTGCACGCGGGCGAATAACGGGTTGACCGGGCGGGCCGCACCCCACGAGCTGTACGTGGCCTGTGGCCCGTCCTCGCCGCCGACCGCACCAAGCAGCCCACCGAGGTGCGCCGCCGATGCGACTACGCAGACGCGGGCGACCTGGACCCGGACCAGCGTTCGCCCACGACCAGGACGAGCGGAGCTAGCGCTCGTGCGTGGCGATCGTCCGGGTGATCTCCCGGGTGATGCGCACGATCCCCGGCGAGCGGACCGGGCAGGGCTTCGGCGTGGACGTGGTGGGCGCCAGGCAGAAGTGCAGATAGTCGTCGTCGCGATGCAGGGCGGTGCGGTCGCGGCCCGGCTGGGTGCAGTACGCGGAATGGTCGTGTTCGTACCCGGTGCACGGCAGGTACTGCGCCCAGGTGTAGCGGGCCGACGCGGGGCTCACGGTCCGGCCGGCGTCGGCGACGAGGTCGCCGGAGGTGTGGGCGTGCTTCTCGTACAGCGCGTTCACCCGCCGGACCCGGTCGGGCGTGATCGGGTCCGGCCCTTGCAGCACCCACACGACCTTCGGAGGCCGGGCGCCTCCCGCCCGTGCGATCTGATCGGTCAGCCGCTCCGCGTCCGCCGAGTAGCGGGAGAAGTAGGTGTCCCGGTTCGCGGCGTACGTGATCCCGTCCATGCAGGGCGTGTAGCCCCAGGAGTTGCCCCAGAACTGGAGCACCACGTAGTCGGGCCGCAGCGAGCGCACCAGCGCGGCCGCCTTGTCCGCGGTCGGCACGAGCGACCTCTCGCCGGTCCCTTCCAAGTAGTCGCACAGGGTTGTCCCGGAGTATGGGGCGCTCGTGTAGTGCGCGTGCAACTCGTCCCGCAGGGACTGCCCGAGGACCTTCTGGTTCTCCATGGCGAGCGAGTCCCCGAGATACAGCACGGTGGGCGCCTTCGCCGCGGTAGTGGGCGAGGCGGCCGGCCGCTGACGCGTGGTCGAGGACGGTGACCGGGCGGCACCGGGCTCCGCCGGGGTGGGCGGAGCCGCCTCAGGTCCCGACGCCGGATCCCCGCAGCCGCCGAGCAGCAGCCCGGCCAGCAGCACCCCCACGATCCACGGCCTTCGCATGACGCAACTCCCGCCCCACCCACCGAAAGGGTTCCCCAGGCAAGCACAGCCCGGCACAAGGGGGAAGACATCCGTCGGCCATGGGGCGATGCTCACTCCTGATCGGAGCCGCCCGCCCGCCAGGAGTTCCAGCAGATCCGCGAGGGGCAGCGGAGTGGCCAGGCGGGCGTCGAACCCCGCCGCCCGGGACTGCCCATGGTCGGCGCCCTGGCTGAATCCGGAGACCGCGATGAGGCGCAGCCTGTCGCCGTACGGGCGGGAGCGCACCTCGCGAGCGACCGCGTGGCCGTCGCTGTCCGGCACCCCAGGTCGCCCAGGACGGCGGCATCGCCCTGGCCGCCGTCGTCCGCGTGCACCCGTGGCTGGACTCGGTCGCGGACCTGCCCGCCCGGTGGTACATCGGGGACCCGCGCCCCACGACTTTCATCGACAGCACCGGCCTGGGTATGGTGCCGCGCTTCCGTGAGCGGGTCACGCGTGTCGACATGGACCCCGGTCTGCTCTGTACGCGCCGCGTCCACCCGCTGCCGCGCGCGCACGGCACGTGGGAGGTGCTCCGCCCCGCGGCGACACTGGGCGAAGTCCTCGCCGTGCGGAGCCGGCGCAGCGCCTGCTGACCGGCGTCACGCCGGGTGCCGAGGGCGGATGCGAGCGGCCATCACCGCCACATCGTCCTCCGCGTGACGGGCGTCGAGCTTGAGGAGCACCTCGTCGAGCTGCGCTTCGACAGCCGCCCCCGGCGGCAGGCGCAGCCCGGCCAGCCGGGCGAGCGACTCGTCGATGTCCTCGCTGCGCCGCTCCACCAGACCGTCGGTGAACATCAGCAGGGTGTCGTCGGGTCCGAGCGCACGGGTGGCCTGCTCGTAGCCGCCGATCCCGGTGCCCAGCGGAGGACCGACCGGCAGCTCCAGCAATTCGCCGGTACCGTCCCCGGCGAAGACCACCGGAGGCAGGTGCCCGGCCGCGGCGATCGCCGCCGTACCGCGTGCGGGGTCGACCTGGACGAGCAGACAGGTGGCCGGACGCCGGGTGCCGTCCTCGGCGACGGCGGCGTCCAGGCGGCGCAGCACCCGGTGCGGTGGCAGATCCGTGGAGGCGACATAGCGCAGCATCGAGCGGTACGCGTTCATGTCCACCGCCGCGTCCAGACCGTGCCCCATGACGTCGCCCACGACCAGCAGGGTGCGCCCGAAGTGCAGCCGTACGGTCTCGAACCAGTCCCCGCCCACCAGCGTGCTGCCCCCGGCCGGCAGATAGCGGGTGGCCAGATCGAGGTTCGGATGCGGTCGGCCCGGCTCGGCCAGCAGCGCCCGCTGGAGGCTGAGGACCGTACTGCGCATGGCGCTGTGCTGGCGCGAATGCCCGACGTGGACGGCCGCGAGGCGGGCCGCGTAGTGCGTGCCGGTGGTCTCCGTGTCGGTGAACGCCGGCCCTTGCCGGACGGCCAGCAGCACCCCGAACAGGCGCCCGTGCGCGAGCAGCGGCACGGTCATGACCCGGCGCGGGACCAGCCCGGACAGATCGATCGAGGCGGTGATCGGATGCCCCTCGTCCAGCGCCCGGACGGACAGCGGCCGCGCGCCGTGCGGCGTCCACGGGGTCAGCAGATCGCTGCTGCCCGCCACGGCGACACGGGAGAGGTCCGGGTCGTGCGACTGCTGGGCGGCCGGGACGTCCGCGGGCAGCAGATCCACCGCCGCGGCGTCGCAGAAGTGCCGGCACACGAATGAAGCGAGCTCGGTACACGTGGTCCGCTCGTCCAACGTGGTGCCGATCGACTCGACGGCGTCGTCCATCGCAGCGAACGGCGTCCGCATGCCCTCGGAGTCCTCACCGCCTCGGCCCGCCATGCCACCTCCACCGCCGCACGCGCCTGGATCCATCCACGCACGCGAGCGGCGGACCCGCATGCTCAGTGCCGCGGCGCGCGGTCGTTCACCAGTACGGCCGCCCCGTCGAAACGGCCTGCCTGGAGGTCCTTGAGGGCTTGCTGCGCCTCGGACAGCGGGTATGGGTGCGTTGTCGCGCGCACGCCGTGCCGGGCCGCGAGCGCCAGGAAGTTCCGTCCGTCCTCGCGCGTGTTGGAGGTGACGCTGCGCAGCTCCTTCTCGTAGAACAGCTCGCGCTCGTAGCGCAGCGGCGGGGTGTCGCTGAGGTGGATCCCCGCGACCGACAGGACCCCGCCCCGGTCGAGCGCCCGCAGCGCGACCGGGACCAGGTCACCGACCGGCGCGAACAGGATCGCGCTGTCCAGCGGCTCCGGGGGCTCGTCGTACGCCCCGCGGGCGGACGCGGCGCCGAGGTCGAGCGCCAGTCGCCGCGCGGCCGGGTCGCGGGTCAGTACGTGCACGGTGGCGCCCTGCGCGACGGCGAGCTGCGCGCACAGGTGGGCGCTGCCGCCGAAGCCGTACAGCCCGAGCCGCCCGCCGGGCGGCAGCGAGGCCCTCAGCAGCGCGCGGTAGCCGATGATGCCCGCGCACAGCAGCGGTGCCAGGGCGATGTCGTCCACGTCGTCGGGCAGCCGGTAAGCGTAGGCGGCCGGGACGGTCGTGTACTCCGCGTAGCCGCCGTCGGCGTCCCAGCCGGTGTATTCGGACGCCGGGCAGAGATTCTCCGAGCCGCGCACGCAGTACCCGCACGTGCCGTCCGTGCGGCGCAGCCAGGCGACGCCCACGCGGTCACCGTGGGCGAAGCCGCTCACGTCGTCGCCGGTCCCCGCGACCACGCCGACGACCTCGTGCCCCGGCGTCACCCCAGGCCGGCGCACGGGCAGGTCGCCCTCGGCGACATGCAGATCGGTACGGCACACCCCGCAGGCGCGGACGTGCACGAGGAGCTCGTCGCGCCCCGGCGTCGGCACCGGCTTCTCGACGAAGCGCAGCGGATCCCCGTCGATCGGCCCGGGCCGGGCCACTTCCCACGCGCGCATCATCCAGTGCCCCGTCCTGTCGACGACCACCTGTGCTCGCTCTCCAGTGTCGTGCAGGCCGCCCCGCTCGGCGCGCGGCCCGGGAGAAGCCTGGCTAGCGTGACACGCGCAACCGTTCATTGAACCGGAGAAGGTCGCCATGGCCGTACAGCCTGAAGGAACGCCCTGTTGGGCGGACGCGATGTTCAGTGATGTCGAGGGGGCCAAGAGTTTCTACGGTGACGTACTGGGCTGGACGTTCGGCGAATCGTCCTCCGAGTACGGCAACTACACACAGGCGTACGCGAACGGCAAGGCGGTGGCCGCCGTCGTCCCGCCGATGCCCGGGCAGGAGGGCCAGTCCGCCTGGTGCCTGTACTTGGCCGCGTCCGATGCCGCGGCGACCGCCACGAAGATCAAGGACAACGGCGGTGAGGTGCTGATGGAGCCGATGCAGGTCGGCGAGTTCGGCACCATGGCGCTGGCCCGCGACCCCAGCGGCGCCGTCTTCGGCGTCTGGCAGGCGGGCACCCACGAGGGCTTCGAGGCGACGGCCGTGCCCGGGGCGTATGCCTGGGCCGAGGTCTTCACCCGCGAGCCCGAGAAGTCCGACGCGTTCTTCCCCGCCGTCTTCCCGTTCACTGCCAAGCAGGTCGAGGACGACGCCGTCGATTTCAGGATCTTCAGCCTGGGCGAGAACGCGGTCCTGGGCCGGATGAAGATGACGGACGACTTCCCGCCCGAGGTACCGCCCTACGTCAACGTGTACTTCACCGTCGAGAACTGCGACGCGGCGGTGGCGAAGGCGACGGAGCGCGGCGGCATCCTGCGCTTCGGGCCCATGGACAGCCCGTTCGGCCGGTTCGCGGCACTGAGCGATCCGCAGGGCGCGTCGTTCTCCGTCATCGACATGACGACGACCCAGGGGGACATGCCGAAGATGACCGACGTGCCCTGAGGCATTCCCTCGCGAGAGCAACCGCGTTGATGCCGGTACTCGTCCCTTCTTGTGGCCGTGGCACCCAAGGGTGGCCGGATCCCCCGCAAGGACGGCGAGCGAAAGAGACCGCATGCTTCGCATTCACTTCACCTCGCACGATCTGCAGAACATTCGCGTGGCCCGGCAACCCGATCCGCTGTGGGAACTGATCTGCAGCGTCTGCCGGTTGGAAACCGGGCAGGGACCGCTCGACTTCGGCAACTGGCGGCGGGGGGGGGGGGGGGGGGGGTCTTTTTCTCCCCCTGCCTTCTCCCCCGTTCTGGGACCCTCCCCCCCCACCCCAACCCCACAAAAAACAAAAAAAACAAACCAGAAGGTGAG
>NZ_JBVHRI010000029.1:47429-104956 GCF_055566975.1 Streptomyces sp. NPDC027189
GTGGTGGGGGTGGTGTGAGGGGGAAAAGGAGGGAGGGACTGGGTGGGTTAAGAAACGTGATGGCCCACCCCACCCCCTTCCCCCCCCGAAAACCCCCCCCCCCCCCCCCCGCTGCGCCCCCTGCGGGCCCTGATTCCCGCTGCCGGCTACATCCCGGACTTCCTCACACCGCCCGTGACGGGCGGCGGCTTGTCGGCCGGCCTCGACCAGCTGCGGCGCACTCCCCGCGCACGGCTGGTCCGGGAGCTGACGCGGCTGGCCGAGTCGCGCCCCGTGCCGAACTGGACGACCTCGCTGGGCCGACCCGGCAGCGACGCGCTCAAGTCCCTGGCGGGAGCCCTCGGGATCTACTTCCGCGCCCTGCTCGAACCGTACTGGCCGCACATCCGAACGGCCGTCGGCAACGATGTCGAGCTGCGCTCCCGCGCTCTCCTCGACGGCGGCACCCAGGCGCTGCTCGACGGGCTGCGCCCGCTGGCCCGCTGGAGGGCTCCCGTGCTCGAAGTGGACTACCCCACCGAGCGCGACCTGTACCTGGAGGGTCGGGGCCTGCTTCTCGTCCCGTCCTATTTCTGCTGGCGCCGTCCGACCGCGCTGGCGGACCCGGGCCTCGATCCGGTGCTCGTCTACCCGGTCGAGAAGGCGCCCCTCGCCGTCGCGCACGGCACGGACGACGGCCTCGAACGTCTGCTGGGCCGCACCAGGGCGGCTGTACTGACGGCGGTGGCGAGCCGCACCGCCCGCACCACCTCCGAAGTCGCCCTGGCCCTGGGGATCGCGCTGCCCAGCGCCAGCTACCAGATCGGCGTCCTGCGCGACGGGGGACTCGTGACCAGCCACCGCGAGGGCAAGTACGTCCTGCACGTGGCCACTCCGCTGGGAGTGCGACTCCTTGGCGCGGGCAGTTTCTCCGGTGCCCGGTGAATCCGCGGCGGAGACCGGTGAACCCGCGGCGCCAGGCTCTGGGCGGAGCGTGGCATGATCGGGGCCATGCCTGAACGCGTTGTGGCCGCCTGTGACGGGGCTTCGAAGGGAAACCCGGGACCCGCCGGATGGGCCTGGGTCGTCGCCGACGGGGACGAGTCCCCCACCCGCTGGGAGGCCGGCCCGCTGGGCACGGCGACCAACAACGTCGCCGAACTCACCGCGCTGGAGCGCCTGTTGACGGCGATCGCGCCGGACGTGCCGCTGGAGATCCGGATGGACTCCCAGTACGCGATGAAGGCCGTCACGACCTGGCTGCCCGGCTGGAAGCGCAAGGGCTGGAAGACGGCCGCCGGAAAGCCCGTCGCCAACCAGGAACTGGTCGCCCGCATCGACGAACTCCTCGACGGCCGCACCGTGGAGTTCCGCTACGTCCCCGCCCACCAGGTCGACGGCGACCGTCTCAACGACTTCGCCGACCGCGCCGCGAGCCAGGCCGCCACCGTCCAGCAGCCCGCGGGCAGCGACCTCGGGTCCCCGGAGCCGCCGCCCTCTCCCGACACCCCGGGGCCCGCCCGCCGCCGCAATTCCACGAAGGCCGCGGCGCGGCCGAGCACGTCGAGCCGCACCATCAAGGCCAAGTTCCCCGGCCGCTGCGTCTGCGGCCGCTCATACGCCGCTGGCGAGCCCATCGCCAAGAACGGCCAGGGGTGGGGGCACCCGGAGTGCCGTACCGTCGAGACGAGCAACGCGTAGGCGCGCCCTCCCGCGTCAGGAGACTTCGCGCAGAGAGGCGCTCACGGCCAGGTCTTCGTCGAGCTTCGCCACGACCTGAGCGGCGAGCGCAGCCGGGAAGTCCCGGACCGCCCACCCCGCGACGAGGCCCAGGAACCCGGCCAGCGCGCTCCGCACGGATTCGAGCAGCGCCGGAAGCTCGCTCAAGGCCAGTTCGATGGGCAGGCCGGCCGGGCGTTCCGCGTCCGGCCACAGCCGGACGAGCGTTCCGGAGCGCTCGACGCCAGGCGTGGGGTCGTGGCCGAGCCAGGGCGTTTCGCTGTCCAGCAGCCCCTGCCAGTCCCGCCAGTTCTCCAGACCGACGCAGCAGCCGGGCGGCACGGCGACTCCGGTGGCGGAGTCCTGGACCCACAAGCCGCCCGGAGCGATGACGGATTCGACCGACACCAGACGGCGCAGCATCGCGAGGCCGTCCGCGGGGCCGGGGTCATGTCGCTTGCGCCGCGTCTTGTTGTAGCCGGCCAGGACCGCCATCGCGGTACCGACCTCGAGCGGCGACAGGTCGCCGGAGAGGACGAGCAACCGGTCCGCGGGCCGGCCGGCGGTGGGCCACAGCGTGAAGTCGGCGGCTTCGTAGGTCTCCAGTACGGGGTCCATGATCAGCACGCCTCTCATCCTGCCGATCGGCGCGGATGAGCGCCGTTCCTTTTCCGAAGGTCCAGGAAGCCCCTCGCGATGTCCGAAGATCCCGGAAGCCCCTTGCGCGAGGAGCCCCCGGGGCGGGAACCGGCCCTGATCAGGCGGCGTCGAACGTGTAGTACGCGGTGTGATCCAGCAGATCCGCCGGCCGTACGTCGTTCCAGGGCTTCATCGTCTCGCCGAGGTCGACGACGTCGGGTGTACCGGCCGTCGGCAGATAGCCCGAGTCGGGGTGGCGGCGCTGCCAGTCGGCCCACAGCTTGTCTATGTAGGCGTGGTGGAGCCAGAAGACCGGGTCGTTGGGGGAGACGCCGGTGGCCATCTGCCCGCCGACCCAGACATGGACCCGGTTGTGCAGATTGACGCCGCGCCAACCTTCGAGGTGATTGCGGAAGCCGTCCGAGGCGCTGTTCCACGGCGCCATGTCGTATGTGGCCATGGCGAGCACGGACTCCACCTCGGCGCGGGTCGGCAGCTCCCGGGCGCCGCTGCCGAGCGACCTGCGCAGGTACGTACGGCTGTCGACGCGCACGTTGATCGGCCAGTTGCCCGACGAGGCCGCGAACGGGCCGTCCATCACCCGGCCGTCCAGGCTGCGCCCGGTTCCGCCGAGGAAGTCGGGCGCCCACAGCGACGAGCGCGACGAGCGGTCGGCGCTCCAGTCCCAGTACGGCAGCGCGACGGAGGAGTCGACGGACTGCAGTGCCTGCTCGAACTCGATGAGGAATCTGCGGTGCCAGGGCAGGAACGACGGTGAACGGTGGCCCGTGCGCTCGCCGTTGTCCGTGTCACCCATGATGAAGGCATTGTGTGTCGTGACGAAGGCGTCGTACCGGCCACTTCGCTTGAGCTGCACGAGCGCGTCGACGAAACGCCGCTTCTCGTCGGCGGTCAGGCTCGCCTGGTTCTTGCGTACGGTCATGTGCGGGACTCCACGATCTGCTTGCGGGTTCGGTCAGTTGGCGTTGAAGGGGACGAGCGGTGCCCCCTGCAGCTCCACGACCGCGGCGCGGGCGGCGGCGCGCGGGGTGGGCACAGGGGCGTAGTGGCTGACGACACTGATCCAGCTGCCGTCGGCGTTCCGCATCACATGCAGCTCCACGCCGTCGACGAACACGGCGTAGCCGGCGCCGTGGTGGTGGCCGCCCCCGCTGGCGGGGCGGCCCTCTATGCGGCGGCCGCGGTAGACCTCGTCGAAGGCATCCGGCCCGCCGTGGTGGTGTTCGCCGGTCGACACCCTCGGTGCGGCGGACACAGAGGATGCGGTGACGGCCTGGGTACCAGCCACAGCGGCCAGTGCGGCCGCAGCCCCGAGGGCACGACGACGAGTGAGTTCCGGCATGCGAAGACCTCCTGCAATCAGTCCTGTTGACGACTCGGTATGCCTATCGGGTCGTCAAAGAGCGGGAGAAATCGCCGGATGTCGGTTGGCTGTGATCCAGACAATTAAGTAAATGTCGTGCAAGCTTGAACGAAGATGATCTTGCTGTCGAGGGCGGTCGTGACCCACCGGAACGTGCAATTCCTCCCGTTGGGCGCCCCGCTGTTGATGATCTTGCTGAGGCGGCCCGTCGCGAGTGGTGTGGCTCACCCCCGCAAGGTGACGTGAAATCCGGGGGTTGTACCGACTGCTGATCTTCGTGATCAATTGACCGCTTTGTGCGACAAGGGGGAGTGCGCGTGGAGATCGCGCGCGTCGGCGGCGGACCCACAAGCCTGCACTTCTCGATCCTGATGAAGCGCCAGGACCCGTCCCATGACATCGCCGTCCATGAGCGGAACCCGGCCGGATCGACGTACGGCTGGGGGTGACCTACTGGGCGGGCCTGCTCGACAAGCTGCGCGAGGGCGACCCGGAATCCGCGCTCGCCGTCAGCGAGAACTCGGTGCGCTGGAGCGACGGGGCCGCACACGTGGGCGATCGCACGACGGTGCACCAGGGGGACGAGGGATTCGGCATCGGCCGTCGCCGCATGCTCGACCTGCTCGCCGAGCGTGCGGCGTCGCTCGGCGTACTCGATCGGCGCGGGCGCCACCCTCGCCCTGGAGGACGCCCTCTCCCTGGCCGGAGCGCTGCGCGAGCAGCCGGAACTCGAATGCGCTCTCACGCATGACGAGCGGACCCGCAGATCCGCGCTCCTGCCGGTCCAGAGCGCGGCCCGCCACAGCGCCCAGTGGTACGAGAACCTCCCGCGCTACATCCACCTCCCACCGGCGCAGATGTTCGCCCTGCTCGGGCAGCGCCACTCTCCGCTGGTTCCGTACGTCCCGCCGCAGCTGTACCACCGGATCGACCGCGCGGCCGGACAACTGGAGGCGCTGCGCCGGTTCAAGCGCTGGCTGGGGCCACGAGTGGCCGGTACGGTGCACGCCCGCTCCCACCGGTAGCCGCGCGGCGACGAGTCGACCGCCCTTGGGGTGAATGGCGATTCACCGATATGGTGAATTGTCATTCACCTACTTTTTCGCGTCTACTTCTGGAGCATCCATGGCGGCCCTGCGTGACCGGCTGGCGGTCCCTGTCCTGGCGTTCGGCGGGATCCTCATGGCCGTCATGCAGACCGTCGTGGTGCCGTTGCTGCCGGACCTGCCACGGCTGACGGGCGCCTCGGCGAGCGCGGTCTCCTGGATGGTGACGGCGACACTGCTGTCCGGAGCGGTGCTGACGCCCGTGCTGGGCCGCGCCGGAGACATGTACGGCAAGCGGCGCGTGCTGCTGATGGCGCTCGGGATGATGACGGTGGGGTCGCTCCTGTGCGCCATCACGTCGGACATCGGCGTGCTCATCGCGGCGCGGGCCCTGCAGGGGGCCGCGGCCGCCGTCGTACCGCTGTCGATCAGCATCCTGCGGGACGAACTGCCTCCGCAACGCACGGGTTCCGCCGTGGCGCTCATGAGCTCCACCGTGGGCATCGGCGCCGCCCTCGGCCTGCCGCTCGCCGCGCTGATCGTCCAGTACGCCGACTGGCACGTCATGTTCTGGGCGACGACCGCACTCGGCGCCTGCGGACTGACGCTGGCCTGGTGGGCGGTGCGCGAGTCGCCCGTCCGCGAGCCCGGCCGCTTCGACACGCTGGGCGCGGTGGGTCTGGCGGCGGGACTCGTATGCCTGCTGCTGGGGGTGTCGCAAGGCGGCACCTGGGGCTGGGGCAGCGCCCGGATCCTGGGCCTGTTCGTGGCTTGCGTTCTCATCATGACCCTGTGGTGGATACAGCAGCGGCGTACCGAACGGCCGCTGGTCGACCTGAAGCTGGCCGCCCGCCCGCGGGTCGCCCTGCCGCACGTCGCCGCGCTCCTGACGGGCTTCGCCTTCTACGGGAACTCCCTGGTGACGGCGCAGCTGGTGCAGGCGCCGAAGGAGACCGGTTACGGGCTCGGCCTGTCCATCGTGGCGACCGGCCTGTGTCTGCTGCCCGGTGGCGTCACCATGCTGTTGCTCTCGCCCGTCTCGGCGCGCATCTCGGCCGCCCGCGGCCCCCGCGTGACGCTGGCCCTCGGGACCGCGATCATCGCCCTCGGCTATGTCATCCGCATCATGGACAGCCGCGACCTGTGGCTGATCATCCTGGGCGCCACGGTCTGCGCGATCGGCACGACCTTCGCCTACTCGGCCCTGCCCACCCTGATCCTGCGCGCCGTGCCCGCCGGACAGACTGCGTCCGCCAACGGTGTCAACGTCCTGATGCGCACCATCGGGCAGGCCGTGTGCAGCGCCGCCGTGGCCGCCGTCCTGGTCCACCACACGAGCCTCGTCGGCGGCGCCCCGCTACCCACGCTGCACGGCTATCTGCTGGCCTTCGCCATGGCGGGTACGGTCGCATTGGTGGCCTGCGCCGCCGCCCTCGCCATACCCGCCTCCTCCGGGGACACCCGAAGGAGCCGCGGCCGTACCGGAGCGCCCCGCGACGAGGCCCTCGAAGGAGCATGAGCACCGTGACCAGCCCGCACCCCGGTCTCACGGCACCGCCTGCCGCCCCGCCGCGCCGTGACGCCGAGGCGACGAAGGCGGCCATCCTGCGCGCGGCCCGCCATCTGCTGGCCCGGCACGCCCATGGGGACATCACGCTCAAGGCAGTCGCCGACCGGGCGGGGGTGAGTGCGCCGCTGATCCTGAAGTACTTCGGCAACAAGGACGCGCTGTTCGCGCGGGTCATGTCCTTCGAGTCCGATGCCGAGGCTCTGCTGGACGCGCCCCTGGAGGATCTCGGCCGCCACATGGTCCGCCATCTGCTGGAGGGCCAGACCCAGCGCGGCGCCGATCCCATCCTGCGGATCGTCTTCGCCCCGATCCAGGGCGAGCAGGGCGACATCCTGCGCACCAACTTCCGTATCCAGGTCAGCGACCGCCTCGCCGAGCGCCTCGGCGGCCCCGACGCGGGCCTGCGCGCCGAACTCGCCGTCGGCACCCTGCTCGGCCTCGGCGTGATGTACGGCATCGCCCGCGGCACCCGCCTGCGCGCCACCGCGATCGAGGACATCGTCGACCGGTACGCCCCGACGGTGCAGGCCCAGCTCACGCCTTGAGCCGAGGAGAGCGCGACTGACGGCTCCCGAACGCCGGTCCGGACTCAGTTCACCCCGTACGGCCGGAACTGAATGCTGATCCGCGGTCCCGCTGCCCGCGCCGACTTGGGGATGGCGTGCTCCCAGGTGCGCTGGCAGGAGCCGCCCATCACGATCAGGTCGCCGTGCCCGAGGGGGCGCCGCACAGTGTCGCCCCCTCGGCGCGGGCGCAGCAGCAGGTCGCGCGGGGCGCCGACCGACAGGATGGCGACCATGGTGTCCTCGCGCGCGCCCCGGCCGATCCGGTCCCCGTGCCAGGCCACGCTGTCCCGGCCGTCCCGGTAGTAGCAGAGCCCTGCCGTGGTGAACGGTTCGCCGAGCTCGGCGGCGTAGTGCGCGGACAGCGCGTCCCTTGCCTCGTCCAGGACCGGATGCGGCAGCGGATCACCGGCGCGGTAATAGGCGAGCAGCCGCGGTACGTCCACCGTGTGCTCGTACATCTGCCGCCGCTCCGCCCGCCACGGCACGTCGGCCGCGAGCCGGGCGAAGAGCGCGTCGGCCCCGCCGAGCCACCCGGGCAACAGGTCGATCCAGGCCCCGTCGCCCAGCACGGTGCGGCGCATCCCGTTCAGCGGACCGAGACGGAGCTCGTCGGTCTGGTCGAAGAGCGAACCCTGGAGGTGCATGGCCATGCGACCAGCTTATCCCTGTAATCGAATACGTGTTCCATACCTGGGTGGTCGCCTCGCTCACCAGGGGAGCCGCCCGTCGGCGTCGAAGTAGCCTCCCGTGGGTCCGTCCGGGCCGATCTGCGCCATCCGGACGATGATCTCGGCGCCCTCCTCGACGGACTGGGTGCCCGTGCGACCGTTCAGGTCGGTCGCCGTGTATCCGGGCTCGACCGCGTTGATCCGCATGGCCGGGAACGCCTTCGCGTACTGCACGGTGATCATGTTGACCGTGGTCTTCGACGCCGGATAGGCGACGCCTGGGTAGGCGTACGCCGGGGCGGCGGGGTCGGTGACGTGGGCCATCGAACCCAGGCCGCTGCTGACGTTCACCACGACCGGGGCGGCGGACCGCTGCAGCAGCGGCAGGAACGCGTGGGTGACGCGGACGACGCCGAAGACGTTCGTCTCGAACAGGTCCCGCATCATCTCGGCGGTCACGTCCGCCGCGCCGATCACGGTGTTCCCCGCACCGCGCTGTTCGACGCCGGCATTGTTGATCAGTACGTCGAGCCCACCTTCGGCCTCGACGGTCTTCGCCGCGGCGGCGACGGACGCGTCGTCGGTGACGTCGAGGACGACCAGCCGCGCCCCCAGCTGTTCGGCGGCCCGCCGCCCGCGCTCCGGGTCCCGGCTGCCCAGGTAGACGGTGTGGCCCGCCGCGATGAGTCGGCGTGCGGTCTCGAAGCCGAGACCCTTGTTCGCTCCGGTGATCAGTGTCGTAGTCATGTCTCCAGGCTCCGCACCGATGGCGTGGTCTGCCAGGAGTCCCGTCTTCCTGGGACTGTCAGTACCAGGCATGTCCGCGCCGGGCCGTGCACAGTGGTGGCATGGCGAGCACGGAGTTCGGGCGGACGGTACGGCGGTGGCGCGACCGGGTCGCTCCGGAAGCGGCCGGGTTGCCCGCGGGCGGCCACCGGCGCGCGGCCGGGCTGCGCCGCGAGGAGCTGGCCCTGCTGGCCGGGATATCGGTCGACTACATCACCCGCCTCGAACAGGGCCGGGCGACCAACCCGTCGGAGCAGGTCGTCGAGGCGCTCGGCCGTGCCCTGCGGCTGTCGGCGCCCGAGCGTGAACATCTCTTCCATGTCGCCGGGCTCGTCCCGCCGGGACGGGACTCGGTGCCCGCCCACATCACGCCGAGCGTCCAACGGCTGCTGGACAGGCTGGCCGGAACACCCGTCGCGGTCTACGACGCGGCCTGGACGCTGCTGCTGGTCAACCCGATGTACGCGGCATTGATGGACGATCCGTCCAGTTGGCGCGGCAACGAGCGCAACGGGGTGTGGCGCAATTTCGTCGGCCCGGGCAGCCGCGTCCGTCGCTCTCCCGAGGCCCAGCGCGCGTTCGAGGCCGCCCTCGTCGCCGACCTGCGCGCGACCTCGAGCCAGTATCCGGCGGACCAGCGGTTGCGGCGCCTGATCGCGGAACTGCGGGCGAACAGCGACCGGTTCGCCGAGCTGTGGGATTCCGGAGCCGTGGGCCGGCACGAGGCGTCGCGCAAGACCGTTCACCACCCGCGGGTGGGCCCCTTGACGCTCGACTGCGACGTGCTCAGCGTCGCCGGCAGTGACCTGCGCATCATGATCTACACCGCCGAGCCCGACACGGAGGACGCCGAACGCCTTGAGCTGCTCGGCGTACTCGGCACTCAGGCACTCGTGGAGCGCTAGCCGACGTCGTCGAGCACCTCGCGGATCACGTGCTCGGCGTTGGCCGCGATCACGGGGTTCGTCGTTCGGTAGTAGGGGAGTTGGGTCAGCGCCATGGACAGGGCCCAGCCGCGGCCGCGTGCCCACGTCGCGTCGTCGGCGCCCGCGGCCTGCCGGAAGGCGGGCCTCGCCTCGGCGGGGAGGAGGTTCCAGGCGGCGATGAGGTCGCAGGCGGGGTCGCCGATGCCCACGGTGGCGAAGTCGAGGACGGCACCGAGGCGGCCCTGGCGGGTGAGGAGGTTCATGGGCATCAGGTCGGAGTGGAGCCAGACGGGCGGGCCGGTCCACAAGGGCGCCGCGAGTGCCGCTTCCCAGGCCGCCGTCGCCGCCGACGTATCGATCGTGCCGTGGAGTTCGGCGATCGCGGAGCGCGTCTCGTCGTCGGCGGTCGCCAGCGGCCCGCCCCGGTAGGCGGCTGGCCCGCCGGGCAGGTCGACCTGCCGCATCGCGGAGACGAAACCGCCGAGGTCGGCGGCCAGCGCACCCGGGTCCGTGAGGCGGCCGGGGACAGGGAGCTCGCCGTCAAGCCAGCGGAGCACGCTCCAGGGCCACGGATATCCCTCTCCGGACACACCGACGGCGAGGACCTCGGGAATCGCGCAGGGCAGCAGAGGCGTGAGCCGCGGCAACCAATCCCCCTCCTTCTCCACATCACCGGCGCCCTCCGGGATGCGGGGAAGGCGCACGGCCATGTCGTCGCCGAGCCGGTAGAGGGCGTTGACGGTGCCGGCCGACTCGACGCGCTTCAGCGGCAGTTCGGCCCAGTTCGGGAACTGCGCGGCCAGCAGCCGTCGGACGAGCGCGTCGTCGATCGGCACCTCATGGGCGTGCATCGGGCCTGACGGCATGGGCGCCTGCTTCCTGTGGGGGAGGTCAACTTTCGCCATCCTGAGCCTCGTTCGGGCTTCCGCGCACCGCATTTTGGCCTCCTCGTCACTCCAGGCAACCTTGCGGGCGCCGCCGTCGTCTTGATCGGCAACGGGTGGGCAGCGCGTGCGCCGTGGTGAACCAGGGATTTCCAGTTGGAAATCCGGCGCACTATACCCTCCGCGTATACATGTCGTGTATACGCGGAGGGTATAGCCGGATCGTCACGCGCCGCCGACCAGCAGGAACCAGGAACGGCGCGCACCGGCGGCCGACGCGTGACCGCGGCCGACGGTGGCATACGGAAAGGCACACATGTACGGCAAGGCCTTCGCCCCGGAGTACCAGGGCGCTTTGACCACCCTGTCCGTGAACTCCTCGCTGACCGACGTCCTCGCGGCCGGCGCCGAGCAACTGCGCGCCGCCGAGCGCTCGGGGGCGCGGGCCGAGGCGGCCCGTTCAGGTCTCGCGGTTGCAGAGGCACACCGTCGCCTCGGGCAGGTGGCGGACGCCGACCGGGCATGGAAGGCGAGCTATCGCACGGCCCGCGAGGCCGGGGACAGCGGGGCGATGGCGTGGGCGCTGTGGAGCGGCGGCACGCTGGCCCGGCAGCGCGGCGCGTTCCCGCTGGCGTGGCGGCTGCTGCGCCTCGCCGCCGAACTCGGCGGACAGGCCGGCGATGTGGTCGTCCGCGGCTACTCCCTGGCGGGGATGGCGGAGACCGGCCGCATCCAGGGCGACTACGCGGCCGTGACCGCCCTGCACGAACAGCTCCTGGCCGAGGCCCGCAAGCGCGGCGAGGCCCGGCACACCGTGTGGGCCCTGGAGGGCATCGCGCAGATACACCGCAACACCGGTGCCTACGACACGGCGTACGCCATGTTCGAGGAGGCGGCCGAGATCGCCGCGCGCGCCGAGGACCGGCGCGGCCACGCCTGGGCCCTGCGCGGCCTCGCGGACATCCTCTCCGTACGCGACCAGGACGTGGACCGCGCGCTGGATCTGCTGAGCGAGGCGGAGGTGTCCTGCCGCGCGATGAACCTGTCCGGCGCGCTCGCCTACAACCACAAGATGCGCGGCAACGTTCTCTACCGGGCCGGGCGTTACGAACAGGCCCGCGAGGTCTATGCGCAGGCTCTCGCGGAGTTCGAGGCGATGAGCGAGCCGCGCGGCAGGGCGCTGTCCCGGCTCGGACTCGTCAAGTCCCTGGCGCGCCTCGGCCGTGACCGCGCCGAGACCGCCGCCGACTTGGTCGAACTGGCCCGCGTACTGGAGGGCATCGGGCTGCGCCACGCCCGGCAGATGGTCGACCGAGCGCGGACGGAGCTCGGCTTGACGCCGGAGCCCGAGGGTGCCCGCGCGGAGGCCGCCCGATGAACTCCACGGCCCTGCAGTCACCGCCCACCGCGCCTCAGATCCTGCGCCGCTGCCGTGAACTGGTCGCCCCGGCCCTCGCGGAGGCGATCGGCGGACTGCACCCCTGGGTGGCGGAAATGGCCGGATACGCGCTGGGCCGCTGTGAGGTCGGCGGCGCCCCCGCGACCCACAGTCAGGGCAAGGGCGTACGGCAGGCGCTGGCCGTACTGGGCGCGGAGGTGGCCGGAGGTCCCGGTGAGGCGGGCGTGCCGGGTGCTGTCGCGGTGGAACTCGTGCACACCTTCTCGCTGCTCCACGACGACATCATGGACGGCGACGCGCTGCGCCGCGGCCGCCCCGCGCTCTGGAAGGCGTACGGCACCGGCCCCGCCGTACTCGCCGGCGACGCCCTCTTCGCCCTGGCCGTGGAGACCCTCACCGCGGCGCCCGCGACTCCGCACGCCGCGGCGGCCGTACGGCATCTGACCACGGCCCTGCGCGACCTGGTCCGCGGCCAGGCGGACGACCTGCTGTTCGCGGACCGCCCCTGGACCGGGCCCGGGGCGGTCGGCGTGGGGGAGTACGAGACGATGGCCGAGCACAAGACCGGCGCCCTGCTCGGCTGCGCGCTGGCCCTGGGCGCCCAACTGGCGGGAGCGCCGTGGGAGACCGCCACCGCACTGGACCGTGCCGGGCGTCATCTCGGAGTGGCCTTCCAGATCGCCGACGACCTTCTGGGCATCTGGGGTGAGCCGGCCGTCACGGGCAAACCGGTCCACAGCGACCTGCGCCAGGGAAAGAAGACCCTCCCGGTCCTCGTCGCCCTGAACGCGCCCGGCCATCCCGCCCTCGCCGAACTCCTCGCCTCCCCAACCGCCCTCGACGACACCGGCGTACGCAAGGCGGCGGCCCTCGTCGAGCGGGCCGGCGGTCGTACAGCGGCTCTGCGTGAGGCCGGCGGTCATCTCGCCGCGGCGGACGCGCTGCTGGCGACGGCGTCGCTCGCGCCGCGTCCGGCCGAGGAACTGCGCTCCCTGCTGTCCTCCCTCGCCCACCGGACGATCTGACACCTCCGTGCCTCCGGACCCGTCCGCTCCGGGCCGGAGGCGCTGCGACATCCGTCACATGTACGGGTCGGCAGGCCTCGCCAGGCAACCGCCTCATCCCCCCTCACATCTGTCCGGGCGACGCGCAGTTGGTCACCTGTTGATCACCGAGAAGTGAACTTTCGTAAAGAGATCGCCCGGAAATCAATAAAAGGGATCTTTCGTCTTTACATGGACATGGCGAATCGGTGAGGGTGTCGCATCGGGGCCCCAAAGCCCCCATGGCGCCCAACAGCGCTGTGCCTCATGGCAGTTGGTGATCCCGGCTGCCCTGCTCGAAGGAATTCAGTGCGTAGACCCCACATACGCCGCGTGGCGATCGCCGTCGCGGTGACGACGGCCGCCACGCTCCCGGCGGGCCCCGTCTTCGCGGCCGCGCCCGACTCGCCCGCTCTCCAGGCGACTTCGGCCTCCTCGACGGTCGACGCCGCCCGTGCGGCCGCCTTCGCGCACGCGTCGGCGACCGGTGTCACCCAGGGCGACACCCTGCGGGCCAAGGACGTCATGACGGACCCGGACGGCAAGCGGCACGTCCGCTTCGTCCGCACCCACCAGGGCCTTACGGTCCTCGGCGGCGACATGGTCGTCCACCTCAGCAAGCAGTTGGCCTACCTCGGTGTGACCCGGGCCGCCGACCACGCGGTCAAGCCGGCCACCACCGAGGCGAAGCTCACGCCCCAGCAGGCCGAGCAGAAGGCCGCCGCGGTCGCCAAGGGCGACGCGAGCAGCGCGGAACTCGTGGTGGACGCCCGCGACGGCGCGGCCGCCCTCGCCTACCAGGTGCGCGTGACGGACAGCGAGACCGCGGAGGCCGGCGGCTCCAGCACGGTCGTCGTCGACGCCCAGACCGGCAAGATACGCAGCAACACCCCCGACAGCGACGAGTTCATCTCGCCGTCCCTCGAGGAGACGCTGCGCAAGCGGGGCGAGCAGGCGACCCCCGAGACGGGCGCGGCCACCCAGTCGTCCGGCCTGGTCGGCGCGACGGGAGCCACCCACTACCCGGTCACCGCCACCGGGAGCGGAAAGTCCCTCTTCGTCGGCACGGTCACGCTGAAGACCACCCAGACCGCGCGCACCAGCTTCCTCCTCAAGGACCCCACCCGGTGGAACACGGAGACCCGGGACGCCAGGGGGCAGGAGCTGGAGGCCTTCTCGCGCGGCAAGAAGTTCACCGACGGTGACAACAAGTGGGGCACCGGCACCACCTCCAGCCGGACCACGGCGGCGGTCGACGCCCAGTACGGCATCACCAAGACGCTGGACTTCTACAAGAAGACGTTCGGCCGCAAGGGCATCAAGAACAACAGCGCCGGTGCCCGCGCGATGGTCCACTTCGGCAACAAGGTCGGCAACGCCTTCTGGGACTCGACCTGCGGCTGCATGCTGTACGGCGACGGTGACGGCGATCTGTTCAAGAAGCCGCTGGTCGTCCTGGACGTCACCGGCCACGAGCTGACCCACGGCGTCGTCGACGCCACCGCCGCCCTCGAACCCACCCGCGTGGACCAGGACGGCAACCAGTTCGGGGAGCCCGGCGCCCTCAACGAGTCGCTCGCCGACATCTTCGGCTCGAACGTCGAGTTCGCCACCAACAACCCGAACAACCCGCCGAACTACCTCGTGGGCGAGAAGCTGGGCCTCGCGCAGAAGTTCCTGCGCCGCCTGGACCGTCCCTCCCTCGACCAGCTCGAAGGCACGATCGACTACTGGTCGCCCGCGGCCTACGACACCGAGGTGCACGCGGGTTCCGGCGTCTCCTCGCACGCGTACTACCTGCTCGCCGAGGGCAGCGGTCGCAAGACGATCGGTGGCGTGCAGTACGACTCGCCGACGTACGACGGTTCGCAGGTGACCGGCATCGGACGCGCCAAGGCCACCGCGATCTTCTACCGGGCGCTCACCCGCTACATGGTCTCCACGACCGATTTCCACGACGCGCGGAAGGCCACCCTCAAGGCCGCCGCCGACATCTACGGGGCGAACAGCACCGAGTACAAGACGGTGGACAAGGCCTGGGCCGCGGTCAACGTCACGACCGCCAACACGCCCGCCGCCGGTCGCTGACCGCCAACACGCCCGCCGCCGGTCGCTGACCGGCGACACGTCCGGGCACCGACCCGTGACGCATCCGGGCACCGGAGGGTGACAGTCCCGGGTGCCGAGGGAAGAAGGGTGCCCTGCCGTACGGCAGGGCACCCTTCGTCGTCGCTGAACTCAGTGCTGCTGCGCCTTCTGCGGCGTCGCCTCGCTGGGACGTACGACGACGTACCCCTCGCCCTCCAGCTTCAACTGCACGGCCTCGCCGGAGCCGCCGCGGATCATCGAGCCGATCGACTGCGAGCGGTGCAGCGAGGTGTGCAGGTGGGCGGTCCAGCCGACGACCGCGTCCGTGTCGACGTACACCGGCTGCTGCTGCGAGACGGGGATGACCAGCGGGTTGCCCTCGCAGATCAGCCCGAGGCCGCCATGGCCGGTGAAGACGCTGTTGAAGAGGCCGCCGCCGGTGATCCCCGCGCCCTTCACGGTCTTTATCTCGTACGACAACGTGGCGTCGAAGCACAGGACGTTGCGGCCGTTCACGGTGAACACGTCGCCCGGCTCGATGCCGACGATGAAACAGTTCTGCGCCTCGTGCGCGAACCAGACCTCACCCTGCCCGCGGACGGTCATCAGCGGGAGTCCCTCACCGGTGACCGCCCGCTTGAGCATGCCGCCGACGCCCTGGCCCTTGCGCTCGAACTGCAGATTCCCCCGGTAGGCGATCATCGCCCCCTGCCGCGCGAACATCTCGCCGTTGACGGCGTACTTGATGGACTTGGCGTTCTGGATGGTCATGCCCGGCGCGAGAGCGGGCTGCACCATGTGGTCACTGGAAAAGAGATCACCCTTCATGCGGGCATCTTGGCCCGGAGGATTTCGTTCCGCCAAGATCGTGCAGGCCATCGTGCGGACCTGAGACATTCGACGGCGATCTTGTGACAGGCGAATGACAGGCGAAAGGGCCGGTCCGGGTGAACCGGACCGGCCTTCACGGCAGTTGTCAGGCGGCGTCGGCCGCGCCGACCTGGCTGTGCAGGCGGCTGACGACCTCCGTGAGCTGCGCGGCGACCTCGGCGTCGTCGACGGGGTGAGTCTCGGCGAAGCGGGTCACGGAGCCGGGGATGGAGAGCTTGACGTCCTCCAGGACGGTGCCGCCGGCGATGCCCACGGCCTTGCGGGCCTCGTCCTGTGCCCAGACGCCGCCGAACTGGCCGAACGCGGTACCGATCACGGCGACCGGCTTTCCGGTGAAGGCGCCGGCGCCGTAGGGGCGGGACAGCCAGTCGATGGCGTTCTTCAGCACGGCCGGGATCGTGCCGTTGTACTCGGGCGAGAAGAGCAGGAAGGCGTCGGCGCGGCCGGCGGCCTCACGCAGCCGGACGGCGGTGGCGGGCACGCCGCCCTCGATGTCGATGTCCTCGTTGTAGAAGGGGACCTCGGCCAGGCCCTCGAACAGCTCGACCTCCGCGCCCTCCGGGGCGAGCTTGACGGCCGCCTCGGCGAGCTGACGGTTGTGGGAGCCGGCGCGCAGGCTGCCGACGAGCGCGAGGATACGTACGGACATGGTGATCTCCCGAAGCTGAAACATTGCCGCAATAAAACGGACCGAGGTCCGGTTAAATATGTGTACCACTAAACCGGACCACGGTCCAGTTGTCCTCGAATGCGGCTACGCTGGGTGCATGTCCACTCCACTCCCGCCGTTCCCGAAGCGACAGGAACCGTCCGACGAACCCGTGCTGATGGAGCTCACCGGCCCCGGCGAGGCCCCCCAGCTGCGCGCCGACGCCGCACGCAACCGCGCGCGTCTGCTGGAGGCCGCCGCCCGCCTGGTGGAGGAGCACGGGGTGGCCAAGGTGACGATGGATGCCGTCGCCGCCGCGGCATCAGTGGGCAAGGGGACCGTCTTCCGGCGATTCGGCGACCGCACCGGCCTGCTGATGGCGCTCCTCGACCACACCGAGCAGCGGTTCCAGGCCGCCTACATCAGCGGTCCACCCCCGCTCGGCCCCGGCGCGTCACCGGTGGAGCGCTTGCACGCCTTCGGCTGTCGCGCCCTCCGTCAGACTTCCGAGCAGCTCGACCTCTACCTCGCCGCCGAGCCGGACCCCTTCCGCCGCTTCAACTCGGCCCCGTACCGTGTCCGCTTCATGCACGTCTGCATGCTGCTGCGCCAGACCGACCCGACCACGGACATCGAACTCGTCGCCCAATCCCTGATGGGATACCTGGAACCCGCCCTGGTCCACCACCTGACCCGCCAGCGCGGCATGTCCCTGGAGCGCTTGGAGTCGGGCTGGCACGACATGGTGGAGCGGAGTACGCGTCCGGCGACCGCCTAGCGCCCCTGGGCCTCAAGGCGGACAATGCGGGCATGGGTCACCGCCTCGATGATGTGAGCGCACCCGCTCGGCTGGCCGGGCCGGAAGAAGGCATCAGTCAGGAGGAGCTGGCGCTGGCCGCACGGAATCATGGGATGCCGTTGGAGGCGCTGCGGTACGAGGTGACGCCGCCGGGGCTGCACTATGTGCTGACGCACTACGACATCCCGTATGGGGAAGAGGGGGCGTGGCAGCTCGTCGTCGGGGGCGGGGTGCGGCAGCCGCTGGTGCTCGGGATGGATGAGCTGAGGGCGTATCCCGCGGTCACGCGGCGGGTGACGCTGGAGTGTGCGGGCAATGGGCGGGCCCTGTTGACGCCCCGGCCGGTGAGTCAGCCGTGGCTGGTGGAGGCGGTCGGTACCGCGGAGTGGACCGGTGTGCCGTTGCGGGTGCTGCTTGACGCGGCCGGGGTCGAACCCGGGGCGGTGGACGTGGTGTTCACCGGCGCCGATCATGGGGTCGAGCGCGGTGTCGAGCAGGACTACCAGCGGGCCCTTCCGCTCGACGTGGCCATGGGCGGCGAGCCCGAGGTGTTCGTGGCGTACGAGATGAATGGCGGTCCGCTGCCGCCGCAGCACGGACATCCGGTGCGGCTGGTGGTGCCCGGCTGGTACGGCATGGCGCATGTGAAGTGGCTGCGCGAGATCAGCGTGACGGACAGGCCGTTCACGGGATTCCAGCAGGCCGTGGCCTATCGGCTTCGGCAGGACGCCGGGGACGAGGGTCGACCGGTCACCCGGATCGCCCCGCGCGCCCTGCTGATCCCGCCCGGATTCCCGGACTTCATGTCCAGGACGCGGGTGGTCCGGCCGGGTGTCGTGGCGCTGGAGGGACGCGCCTGGTCGGGGCGCGCGCCGGTGACCGGGGTCGAGGTCAGCACGGACGAGGGGCGTTCCTGGTACGCGGCCGATCTCGACGGGAGCGGTGACCACCGCTGGGCCTGGCGCCCCTGGCGCTTCGTCTGGACGGCCACCCCCGGCCCTCATGTGCTCAGCGCGCGGGCCACCGATGCCGAGGGGCACACCCAGCCGCTGGACCAGCCGTGGAACCGGGGCGGCTTCGCGAACAACCTGGTCCAGCGGGTCCCGGTACTCTGCCTGGACTTCGAGGATGCCGGGTGAGCGGGCGGCCGGAGCCCCGGCCGCCCTGGACCACCCGTCAGTTGAACGGGTCCAGCGTGACGTACGCCTGTTGCGGATTGCCGTCGTGGACGAGCGACTCGTAGTTCCCGACGTCGTCGAACGCGAACGCGTAGGCCTTCCCGTCGGCCATCTGCGCATGGATCTTGCGGGCGTAGTGGTTGGTCACCGTGTCCTGGTAGAAGTTCGCCGAGCCGGTGTCCGGCTGGTTGGGGTTGACCAGGAGCGTGGAGCGGTTGAAGCCCGCGCACAGGGTGCGTGAAATGGGGCCCCGCACCAGGTCGTTGGGCGCGTCGAGCCGTTTGTAGCAGCCGAAGATGCTGTCGGAGTCGGGCTTCTGGAAGCTGGTGACGACGGCTCCGGCGCTGTTGGTGAAGTTCATGACGTCGCCGGAGACCCGGCCGAAGTACTTCGTGTTCGGCTGGTCGGCGAAGGGCGTCACCGTCAGCGTCGACGTACGGTACTTCTGCCACACCCGGTTGACGTAGTCGTCCATGACCGTGCTGGGCAGCGCGCCCGCCTCGATGCCGTGACCAGGGGCGAGGGCCCGCAGCACGGTGCCGTCGGACCGGGTCTGGATCAGGTTGGCCCAGCCGCCGGGCTGACCCCGAAGGGCGTTGAAGAAGCCGTTGTATCCGCCCGCCTTGAGGTGGCCGGTGTTCTTCGTCGTGCCGTCGGCGAGCTGGACTCCGACGGCGTACGGTGCCGAGAACATATCGACCTGTGTGCTGTTGATCCACAGACCGGAGTCATTGAGTGTGTACTCGGACCAGTTGAAGAGGATATTGCGGTTGGGGTCACTCGGGTTCTGCACGGCCGGCTGCACGAGACCGCCGGTCGTCAGCCGGAAGTCGAGCTTCTGCCCGTACGAGAAGTAGATCCGTCCGGAGAACTTGGGGATCCGGATCGTCTTCGACTGCCCGTTCGCCGGACCCACGATCGACGCGTCGGGCGCGGGCGTCGGCGGATTGCCGCCCGCGGGCCAGGCGTGGAACGTGCCGTTCGCGTCGGCCCAGCCCTGCTGGCCCGTCGACAGCAGCGTTCCGAGGTCGTAGATGTACACCGGGTCGCTGCGGCCGGAGTTGTTCGTGAACTTCAGCGGGATGGTCGTCGGGACGGCCGCGTTCGCGTCGGAGGGGGCGCCGAACGTGAGAAGCGCCGTGGTGGCGGTGGCCGCAGCCACCACCAGGGCATGCCATTTGAGACTCCTGAGCCTTCTGGGCACTCGCTCTCTCCTTGGGTGGGGGGATTCCAACGAGGTCGATTCCGGCGGAGTGGAGCCGTCCGGTTCTCGTTGAGAGCGCTCTCAGAATTGCGGCGGGTGACGTACATGTCAACGATTCGGACCAGATTGGTCTGGTCCAACTCGGCCTGGGGTGGCGTCACATGGTGATGTCCGAGGCGGTTCTGACGGGCAGCCGGCGGAAGTGGTCACGATTGCCGTGGGAGGGCGGCTGAGCTGCTCGTCGATGGCCGCGCGGCCCTCGTCGTGAACTGCATCGGACGTTCCCAGCAGGACATCGGCGACGGCCGGAAGGACTGGATGGAGGGGACTCGCTTTGGGGAAATGCGCGGGGGCTGAGGGGCGGTCCCAGGGAAACGGCCCCAACAGAAAACGGCCCTGAGGGATCACACGGCGGGCTCGCGCTGCAGGGCGAGCTGCCTTCCGGCCCAGCCCGTCATGGTCGTGCACGGCGTGCGCATGGCTCATTCCCATCGTCCACCGGCTCGGTCTCTCCACTCGTCGGAGGGCATCGTGGAAACGTGATCCGGCAATTCAGGACGTGCGCGTGCGGCCGGCCGGCAGCCCGGGGCTGACGAGTCCGCTCTCGTAGGCAATGGTGACCAGGTGGGCGCGGGAGGAAGCGCCGAGCTTCCGCAGGATCTGGTTCAGATGGGACTTGACCGTGGTTGCGCCCGGCGGCGTACATGTCAACGATTCGGACAGGGTTGGTCTGGTCCAATCGTGCTCGGGTCGTGGCCGGTGACCGCTGGCGAATCGAGGACTTCGACCTCGTGCCAACGGCCGTCTCCCGGCGAAGGGTTGACCGGGGAAGGGCCTCGCTGGTTCAGTGGATCAGCCACTCATCCACTTGCCCTGGAGGGGAGAACCGTGGAGGCACTGCCCCGCGAGACCATCGTGGACGTCCTGGAGGACCGGCTGCGCACGGACATACTCGACGGCCGTCATCCCGCGGGGAGTTATCTGCCCGCGGAGCGCCAACTCGCCGACGGCTACGGAGTCACCCGCACCACGCTCAAGCACGCCTTCGGCCGACTCGTCCAGGCGGGCCTGCTCGAAACCCGGCACGGAATCGGGACCAGGGTGCGCGACTACGCGCGGCTGGGCGGGGCGGACCTGCTGCCCATGCTCGTGCGGCACGACGCGAAATGGGTCCACGAGGTCTTCGAAGTGCGGCGCGGTGTCGGCGCGTTGATCGCCGAGCGGGCCGCGTCGAGGGCCACCCGCAAGCAGTGCGGGGAACTCCACGCGCTGCTGGAGGCCGTACGGGAGGCCGACGACGCCGACGCGGTGCAGCTGGCCGACGTCGAGGTGCACCGCGCACTCGCCAGGGCCACCGGCAACCGCGTCTACGTCCTGCTGACGAACACGCTCTTCAACGCCTACCTGCCCGTCCGCTCCCTGCTCAAGGGGCCCTTCACCGACCCCGCGGTGGCCTACGAACGGCTGGCGCCGGTGGTCGCGGCGGTGACGGCCCAGGACGCCCGGCAGGCGCACGCGGCGGCCGATGCCTATCTGCGGGCCACCGAGCGCATCATGCTGGAGGGTCTCGCATGAGGGGCACGGCGTTCACGGAGACGATGCTGGGCACGGTCCGGCTCGACGCCGAGACACGGGAGCGCCGCATACGCCTCGACCTGCGCGCCGAAGCCGACGGCATACTGCGCCCGCACCGCACGACACCGGCACGCCTGACCGGCCGGGTGCGGATCGCCGGGTTCGCCGACGACCCGTGCGCCGAGGGCGAGTTGGAGGTGTCACCGCTCGCACGCCGCCGCATCCGCTATCAACTCGCGTTCACGGCCGACGGCCGCCGCCTCACCCTGGACGGCTGGAAGTCCGTGACCGCGCGCCGACCGGTCGAGTCGATGACCGTCCTGCCGTTCGCGCTGTACGAGGGCGACGCGCGGGTCGGCGAAGGAGTGCTCCGCTTCCCGCTGGCGACCGGCCTCGCGCCGTTCCTCCTCAGCTTCCGCTTCCCGCGCCGTGAGAGCGGTGCGGAGCACTTCCCACCGCGCTGGAACGGCGCACCGGGCCGCACCGAAGTCTGGTACACCACGCTGACCGATCCGGCGAGCGGCACCGGCGTCTGGCTGCACCACGAAGTGACCGCGCCCGCCGACGGATCCGAGCCGTTCGCCCACGGATGGGTCGCGGCGTTTCCCCGCGAGGGCGCGGTGCGCCATGCCCGCTTCGGGCCCGTTCCCTGGACCCGGCCGGCGGACGGCTTCGCGGGAGACAACGTCACGGTCACCCCGGGCCAACTGACAGGAAGCGCCGGTGACTTCCACTGGAAGCTCACCGAATGCCCCCATGGGGCACCGCTGTTCACCTTCCCGCGCTGGTCCTGGCGTCGGCCGCTGCTGCCCGCCGCCCAGATGCTCCCGGCGGTGCGGGCCACGTACGAGGGAGAATTCTCGTACGGTGAACAGACCTTGACCCTGCGCGGCGCCCCCGGCGCCTCGGCCCGCATCTACGGGCACGGCAACGCACACCGGTGGACCTGGCTGCACGCGGAGTTGGGCGGCGGCGACGTCCTGGAGATCGTGGCGGCCGTGTCCACCCGGCCGGGCCTGCGGCGGCTTCCTCCGCTGGTCTTCCTGCGCCTGCGCCGGCGGGGCCGGACCTGGCCGCGCCGGGCGGAGCGGTCGGCGGTCGGCTGGCTGGGCGTGGGACGGTTCCGGGCCGTGTTCGGTCTGCCCAAGTGGTCGGTGACCGGCCGGACGGCACTGCGCCGCATCCGCGTCGAGGTGGACCAGCCCGCCGAGCGAACCCTCACCCTGGAGTACCGCGACCCGGACGGAGCCCGTGCCGTGTGCCGCAACAGCGAGTCCGCCGACGCCCACATCGTGCTGGAACGCTGGTGGGGCCGCTGGCGCCCGGAGGCCACCTGGCTCCTGGACGGCACCGCGCACGCCGAGGCGGGCGAGCGGTGACCGCCGACGGGTTCGTCGCGGCGCTGCTGGCCGACACCGGCGACGAGGACTGGCCGTCCCGCGTACCGAACCGGCTGGACACGGTGCTCGCCGCGCTGCCCCGGCCCGCCCGAGCCGGGGTGCACACCGCCGTCGCGGCCCTGGACACCTACGCCGTCCTGCGCACCGGCAGACGCCTGGCGGCACTCCACCCCGACGAACGCGAGAGCGTGCTCGGCTCGCTGGCCGCACGACCCCGGCTTGTCCCGCTGCTCGACGTCCTCAAGGTGCCCGTGATGCTCGCGGCGGGCACCGAGAGGATGCCGGCCGCGCCCGTTCCTGTGCAGGCTCCGGAGGACCCGCCCCTCGACTGCACTCCCGCGCAGGAGTGGCCCACACGCTCCTCCGCCGACGTGGTGGTCGTCGGATCCGGCGCGGGCGGCGCCGTGGCCGCCCGGACGTTCGCGCTGGCCGGACTGAGCGTGGTCGTCCTGGAGGAGGGCGAACACCACTCGACGGCTTCCTTCGGCCGCCGGGCGCCGCTCGACAGATTCACCGAGCTGTACCGGGACGGCGGCGCCACGGTGGCCGTCGGCAACCCGCCGCTCCTGCTGCCGTCCGGCCGCGCCGTCGGCGGCACCACCGTGGTCAACTCCGGTACCTGTTACCGGACTCCGGACCATGTGCTGGCCCGGTGGAGCCAGGAGTACGGGTTCGGCCTCGCCGAGAGCCTCGGGCCCCGGCTGGACGAGATCGAGCGCACCCTGCGCGTGGCCACCCAGCCGCTCGACGTGCTGGGCAACAACGGGCGGCTCGCCCTAGCGGGGGCCGACCGGCTCGGCTGGCGGTCCGGACCACTGCGCCGCAACGCGCCCGGCTGCAAGGGCTCGTGCCAGTGCGTGGTCGGCTGTCCCACCGGCGCCAAGCAGAGCGTGCAGCTGTCCGTGCTGCCGGACGCGTGCGCCGCGGGAGCCCGGATCGTCACGGGCGCGCGGGTCCGCCGCGTCCTGCTGGACCACGACGCACCGGGAGCGCCGCGCGCCGCCGGAGTACAGGCGCGCCGGCCGGACGGCAGCGAACTGGAGATCCTCGCCCCACTCGTCGTGACGGCGGCCGGAGCGCTGCAGACACCGCCCTTGCTGCGCCGCTCGGGCCTCGGCGGACATCCACGCCTGGGCCGCAACCTCAGCGTGCACCCGGCCACGAGCGTCGCGGGACGCTTCGCCGAGCCGGTCACCGCGTGGCAGGGCGTGCTGCAGAGCGTCGGGGTCGAGGAACTGCACGCCCGCGGCGTCCTCATCGAGGCGACCGCGAGCCCGCCCGGCATGGGAAGTTTCGTCCTCCCCGGCCTGGGCCGCGAGCTGCGCCGCGAGCTGGAGGACACGGACCACCTCGCGACCCTCGGCGCCATGATCGCCGACCGGCCCTCCGGCCGGGTCCAGGGCCGGGAGCGCACCCTCGTCCGCTACGACCTGGACCCCGGTGACGGCAACCTGCTCATGACGGCCGTACGGGCCATGGGCAGGCTGCTCTTCGCGGCGGGCGCCGAGGAGGTCCTCACCGGAGTCCCGTCCGCCCCGCGCGCCCGATCGCTCCACGAACTCGACGCACTGCTCACCTCGGTGAACGCTCGGAACCTGCACCTCTCGGCCTTCCACCCGACCGGCACGGCGGCCGCGGGCGCCGATGCGCAGCGGGCACCGGCCGACCCGGAGGGCAGGCTGCGCGGCGTCCACGGAGTCCTGGTCGCGGACGGCTCGGTGCTGCCCGGCTGCCCCGAGGTCAACCCGCAGCTGAGCATCATGGCGGCCGCCCTGGCGATCGCGGAGACCTGCCTCGAGAGGGAGGGCGGCCCGGCCGCGCGCTGAGTCACTCAGATGGTCCGCGCCGTTCGCCCACCCCGGGACCGGCGCGGAGCATGAGGGGAGTCCCGTACGCCAGGAAGAGGACGAGCCCTCATGAGCACACGCATTTCCGACGGCCGAGACCGGTCGAGCCGACCACGCCGGATCGCCGTTCTCCTGGCCGTGGTCGCGTGCGGGTCCGTGCTGGTCTCGTGCGGCACGGACAGCAACAACGACAGCGGCGCCTCCACCTTCAGCCCGCGCCCGACCCCGCCGAACAAGTCCGACTTCAGCGGTACACCGGCGTCCGCCCTGTCCTCGGCCGCCTCCTCGATCATCGGCTCCGCGCGCGCCTCGGCGTCGGCGGCGGCCTCTTCCGCCTCCGCCGCGGCATCGGCATTCGAGGCGTCGGTCTCGGCCGACACGGCGCGCGCCTCCGCGGCCGCGGAGAAGGAGCTGAAGGACGTGAAGGGCAGCGGCAACGCGCTGTCCGACGTCGCCATGACGGGCCTGCCCAGGGCAGAGACCGGCGGGCTGCTCGCCGTGCTCGTCACCATCACCAACAAGACCGACAACAAGGCCTCGTACGCCGTGCAGATCGACTTCAAGAATTCCGACGGCAAGGTCGTGGAGACCAGGTTCGTCGGAGCGGAGAACCTCGACCCGGGGAAGCGGGCCCAGCCCATCGCCATCAGCAGGCAGCCCGCCGAACCCGTACTGACCCCGCGGCTGACCAAGGCGCAGCGCTACTGACGCCGTCGCCGGCCCACGCGCCCGCACTCCGGGTGGCAGCTCCGCCCCGGCCACCGATTCGAACCGCCCCTGGTCCACGCTCGGCCGGATGATCGACGACGGCCACCGCCTCGTCGTCTTCAAGGAGCGGGCCGACGGCCCGGCACCCTGGTACCGGAACTCCTGCCAGTAGGGCATGGAAACCGTTCCCAGGGACTGAGCGGTAGTGCGTCCTGTTGCCAGGACTGCTGCTCAGCCGCGTGCTCCGAACGGTGTTGGGCACGCTGTCGCCCGCTTTCGCGCCGCTACCGGGCGGCACGCATCTGGTGCTGGTCCGGGAATGCGGGGGCGGGGTCCCTCACGCCGCCGGGTCTCCGGTCCGGCATGGGCGCTCCGATGCCCGTAACGATCGCTCTGGTCGTTGCGGGGCGGAGCCGTCCGTCGCCGGATCGGATGCCTGAGGGCACGTCGGAGTACGAGCGGGAACGCGGCCGTCCGGTCAACTTTGTCGCCGTGGACTGCACGACGATCGGGGACACGCGGGGTGCGGTGGACGCGCTCAATGCCGAGCGGCGGCAGGGGCGTTGACCGGCGGCGGACTTCTCACTCACGTACCAGGTGCACCACCGTGCTCGCCCAGTCGCCCGGCGGCAGGTCGAGGTGGAGACCGTACTCGCGGAGCACGGTGGCGTGATGGACGGTGCCGGTGCGGGTGTCGCGGTAGCGGGAACCCGGGGTGAGGGCGCGCAGACGGACCGGTGGCTGGGGTGCTCCGTGGCGGGTGACACGGCGGTACGCGAGAAGGAGGGCTTCAGAGGCGTCCGGTGCCGTGTACTGCACCACCGAGACGGAGTCCTCGGCAGGCGCCGACAGGCGGTCCAGCCTGCCGTGCTGCACGAGATGGCGCACCTTCTTGTACTCGGCCACCAGGGCGGCTCCCTCCCGCAGTTCCTCCTCGGACCAGCGTGTGAGATCGCCCCCGATGCCGAGCGCTCCGGCCATCGCGACATGGAAGCGGAAGCGCAGCGGGACCGTGCGGCCGGTGAGCTGGTTGGGTACGTCCGTGACCCACGAGCCCATGGTGCGCGCGGGATAGACCTGGCCGTAGCCGTGCTGGATCCACATACGGTCGGCGGCATCTGTGTTGTCCGACGCCCACGCCTGGTCCGTGCGGGACAGGATGCCCAGGTCGACCCGGCCGCCCCCGCCACTGCACGACTCGATCCGCAGCGCCGGGTGGTCGGCGCGGAGTCGGTCGATGACGTCGTACAGATTGCTCACGTACTGCGGTCCGAGGCGGTCGGCGCCGTCCTGCCGGCCCGGCCAGCCGGCCTCGCTGAACGCCCGGTTCATGTCCCACTTGAGGAAGTCGATGCCGTGGTCGCCGACCAGCCGGGTCAGCCAGCCGTAGGCCCAGTCGGCGACGTCGCGGCGGGCGAAGTTGAGGACGAGCTGGTTACGCAGCTCGGAGCGGGGGCGGTCCGGGAAGTGCAGGACCCAGTCCGGGTGTTGGCGGTAGAGGTCGCTGTCCGGGTTCACCATCTCGGGCTCCACCCACAGGCCGAAGCCCATCCCGAGCCGGTGCACCGCCTCGACCAGCGGTGCCAGCCCCTCGGGGAAGCGGTCGGGGGCGGGCGTCCAGTCGCCGAGGCCGGCCCGGTCGCTGCGGCGCGCCCCGAACCAGCCGTCGTCGACGACGTACAGCTCGACCCCGAGCTCCGCCGCGCGCTCGGCGAGCGCCTTCTGGCCGACCTCGTCGACGTCGAAGCCCGTGGCCTCCCAGGAGTTGTAGAGCACCGGCGCGAGCTCGTGCGGGTGCGGCAGGACATGGGCCAGGGTGTACGCGTGCCAGGCACGACTGGCCGCCCCGAAGCCGCCGTCGCTGCACAGGCCCGCGAACGGGGGAGAGGTGAACTCCTCGCCGGGCGAGAGCGGCACGTTCGTACCGTCGTGGCCCACGCCTGCGGTGAATCCCGCGCGGCCGTCCGGGGTGCGCTGCGCGGTGATCCGCCAACTCCCGCTCCACGCGAGGGCGGCGCTCCACACCCGGCCGTGCTCCTCCGTCGCCTCGCCCGAGTCCAGCATCACCCAAGGGTTCGCGTGGTGGCTGGTGATCCCACGGCGGCTCGTCAACACGGTCTCGCCGTACGGGAGTTGGCCGCGCCGCAGTCGGCTCTCGGCGGACCACTGTCCGGTGACATGGCTGAGCCGGTAGTCCCGGAGCGGGGGCAGGGTCCACGCGGCCGAGTCGGTGCGCAGCAGGGTGACGGGCTCGTCGCCGGCGTTGCGGACCACGGTCCAGCGCTCGATGACGTCCGTGTCGCCCCGTACGCGGTAGTGGAGCGCCACATGCAGGGGGTAGCGGCGGTCGCGGAACGCCAGTTCCAGCTCGCCTTCGTCGACACGATGGCCGGTCGGCTGCCACTCGAAGGCGCGGGATCCGTCCGCGAACCGGACTTGCAGCGACGGCGGCCCGTAGCGCGTGCCGCCGTCCACCGGAAGTTCCTCCCCGACGGGGGGTCTTCCCTCGAAGCTGCTGGTCGAGGCGGGCCGGGGCACGGCGAGTTCCTCGGCCTCGGCGAGCGTCAGGCGTGGGCCCCAGGCGAGGTGGCAGGGCGCGCCGGTCTCGTCGACGCGCAGCGCGTACGACGTGTGCGGTGTGGCCAGCAGCCAGACCCCGGTGTCCGGGGCGAAGGAGATCATCGACAGGGATCCTCACGTTCCGGTAGTGCCACGAGATGGTCGAAAGCCAACCGCGACCTTCGATCACATGTCAACACTTCGCGTGTATCTGCCATTTGCAGGCTGCGTGCCCATCAGTAGAGGCCCTCAAGTTAATCCTGCTTCTTTCATTGACAGCAGAAAATAAGGGACTTAGGTTCCGGCCATGCGCTCGACCTCTCATGCCGAGGCGTTCCCGGCCCATACGCCGGCCGCCTCCCAGATCTTCACCACCGTGCTGTCGCACGGCCCGCTCACCCGCTCGGAGATCGCCGCACGGACGCGGCTGTCGGCGGCGGCGGTCACCAAGGCGGTGCGGCCGCTGATCGAGGCCGGTTACCTCCTGGAGGACGTCGACGAGGACACCCGGCAGCCGTCCCTCGGGCGGCCCGCCAACCCGGTGCTGGTCGACGGAGGCAGGGCGCTGTTCATCGGCGTCAAGATGACGGGCGACGAACTGATCGCCGTGCTCACGGACTTGTGCTGTCGCATCAGGGTGGCCCGGCACGTACCGCTCACCACCCACGACCCCAAAGCGGTGCTGGCCTCCACCGCCGCCCTCGTCCAGGAGCTGATGACCGAGGCCGACGGCTTCGGAGTGCGGGTCCAGGGACTGGGCATCGCGGTGTCCGGCGACGTGGACCGTGCGGCCGGCGTGGTGCGCTACTCGCCGTTCCTGGAGTGGCACGACGTTCCGCTCGCCGAACTGGCCGCGATGACCACCGGGTTGCCGGTCACCGTCGACAACGACGTCAGGGCGCTGACCGTCGCCGAGCAGTGGTTCGGCGCCGGAGTGGGCCTGTCCGACTTCGCGGTGGTGACCGTCGGCGCGGGCATCGGCTGCGGCCTGGTGGTGCACGGGCAGGTCGTGTCGGGGGCGCACGGCGTGGCCGGCGAGATCGGGCACGTCGCCATCGACCCGGCCGGTCCTCTCTGCCACTGCGGCAACCGGGGCTGTGTCGAGGCGATCGCCGCGGACTCGGCGATCGTCGGCAAGGTCCGTGAGGTGACCGGCGTCCAAGTCGCCGATGCCGCCGCGGCTTTGGACCTGGCCCACGAAGGCGACCCCGGAGCGCGGGAGGTGTACGCGCGAGCGGGGGAGGCGATCGGGCGCGGCATCGCGACCGTGGCCAACCTGCTCGGCCCCGAGCGGGTGATCATCTCGGGCGAGGGCCTGGCCGCCTACGACCTGTTCGCCGAGCAGATCCGTGACGCGTTCGCCGCGGCCGCCTTCGGATCGGCCGCACGGTGCGACGTACAGACCCGCCCGCTGCCTTTCGAGGAGTGGGCGCGCGGGGCCGCGGCCACCGCGATCCAGTCCTTCATCAGATCAGACACGTACTAGTACGCACGAGGAGTAACGATGACGCAGCAGAGCCGCCATCACCTGGCTGCGCGTGGCCCGGGTCGGCGCAGCGTGGTCGGTGGGCTGTTCGGACTCGGTGCGGCCGCGCTGGGGGCACCCGTCCTGAGTGCCTGCGGCAGCGGGGCGGGCGCCGACCCGAAGACGGTGACCTTCGGGTCCAACGGCGCCGACGCCACCCCCAAGAAGGCCTACGCCGCCCTGACCGGGGCGTTCGCCAAGGACAGCGGTCTGAAGGTGAAGACCAACACCGTCGACCACGACACCTTCCAGAAGAGCATCTCCACCTATCTGCAGGGCACCCCGGACGACGTCTTCACCTGGTTCGCGGGCTACCGCATGCAGTACTTCGCCAAGAAGAATCTGTGCAGCCCCCTCGACGACGTGTGGGACAAGATCGGCGCGGGCTTCAGCGACGCCACCAAGCAGCTCTCGCGCGGCGAGGACGGCAAGTACTACTTCGTACCGCTGTACAACTACCCGTGGGCCGTCTTCTACCGCAAGAGCCTCTTCAAGGAGCGCGGCTACCAAGTCCCGCAGAAGTGGAGCGAGTTCATCGCGCTCGCCAAGCAGATGAAGAAGGACGGCCTCGCCCCGATCGCCTCCGGCTACGGCGGCGGCGACAGCTGGAGCATCCTCGGCGCCTTCGACTACCTCGACCTGCGGGCCAACGGCTACGACTTCCACATGTCCCTGATGCGGGGCAAGGTCTCGTGGACCGACAAGCGCACCGTCGCGATCCTCGACCTGTGGCGTGAGCTGACCCCCTACTACCAGCCGAGCGCCGGCGGCCGCTCCTGGCAGGACGCCGCCCAGTCCCTGCTGGACAAGAAGTCCGGCATGGCCGTCATCGGACTCTTCCTCGGCCAGCAGATCACCGACGAGACGATACGCGCCGACATCGATTTCTTCCCCTTCCCCGAGATCGACGGCACCCATGGACAGGACGCCGTCGAGGCGCCGACCGACGGCTTCATGCTCAGCCGCAGGCCCAAGAACGAGGACGGCGCCAAGAAGCTCCTCGAATTCCTCGGCGGCGCCCACGCCGAAGAGCTGTACATGGGCGTCGACCCGAGCAACCTCGCCGTCAACGAACAGGCCAAGACGGACTCGTACAACGCACTCCAGAAGAAGTCCGCCGAACTCATCGCCTCCGCCAAGCACATCAGCCAGTTCGCGGACCGCGACAGCGACCCGGGCTTCATCTCCACCGTCGTCCTGCCGGGCCTGACCGAATGGCTCGGCCACCCCGACGACGGCTCCGGCACGCTGAAGAAGATCGAGTCGCAGCGCTCGCGTTTCTTCACGGCCTGACCAGGACCGGAAAGGCCGCACTCACCGTGTCCTCCGCCACGCCCCGGACTCGCCCCCGCCGTCTCGGCCCAGGCGACCGGATCTTTCTCACCGTCATCATCGGCATCCCGCTCGCCGCCCTGCTCTTCTTTGTCTGGCTCCCCGCACTGGCCTCCCTGGGGCTCTCCTTCACCACCTGGGACGGCATCGACCTGGCCGACATCCACTGGATCGGCCTCGACAACTACCAGGAGATCTTCAACAACTACCCGCCGTTCTGGCCCGCGGTGCGGCACAACGTGATCTGGCTGCTGTTCACGGCCGTGCTGCCCACACCGTTCGGCATCTTCCTCGCCTACCAGCTCGACCGGAAGATCCGCTTCACGAGGATCTACCAGACCGCGATCTTCCTGCCGATGGTGCTCTCCCTGGCCGTCGTCGGTTTCATCTGGGAGATCATCTACAACCCGGACACCGGACTCCTCAACGGCATCCTGAACGCGGCCGGTTCGGGCCACCACATCGACTGGCTCGGCAACCCCGACCTCAACCTGTGGGCGGTCCTCGTCGCCTCCGGCTGGCGGCACACCGGCTACATCATGATCCTCTACCTGGCAGGGCTGAAGGGCTTCGACCCGGCGCTGAAGGAAGCCGCCGCGCTCGACGGCGCCAACGGCCGCCAGACCTTCCTGCGCGTGGTCTTCCCGGCGCTGAAACCGGTCAACATCATCATCCTCGTCGTCACGGTCATGGAGTCCTTGCGCGCCTTCGACATCGTGTACGTCCTCGGCGGCGGTGTCGGCAGCAAGCCCGGCATGGAGCTGCTCTCCCTCCTCATCACCGACAACATCATCGGCGAGTCCAGTCACATCGGTTACGGCTCCGCCCTGGCGGTCGTCCTGCTCCTGGTCTCCCTGGCCGCCATCGGGACCTTCCTCGTCCAGACCTTCCGCAAGGAGGACCAGTGACCACCACGGTGACGCGGCCCGCCTCCCGGGTGCGTGAGTCCCAGACGCGGAACACCCCTTCGGCGCCCCGGCGCCAGACCGGCCGCCATCTGATGCTCGCCGGCATTGCCCTGCTCTGGCTCGTCCCGCTCCTGTGGGCCGTGTACACCTCGCTGCGCCCCTACTCGGACACGGCCAAGCACGGCTATCTGTCCTGGCCGCGCAGCCTGGGCCTCGGCAACTTCACGGACGCCTGGAACCAGTCCGGGATGCCGCACTTCTTCTGGAACTCCGTTCTCATCACCGTCCCTTCGGTCCTCGGCACACAGCTGTTCTCGGCCGCCGTCGCCTTCTTCGTCTCCCGCTTCGACTTCCGCTGGAACATCGTCCTGCTGATGCTCTTCACCGCGGGCAACCTGCTCCCGGCGCAGGTCCTCATCACCCCCCTGTACCGGCTCTACCTCCTCATCCCGCTGCCGCAGTGGATGAGCGACTCGCTTCTCCTCTACAACTCGGCCTGGGGCATCATCGCGATCCACATCGCCTACCAGTCCGGGTTCTGCACCTTCGTCCTCAGCAACTACATGAAGACCATCCCCAAGGAGATCTCCGAGGCGGCACTCGTCGACGGGGCCCCCGTCTGGCGGCAGTTCTTCCAGATCATCCTGCCGCTGTGCCGCCCGGCGTTCGCCGCCCTCGCGACACTCGAATCGATCTGGATCTACAACGACTTCTTCTGGCCGCTCGCGCTGATCGAGAGCGGCGACAAGCGCCCCATCACCTCCGCCCTGGCCAACCTCCAGGGCGCGTACTTCACCAATCCCAACCTCATCGCGGCCGGTGCCTTGATGACCGCGATCCCCACGCTGCTGGTGTACTTCGCGCTCCAGCGCCAGTTCATCAGCGGACTCACCATCGGCTCGGGCAAGGGCTGAGCCGCCGCAACGCCGGAGCACGAGCCGCCCCCCGCGCCTTCACCGCCCCCGCTGACACCGTCCCAGGAGGTCCGACCCATGCGGTCATCCTCGTACATCGCCATGCCCGGAGCCGCCCCGCGCTCCGGCCGTCGCTCCATAAGAGCCGTGCTCGTCCTCGCTCTCACCGCGGGCGTCGCGACGGCCGTCCCGGCCGCCCAGGCCGACACCACCGCCCCGGCCGTCCAGGCCGACACCACCGCCGCTCCGGTCGCCGCCAAGCCGTACATGGGCTGGTCGAGTTGGAGCATGCAGTCGTCGAAGTACCCGGGGCTCAACCCGGACGGCGACTACAGCTACCTCACCGAGGCGAACGTCCTCAAGCAGACGGACGCCCTCGCCGCAAAGCTGAAGAAGTACGGCTACGACCACGTCAACATCGACGCCGGCTGGTGGATGGACAAGAGCTGGAAGACCGGGTTCGACCAGTACGGCCGGCAGACGCCGGACCCGGTCCGCTTTCCGCACGGCATGAAGTCGGTCGCCGACCACATCCATTCCAAGGGCCTCAAGGCCGGCATCTACCTGCCCGTCGGCCTGGAGAAGGGCGCGTACGGCGACGGCAAGGTGCCGATCTGGAACGCCGCCGGCTGCACCACCGCCGACGTCGTCTACTCGGACCTGCGTACCACCAACGGCTGGGACAACGCCTACAAGCTGAACTTCGACAACCCCTGTGCGCAGAAGTACATCGACTCGCAGGCGCAGCAGTTTGCCGACTGGGGCTACGACTTCCTCAAGCTGGACGGTGTGGGACCGGGCTCGTTCAAGTCCGGTGACAACTACAACAACGTCCTCGACGTAGCCGCCTGGCAGAAGGCCATCGCCGCCGCAGGTCGCCCCATCCACCTCGAACTCTCCTGGTCGCTGGACATCGGTCACGCGGCCGACTGGAAGAAGTACTCCAACGGCTGGCGCATCGACACCGATGTCGAGTGCTACTGCAACACCCTTGTCACCTGGGAGAACTCGGTCAACGACCGCTGGGACGACGCCCCCGCGTGGAGCCGCAAGGCAGGTCCGGGAGGATGGAACGACCTCGACGCCATCGACGTCGGCAACGGTGAGATGGACGGTCTCACCAAGGCCGAGCGGCAGAGCTACATGACCCTGTGGGCCATCAACAAGTCGCCCCTGTTCACCGGTGACGACATCACCAGGCTGGACAGCTACGGCATCTCGCTGCTCACCAACAACGAAGTCATCGCCGTCGACCAGAACGACTCGCCCGTCGCGCGCCCGGTCACCCCAGTCGGCGACCAGCAGGTCTGGGGCACCAAGAACGCCGACGGCAGCTACACCGTCGCCCTGTTCAACCTCGGCGACTCGCCCGCCTCCGTCACCGCCCACTGGGCGTCCTTCGGCTTCACCGGCAACGCCTCCGTGCGGGACCTGTGGAACAAGGCGAACCTCGGGACCTACAAGAACAAGATCACCGAGGCGCTGCCGGCCCACGGCTCGCGGCTGTTCACGATCAAGCCCGGCGGCAGCACGCTCGCGACCACGAGCTACGAGGCCGAGGACGCGGCCAACACCCTGTCGGGCAACGCCTCCGTCGCCGGCTGCGACGCCTGCTCCGGCGGCAAGAAGGTCGGCAACCTCTACCTGGGCGGCAAGCTGCGGTTCAACGACGTCACGGTGAAGAAGGACGGGATCTACACGGTCGAGGTCGCCTACGTCAGCGGCGATCCCCGTTCGGTGACCGTCTTCTCCAACAGCGGTAACGGCACCAGCGAGAAGTTCCCCTCCACGGGCGACTGGAGCACGGCCGAGACAGTCAGCGTTCAGCTGGCACTGAAGGCGGGCACCAACACCATTACCTTCGACAGCGGCAGCGGATACGCACCCGACATCGACAGGATCGTCGTTCCGCAGTCCGTCTGACCTCGCTCAGTCCGTCCGACCCGCTCCCGCGGGGCTCGGTGACACGACCCGGGCCCCGCGGGGACCGGCCCCGCGCCGACGGTTCGCAGCCGTCGTCCCCGCACGAGCCGTTCCCGCACGAGCCGTTCCCGCACGAGCCGTTCCCGGATATGGAGTGCACCACCGTGGACATCCAGCACACCGACGACAACAAACCCAGCCGCAGAGGCTTCCTCGCGCTGGCCGCCGCTGCCGGCGCGGCCACCGCACTCGGCGGTCTGCCCGCCTTCACCGCCTCGGCGGCTCCCCTGCGCCCCACCGAGTCGCCCCTGCTGTCCGCGGCCGACGCCGCGAAGAACCAACTCTGGTGGCAGGCACCCGGCTCCTCCCACTCCATGATCGAGCAGGGGCTGCCGGTCGGGAACGGGCGCCTCGGTGCGCTCGCGAGCAACGACCCCTCCAGCGAACTCCTGATGATCACCGACGCCACCCTGTGGACCGGCGGTCTCAACGACAAGCTGCAGAGCGACGGCCAATTCCCCTACGGCCGTGACGACTTCGGCTCCCTGACGCTGCTCGCCAAGCTCGCCGTAGCCATCCCCGACCACGACCTGGGCAACGTCAACAACTCCCGTCGCACCCTCGACCTGGCCCAGGGTCTGGTCAGCACCTCGTACGACATCTCGGGCGTCACCTACCGGCGGCAGATCTTCGCCAGCCGGCCCGACGACGCCATCGTGCTGTACTTCTCCCAGCAGGGCGGCGGCTCCTACACCGGCACTGTCTCTCTCGTCGGCACCCACGGCGAGTCCACCACCGCCAACAGCGCGGGCCGCTACGCGTCGTTCGGCGCCGCCTTCGCCAACGGCCTCAAGTACGGCGCCGCCGTCACCGCGTACAGCGGCACCGGCAGGGTCCGCGTCGACGGTACGTCGATCGCGTTCAGCGGCTGCAAGGACCTCACCGTCGTCGTCAGCGGCGGCACCAACTACGCGCCCGACGCCGCCGCGAAGTTCCGCGACCCGTCCGTGGTCCCGGAGCGCCTCGCCAGGACCAAGGTCCTGAACGCGGCCCGGCACTCGGCGAGCACCCTGCTGCAGACGCATGTCGCGGACTTCCGCGCCGTGTTCGGGCAGCTGGACATCAACTTCGGTACGTCGTCCGCCGCACAGCGCGAACTGGACACCTGGGAGCGGGTGCAGGCGCGCCATCGGGACGATGTCCCCGACCCGGAACTCGAGGCCGCCTACCTGCAGTTCGGCCGCTATCTCATGATCTCCGGATCGCGGGGGAGCCTGCCGATGGGCCTCCAGGGCCCGTGGCTGGACGGCAACGACCCGGACTGGATGGCCGATTACCACACCGACATCAACATCCAGATGAACTACTGGATGGCCGACCGGGCGGGCCTGTCCGACTGTTTCGACGCCTTCACGGACTACTGCCTCGCGCAGCTGCCCTCCTGGACGGACGTCACCCAGCGGCTGTTCAACGACTCCACCAACAGATATCGCAACTCCAGCGGCAAGATCGCCGGCTGGACGGTGGCCATCTCCACCAACCCCAATGGCGGGGGCGGCTGGTGGTGGCACCCGGCAGGCAACGCCTGGCTCTGCCAGAGCCTGTTCGAGCACTACGAGTACACACAGGACCGCGCCTACCTCAACAGGATCTACCCCCTCCTCAAGGGCGCCGTGGAGTTCTGGGAGGCCCGCCTGATCACCACGACCGTCGCCGACGCGTCCGGAGCCTCCCGCGAAGTCCTGATCGCCGACAGCGACTGGTCGCCCGAACAGGGACCACTCGACGCCAAGGGCATCACGTACGCCCAGGAACTGGTGTGGAACCTCTTCGGCAACTACCGCACCGCGACCGAGGTGCTCGCCAGGGACGCCGCCTACAGCAAGACCATCGACGGTCTGCGCCGGCGCCTGTACCTGCCTGTGGTCAGCCCCAAGACCGGCTGGCTGGAGGAGTGGATGTCGCCCGACAACCTCGGTGAGACCACGCACCGGCACCTCTCCCCGCTCATCGGGCTCTTCCCCGGCGACCGGATCCGTCCGGACGACTCCACGCCGAAGGACATCCTCGACGGCGCGACCGCCCTCCTCACCGCGCGCGGTATGAACAGCTTCGGCTGGGCCAACGCCTGGCGCAGCCTGTGCTGGGCGCGGCTGAAGAACGCGGAGAAGGCGTACCAGCTGGTCGTCAACAACCTGAAACCGTCGGTCAATGGCGGCAACGGCAGCGCGATGAACCTCTTCGACATCTACGAGGTGGAGTCGGGCCGCGGCATCTTCCAGATCGACGCGAACTTCGGTACCCCGGCCGCGATCGTCGAGATGCTGGTCTACTCGCGGCCCGGACACGTCGAGTTGCTGCCCGCCCTGCCCGCGGCCTGGGCGGCATCCGGCTCGGTGTCCGGCGTGGGCGTCCGCGGCGGCTTCGTCGCCGACCTCAGCTGGAAGAACGGCAAGGTCACCCGGGCGACGCTGAAGAGTATTGGCGGCATCGGCACGACCGTTGTTGCCAACGGCGCCTCGCGGACGATCAGCATCAAGCCCGGTGAGTCCGTCACCCTGCGGGGCCTCGGATGAGCGCCGCCCGGTTCCGGCGCCCCGCGGTGGGTGTCGCATCCGCGCTGGTCATGGCGCTCTGCGGACCTCTGACCACGTCGACGTCGGCGCAGGCGCAGGAGCAGGCGCAAGAGCAGGCTCAGCCGCAGGCCCCGACGGTCATGGCGACGGCCCCGGCCGCCGCGAAGGGCAAGCACTCCGTGGTCACTTGGGGCGCCAGTGCCGACCGACAGGGCGCAGGGCCCGCCGACCGCAGCTATCGGCTGATCGTGCGCACCAGCGTCGGCGGCACGAACATGCGTATCCGGCTGTCCAACGCCTTCGGCGACCACCCGGTGACGTTCGCGAGCGCGTACGCAGGTCTGCAGAAGCAGGGGGCGGAGCTGGTCCACGGCTCCAACCGGCAGCTGTCGTTCGGCGGGGCCGCGTCCGTCACCGTCCCGGCCGGCGAGACCGTGCTGAGCGATCCGCTGCCCGGAAAGCTCGCCGCCCAGGCCAATCTGGTCATCAGCCTGTACGTGACCGGCGCCCAGGGACCGACGACCGGTCACGGCATGGCGATGCAGACCAATTACGCGACGTCCGGCAACCACGCCGCCGAGGAGGGCGCGGCCAACTGGACGGATCCGATGGGCTCCTGGTACTGGCTGGACGCCGTCGATGTGGAGACGCCCGCGGCGATCGGTTCGGTGGTGACCCTCGGCGACTCCATCACCGACGGCTGGGCCTCGACCACGGACGAGAACCGCCGCTGGCCCGACTATCTCTCCCGGCGGCTCCAGGCCGCATCCGGCATCACCGTGAAGGGAGTGGCGAACGAGGGCATCTCGGGCAACAAGGTACTCGCGGACGGCGCCGGGCAGGCCGCGCTGAACCGGCTGCAGCGTGACGTGCTCTCCCAGCCCGGGGTCCGCACGGTCTTCCTCTTCGAGGGCATCAACGACATCAAGGCCCACAGCGGCGTCACGGTGGACGACATGATCGCCGGGTATCAGGAGATCATCGACCGGGCCCACGCGGCGGGCAAATGTGTGGTCGGCTCGACCGTCATGCCGTTCAAGGGCTGGTCCGAGTACGACGCCGCGGCCGAGGCCGTGCGTCAGGGCGTCAACGAGTGGATCAGGAACAGCGGCGCGCTCGACGCCGTGACGGACTTCGACAAGATCACGCGTAGTCCCTACGACCCGCAGCTGATTCTGCCGTTCTTCGACGGCGGCGATCACCTGCACCCCAACGACAAGGGGATGCAGGCGATGGCCGACGCGGTGGACCTCGCAAGCCTGACCTCCTGCTGAGGACAGGCTCCATGCAGGGCTGTCAGGGATAGGAGACCACGGTGGACGGCACCGTCGAGGTGCCCGAAGTCGGTGCCCCTGTCTCGTTGACGACGTGCTCATACTGTCCCTGGCCGCCCAGCGAGACGACCAGCAGGTCGTGGAACTTCACGCCCTGCGTGTTCGGCGCCGCGAACCCGTGGTGCTGGACGATCGTCGGATCGACGTTGTAGTAGCAGTAGCTGCCCAGGCCCCATCCCTCGTGCGTGGTCACGGAGTCGGCGACCTTGTAGGCCGCGTACCCCTTGACTCCGCCGTTCTGGATGGCGGCCTGGTTCGGCGCGTCGTACGCCTTCTCGTTCTGGAAGAAGACGGTGCGGCCTCGCTGGCCGTACCACTGGACGTCGTACTTGTTGAAGTGTTCGACGAACAGACCGGTGGCCAGGACGTCGTCGCCGTTGACCCGGATGCCGTAGTCGGCCCGGTTGGTCTCCCAGCCGACGCCGGTGCCGTGGTCGGCGCGCCAGACCCAGGTGTGGTCGATGATCGTGTGCCGGCTGTTGATGACCATGCTGGTGGTGGCCTTGCCGGAGCCCGCGCCGCCGATGCGGATGAAGACGTCCTGGACGGTGGTCGGGTTGGCGGAGTGGTTCGCCGTGGCCCCGGCGGGGCCTACCTCCAGCAGCGTCGACGAATTCACCGGCCCCGCGTCGATGAGGAATCCCGCGAGCCGCACGCCGTCGACGTCGGCCGTCTTGAGCGCGGTGACGCCGTTGTCCGGGATCAGGGTGGCGTAACCGAGCCCGAGGACCACGGTGTTGGCGCGGTTGACCTGGACCGGCTGGTCGAGGTGGTAGATCCCCGGCGTCAGCAGCAGGTGGAGGCCCTGCGCGAGCGCGGCGTTCAGGGTGGCGGCGGTGACGCCTGGCTTGGCCACGTAGAACTGGGTGAGCGGCAGTGACGAGCCGCGCGGGGTGCCGCTGCCCCAGGTGGTGCCGCGCGCGTTGGTGCGCCGCGCCGGCAGGAAGACGCGGTACTCGCTGCCGTTGAGGTAGAGGAACGGCTTCTCCCGGGACACCGGAGTGGTGTCGAGGGTCGTGTAGGGCGGGTTCGGGAAGGACTGCGCGGGAGCGCCCTGGACGCCGGAGAAGACCATGTTCCAGACGGCGTTGACCCAGCCGCCCACCGAACTGTCGCGGGTGTACCACTGCTGCTGCGAGTACGGTCCGACCGAGCCCTCGATGCGGCTGTCGGCGATGTAGCCGCCGCTGGCCCAGCCATAGCCGGTGGGGGAGAGGTTGAGACCGCCCTTGACGTGCATCCGGCGGAAGGGGGCGGCCTGTGCGACCGCCCAGCGGTTAGTGCCGCTGACCGGGTTGAGGGCGAGATTCTCCGCCGAGCGCCAGAAGTTCTGGGTGGCGTTGCCGTTGAACCAGCCCGCGTCGACGGTCACGTCACCGTTGATCGTCGTGTCGTCCGGGGACATACCGAGGCCGGCGATCGAGGTGTAGAAGCCGAGTTGGGCATTGAGCCCGTTGTACGTGCCGGGCTTGAACAGCAGCGCGAATCGGCCGGTGCCGAACTGGGCCGACTCCTGTTGTCCGAACACCTCGTCCAGCTTGGCCTGGATGCCGGACGTCGAGGGGTCGAAGACGATGACGTTCGGGCCGAGATCGCCACCGCCCGGCAGCGCTCGCGGCTTCTTGACGGGCGCGGCGGACGCCGGCGAGGACAGGCCGAGCAGCGCGGGCGCGGCCGCGGTGACGGCCATCGCACCGAGAACGGACCGTCTGGCCAGCGGGGACCGGCCGGAGTCCGGGGAATCCGTGGGGAGTTGGGGCATGGGGGCGACTCTCCTTGTTCAGGAAATGAACGGTGGGAGGTGTGGGGAGCGCTCTCTTGCCGATGCATGCTTCATCCGCGTGAACACAGCGTCAAGAGTTGTCGCAGGAGTCCCGCATATTGTTGCCCGATGAAGGTCAACTGCCATGCATTTTGCGGTAGTTCGAGGATATATAGGCCCTGCCAAGTCCGCGAGGTCGTGGGCGATTGTGTTCAAGAGGTGCTCGCGAGGCAACGAGCGCCTCGCCGGCGCGGTCTCTCGACTCGCCCCGAGGAGCGGCGCCGTGACTCTCGGCGCGACCAAGTGCCGGTGCGGCGCCGTGGTTCGAGAGAGCGCTCTATGGCGTCCGAGCGCCGGACCGATAGGCTGCGGGGATGAACGGACGGGCCCCCACGCTGGAGGATGTCGCACGGGAGGCCGGCGTTTCGCGTGCCACCGTGTCCCGGGTCATCAACGGCGTTCCCACCGTCGATCCCGCCCTTCAGGACGCGGTGCGCCAGGCCGTCGAACGCACTGGATACGCTCCCAACCGGGCCGCCAGGTCGCTGGTGACACGGCGGACCGAGACGGTCGCACTGATCGTCTCCGGCGCGGGCGACGTGTCCGCTGAGGAGCGGAACGCCTTCACGACAAGGGTGTTCGCGGACCCGTTCTTCGGCCGGGTCGTCACCGGGGTGGTGGACTACTTGCGTCCCCGGTCGATGCATCCGCTGCTGATGTTCGCCGATTCCGCACAGACGCGACAGCAGGCGCTGAACGACCTGCGGCAGGGCAGCGCGGACGGCGCGCTCGTCGTCTCCAGCCACGCCGATGATCCGCTGCCGGCGCTGCTCGCCGACGCCGGTCTGCCCGCGGTGCTCTTCGCCCGGCCGTCACGGCCGGTGCCGCTCAGCTATGTCGACCTGGCACACCGGGACGGCGCCCGCATGGCCGCCGAACATCTGCTGGACCGGGGGTGCCGGCGGATCGTCACCGTCACGGGGCCACTGGGTGTCTCGGCCAGCCAGGACAGGCTCGCCGGGTTCCGCGACACGATGGCGCGCAGGGGACATCCGTACGTACCGGTCGCCGAGGGCGGCTTCACGCTCGACAGCGGCATGGCCGCGATGTCCGGGCTGCTGGCCGAACACCCTGACGTGGACGGGGTGTTCGCGGCCAACGACCTGATGGCCCAGGGGGCGTGCCAAGTGCTGCGGGAGCGCGGCAGAAGGGTGCCGGACGACGTCGCGGTCATCGGCTTCGACGACTCCAGCGCCGCGACGGCCTGCCGTCCGCCGCTGACCACCGTGCGGCAACCGGTCGAGGAGATGGCCTCCACGATGGCCCGACTCCTCGACGAGCACCTCCGCGGCGCGCGTACCGAGCCCACCTCGGTGATCTTCGATCCTGAACTCGTGGTGCGCGAGTCGGCGTAGGCCGCGCTCGGCCCTGCGCGAGTCGAGGGCGACGGTGACCGACACTGGACCGGTCAGCATGGGCGAGGGCCGGCACGGCGAACGAGCCGGCGACGGAAAGGCAGGCGCATGACCGACCGGATCACCGTGGGCGTGGACGGATCTCCCGAAAGCCGGGCCGCACTGGCCTGGGCGGGCAGGGAAGCCGTCCGCCGCGGGCTGCCCCTTCGCGTGGTGTACGCCTGGCAGTGGCCGCACCACGAGATGCTCCGCGGTGGAGACCGGGAGGATCAGGCGCGCTGGGCGCGGGACATGGTGCAGGACGCGGTCCGCACCGTCGCCGATCGGCACACGGACCTGCCGGTGACGGCCGAGGTCCTGGACGGCGCCGCGGTGGACTCGCTGCTGACCGAGGCCGCGACGACCGGAACCCTGGTCCTCGGATCCCGTGGATACGGCACGATCGTCGGCTTCCTGCTCGGTTCCGTCGGACAGCAGGTGATCGCCGAGGCGCCGTGTCCGGTCGTGCTGGTGCGGGCCGATGACCGCGCCGCGTCCGAAGCGGGAGGCCGGGAGATCGTCGTGGGCCAGCAGGGTGGTCCGGACGACAGCGCGGCCGTCCTCCGGTTCGCGTTCGAGACCGCGGCGGCGCGTGGCGCCGGGTTGCGCGCCGTACGAGCGTGGAGCCTGCCCCCGGTTTTCGCCTACAGCCCGGGCTCGCTGAAGCTGCTGGACGAGGTCGGGGGCCTGGAACCGTACGAGAAGAAGGCACTGGCCGATGCGCTCCAGCCGTGGCGTGAGCGCTACCCCGGTGTGGCGGTCACACAGCACGTCGAGATGGGCAGCGCGGGGCAGGTACTGCTGTCGCTGGCCGACCGGGCCCAGCTGATGGTCATCGGCCGTCGGGCCCAGCGTTCGGCGGTGGGGGCACGGATCGGTTCGGTGGCCCACGCGGTGATGCATCACGCACCCTGTCCGGTGGCGGTGGTTCCGCACTCGTGAGGAGGGGGGGTACGGGCGGCGCCCGGGCCGTATGACCGGGCAGATCGGTCGGGCTTCGGGCGTGTTCAAGTTCCGAAGACAATGAGGGTGTTGGAGCGGGCGCAGGCAATCTCGGTGTGAAGTATTGACGGCCATGGCCGGCGTCCGGTGAGACGGACATCATGGAGAACATCGGCTACGCGGACTGGACCAGCATGGCCCTGCACGGCCCCGGCTACTCGGCCGACGGCAACATCGGCACGCGCCAGACATACCCCGCGGGGGGCCGCGCCGACCAGTGGCACACCCATGCCGTGGAGTGGACACCGACGGCCATGCGCTTCTACGTCGACGACGCCCTGGTCCAGGAGACGACCCGCAACAAGCTGGAGTCGACCCGCGGCCCATGGGTCTTCGACCACAACCAGTACGTCATCCTCAACCTCGCCCTGGGCGGCGCCTACCCGGCGGGATGGAACCAGGTCACCACCCCGTACTGGGGGCTGCCGCAGTCGAGCATCGACGCAGTCGCGGCCGGCGGAGTGCAGGCCGAGATCGACTCGGTGCGCGTCGAGCGGAAGAGGTGACCGGGCCGCCGGGCGGGCTCCTGCGCGACTGATTCCTATGAGTTGTCCGCCCTCGACATCCGCAGGGCGAGGTCTTGCAGCAGGTCGGCGGTCTTGATGTCGGTTCGTCCGGAGTCGTGGAGGTCGGCGAGTTCGGAGAACAGGAACGCGAACGCGCCCACGAGCGAGATCGTGGCGGGCAGATAGGCGTCCGCGACGGCCTGGCCCGCCTCAGCGGGTCCGGCGTCGCCGGGCACCTCGACCCTGGGGAACACCTCCGTGACGAGTGCGCCGAGTTGGGTCTGTGTCGATTCGACCTCGGCGTCCTCGTCCTGGGCGATCCTGCGCACCATCGCATTGGTCTCGGTGAGGACGCCGATGGCGCGCAGGATGATCTCCGTCTGTTCCATGCCGTGAGCCTAGACGGGCGAAGCCCCGCTGTGGCCTCGGTATTCGGTTCGGGATGTTGAAGTGCTCTCCTGGCTGAGGCCGGGAGATTCCTGCCTACCTTGCGGTGGCGGGCTTGACGCCACGGGGACGCCTGACGACTGCCCTCCCGGCAGCCGGGGTAAGCGCGTGGCCCATGCGGTACAAGTGCAGGACGTCCCGGGCTGCGTTGTGGTCGGCGTTGCCGCACCATCCGCAGTCGGGGTTTTTGCACACGAACGTGGCCTGGTCCTCCCGACTGCCCGGTGTGGTCAAGCTGCAGGCTGAGCAGCGCTGGGCGGTGCCGGGGGCGGGGACCTTGTGCAGGGTGCCGCCCTGGCGGGCGGTCTTGTACGTCAGCAAACTTCAACACTGCCTGGGCGGCCTGGAAGCAGTTCAACGGCGGCGAAGACCACGTACACCTCCTGGAGCACTACCCGCCCACGGTCCAGCTCTCCAGGCTGGTCAACTCCCTCAAGGGCGTCTCCTCCCGGGCCCTGCGCAAGGAGTGCGACGCCCATTGGTGCCAGGCTGAGGTCAGAGCAGTTTTGGGACGCGCTTCACCTCACCCGTAAACGGGGGAGAACTGCGCAAGATCAAAGGTAGATATCGGCCATGAACAACTTCTCCCGCTCCCGTCCGGTCGGCGCGCGATGACCGCGGGCATCGACACCCCGGACCGCCGCGGCCGGACCGGACTCGACCGCGTCGGCCGCGATCTGACCGGCAACCCCCGGGTCAAGGTTCGCGAGGTGACACTCCTGTCCTGTCACTGGTACGTGGAGCGCACCACCACCTTCGACTTCCGGCACGCCGACGGCACCTGGAGCACCCAGGAGCGCGAGACGCACGACCGCGGCAACGGAGCCACTCTCCTCCTGTACGACGCCGAGCGCGAAACCGTTCTGCTGACCAGGCAGTTCCGCTACCCCGTATACGTCAACGGGCACCCGGACGGCATGCTCATCGAGACACCGGGCGGGCTGCTCGACGAGGAGGACGAGCATCCCGAGGTCGCCGTGCGGCGTGAGGTCATCGAGGAGACAGGACACACCGTCGGTGAGGTCCACCATGTCTTCGACGTCTATATGAGCCCCGGCTCGGTCACCGAGCGGGTGAGTTTCTACGCCGCCTCGTACGGCCCCTCCACGCGAACCCACGAGGGCGGCGGGCTGGACGAGGAGGGCGAGGACATCGAGATCATCGAACTGCCCTTCCGCAGCGCCCTCGACATGATCCGCACCGGGGAGATCGCCGACGCGAAGACGATCATGCTGTTGCAGTGGGCGGCCCTGGAAGGACCGTTCAAGAAGGCTTGACTTGAAGAGCACTTCAAGTTCCAGACTCCCGTTCGGGCCCGCGGATCTCGGGCCCGAACGGGAGGGACACCATGGAGTACCGCACGATCGGCACCGACCCGAAGACCCGCCGTGAGGTGAGCGTGCTCGCGCTCGGCGCCATGCTCTTCGGCTCACGGACGGACGAGAAGACCTCCTTCGCCGTACTCGACCGCTACGTCGAGGCCGGTGGGAACTTCATCGACACATCCGACAACTACGCTTTCTGGACCGACGACAGCCAGGGCGGGCAGAGCGAGGCGCTGCTCGGACGCTGGCGGCGCAGCCGCGGCATCGGCGACGAGATCGTCATCGCGACCAAGCTGGGCGCGCGGCCGCTGGCCCCCGGCACCGGTTACATCGACAACCCCGAGGGCCTGTCCGCCAAGGTGATCCGCGAGGCGTCCGAGCGCAGCCGGGAACGGCTCGGTGTGGAGAAGATCGATCTGCTGTACGCGCACATCGAGGACCGCACCGTCGCACCGCGGGAGACCGTGGAGGGGTTCGGTGAACTCGTCGCGCAGGGCAGCGTCGGGCTGCTCGGCGTGAGCAACCACGCCCTGTGGCGCGTGGAGCGGGCCCGCGCACTCGCCGCAGCTGCGGGCCTGCCCGGCTACGAGGTGCTGCAGTACCACCACAGCCTCCTGCGCCCCCGCGCCGACGTGCCCAGCGGCCTCTTCCCCGAGGGCAACCTCGGCGCGGCGACCGGGGAGCTGCTCAGCTACCTGAAGGCCGAGCCCGCCCTGACCCTGGTCGCCTACTCGCCGCTGCTGACCGGCGCGTACGTACGGCAGGACAAGCCGCTGCCGTCCGACTACGACCACCCGGGAACCCCGGTGCGGCTGGCCGTGCTGCGGGACGTGGCGAAGGAGACGGGCACGAGCCCCAACCAGGTGGTGCTGGCCTGGCAGATCGGGGCGGAGCTGCCGGTGATCCCGCTGGCCGGGGCGTCCTCCGTTGCGCAGTTGGAGGAGAACCTGGCCGCGGTGGAGCTCGAACTGACGCTGGACCAGCGGGCCCGGCTCGACGCGGCGCACTGAGGGGGGACCCGGCGGGAGCCCTGCTGGACGCCTATCGGTAGCCGTCGTGCGGAGACCGGCGTTTTGTGAGGAGAAGCGCGATGTCGTCGGGGCGCTCGGTGGCCTGCCGGGCCTCCGCGGTGAGCAGGTCGGCCGCACTGGACAGGGAGGGGCTGCCCGGGGTGCCCGCGCGGGACAGGGTCGCTCGGAGGGTTTCGATGCCCTCGTCGATGTCGGTGCCGGGGCGCTCGACCAGGCCGTCCGTGTAGAGGGCCAGGACGGCGTCGGGTTCGAGGAGCAGGTCCGTGACGGGGTACCGGGCCTGCGGGTCCACCCCGAGTACCACCCCGCCGCGCAGGTCCAGGACCTCGGTGCGGCCGTCGGGATGGCGCAGCAGGGGCTGCGGATGCCCGGCCCGGGCGGCTCGGGCGACGCCCGTGACCGGGTCGAGCCTGACGTAGCAGCAACTGGCGAACTGACCCGGATCGAGGCCGATGAGCAGCCGGTTGGTGCCGCTCATCACCTCGTCCGGGGAGTGGTCCCCGAGCGTGAACGCTCGTACCGCGCTGCGTAGTTGGCCCATGGTGGCCGCCGCCTGGACGCCGTGCCCCTGCACGTCGCCGATGACCAGGGCGAGCCCGTCGCCGGCCTCGACGACGTCGTACCAGTCGCCGCCGACGTCCATGCCCAGGGTGCCGGGCAGATACCGCCCGGCCGTCTTCACCAAGGGGTGCGCCGACAGGCGGTGCGGCAGCAGGGCCTCCTGGAGCCCGCGGGCGAGGGCGGCCTCGTTGTCGTAGCGCCGGGCCCGCTCCAGAGCCTGCGCGATCAGTCCGGCGAGGGCCGTCAGCACCGTACGCTCCTCCGTGCTGAAGCCGCGGGAGCGGTCGAAGCCGAGGATGCAGGAGCCGACCGGCCGTCCCGAGGCGATCAGCGGCAGGAAGGCCCTGGCCCCCTCCTTGGCGTCCAGCGGGATGCCCGGATAGTCGGCCGCCAATTGCTGCATCGACTCGAAGTAGAGCGGGCGGCCACCGGTGAGTGCCTCGACCCCGGGCAGCTTGGCGTCCAGACCCACCCCGTCGAACGGGGCGAGGAACCCCTGCGGGAAGCCGGTCTCCCAAGCCAGGTACAGGCGCCGGTCCTGGAGCAGATAGATGGCGAGGCGGCGTCCGCCGAACGCGGGCAGCAGCTCCCGCATCACCACCTCGGACACCTGGCGGGCCGTCACCGCCTCGGACAGCGCGATGGCGAGCACGATGGGCCGGTACTGTGGCGGCGTCGTCGGGACACCGGTCACGGGCTCGTCGGCCTCGGTCTCTTCGGCTGCCACCCTCGCGTCGAACGGGATGGCCTCAGCGGTGTCCGCGGCCCGACCCATCGACACGATCTTGCACGTCAGGCCGCCGGCCCCGGGGTAGAGGGACAAAGACAGCCAGGCGCCTCCCGTGCGTCCCAAGGGCACCTCGCCTTCGCCCCCTCGCGGGCGTCTGACCTGGAACTGCACCGGATCCGGCGAGATCAGCGCCCCACGCAGATGATCCTCGTACGCCGGCCGGTCCAGCCAGGGCACCGCCTCCCACAAGGGCCGCCCCAGCAGCTCCGTGCGCGTTCGGCCGAGCAGCTCGGCGGCGCGCGGATTGGCGTACGTGATCAGTCCGAGCCGGTCGACCGCGAACACGCCCTCCGGGAGCAGATCGGCCGCGCAGTCCGCGGCCGGTCCCGGGCCCGGATCGACGACCACGCCGCTGACCCGGTACGGCGGGGCGGGCGCCGAACCCGAGGTCCACAGCTCCAGCAGCCGCAGTCCGCCGTCCGCGGTATGAACCGGCAGCGGGTGTGGCGGCGGCCGCCCGGCAGCCGTCTCGCGCAGCGCGGCCAGCAGCAGGCGGGGATCATCGCGGGCGACCGCGCGGGCCAGGGCCTCCGGCGTTCCGGCGAAGCCCTCGCGACTGGTGCCGAGCAGGGTCCACAAGGCGTCGTCCGCCATGACCGCGCCATCGGCGGGATCCCAGGTGAACCCTCCCGCACACCGCGACGAGGGGCCATCGGCCGGTGGCCGCGTGCACACCGGCTCCCCGTCCCACAGGACGCCGGGCCCGTCCTTGTCCAGCGCCGCCAGAGCGGTACCCAGTTCCTCCGCCACCGCGGTCATCCGGTCACGATCCGGCAGTACCTCGGTGGCGTCCGAGGCCGGCGGCCGCAGCACCGTCAGGACGCCGAACGGCGTCGAGGCCCCCACGACCGGCACGTACAGCGAGCCGAACTGGAAGGGCAGCCCCGCGGCGAGTTGCGGATAGCGGCGCATCGTCTCCGTGGGATCGGTGAGCAGCACCTCCACGCCGAGCCGATGGGCGTCGGCGACGGGGAAGGGACGGTCCATGTGCATGCGCCACCAGGGGCGGAACAGCTTGCCCGGCAGCCCCGCGAGCACGGCCAGCCTCAACAGCCCCGGTGTGCTCGAGCGCAGATATACGCCGCCGGCGAAGCCGCGGGCAGCCCGTATCGCGTCCGCCACGGCGGCGCTGAGCAGGGCGGCCAGGCTTTCCAGCGCCCGGTCCGCAAGCTCGGCGCTCCCACTCATCGGTCTGCCCTCGTCCGCCCGCCGCCAGGGGGGTAACACAGCAAGAATGCGCCTCTCAGGCCCCTGGCCGCACCTCGACGCCCTTGGGGGCACTGTGTCGCGCGCCGCTCGTCGCCGCCGCGCTCGGCTGTGTGCCCAGCGCGAAGATACCGGGTCATACGGCGTTCGGGAGCCGCCCGGGAGCGAGGTGATTCAAGAACCCGGTGCGACGGCGAGCGTTTCTGCGGCGACGGCCGCCACGGCCTCGGCCACCGCCGCGAGCGCGGAGAAGTCGAGCTTCCATTGCTGCCAGAACAGCGGAACGTCGACGCCCAGGTCCGGCGCGAGACTGACCAAGCGCCCGGCGCCCAGCAGCGGTTCGGCCTGCGCCTGGGGCATCATGCCCCAGCCCATTCCGGCCACGACGGCGTCGACGAACCCCTCCGACGTGGGCACGAAGTGCCGGAGCGCGCTCGCCCCGGGACCGCCCCGCAGGGCGCGGACGAAGTTGTCCTGGAAATCGTCGTTCCGGTCGAAGGCCACCACCGGAGCGTCGGAGATCAGAGCGCGCAGGGGCGTGTCCGTCCCCTGGCCGAGCCACTGCTCGGCGAACCCCGGGCTCGCCGTCGGCAGGTACCGCATCCGGCCGAGGGCGCGCACGGAACAGCCCGCCACCGGGTCCGGCGACGACGTCACCGCAGCCATCACCACCCCCTCGCGCAGCAGGGCGGCCGTGTGGTCCTCGTCCTCGCGGCGCAGCTCGAAACAGAGCCTCAGCATTGACGGTATGCGGGTGAGCGCGGGCAGGAACCAGGTCGCCAGCGAGTCGGCGTTCACCGCGATCGACAGCCGCGTCGGCTCCCCGGAACCGGTCATGCCGAGCTCGGCGTGCGCCTCGCGCTCCAGCCGGGCCAGTTGCCGAGCGAAGCGCACCACGACCTCGCCGGATTCGGTCGGCCGCACGGGCTTCGTCCGCACCAGCAGAACCCGGCCCGTGCGCTGTTCGAGCGCCTTGACGCGCTGACTGACCGCCGACGGCGTCACATGGAGCGCGGCGGCAGCCGCGTCGAAGGTGCCCTCGTCGACCACCGCGACCAGGGTGCGTACCTGATCGAGGGGGAGTTCTGGCAGTTCCGTCATCACGAGTGCTAATGGTACGTAAGAATCTTTAGCTGTACTCTTGACGATCAGTTTTCTAGCGTCGATGTCATGACAGCCGCCCTGACCGCCGTGGCCGCCGGATTCGGCACCGGCCTCTCCCTCATCGTCGCCATCGGAGCCCAGAACGCGTTCGTGCTGCGCCAGGGCATCCGCCGGGACGCGGTACTCGCCGTGGTGGGCATCTGCGCCCTGTCCGACGCGGTGCTCATCGCGCTGGGCGTCGGCGGTGTCGGGGCGGTGGTCGTGGCCTGGCCCGCCGCACTCACCGCGGTGGGTCTGGTCGGCGGTGGATTCCTCCTGGTGTACGGATTCCTCGCCGTACGCAGGGCGCTGAAGCCTTCGGCCCTCCAGGCGGCGACCGTGTCGACGGGCTCACGGCGCCGCGCCGTGTTCACGTGCCTGACGCTGACCTGGCTCAACCCGCACGTCTACCTCGACACGGTGTTCCTGCTCGGCTCGATCGCGGCCAACCGCGGGCCGCTGCGCTGGACCTTCGGACTGGGCGCGGCCCTGGCCAGCCTGTGCTGGTTCGTCGCGCTCGGCTTCGGCGCCCGGCTGCTCAGTCGCTTCCTGGCCCGGCCCTCGTCATGGCGGGTGCTGGACGGGCTGGTGGCCGCGACGATGATCGCGACGGGTGCCACGCTGATCGCCGGAGCCTGAGACCGGTCGCCGCTGCTCATCGCCGGAGCCTGAGACCGGTCGCCGCTGTCCGTGGCGCCGCACTCAGGGCCCGCAAGCCCCTGAGGCCGCACGCTTGGCGCACAAGTCCGATACCCCAGGGACGTGTTCCGCTCCCGCTCGGTCATAGTGATCCCTGAACGGAAAGATGTATCGAGCAGCCAGGACGAGCGTGGACACGAGTGAGAGCAGTACGGGCAGCACCCCCGCCGAGCACGACGGGGCACCCGGACCGGAGCGGGCGAACCGGCGAGGCTGGCGCCGCTGGACGATGGACACCCGGCCGCTGCGCCGCCCCGCCTACCGCCGGCTGTGGTCCTCCACCATCGTCACGGCGGTGGGCAGCCAGCTCACCGCCGTCGCCGTGCCCAAGCAGATCTACGACATCACCGGCTCCTCGGCCTGGGTCGGCTACGCGAGCCTCGCCGGACTGCTGCCCCTCGTGGTGTTCGCGCTGTGGGGCGGTGCGATCGCCGACAGCATGGACCGGCGCAAGCTCCTCCTCATCACCAACAGCGGCATAGCCGTCACCTCGCTGCTCTTCTGGATACAGGCGGCGACCGGACTCGACTCGGTGCTCGTCCTGATGGCGCTGCTCGCCCTCCAGCAGGCGTTCTTCGGCCTCAACTCCCCGGCCCGCAACGCCTCCATCGCCCGGCTGGTCCCCGCGGACGAACTGCCCGCGGCCAACGCCCTCGGCTCGACCGTCATGCAGACGGGCCTGGTGGCCGGACCACTGCTCGCCGGCGCGCTCATCCCTGTCATCGGCCTGCCCGAGCTCTATCTGATCGACGCGCTCGCCCTGTGCGTCACCGTGTGGGCCGTGGTCCGGCTGCCTGCCCTGCCGCCCCTGACGGAATCGGCTGCCAAGCGGGCAGGCTGGCGCGAGGTCGTCGCCGGCTTCCGCTACATCTCGCTGCACAAGGTGCTCCTGCTGTCCTTCCTCGCCGACATCATCGCCATGGTCTTCGGCATGCCCCGCGCCCTGTTCCCGCAACTCGCCGCACAGACCTACGCCCCCTACGGCGAAGGGCTCGCGCTCGGCCTCCTCTTCGCGGCGATCCCCATCGGCGCGGTCATCGGGGGGCTGATGTCGGGCACCTTCTCCCGCGCCCGCAGACACGGCCTCATGGTCATCGTCGCTGTCGCGGCCTGGGGCGCGGCCATCACGGGGTTCGGGCTCAGCACCAGCCTGTGGGTGGCGGTGGCGTTCCTCGCCGCGGCCGGAGTGGCCGACATGGTCTCGATGGTCTTCCGCGGCGCCATCCTGCTGTCCGCCGCCACCGACGAGATGCGCGGCCGGATGCAGGGCGTCTTCACGGTGGTCGTCGTGGGCGGCCCGCGCCTCGCCGACGTTCTGCACGGCACGGTCGGCTCGGTCCTCGGGGCACGCGCCGCGGTAGCGGGCGGCGGGCTGCTGGTGATCGCCGCCGTACTGGGTCTGGCCGCCGCGACACCGGCCCTGAGGCGTTACACGATCTGACTCCGTCGGCGGCCGTGCCGGTCCTAGAGTGACCGGCATGGGGGACACACGACCTACCTCGGAATTCCACGCGCGGAACATCACCGCCGAGAGCGCCGCACGGCTGGCGGCGGTGCTCGACGCGCAGGACATCAATGACGGTGTACGACGGTTGCGGGCGTGGGCGCATGCAGCGCTGGCCGCGCGGCCCGGGGAACGGGCGATCGACATCGGCTCCGGCACCGGATCGCAGACCCGGCAACTGGCGGCCGCCGTGGCTCCCCGGGGCGAGGCCATCGGGATCGAGCCGAACCCCGGGCTGCGTGCCGTGGCCGAACAGCGGGCGGCCGAGGCCGGCAGCGCGGCCCGCTTCGTGGACGGCGACGCGCTCACCCTGCCCGTGCCCGACTCCTCCGTCGACGTGGTGTGGTGCGAACGGGTGCTCCAGCACCTCCTCGAACCGGAGAAGGCAGTCGCCGAGATCGCGCGCGTGCTGCGCCCCGGCGGGCGGGTCGCCCTGCTGGACACGGACTGGGCGACCACGATCCTGCATCCCGGCGACCCGGAGACCGTCGCGGCCCTCGCCTCCGGCGCGCTGTCCGCGGCCGCGGACCCGTACTCCGGACGCAAGCTGGTCGGCCGGCTGACGGCGGCCGGTCTGGTGATCGACGACCGGGGATCGCAGGCGCTGCTGCAGGACCACACGTCGGTCGCCTGGCCGCTGATCCGCATGCTGGGCGAGTCGGCGCTACGCCGTGACCTCATCAGCGAGGCCCAGCGCGACCGCCTGTACGCGGACCTCACGGAGGCTGCCGCCCAAGGCGCCCTGCACATGTCGGTGACCATGTTCGGAGCCGTGGCGCACCGTCCGGGATGAACCGGAATACAATGGAGAGGCCGTCGCTGACGGAGACACCACTCAGGTTTCCCCTGGTATTGGGGGTACACGAGCACAATGAACACCGCGAGCTATGAACTGATCGCAGCGAACTCGACGGTCAACGCGGTCGCCGCCTTTGTCGGTGGCCTCTTCATCGCCGGTGCGCTCGTCTGGGCCGTTTTCCTGGGCATCAGGGTGCGGCGCAAGGAGTCGGCCCCGCCCCTTCCGGAGGAGCAGCCCAGGCTGCCCGACACCGGAGCAGTCCATGAGGAACGGGAGATGCGGGAACCCGACGAGGTACCGCACGCCGCGGAGGAGAGCGAGCGGCTGATGCCGTACAACCTCCATGCCGCGGGGAGCAAGCACGCCGACGATCAGCAGCGAAAGCGCTGGGTCCCCGGATCCAGCGGCTCCTTCGGCAGCGGCGGTCCTGGAAGGACGTAACGGGGCCGCGGCAGGACATGACCGCCCCACGGGGCGGTCATGTCGTTCGTACCCACTAGGGCAGGTCCGCCGCGGAGTCCTCGGGGGCCAGGTCGGGGCGCAGGCGCAGCCACGACGGCTGACGCAGCAGCCCGGCCCGGGTGCGGGTGCTGTACCGGACCTCGCCGACCAGCCGGGGCACGACCCAGTGCGCTCCTGCCACGCGCGGGACGTTGTCGAAGGGGCAGTGGTCGGTCCCGGCGGCCCGTAGGAGCCGGGCGAGTTCCGATCGTTCGACCTCGCTCCAGCCGGTCCCCACGCTCCCGACGTAGCGCAGCCGCCCCGCCTCACGCTGTCCCACGAGTACGGCGCCGGGCAGCCCCGACAGCCGCCCCTTGCCGGGGACCCAGCCGCCGACGATGACGTCCACGGTGCGTATGTTGCGGATCTTGATCCAGGCGCGTGAGCGCACCCCGGGCTCGTACACCGAGTCCAAGCGCTTGCAGACCAGCCCCTCCAGGCCGCTTTCCCGAGTCGCCCGCAAGGCCAGCTCCCCATGGCCGACGAGCGCGGCCGGCGTCGACCAGAACGGACCGCTGAGCGCGAGCCCCTCCAACTCCTGGCGCCGGCGCGTGTAGCGCAGACCCGTCAGATCGCCCCGCAGGTACATGATGTCGAACAGGACGAGATGCGCGGGTGCCTCCGCCGCACGACGGGCCGCCTTGCCCGGGGACCGGGCCAGCCCCATACGGGACTGGAGCAGCTGGAAGTCACCGCGCCCCTGCTCGTCGAGGACCAGGACCTCGCCGTCCAGGATCGCCGGGGTCGTGCCGAGAACACCGCCCAGGGAACGGAGTTCGGGATACGCGGCGGTGATGTCCTCCCCCGACCGGGCACGCAGCAGCACGCTTCCGTCGCCGGGCAGGTAGACCACGGCACGCTGCCCGTCGTGCTTCGTCTCGTACGACCAGTGCATGTCCTGCCCGGCGGTCGGCAGGGTGCCGGGTGTGGCGAGCATGGGAGCGATCAGCGGCAGTCTCACAGCTGTGTTGTCGACACACCCTGGGATGCCCACGCACCCCGGCACCCCGTTTCGCCTGAACGGCGTCGCGTTCCGGGAGAGTGCCCTAGCTCTCCAACGCCCCGGCCATGAGGGTCTGCAGATACAGCCCCCGCTGGACATCGAGCGCGCCCGACCGCCCCGTCCGTACGGCGGTGGCGAACTCCTGGCGCAGCACCGGCCAGGACTCCTCGTGGTCGAGCGCGCCGCTGTCGAACACGAGCTCGGGGTGCCGGCCGAACAGCTCGACCCGCGTCATGCCCCGCTCGAGCTCGACCGATCCCGACAGGGACGCCTGGCTCACGGCACCGCTCTCGTGTTCGCAGGTGAGCTCGATCCAACGGCGTACGTCTCCGGCGCCGCGCACACGGACGATGGGCCCCAGGGCCGCGTCCAGCAGATCCAGAATGTGCGGCCCCAGGTCCAGCAGAGCCCCGTGTTCGAGGCGCCACGGGGTCGCGAAGTCGCCGCCCAGGAAAGCACCGCTCAGACAGCAGGACCGTGCCCCCACGGCGTCGATGCCCTGCGCGGCCTTCAGGAACTGCCGGGTGACCGGGTGGTAACGGTTCGTCAGGACCAGCTGGGAGACGACACCGGCGGCATCGATGGCGTCCACGAGGCGCTGGGCCGACGGCAGGTCCAGCGCGATCGGCTTCTCCAGGAGCAATGCCTTGCCCGCCTTCGCGGCACGCGCCGCCAACTCCGCCTGCACGGCGGGCGGAACCGCGAAGGCGACCGCCTCGCAGCCGTCGAGCAGCTCCTCGAACGTCGCGGCGACGCCGGCACCGTAGGGCGCCGCCGTTTCGCGTGCCGCCTCGGGACGGCGGGCCCACACCGACGTCAGCAGCGTCTCGGGTCCCGCGGCGAGCACACGCGCGTGCACGGCGCGCGCCCATGGACCCGCACCGACGAGCCCGACCCTGACCGGTGCATGGGGCCAGGCCTGCGAGGTTCCGGTCACGAGAATGCTCCTCTGCGGTGTGCGGGGCTGGGATGTGCACGAACTTCACCACGATGTCGGGGTCCACGGCCAGGGGGTGTGGTTTTCGAGAGCGGGCGTTCCTGACGCACTGGTCCGGGGGCATGGGCGCAGGGCCCGGCGGAGGGCAAGGGGAGTACGCCCGGCCACCGCCCTGGGTATGACGACAGAGCCGTCCACCAAGGGTCGGCTCCCTGCCGGACCCAGCCTCGGAGGAGCCCCGCGTTGTCCGACATCGATCAGAGCACGTACGACGCCCACCTCAACGCGGCCACCTGGAACCTCATCGGGCGACCCAACCGCGACCGCCCGAAGGCGATGGAGTGGATGTTCCGGACGGCGCCGGGTCCCGGACCCGAACTGCTCGGCGCGCTCGCCGGTGCGTGCGTCGCCGAACTCGGCTGCGGGCACGGGGCCCAACTGGCGGGTCTCGCCGGGCACGGCATCGCCCGCGGGATCGGCATCGACGTCTCCCCGGTCCGCATTCATCACGCTGCCACCAGCTTCCGTGACGTCGACACGCTGGAGTGGTGGCTCGGAGACGCCGTCGCCATCGCGCCCCACCTGCCGCCGCTCGACGCGGCGTTCTCCAACTACGGCGCCGCGTGGTTCTCCGACCCGCACCGGTTGCTGCCCCGCATCGCGCAGCGGCTCAAACCCGGCGGACGGCTCGTCCTGTCGTGCCTCACCCGCTCCTACGGCATGCCCGAGGGGCGCCGCCGCACTCTCGTACGCACCGGCCCGGCGCAGTCGATGTGGACCGTCCGCTGGATGTACAGCGTCGCGGGATGGCTGCGCATCCTCTCCGAGTCGGGCTTCAGCACCGAGTTCGTCTTTCGGCCCACCGACCGGGTCAACGCGTTCTGGGGGATGGCCGTGATCCAGTCCAGGCGTAACTTGACCTGATTGAGGGCTTCGGCGGGCGAGTTGGCTCATAGGCTGAGCGCTCGTGATCACCGTTGACCCGTGAATGACCATCACTGGCCCACGAGTGCTTACCCAGGACCCGTGAGTGATCTCCATCGACCGGAGGAGCGAACGTGACGCCACGCCCGCAGCAGGCCGCCGCCAGACGCACAACTGTCCTTCGCCGAGAAACCGTTGTCGCCGCCGTCCCCTTCGCACTGGCGGCCCTGCTCGCCGCTGGCGGACCGGCCACGGCCGGGACGGGGGGCTCCTCCGGCGCGGGAGACCCGTACTTCCCCCTCGAGGGCAACGGCGGCTACGACGTCCATCACTACGATCTGACGCTCGGCTACGACCCGCAGAGCCGCCACCTGGACGGCAAAGCCGTCATCACCGCCCGGGCCACCCAGCGACTGACCCGCTTCGACCTCGACTTCAAGGGGCTGAAGGTCACGGGCATCACCGTCGACCACGCGAAGGCGGCGTTCCGCCGCGACGGACAGGAACTCGTGGTCACCCCACGGGACGCTCTGTGCGAGGGGCAGGAGTTCCGCGTCACCGTCACCTACTCCGGCACGCCCAAACCGGTCACCGATCCCGACGGCTCCCTCGACGGATGGATTCCCACCGACGACGGCGCGTTCGTGGCGGGCGAACCGCAGGGCGCCATGACGTGGTTCCCCGCCAACAGCCACCCCAAGGACAAGGCGTCGTACGACTTCACGCTGACCGTCCCCAAGGGGCGCACCGCCGTCGCCAATGGCGTCTTCCTCGGGCAGAAGACCGCCCACGGCCGGACCACCTTCCGCTGGCGGCAGTCCGAACGGATGGCGGCGTACCTGGCCACAGCGACCGTAGGAAAGTTCAAGGTCGAGCAGTACACCACCCCGGACGGCCTCAAGGTCTACAACGCCGTCGACCCGCGCGAGGCTGCCGCCGCCGCGCCGGTCCTGAAGAAACTGCCCTCCGTGCTCGCCTGGGAGAGCAAGGTCTTCGGCCCCTACCCGTTCCGAGCCGCCGGGTCCATCGTCGACCGGGCACCCCAGGTCGGCTACGCCCTGGAGACCCAGACTCGGCCCGTCTACGACTCGGCGCCGGACCTGAGCACCCTCGTCCATGAAAGCGCCCACCAGTGGTTCGGCGACTCCGTCACCCTCACCACCTGGAAGGACATCTGGCTCAACGAGGGCTTCGCGACGTATGCCGAGTGGCTCTACTCCGAGCAGCACGGGGGCAAGAGCGCGCAGAAGACCTTCGACGCCCTGTACGCCAGTCCGGCGAGCAGCGATCTGTGGGCGTTCCCTCCTGCCGACCCCGGCAGCGGAGCGCACATCTTCGACACACCCGTCTACTCCCGGGGGGCCATGGCCCTGCACAAGCTCCGCACGGCCGTGGGCGATCCCGTGTTCTTCCGGATCCTGCGTGCCTGGGCCGCCGAGCACCGTGACGGTCACGGGACCACGGCCCAGTTCATCCGCCTCTCCGAACGGGAGTCCGGGAAGGACCTCGACGGCCTGTTCCACACATGGATCGCCACATCAGGCAAGCCGTCGTCGCTGTAAGGGGTTTCTTCGCCCCCTCCGCCCCTACCCGTCCCTGGGGGCGCACTTCCCCGCCGCCCCGTAAGGGGCGCGGGGAACTGCGCGACAAGCCCCCACGGTCCCGCAGTCAAAGGACAACCCAGGGGGGGTCTGGGGGCGCAGCCCCCAGGTACGGGACGGGTAGGGGCGGAGGGGGCGAAAAACGCCTAGGCGGGTCGCAGCCAGATGGTGGCCAGGGGTGGCAGGGTCAGTTGGATGCCGGCGGGGCGGCCGTGGGTGCCGGTGGGTTCGGGTTTGAGGGGTTCGGGGTTGAGGACGTCGCTGCCGCCGTAGCGGGCGGCGTCGGTGTTGAGGATCTCGTGCCAGGCGGGGA
>NZ_JBVHRI010000030.1:0-104342 GCF_055566975.1 Streptomyces sp. NPDC027189
CACCGTCCGCTTCGACTCCATCGAAGCACCCTGACACCCACCAGCGTCACAGCACCCGCTCGACCCGCACCTCACCCATTATTTTCGGACCAGAGTCACGGCATTGCGTCTAAACCCCAGTAGTTGCTGCGGCCTTCCGCGCCGGGGATTGCGCTCCCCTTCAGGCTTGGGGTCGGCGCGCCTGCTCAGCGGCTTGGGCGAGGCTCGCCAGCTGTGGATTTTCCTGGTGGGTCACGGTGAGTTTGAATCGGCTGATGCGCCATCCCTTCGGCGTACGGACCGCCTCGGTATCGTAGAAACCCACCACCAGCCAGCGGTCGGGTCCGTCACCGACGAGTTCCACCGGAAGCCAGTGCTCGGCACGCACGTGCGCATGAATCGTCGCACTGTCGCCGTCGATGGTGACGACGTGACCAGTGATCGCGTGGTGGGTCGCAGCGAAGGGCGCCAAGGTTGTGCGGAGGAGCTCGACGCAGTCACGCAGCGAAGCAGTTACCGCCGGCATGCCGGTAACTGCTTCGAAATCCACCGTCAGTGGATCGGTGCAAATGCGACTGGGCAGGTGGGTGAACTCCTTCATGTCCGCAATATCGGCATATCGGCTCAGCAGCTCGGCGAGAGCAATACGGTCGTCCATAACGTCCCTTTGCTTGATGGACTTTGTTGCCTGACCAGACGGGGATCGGGGCTTTGCCGTTGAACCGGGGGAAGGCGGCCGGGGCAGACCGGTCCGCTCGGTGATGAGGTGGATCTTCGACCTGTACTTGCCCCGGTCGACAGACATCCGATGCAGTTGATCTGTCAAGTCAGGTAGTGGGTCGGCAGTTGCGTCGTGCTGTGGTGATTCGTGTGAGGCCGCGGAGCGGGAAGGTCGATGAAGCGGTTTTCCTCCATGACTTGGTAGCCGGCGCTCGTGTACAGGTTCATTGCCGCCTCGTTGCCGCCCCACACAGTGAACATCAGCGCCGAGTCGCCGGCTGCGAGCGTTGCCTGTTCGCCGGCCGCCATGGCGGCCCGACCGTACCCTTTGCGGCGGTGCTGCTCCTGGATGTACAGCGAGTAGCCGTAGGTGACTCCCGGGAGGTACCCGTGCTTCAACCAGCCAGTGCCGATCTGCCCGCCGGCCGCCTCGAGCACCAGGAACGTGTTGTCGGGCGTCGCCAGGCCCTCGGGAATCAGCTTCGCAAAGTCGCGATCGGACTTACGTACGGCCTCCTTGGGGCTCAGGGCTCCCGCCCGGACGATGTCGCCGACGTAGGCGGCCTTCTCGGAGGCGAGCCACTCGGGATATTCGGCTTGTGTCATCGGCCGTGCGGTGACGCCATCGAGTGGTTCCGGTGGGGAACTGATCAGCCGCGTCCTGAGCTGGCCGCGGACGCGGTAATCGTCGAACAGTTCGCCGGCGGGCTCGGTGAGCCGTATGTCCAGCCGGTGTGCGCCGCGCTGCGCGCACCATGCCTCTGCCCAGTCTCGGGCGGCCTGCTCGTGCCCCCGGCCAGCGTGGAGCGCGTCGACGCGGAGGTCGCCGATACGGCCCGCGAGTGTGCCGTTGTCGTCAGCCACGACCACGGCGACGTATCCCACTCGGGTCCCGGCGTCCGTGATCTCGGCGACGGTCCAGTCGCTGATGCTGGCGCGTACGTCCTCGAGCATGTGCTCAGCCGCGGCCGCACCTGGCCCGGCCGCCGTGTACGAGGCGTGTAGCCGCCGCTCGAAGTCCTTCTGCCATTCCGTCTTGTCACCCAGGAGGTTGAATTCTGTCATCTGATCTCACTAGCCACGTTGGAGAGTGCAAAGTTCACTGGATAGACCCCACACAGGCTGGTGTGGCGGAGCTTTCGTGAGTGTGCGGGGTCAGGGTGATTGTTGTGGTTGGTTGTCGCAGCAGTTGTTCGATGAGGCGTTCCTTGGCCAGGGTGAGGTGGCGCCGGTAGGTGCCATAGGGCACCCCGAGTCGTCGGGCGGCGGCCTTGTGGGTGCGGGAGGCCGTGATGTAGGTGGCGGTGAGAGCCTCGTGGGCTTTGACGCCCGCGGGGTCGGTCTGTATCGCGTCGAGGGCGGTGGTGATGGCGCTGCGCAGGTCCGCGGCCGGGTCGGGTGAGCCCGGCGGCACGAGATGGGAGTGCAGCAGGACGCTGGTCGCGAATTCGCGGGGGGTGTGCCAGGTGCCCAGCGCCTCGAGCACGCCTTCCTCAAACGCGGCGCGCGGTAACTGGTTGCCCGGGCCACTCGTGGCGGCGGTTGCGGGCCATGTCGCTACGGGCGTGACCGCTGCGCGAGCCCGGTGTTGCACCCACTGTTCCACTGTTTGCCGTCGCCAGTCCCGGCCGAAGACGTGCTGTTGCCTCCCGTCGACGTCCACGGCCGCGACCTCCGGCATCCCGGCCTCGGCGAGGTAGCGCCCCCACCGGTCGGCGTCTTCGAAGACGGTGAAGGTCACCGCGCGTCCGTAGGTCCTCATCTCCTCGCCGATGGTGCGCCGGCTGGTGAGCTCCATCAGGGGCGAGGGCCGCTGGTGCCCGCCGGGTTGCACCGCGAAGCGGCGGATGCCCAGGTGCTCGCCCGGCCTCAGGGGAGCGGCCGCCTCCACAAGGTCCCAGACTGCTGCGATCACCGGGTCCTCGGCGCGGTCCTCAGGCAGTGGTGCGTCCAGCCGCAGAATGGCCATGAATGACGCGGGTGCGGAGGAGCCCGCATAGCGATGGACGCGGAAGGCCTCCGGTTGGCGGCGCACCCAGTGCGCGACCGCTGCCGCTGATGCCGGGCCCTCCGCTTCCTCGGCCATGCGCAGCACGCCTGGCACGTCTTCGGCCCGGAGCGGAGTGTCTTCGATGTGCGGGTGTGTCCGGTAGTTATATAGATCATCCGGTCCGCCCTGGTTACGGAAGAGGAACATCCACTCCGCGACCCGCAGCAGTGCGTCCCCCTCGGCGGCGCCGCGCACGGCCCGGAGGCCCGCGAGCGATATGCGGGCGCGGACGTCGTCGTAGCGCTCGGGGTCCCGCCAGCGCAGGTCGGCCTCGAGAGTCGCCCGCACTGCGTCGTGCGGGTGCAGCCCTTCGGGTGTGGCCTCGATGTAGGGCAGCTGGCGCAGCCAGGAGAACACCGTGTCGGTGTCCTCGTCACCCAGCACTGCGCGCAGCAAGGGCTCGCGGGTGACGTAGGCCTGCGCGACCACCTCGAGGGCACGCCGGTGGACGGCGCCGGGCAGGTCGCCCACCAGCCGCTCGACCAGGGTCGTCAGGACGTCGCCGGTCGGCTCCCACGGTGCGCCGGGTGCGGCCGGGGGGACGGAGGCGGCCAGTGAGAGGGCGAGCGGGCTGCCTCCGGCGAAGGCGACGAAGGCGCCGCGCTGCTCGGCGGGGACACCTCGGGCAGCGAGCAGCGCGTGGGACTGGGCGGTGTCGAGCGGTCGCACGGCCAGTGCGGTGAACAGCTGCGCCCACCCAGGGTCCAGCGACCATTCGTCGTCGGGGGAGACCCTGCTGGCTACCACCACGATCGCGTGGTCGGCGAGCCGCAGCAGGAAGGTCTCGCGCAGCCATGCCTCGAGTGGCTGGCACTGCTCGAAGGTGTCGATGAGCAGCACGGCACCGGGTTCGGCACACGCCGGGGCCGCGAGCTCCTCGAACCGGCGCGGGTCAGCGTCGAGGAACCGTCCGTCCACGTGCACCACGCGGCGGCCGGTGAACTCGGCCTGCCGGGCGGCGTAGCGCACCAGCGAGGACTTGCCGATGCCGCCGGGACCGTGCATGTACGCCACGAGCGGAGCATCCGCCGCGCCCGACAGCATCCGCTCGAGCACCGCCCGCTCCGGCTCCCTGCCCACCAGCGCACCGGCTCGAGCCTGCGCCAGCCGGCCCGCCAGGCCCGCCGCTTCCAATCCGCGCTCTTTTCTGGTTTTGTCCTGCCTCCACGGTCGGACAGGAGACGGATGGTCCCGGAGAACCATTTTCGTGGAGATAACCAGTCCAGTGCCAGGAGAGGCAATCGCCTCTCCTGGCACGCTCAGCGGCATGGCGACCACAGAACTCGGCGCGGCCGGGCGTCACTGGCGCGATCACACCTCGCCAAGGCTGTCGGCATGTCCGCAGTTGCGCCGCTGGGCTGCTCATCATGGTCACACCGTTCAGCCCGGCTACATCCGTGACCGGAGCGGGACCGGGCCCGGCCGAGTCCTGGATGACGTCGAGCTGTCGAAGGCCGCCCAGGCTCGGTGAGCTTCGGCCGACGACCGGGCTTGTCGGCCCCTGCGGGCTACAGGAACTCGCTTCGGTAGGTCAAGGCCAGCTCGGCCGCGCGGCGGCGGCGTTCCGCGAGTTCGTCCTCCGATAGCTGCGGCGGCGGTGCGTCCTTGCCCGCGACGACATCACCGATGCGCAGGAAGTACTCGTCCTGGCCGGCGGGGGTGCACATGCACAGCATGCGGGCCGGCGCACCCGAAGCGTTGCGGAAGTTGTGCGGCGCGTTGGCCGGGATGTTGATCGTGGACCCGGCCCCTACGGTGTGCTTCTCGCCGCGGAAAGTGAACTCGATCTCGCCTTCGAGGATCGTGAACATCTCCTCGAAGTCGTGCCGGTGCGGCGGTGGGCCGCCGCCGTCGGGGATGTGCATGTCGATCAGGCAATATTGGCCGTTGGTCTGCTCGCCGGTGACCAGCATGGCGTACGTGTCGCCCACCAGCGAGATGTACGTCGTGCCGGGGTCGTCGGGGTTCGCGACGGTCAGCGAGCGGGACGGATCGTCGTCGGGGATCATCGCGGTCGTCTCCTCGATCGGCAGGCCGTAGATCGTTTCGGTTCGAGCGCCGCCAAGAATACGAACGGCCGTGCGTAGAAGGCGTGTACGTTTGCGACTTCAGATGGTATTCCGGCGACATCTTTATCGGCGCGGAGGACACATGAGGAGCAGACCGCGTTTCCTTGGGCCGGGCGACAAGACGGGCACGTTCGCCGTCGACGCCGACTCCACAGGAACGGGCCGGGGGACGTGGGAGCCGTTCATCGACACCTGGAACGACCGGATGGGAGACCTGTACCCCCTTCCGGAGTTCAGCGCCTCCACGATCGACGGCTTCCGGGGAACGATGCGCTCGGTCACCCTTCAGGACACCGCCGTCAACGAACTCTGGGGCTCCTCACCCGTGAGGACCCGGGCCGTCGGGAAACACGAGCACGACGAGATCAGGCTGTATGTCGGACTGCGCGGCGCGGTGGGCCTGCAGGACCCGCACGACCAGGGCGGTGACGCGTACGTCTCGGCAGGCACCTACTTCATGCACCACGTCGTGACGGAGAACCACTTCCACACCACGCCCGAGATCGGCACCCGCATCTTCATCTTTCCCGGCGACGCCCTACGGTCCCTGGTCGCCGGGAAACCGCGCGTCGGCCGGGCCACCTCCCCCGCGGCGCAGATCCTCATGGCGCACACCAGCATGGTCCAGCGCACCGTGGGCGGCCTCAGCCCGGCGGCTGCCCACGCGTCCCGCAACGCCATGCTGGAACTGGCCAAGGGACTGGTCCTCGACCACTTCGACGACCGCGAGCCCACCTTCACCCCGGCGCTGGCGCAGGCGGCCAAGGACCTGGCTGACGCCCGGCTCACCGACGCCGATCTCTCTCCGACCGCGATCGCCGCGCACCTGCACGTCTCGGTCCGCACGCTGCAGCGGGCGTTCGCGAGCCTGGACGAGCCGTTCAGCGCCTACATCCGCCGTCGGCGCCTGGAGGAAGCGGCCGCGGCGCTCACCGCTCCCGGTTCACGCCTGACCGTCTCCGAGGCCGCGGGGCGCTGGCACTTCACCGACAGCAGCCACTTCATCCGCGCTTTCACGAAGCAGTACCAGGCAACACCAGCCCAGTTCGCCCGCCGGCGGGCCTGACGACTCAGCCTCCGCCGGGGACTGTCGTCGTCCGTTGCGCGCGGCCCCGCGTCACGTCCTCAGGCACTGCCTTTGCGGCGGCGAGACGTGGCCGAGCGGGGCGGTGTCGAGCGCATGTGGTCGCGCACCGGCGCCAGCAGGCCGGCGAGCGCCTTGACGTCGTCGCGCGAAAGCGGCTCGAACAGAAGGCCGTTGACCACCTCGATGTGTCCCGGCAGCACCCTTCCGAGCAGCGCGCGCCCGGCGTCGGTGAGGGTGACGGTGATGCTCCGCTCGTCGTCCGGCGACGGAGCGCGGACGACCAGGCCCTCCTTTTCGAGCAGACTTACCTGGTACGTCAGGCCGCTGCGACTGTAGACGACGCCGTCGGCCAGGTCGGTCATGCGGTGGCTGCCCGTGGGTGAGTCGCCCAGGCGGGCCAGGAGCTGGAACTGCACGTAACTGAGATCGCCGCTCTCGCGCAACTGCTGCTCGACCGCATGCCGGAGCAGGCTGGTCACTTCGATGAGGTCGAAGTAGGCGCCGAGTTGTACGGGGTCGAGCGACGGCGGCGAATCAGGCATGACCGAAGTCTACTGCTTCGAATTCGAAGAGTATGGAACATCCGGTGTGGGCAGCGTTGGACCCGACTGAGCACCGCGGAACATGGAGATCGGGCAGTGGTGTGGTGCAGGGTTGCGGAAGGGAGGACGGCGCCGCCGCCCACGGATCCCGAGGACCGGCCATGAGCATCCCCCATCTCGCGCAACGTGAGGACCAGCAGCAGCTCGAGTGGATCGGCGGGAGTGTCTTCAGCGTCCTGCTCGACGCCGAGGCGACCGGTGGGCAGTTGACCGTCGGCCGGTTCGACGTCAGCAAGGGCGAGGCGCCGCCGTTCCACGTGCACAACAACCAGGATGAGGTCTTCCTGCTGCTGTCCGGTTCGGCGCTGGTGTGGGCCGACGAGGAGGAGCACGAGTTACTGGAGGGCGGCATCGTCTTCCTGCCCCGGCGCATTCCGCACGGCTACCGCATCACTTCAGAGAAGGCGGATCTGCTGCTCATCTCGACCCCCGGAGGGCTGGAGAAGATGTTCCGCCGAGCGGGCCGTGACCTTCGTGAGCCGCGCCCGGAGGGCTTCGAGATCCCCGCTCAGCTGCTCGCCGAAGCCGCGGAACTGTCCGGCAACGTCGTCCTCCGCCCTCCCCGGTGACGGCACCACAGCCCGGCCGCGGGGAAGAAGCGATGCCGGGATGAGCACCGCTGCGTGGAGTCCGGTGTCCTTGGCTGTGGTGAGCGCCGGTGCCGGCTATCCGCGTCCGACTCGCCGACTCGCGGACTGGGTGGCGGAGGCTGTGTGCCGGTCACTGGCGGCCGGAGGTGCGCGCGCCGAGGTGGAGGTGCTGGAGCTGCACCGGCTGGCGCCCGACCTCGCTCAGCACTTTGCCCAGCGCCGCGCCAGCCTCGACCTGCGGGAGGCGATCGCGGCGGTCGTGGCGGCCGTCGGGCTCGTGGTGGCGACCCCGGTGCTCGCCGCATCCCCGAGCGAGGTGTTCGACTCGTTCTTCGCCGTCCTCGGGGACGGAGTCCTCTCCGGCATGCCGGTGCTGCTGGCGCTGAGCAGCGGCTCCCGCCGGCAGCCGCCCGACCTCACGCAGGTGATGCGCAGACGCCTGACCGGCGTGCACGCCGACCCTGTGCCCACGGTCGTTGTCGCCGGCCCCGCCGACTGGCAGGCCACGGCTCAAAGCGACGAGGGGCGGCTGCACACCTGCATCGACCAGGCCGCCGCCGAACTCGCCGCGGCGATGCGCTCGCACCGGCAGTGACCGACAGCACTTGCTTCGAATTCGAAGCAGGGGTATCGTCATCAACAGTTGCTTCGAATTCGAAGCAGCTTCGATCGCGGTGAAGGTGAGAACCGAAATGAAGGCAGTGCGTTTCCACGAGTACGGCGACCCGAGCGTCCTGCGCTACGAGGACGTGGAGCAGCCCGTCCCCGGGGCCGGTGAGGTCCGGATCCGGGTCGCCGCGACGTCGTTCAACTCCGTCGACGGCAACATCCGCGGCGGCTTCATGCAGGGCCCCATCCCGGTGGTGCTGCCGCACACTCCCGGCATCGACGTCGCCGGCAAGGTCGACGCGCTGGGCGAGGGCGTCGACGGCATCGCGGTCGGCGACCAGGTTGTCGGCTTCCTGCCGATGGACAAGCCCGGCGCCGCAGCGCAGTACGTCATCGCCCCGGCCGAGATCCTCGCGACGGCGCCGAAGAGCGTCCCGCTGGCCGACGCCGCAGCGCTGCCACTGGTGGGCCTGACCGCCTGGCAGGCGCTGTTCGACCACGGCAAGCTGACGGCCGGGCAGCGCGTGCTGATCAACGGCGCCGGCGGCGCGGTCGGCGGCTACGCCGTGCAACTGGCCAAGAATGCCGGTGCCCACGTCATCGCCACGGCCAGCCGGCGCAGCAGCGAGGCGGTCACATCGGCCGGCGCCGACGATGTCATCGACCACACCACCACCAGCGTGACCGCGGCAGTGACCGAACCGGTCGATCTCGCACTCAACCTCGCACCGGTCGACCCGGCCGAACTCGCCGCGCTCGTCACGCTGATCCGTCCGGGCGGAGTCCTGGTCAACACCACGGTGTGGATGCCCGCGCCTTCCGACGAGGAGCGCGGCGTGCGGGGCATCGACCTGTTCGTCCGCAGCGACGCCGAGCAGCTGGCGCAGCTGGTGGCGCTGGTCGACCGCGGCGAGCTGCGCGTCGACGTCGCCGAGCGGGTACCGCTGGCCGAGCTGCCGGCGCTGCACGCCCGCGCGGCTGAGGGCGCGGTGCACGGCAAGGCCATCGTCGTCCCGTCCACCGTCTAATGGGAGATACGGAGCCGGGGAATGCTCGATTCCGTAGCTGTCAGCAGGTGAGCACTATCGCCGCCGGAAGCTCTGACTTCTCGGGTCAGCGATCCAGCGCACCTTCGGTGCGCGCCGGGGCGTGGTAAATGCCGTGGCGTGCGCCGAGGTGCTTCTTGTGTGCCCTGAGGTGGGCTGATGTCGGTCCGGGACGCTGGTGGGTTCGTTCCGGCCGAAACCGATGCCTCTGTGATGCCGGTGAGCTCGCAGGTCAGCGTGGTGCTGGGGACCGTCCACGGGAACCGTGGAGTGTCGCTGTGAAGCGCGTGCGTCAGAATTCCTGATCCACCCTGGTCCTCCCGGAACGGCGTACCGCTTAGCCGTTCGCAGAGGGAGGGAGCAAGACCGTGGACGTGCTGCACGAACGCTGTGCCGGCCTCGACATCAGCAAGAAGGACGCCAAGGTCTGCATCCGCACCCCGAGTACGAAACGGTGGGGGTCCTTCACGACCGAGACCACGACGTGGGGATCGACGACGAACGCGGTCCTGGATCTGCGGGACCATCTGCTTGCCGCACAGGTGACACTGATAGTGCTCGAGGCGACCTCGGACTACTGGAAGCCCTTCCACTACGTGCTGTCCGAGGGCCTGAACGTGATCCTGGTCAAGCCCGGCAGGTCAAGAACCTGCCCGGCCGCAAGACGGACGTCTCCGACGCGGCCTGGCGCACCTGAAGAACTGGCGGGTCCTCGGCAAGGTCCGCACCGACCCGAAGTGGGCGACCGCCCTGGTGAGGGCTCTGCTGGTCCTGACGAACCGCGAAGCAATGCCGGAAAGTTATGTGAAGTTGCCGCTTGTCAAGCACCCGACGGCAGTGTGTCGAGGTGGCGGGCCGGGAGAACAGAACGGGACCCCTGGAAGTTGAGTCGTCGACCAACCTTCGAATTGGTCGACGATGTCCTTGACCAGCCGGGCCGCCGGACGCGGACGGTGCCGGCGCGGGTGGCGGTGTACTTCGTGCTGGCGCTGGCCCTGTTCCCAGGCGCTTCCTACGGCCGAGTGTGGGACACCCTGGCCGGAGCGTTGCGGCAGGCAGGACGCGTCGTGGCGTCGGTGACCGCGGCGGGTCTGGCCTGTGTGCGTCGGCGGGTGGGACCAGACCCGTTGCGGGAGCTGTTCGAGGTTGTGGCAGGTCCGCTGGGGCGCCCGTGCACGAGGGGCGTGTCCTGGCGGGGTCTGCGCACGGTCGCGTTCGACGGCTGCCGGTCCACCCGCGTCCCCGAGACCGGCGACAACGTGGCCTGGCTGGGCAGGTACAAAGTCGCCGCCGGGGTGGCCGCCGACCCGCTGCTGGCGGTGATGGCCCTGGCGGAGACGGGAACACGGGCCCTGCTCGGCGCGGTCGTCGGCCCGTATCGCGGCGAGGTGGAGGCTGCCCTGCAACTGGTCGGCCACCTGCGGCAGGACATGCTGGTGCTCGCCGACCGCGGGTTCGACGCGAACGCCTTCATCCGCGCCGTGCACGCCTCGAAGGCGGCGCTGCTGCTGCGGATCTGCTCCTCGCGCAGGCCCGCCGTGCTGCAGGTCCTGGCCGACGGTTCCTTCCTGTCGGTCATCGCCGGAGTCCCGGTCCGTGTCATCGCCGCGACCGTCACCGTCACCTGCGCGGACGGCAGCACCCATCGAGGCGAGTACCGGCTGGTGACCATGCTGACCGACGTGCGCCGCCACCCGGCCGAAGACCTGCTGGTCCTCTACCATGAGCGGTGGGAGATCGAGGTGGCGTTCCTGGCGATCCGTCACACCATGCTCAAGGGCCGCGTACTGCGCTCGGGCGACCCTCAGAGCCTGCGCCAGGAAATGTGGGCACTGCTGACGGTCCACCAGATTTTGCGGAAGGCGATGCTGGACGCCACCGATGCCGTGCCCGGATGCGATCCGGACCGGGCCTGCTTCACCGCGGCCCTGGTCGCCGCCCGCGACAGCGTCACCCGTGGCGCCGCCATCGTGTCCCTCAGCAGGACACTCCCGTTCCCGCACCGACAGCAGCTCCGCCCGGCCGGAACCCGGCCCCGCAGCAGGACCCGCCCGTGACGGCTCAGACGCTGCTGCCGCCCGCGGTCCCTATGCACACCAGCAGGCTCGAGGATGTGCTCGCCGCGATGGGCACCGCTCCGGAGCGTGAGTGGCGGGCCATCAAACTGGCCACCCTGCTACGGCTGGACCGCGGCGAGCTGACCGGCGAGCTGATCCGGTGGTCCAGGCGCCAGATCCTCACTCAGTCTGGCGCGGCCACCTTCAAGATCCCGGACGGACCGCCGCAGCCCTCCAAGCTCGCCGTCCACCCTGAAGACGTCCTCACGGTCATGGCCACCGATCCTCACCGCCCCTGGCACGCCCGTGAGATCACCGCCGCGCTGAACACCATCAAACACAGCACCCTCGCACAACACCTCAGCGCCTGGGCACTCAAGAACCTGCTGGTCAAGACCGCACCCGCAACCTACCGGCTACCCGACCAGCCAGTGTCGGCCGCCCCCGCAAAGCCGCTCGCCGCCACGAACACGCCGACCCGCAGGACTGTTTGACAAACCAGAATGAACCATAACTTTCCGGCATTGAACCGGGAAGTCGCCCGCTGACGAATGACCTTGTCGGTGGACTGCCGCCCCGGACCTGCCCGAGCCTCCCGACGCCTACGCACACCAGGCCGTCTGACGTGCAGTTTTCACGATGCACCCTGCTCAGTGAGAGGGGTCCTTCGGCATCCCTCTCAGGTACTACGGGCACCGGCCGGTCCACCGACGGGGGCGGCGCAGGTCAGTAGCCGGTGGGCCGGACCAACCCCGACTCGTACGCGAACACCGCCGCCTGGGTGCGGTCCCGCAGGCCCAACTTCACCAGGATGCGGCCCACGTGGGTCTTCACCGTCTGCTCGGCGACTACCAGCCGCTTGGCGATCTCCGCGTTCGACAGGCCCTGAGCGATCAGCGCCAGTACCTCCGTCTCGCGTTCGGTCAGACCGCTGACGCGTTCCTTGAGCGGAGCGCGGGGACGGTCGTCGAGGCGGGAGAACTCGGCGATCAGCCGCCGGGTGATGCCCGGCGCGAGCAGCGCGTCACCGGCCGCCACCACCCGTACCGCCTCGGCGAGCTTGTCCGCGGAGGCGTCCTTCAGCAGAAACCCGGACGCCCCGGCTCTGAGCGCCTCGTACACGTACTCGTCGAGGTCGAAGGTGGTGAGCACCAGCACCTTGATGTCGGGACGCTCGCCGGTGATGCGGCGGGTGGCCTCGATGCCGCCGAGTTCGGGCATGCGGATATCCATCAGGACCACGTCCGGGGCGAGTTCGGCGACCTTGACGATCGCGTCCGCACCGTCCACCGCCTGACCGATCACGTCGATGTCCGGCTGGGTGTTGAGCAGCACGGTGAAGCCCTGCCGGACCATCTGCTGGTCGTCGGCGATCAGTACCCGAATGGTGCCGCTCGTCATGGAACCTCTTTTCCGGTCGGGGTGTCGGGGATGTCTGGGTGTCGGGGTCGTCTGGAACGTCAGGGGAGCTGGGGACGGCGGGGGTGTGGGGGCGTCTGGGGTGAGCCGTCGTCCGGGCCGCCCCCCGGCACACCGTCCTCCGGCACACCGTCCTCCCGCACACCGTCCTCCCGCACACCGTCCTTCGGGAGGAACGCCGTGACTGCGAACCCGCCCTGCAGTGTTCCGGCCGCGGTGACGTACCCGCCCAGCATCGTGGCGCGCTCCCGCATGCCGAGCAGACCGTGGCCCGCGCCGGGGGAGGGCGGGACGGGATGCCGGGGACGGGAGTTGAGGACCGAGATGTACAGCCCGCCGGGGATGTGGTGGATGTCGACGCGCACCGTCGAACCGGGGGCGTGCCGCAGCGCGTTGCTGAGTGCCTCCTGGACGATCCGGTACGCCGACAGCTCCACCCCGGGCGCATAGGCGGGCGTGTCCCCCTCGATGTCGAGGACGACCTCCAGCCCGGCGGCCCGGGTGTTGTCGATCAGCGCGTCGAGGCGGGCCAGCGTGGGCTGCGGGGAGTCGGGGGTCGATCCGGGGCCCGCCTCGCCGAGGCCGTACGGATCGTCGGGGTTCTCCGACCGCAACACCCCGAGCACCCGGCGCAGTTCGGTGAGCGCCTCCAGGGCGTTCTCCCGGATGCCGGCGAGGTTCTCCTCCAGCTCCTCCGACGGGTTCTCCACCAGATGCGGGGCGACCTGGGCCTGTATGGAGATCACCGACATGTGGTGGGCGACCACGTCGTGCAGTTCGCGGGCGATACGACTGCGCTCCTCCAGGAGCGTGCGGCGGGCCCGTTCCTCCGCGGTGATCGTGGTCTGCCGGCCGAGTTCCGCGCGGGCCTCGCGGCGGCCGCGCAGCGCGACGCCGAGCACCACGACCACCACGGACAGGCAGACCGCGACCACCGAGGTGGACTGGTAGTGGGACGCGCCCCACACCCCTTCAACGACGTAGGTGACCAGCATGGTCACGGCCAGCGCCTCGGCGGACACCCGGGTGCGCACCCGCAGCGCCAACAGCAGCAGCACGAGCAGGTGCGCGATGATCCCGGCCGCGGTCCAGGGCCAGGTGAAGACGTACGCCGCCTCCGCGCCCAGCCGGCCCTGGACGGCGACCGCCCCCGTCACCGTGGCCGCCGTCGACAGCCACCACGCCGGGACGGGCCGCCACAGGGCGAGCACGACCGCACCGCCATGGACGCTGGCGATCAGGAAGGCGTCACCGTCGTTGCCCAGGTATCCGTTGCCGGAGAGCTGTGCCGTGCCGCCGAGCGTGATGCCGAACGCGGCCAGGCACACCACGCCGTGGGGCAGCCAGCGCAGCCAGACCGAGGGGGGCAGCGGATCCGCTCGCACCGTGCACAAGTCGCCGCGCAGCACCCGCAGTCCGTGGCGGACGCGGCCGGCGAAGCGCGTGCCGGGTCCCCGATACCGTCACGCCGCTTACCCTAGGCACCGCGCGCCGCCTTCGCGTGAGAGTCTCGGTGGACGCGGACCACGTGGGAGCGGCGGCCGGGGACGCGGCGGGGACCCTGTTCGTAGGCGCGGAAGGCCGCCCAGCACACGGACAGGGCCAGGGCGAAGACCGGGAGCCAGAGCAGGCGGGCGGCCACCCAGGTCATTCCGTCGGGCACGGTGTGCAGGCCGGGGAGCCGGCCCGCCAGGAGACCGGTGGCCGTGGTGGCCATCAGGGCCGTCTGGTGCCAGAGGAAGATCGTCATCGCGGAGAGGTTGACCAGCGCCACCGCCGCCCACGACAGCGGACACCGCATGGTCCGGCGCAGTCGGTCACGCAGGAGCAGGGCCAGCCCGCACTGGGCCAGGCCGAAGGTGACCGCGGCCAGCGTCGGCGGGTTCAGGTTGGAGACCGCGGCGCCGGGCACGCCGACCATCGACGCCGGGTAGCCGGCGAACGCGACCAGCAGTGCCGTCGTCACCGCGCCGCCCGTCAGCAGCAGCCACCCCGCGCGACGGCTGTCCAGCTCGCCCCGGGTCCAGGCCGCGCCCAGGGTGAACGGCACCAGCCAGCCCGCCGCCAGATTCACCCAGCCGAGCCAGGACGGGCCGCCCAGGCCGAAACGCAGAAGATCCACGTGGAGTACGACGGCCAGCGGCCAGAGGAGGTTGAGCCGGAGCAGAAGAGGCGTCGCCGCCGTCAGGGCGGCGAAGACCAGCAGGAACCACAGCGGGGACAGTGCCAGTTTGACCAGCGTGTGCACCGTCGCGAAGTCGGCGCCCGTCAGGAGCAGCGCGGTCGCCGCCACCGCCCAGAGGACCAGAACGGCCGCCACCGGTTTGAACAGGCGCGACAGGCGGGCCGACAGCCACTGGCCGTACGTCGTGCCGCGGGCGCGGGCCGAGGTGTAGCCGCGGGTCGCCACATGACCGCCCACCAGGAAGAACACGGCGAGCGTCTGGAAGGCCCAGGAGATGGGCGCCAGCCAGGGCATGCGCTGGAGCGGGCTCGCGGTGTGCAGCGCGCCGCCGTCCGCGACTAGGGCGGTCACCAGCCAGTGGCCGAGGACCACACCGAGGATCGCGAAGGCGCGCAGCGCGTCGACCGCGCGGTCCCGCTCGGCGGGCGTGGCGGCGTCGACCCGGTCGGCACCCCGTCGTATGCCCTGTCGTATGCCCTGCCAGGCGCGACGCAGGGTAGTCGTCTCAGGCATGGGTGACCTCCGAGGTCTCACCGAGGACGATCCGGGCCAGGTTGGTCAGGGAGACCGAGCCCGGTGCGAAGTAGTCGCTGTGGCCGCCGTCGCCGGCGGCGAAGACCCGGGCCCCGAACGCCGGGGAGACCGGGTCGGTGCCGAAGCCGACGGTTACGCCGAGCAGATCGGCTTTGACGTGCGGGACCTCCCCGACCCAGTCGTCGGACCCGCGAGCCGCCCACACGTGGGCCCGGGTGCGCAGGCCGTCGGCGGAGTCGACGCCCGCGCCGGGGCTGCCGACCAGGGCGATGTCGTTCACGTCCAGGCCGGGAGCGGCACGGCCGCAGACGACCGAGCCGTAGGAGTGGCACAGCAGGGAGAGGCGGGCCCCGGGGCCGACGATGCCGCGCAGCAGCCGTATGAACTCCCGCAGCTGCGGGGCCGCTCGCTCAGCGCGGCCGGTCGTGGTGACCGTCGTACTGATCGTGCCCGGCGTCTCGTAGCCCAGCCAGGCCACGACAGCGGCGGGGCGTGGCTCGGTGGGGTGCGTGGGCCCGGGCGCCGACTGCCGGGTCAGTTCCGTGCGCAGGTGGGTTGCCGTGGCGCGGAAGCGGTCGTAGGTGTCGAGGGAGGTGTCCGAGCCGGGGACCAGGACCGCTATGTGGTCGGCATGGGCCAGGTCACCGAGGACCTCCGCGGAACGACCGGAACCGCGGCCGTCGAAGGCGAGGAGGTTCCGGGAAGGGGCGGCCATCGCACGGTCCGCCGCGGCGCGCGCCCGGTCGCCGTGGGCGGCGGCCATCCGGGACGCCTCCTCGGCGTTGGCCCGGTTCGCCGCGTACGTCTCATCCAGCGTGGCCGCCGTCACGCTGCCCAGCGCGGCGGGGGCCGGCGCGGGGATCTCCGGCCGGGTGGCGGCGGAGAGCGGGACCACGACGGCGGCGGCGACGAGAGCGGCGAGAATACCTCGGCGCCAGCTGTGCGTACGGTGCCGCCCGGCGTGCGTGCCGGTATCCGCACCGGCGCCGGTAACGGTATCCGTACCGACGTCCGTACGCCCATGTTCCACAGCCGCCGCGCGTGTTGTCGGCTCAAGCCCCACGGTCGTCCCCCTCCAGTCCGCCCGGCCATCGGGCTTGCCTGGAAGGGAAGTTACGGATCCGCGCTCGTCGTCCGCGTCACGCCAGAGAGCTCATCTGCGCCCTAGCTCTCAGGTACTACGGGTACGACCGGGAAGTTGGGGGCCATGGGGATGATGTGAGGTGCCCAACTGGAGCCACCCTCACCACGCCAATTGCGCGATCTCCTCCCCCACCACCGCACACGCGTCCGCCACCGGGTCGATCAGCGGGGAGTGGCCGACGTCCTCCAGGAGCGTCAGGCCCACCACCTCGCCCGCCTTCGCCGCCGCGTCCGCGTAGGACTCGGCGACCGCCTGCGGGACGACCAGGTCGGCGCGGCACTGGACGAGGGTCGTCGCGATGCCCGTGGGGAGCAGGAGGGCCGGGTCGGCGTACGGCCGGTGTTCGGTGAACCCCTCGTCCCCGTCCAGCAGTTGCCGACAGCCACCCGCGCACACGTCCAGCTTGTCCGCCACCGCGAAGTCGGCGATCGGGGCGAGGGCGACCACGCCCCGCAGCGGCGCCGGACGGTCGATGCGCCACGGGGCGTCGGCGGGCAGCAGGTGCCTGGCCGCCGCCCACAACGCGAGGTGTCCCCCGGCGGAGTGACCCGTGACCACGATGCACAGTGCTCATTGGGCTGGGACGCGTCGCGAACGCCAAGTCTCAAACTGGCGTAGAGGCGACAGCTTTGAGTCCGTGCTCGATTTCATCGTCGCTGAAGTTGTGTTGCACAGCCAGCGGACGGGAGCGGTCTCGTTGACTCATGGTGACCATGATGGCAAAGCCGCTCCGTAGTACTTTGACTGTCCGAAGAAGCGGGCGGGGTTTTCGTCCATGATCGTCTTCGAGTGTGCTGGTCTTTAACTCGTGGTGTTCTGCGGAGTGGTGAAATTTGGTAAATACAGTGCGGTCAACTTCCCGGCGTCATCGGTCAGTTCATGCGTCAGGCCCTGCTTCAGGTCGGTTCAGCGTGCGGCCGATCCGGTCGAGCGGGCATATTCGGTCGGCGTTTGGCCGTAGTGCTTCTTGAAGGCGCGGATGAAGTGGCTGCTGTCGACGAAGTGCCAGCGGGCGGCCAGTTCCGAGACGCTCCACCGGCCGGATGGCGATGTGAGGGCGAGCCGGGCTTCTTCCAGCCGCCGGTGGCGGATGTAGGCGGTCACCGACTCTCCTACCGTGGCGAACGCCCGCTGCAGGGTGCGTACGGAGACGTTGAGCTCGCGCGCCAGCATCGTCGGGGACAGCTCGGGATCGGCGAGGTGGCTGTTGGCGAGGTCCTTCGCGGCCCGGGTGAGTGCGGGAGCCAGCTGTGGTTCCACGTCGTCGAAGCGGCGCACCGCCACGGCCTTGGCCAGTTCGATCAGGGTGCTGTGGGCGGCGTGCACACCGGCCGGGCCGAGGTCGGTGGCCGTCTTCTGGATCATGTTCGTGTGGGCCATCAGCAGGCGCATCTCGGCCGAGTCCGCCGGCCCGATGACAGTCCGGTTCCCGAGTAGGCGTCTGAGCGTCGCGGAGGGCAGGAAAAGGAACTGCGCCGTGGTGTGCGGCGCCGTCTCGAAGGGCATCTGCCGTCCGAAGTGCCGGAGGAGGAACTGCCCGGCCGATACGGTGTGCTCGTAGCGCTCGGGCAGGCCGCCCAACGTCCATGCGCCGCGCCGCAATACGTGGATCTCCACCAGGTCCCGATCGCCGCCCGCAGGGTCCGCAATCCGGGTGGCCGACGCCATGTGGAGATCAGCGATCACCACATCGCGCACCCTGGCGACGCGTCCCTTGAGCCGGAAGTCGGCGATCGTGGCCGGGCTGAAGGCCGGCAGGGGGAAGACATCGCCGATCTGCGTCTGCCATCCACGACGGAAGGCATCGAATCCTCGCGGTGCGGCACCCGGGACCCTGGAATCCACGGCGAACGCCCCGGGCGCCAGGTCGGTCTGCGAGCCAGTGCTGTTCATCTCCGGTGATCCACCTCTTGTTCGATGTTCCGACGCCTCCTTGTGGCGTACATGTTCTGTCCCGACGCCGCTGCGGTTCAAGTGCCTGCCGTGCCGAGTCCCTCATGCCGTGACCGCGAACGTTCACGGTGTCGGCGGCCATGCCGTCGGCCTGCCGGTGTGGCGGTGGGAGTTCAGCCGACCTCGTTGCGGACGGCGGTGTCGAGGTCGGTGGCGGTCAGGCGGAAGGTGTCGGCTGTCTCCGTCGCGTCCATGTGGAACGGCGCGTACCACTGGTAGTCCATCTCGGCCATCTCGCGGGCGATCGGCACGATCAGCCCGGCCGTACGCATCACGAAGCGCGGCATCTGGATCAGATTGACCGGTGGCCGGCCCGCCGCGACGGCGTAGCGCCGCGCCAGCTCGCGGATGGTGACGGCCGGCGGAGACGGCACGTGCCAGGGCCGGCCCCACGCGCGTTCTTCCGAGGCCAGCGTGACGAGGGCCTGTGCCATGTCGCCGTTGAAGGTGAAGGTGTGCGGCATGTCAAGGTGGCCGGGGATCCAGGCCGCGTTCCCCTTCGTCAGGGCCGGCTCGATGAGCAGGGAGTAGATGCCGTTGGCGCCCTTGCCGATGTAGTCGGAGCCGCGGACCTCGACGGTGCGGATGCCCGCGGCGAGGGCCTGTTCCCACATGCGTCTGCGCAGGCGGCCCTTGTGCCCGACGGCGGCCATGGGGAGTGTTCGTTCATCCGGCCACCGGGCTGCGGGCCGTAGGCGTAAAGGCTGCCGGTCAGCGCGAGGACGGCGTCGTTCGCCGTGGCGGCGGTGATGGCCGCCGTCTGCAGGGGCGGCAACAGGCACTCCCACATCGTGTACGAGGGTGGATTGGCGCAGTGGTAGATCACTTCCGCGCCGCGGGACAGCTCGGTCAGGCGGGACGGGTCGGACGCGTCCGCAGCGACCCGGTCGATCAGCCGGTGCTCGGGGCCGGGACCGCTGCGGGTGACGATCCGGACGCTCTCGCCTCGCTCGGCGAGCAGACGGGCGGCGTTGGTACCGATGGAACCGGCGCCGATGACGACGTGCTTGCCCATGACGGTTTCTCCTTCTCCGGGGTCTCGGTCAGTCGTCCACGCCGGAGCCGATGTAGGTGGGCACGTCGGCGAGCATGCCGGCGATCTGCGGGTTGAGCTCGTTGCGGCGCCGGTGCAGTTCCTGGATCTTGGCGTTCAGGTCAGGGTCGTCGTCGTCACTGACGTCGAAGATTTCCAGCCGTTCGACCAGGTTCAGCCCCAGGCGGTCGGTCTGATAGGTGGTCGGGTGCGTCAGATAGGCGAAAAGCCCGTCGAGATCCTCGACGACGAACACCGAGCTGTACGTGTAGTCGCCGCCGTGGTCGCGGCCGACGATGAAGGACTTGATGGCAGGGTTCGACCGACCCTGGTTGCGCCAGCTCTCCAGCGCCGTCTCGATCTGCTCGGGCGTCGCGGTGGCCTTCATCGTGACCCGGTTGATGTGGTAAATCATGACCTGCTCCTCGTTGTTAACGTCGTTAGGTTTCTTAACGTCGTTAACTGTGGTGCGCGTTGTCGGCGCGGTCAAGCGCAGTGACTACTGTTCGAGGACACCATCGACACGAAGTGACGGACCATGTCGATCAGCACGAGACGGGCCCGCGAACGGGCGAACACCCGGGAGCGGATCATCGAGGCCGCGCTGCACGTCCTCGAGACCGAGGGCGTCGCGGCTCTGACGATCCGGCGCATCGCCACCGACGTCGAATATTCCGCACCCGTCGTCTACCAGCACTTCGCCAACAAGGACGCGCTCGTACTGGAGCTGGTCGCGCACGGCCACCGCCTGATGCTGACCGAGTTTCGCCAAGCAGCGCAGGAGCCCGACACGGACCGGCGCATGATGCGCATCGCGTCGGAGTACGTCCGGTTCGCCGGCGAGCACCCCCACCTCTACCAGGTCATGAACGACCCGGTCGTCGACGCGGACGAACGCCGGCGCGTCGCGGAACCGGCCATCGACGTCCTCAAGGAGTTGCTCACCACCTGGTCGGCTGCACACGACGTGGTCCTGGCCGATCCGGACCAGGCCTGCGAGATCCTCTGGGGCACGCTGTACGGCATCGCGTCGCTCAGTTACCTCGGCAACGTAGGCAACGATCGCGCCCGCCGCCTCGCCGAACAGGCGCTCCGCGCGATCCTTCTCGGCTGGCGAACCGAGGCGTCGGCGAACGGTCGACAGGCGAGCAGCTAATGCCAGACCCTAGGCGGAGACGTCACGCCGTTTCGCACGGTTCGGCAAGGCGTCCACTGCCTGGTGCGCTGCCGACTGCCGAACAGGGCCATTGAATTTTCACAGTCCCATGAAAGCAAATGGGGGACGCTGTGATGAGTCATCCGAGCGTCTCCGAGGCCGGTCATAGCCGGGTGGCTGTGCGGATCAGCCCCGCGAGGGCGAGGGAGCGGCTGTGCGCGGGCCAGGCGAGGTGTGTGACGACGGGGGGCGCGTCGGTCAGGGGGACGGCGGTGTGCTCGGCCCACAACCAGGAGCGGGCGGAGTCGGGGAAGACGGCCACGGTGCGACCGAGGGCGATCAACTGGGCCAGCTGCGTCTGGTCGTGGATCTCGGGGCCCGGGCCGGGTGGGTAGGCACCGTCGTGGGCCCAGCGGGCGAGCGGAAGATCGGGGATGTCGCTGATGTCGGCGAGGGACAGTGTCCTGTGCGTGGCGAGGGGGTGCCCGGCGGGCAGGATGGCGATCTGCCCTTCGGTCGTCAGTTCCTCGCTGTCGAACCCGGTGAGGGAGTTGAACGGCGCGTGCATGAGCGCCACATCGGCGCGGCCGTCACGCAGCATCTCGCCCTGTTCGCACGTACCGCTCGGCAGTACCTCGATCTCGGCGGCGTCGGGCTCGACCGCGTAGGCGTCGAGGAGCTTGTGCAACAGTTCGTGGGATGAGCCGGCCTTCACCGCCAGTACCAGGCGGTTGCGGGAGCTGCCCGGACGGTCGGCGCCGCCGGCGCGGCGGGTGCGGCGGGCGGCGGCGGTGGTCGCGTCGAGGGCCGCGCGGCCCTCGTGCAGCAGCATCTCTCCGGCGTCGGTCAGGGAGACGCCGCGGCGGTTGCGTTGCAGTAGGGCGACGCCGAGGCGCCGCTCGAGCTGCTGAATCGCCCGGGACAGCGGTGGCTGCGCCATGCCGAGGCGCTTGGCGGCACGGCCGAAGTGCAGTTCCTCGGCGACGGCCAGAAAGTACCTCAGCTCGCGGGTCTCCAAGGTGTCCATGACCCCAGCATACCTCGGTGATACCCACTGGGTATGACAGGGCACCGTATCGGTATTGGATGCGACGCCTGTCCGGGAGTGACCATCGACGGCATGAGCGAGACCACGAACACACCCTCCCCGTCACTGCCCGGCGGCACCTGGACCCTGGGCGACCTGACCGTTAACCGCTTCGGGTACGGCGCTATGCAGCTCGCCGGCCCCGGCGTCATGGGCATGCCCGCCGATCACGACGGCGCGCTCGCGGTCCTGCGTGAGGCCGCCGCCCTGGGCATCACCCACATCGACACCTCCGGCGCCTACGGACCACGCGTCACCAACCAGCTGATCCGTGAAGCGCTGCACCCCTATGCCGCATCGCTGCACATCGTGACGAAGGTCGGCGCGGTCCGCGATGAGCAGGGCGGCTGGCCCCCTGCCCGGCGGCCCGAGGATCTGCGCCGCGCCGTTCACCAGAACCTTGAGGACCTCGGAGTCGACGCTCTCGACGTGGTCAATCTCCGGCTCGGCGACGCCCAGGGCCCCCGGCCCGGCTCACTCGCCGAGCCCTTCGAGACCCTCGTCGAACTCCAGCAGGAGGGCCTGATCCAGCACCTGGGAGTGAGCAACACGACGGCGGAGCAGGTCGCCGAGGCGCAGGCGATCGCGCCGATCGTGTGCGTGCAGAACATATACAACCTCGCCTACCGTCAGGATGACGAACTGATCGACGACCTTGCCGCCAAGGGCATCGCCTACGTTCCGTTCTTCCCGCTCGGCGGCTTCACCCCGCTGCAGTCCGCGGCGCTGACCGCGGTCTCCGCCCGGCTGGATGCGACGCCGATGTCGGTCGCCCTGGCCTGGCTGCTGCAGCGGTCACCGAACATCCTGCTCATTCCCGGCACCTCGTCGGTGGCCCACCTGCGCGAGAACGTCACCGGCGCGGGACTCTCGCTCTCCGAGGAGGAACTCGCCGAGCTGGACAAGATCGGCCGCTGAACCTGCCCGGGGCGAATCCGCCCGGTGAGGTCGAGCCGCGGATCCAGAGCGGGAGCCGCGAAACGCCACGCCGGCCGGGACGGCAGTGACTTCGTTGCGCGTCCCGGCCGGCATGGTCGGCGCCCGCCACCACCCGGCCCTCTCCACGCGTGGTTTGGACCTTCTCGACCGTCTTCTTGAGGCAGATGAGGGCACCGGCGTCCACGAGCATGCCGACGGCCCAGTGGTGAGCCCAGGCCACGGAACAGTCCAGGATGACCAGCGCTGACGTCGGCCCGCTCGCGTGCTGGGGCCGCGATACCACGCCCCCCGTCAACGAAGACAGATCGTGTCATTGCAGAAGCTGGTGGCCAGCCATCGCCCCAGGCACCGAGATCAGCGCACGCGGTCCGCAAGTACCGGTACGTGACCGCCGCCCACCCCTTCCAGGCCGCTCCCGCGGCCGCTCCGATGACAGGCCGACCTGCCTACCGGTAGCTACGGCTCGACCAACAACCCACTCGCCATCAGCCGCGACGCCTGCTGAGGCCTCATCCGAGACCGCGCTCGGCCAAGACAGCAAGGATTCTCCATGTCCTCGACCAAGCCCCGAAACCCAGTGGCCCTTCTCACCGTGGGCGCGGCGCCCCCCCCGCTGCTCGTCACCGCCGTCACGGTCGCGCCCCAAAACGCGTCGGCCGCCTCCGAGCGTGCATCGGGCGTCACCCGCCACACGATCACCGAAAAGGTCTCGCTCACCGGCAGCGGACCGGCTGACCAGACGGTGAGTGCCGTGGAATACCGGCCGACCCGCGCCCGCGTGCGGGGCATCCAGGTGATGATCCCGGGCGTCACCTATGACCACAGGTATTTCGATCTCATGACAGACCGCGGCAGGATCTCGCAGGCCCGCGAGGCGGCTGAGGACGGCTGGATCACCGTCGCCGTGGACCGCCTGGGAACCGGCAAGTCCAGCAGACCGGCCGCGGACGAGCTGAACGGCACGACTCACTCCGCCACCATCCACCAACTGGTCACCAAGCTGAAGGCCGCCCATGAGGGGCTGCCGGTCGCACTGGTCGGCCACTCCATGGGCAGCGTGGTCGCCATCCAGGAAGCCGGGACCTACAAAGACGTCGACGCTGTCGTCGTCACGGGATTCATGCACCACGCCGGCGCCGGTCAGCTGCTGTTCAATGCTGCGATGCACCCCGCCGCCGAAGACGCCGCCTTCACCGACCGTGCGCTACCGGACGGCTCCCTCACCACCCGGGACGGCATGCGCCAGCTGCTCTACTGGCCGTTCAACGCCGACCTGAGCACCGTCAAGGCCGACGATGCGGCCAAGCAGACCGCCACCATCGGGGAATTCACTTCCTTCGGAGACGAGCAGAGCAACGACGTGTACGGCAAAAGCGTCGACGTTCCCCTCCTGTCGCTCGTGGGCCAGCACGATGGCCTGTACTTCGACCCCTCTGACCTGGACAAGACCCTCAAAGCGGAGACCGCCGCCTACCCGGCCAGCCCTGACGTCGACGTGAAGGCCATTCCCGGAGCCGGCCACGACCTGGCCCTCCAGCGCAACGCGGACAGCACCACCAACACTATCGACACATGGTTGTCCCGCAAGCTCTGACAGGACGTGGCACGGCTCCCGGCAAGACTGGGTAACAGGAGTTCGCCCACCGTCCACTTCTGCGTCGGCTGTGTCGACAAGGACAGCAGCGTAAGCGGGCGGTCGAGGGGCGCTGACCTCGCAGAAACTGACAACCAGTCAGGTCAGGTAACTGCGTTGCCCATGCGCGTTGGGTGAGCAGGACCCACCGGTGCCCCTGATACACCGTCCGAGGCCGACACGACGCCGAAATTGAGCGTTTTCGGCCAACCGGAGTCAGGAGACGATCTTCACGAGCGGTTCTACCCCCAAACCCCGACAGGGGTCACCCCGCCGGCTGGTGCGCTACTTCACCGTCGTGGTGGCGACGCGCCAGCACTTCGGCCGGGCCGCCGCCGACCTGCACGTGGCCCAGCCGGCGCTGAGCCGCCAGATCCAACGGCTCGAGAAGCATCTCGGCACACGACTGCTGGACCGCACGCCCAGGGCACCCGGCTCACTCCGGCCGACCAGACATTGCTCCCCGGGCCCACGCCCTGCTGCAGGCCGCCGGCCAGGCCGAGCTGGCCGTGCGTGAACAAGCCCAGCCCGAACGAATCGTCATCGGCGACGTCGAAGACCTGGTGATCACCGCCGCCGTACGGGAACTGCGCCGCCGTTACCCGGACGCCCAGATCGCCACCCGGCATCTGAGCTGCCGCGACGTCGGGGCACTGTCCGACAAGCGCGTCGACGCCCTGATCGCGCGGGCCCCGCTGCTGCTCGCCGCCGACGACGTGTCCACCACCCCGCTGTACGACGGGTCTGTCAAACGAGCGGCTCTGTTCCGTAGTCGGTGGTGACGGTGCGTTCTCCTCATTGCAGGAGGATGCGGTGACGGAGGAGGTCGAATCCTGCTCGGCCGTGCATCTGCCGCATGATCTTCTTGGTTCAGGTATTGACGCCCTCGGTCCGGCCGTTGTGGTGGGGCAGGGTGAGGCCGGCGTTCACGGCGGCGCGGTCGAGCTCGAGGCCGTTGCAGAAGCTGTGCAGGTGGGGCAGGCCAGCGGTGCGGACTGTGGCGATCCACTGGGTGAGCTTGTCGTCGTTGGCCTGGGCCGGGGTCAGGAACGCGGCGAACTCGCCGGTGAGTCGGGCGAGTTCGGTCATCTCCGGGCACACCGCGGTGAGGAGGCCGAGCAGGTCGGTGTCCTTGGTCCACAGGTGCTCGGGGTGGGTGAGCAGGAGCCGGGCGACGCGGCGGGGGGTTGTCACGGGGCGGTCGCCTTCTGCGCGGCCCTGATTGAGGTAGCGGACCAGCAGGTTGGCACTGCCGGTATAGCCCAGTTCCCTGATCTCGTGCAGGAGGTGCGTGACGGGAACGGCCGGGTTGTCGGACCGGCGTCGGCGCAGGTGGTCGCGGTAGGGGTCGACAAGGGTGGGCCGGTAGCGGGGGGCGATGCGATCCGCGGGCGGTTCAGGGATGCGGGCGTAGCGCTTGACGGTATTCAGGGCGAGGTTCAGTCTGCGGGAGCAGTCGAGCAGGCCGACGCCGGAGTCGAGGAGGGCGTGGACTTTGTGCCAGCGCTCGCGGGTGGTCTGCTCGCGGACGCCGCCGGGCCGGGGCGGGTTGACGGTGGCCCAGCAGGGGGCGTGGGCGCGGACCTCGGCCAGGACTTTGTCGCACAGGTTCCGCCACAGATGCCAGCGGTCGCTGACCTGCACCGCGTCGGGCAGGGCCCGGCGGATTGCCTCGGCGTAGGTGGCCGAGCCGTCCCGGCACACGACTTCGATCCCTTTCTTCCCGCGCAGCCAAGTCTCCAATGTGGCGGCTTCGCGGTCGGGCAGGACATCGACGCGTTCTCCGGTCTCGGCATCGATGATGATCGTGGCGTAGCGGTGACGGCGGCGCAGGGCGAAGTCATCGACCCCGATCACCCTCGGGATCCGCAGCGTCGGCGGGGGGATTCCCCGCAGCACCCGCAGGGCGGTGGCGAACGATACGGGCACGGCCAGTAACCGGGTGAGCCGGGCAGCCGCCCGGCCGCATAACTCTTTAACCACGCCCGAGACCTGGCTGGTCAGACGCGTGGTGCGGCGCTGAAGGCGCTCGATCAGCCCAGGGACTTGCTCGCGGAAGGTCTGCCGCCGACAGCCCAGGACCGGGCAGACCAGACGTCGTACCCGGACGTTGACCACGACCCGGCGGCCATCGACCGGCACATCCGCAACGGTCCGGACGTGGTATCCGTGCACCTTCCCCGTCGGGACCCCGCACATCGGGCAGGGAAACGGAACATCCCGGGTCCGGGCCAAGACCCGGATCATCTCGCCGTCGTCCGCCACATCCTCGATGACCAGCGCCGAGAGCCCTGAAAACACCGTTGCCACAAGGGAGTTGATATCTCGCATACAACGTCAACGACGCCCGTCACCAGCCGTCACCACCGACTACGGAACAGAGCCAAACGAGCGGTGTAACTGGGGTAGTTGGGGTTACTGACGGGCGGCTGAGAGGCGGCCATCGAAGGTGATGTCGAAGGCGTTCAGTGCGGTCTTCCAGCGCATGGTCCAGCGGGCCTGATCTTGGCCGGTGGGATCGAGCGACATGATCGCCATGTAGACGCACTTCAACGCGGCCTGCTCGTTGGGGAAGTGCCCGCGGGCCTTGACCGCCCGGCGGATCCGCGCGTTCACCGACTCGAAGCTCTCTTGTCAAGGTCGGTGCGCGCGGGCGGTTGGGCAGGTCGCTGTTCAGGGTGACCGAGCGTACTTTTCCCTGGAAGCCGTCAACCGTGGAAGCGCTGAACTCCGGCAGGGGGTAGAGGTCTCCCATGCGGTCGTTCCAGGTGTCGATGAACGGCTCCCACGTTCCCCGGCCGGTTCCGGTGGAGTCGGTCTCGGCGGTGAACGTGCCCACCTGGTCGCTCGGTCCGAGGAAACGCGGCCTGCTGCTCATGTGTCCTCCGCGCCGATGAAGATGTCGCCGGAATCCCATCTGGTGTCGCAAATGTACAAGCCTTCCTCGCACGGCCGTTCCTACTGTTGGCTGTACTTCAACTGTCTACGATCAACCGCCTGCGGGTGCACCCGGCGCCACAGAGACCATGCCTTGCTCCGCATGCGGGGCAAGGCCACCGCGACCTCTCGGGCGAAAGCAGAAAAGACACATGAAGGCAGTGCGTTTCCATCAGTACGGCGACCTGGATGCGTCTCCTTCGCGGAGGTTGAGATGGACCGGGCATTGCTGGCCGACTTTCTCCGGGCACGCCGGGAGGTGTTGCAACCGGAGGATGTCGGGCTTCCCCGCGGCTCGCGGCGTCGTACCGGCGGGCTGAGGCGTGAGGAGGTGGCAGCGCTGGCCGGCATGTCGGTTGATTACTACAGTCGGATCGAGCAGCAGCGTGGCCCGATGCCGTCCGAGCTTGTGCTCGCCGCGCTCGCCCGGGGGCTGCATCTCAGCCTGAGTGAGCGGGACTACCTCTTCGACCTCGCCGGGCACCCCGCGCCGCGGCGGGTCCTGCGCGAGGATCACGTCAGCCCCACCATGATGCGCATCGTGGAACGGCTCTCGGACACACCCGCGTTGGTGATGTCCCGCTTCGGTGAGACGCTGCTGCAGACCCGCCCGGCAGTCGCTCTGCTGGGCGATTACACCCGGTTCAACGGACTGTCCCGCTACCTGGTCTATCGCTGGTTCACCGACCCGGCGCAACGCGATCTCTATCCCGTCGAGGATCACGCCCTGCGGGCCAGGGTCTTCACCGTGGAAATCCGGGTGGCGTACACGGCTGACCCTCAGGGCAGGGCCGGCGACATCGTCGCGGCACTGCTGGAGGTCAGCCCCGAGTTCGCCGAACTCTGGCGGTTGCACGAGGTCGACGTCACCCACCATCAGGACCTGAAGCGCTACCGGCATGCGGAGCTGGGCGAGATGGAGCTGTACTGCCAGCGACTGGTGGACCCCGACCAGGCCCAGGAACTGCTGGTCTTCTCCGCCGTACCCGGCTCACCGGACTACGAAAAACTCCAACTCCTGGCAGCCGTAGGCGCTTAAGGCTTGCCGGGAATCAACACGCTGGTTTGATCTTGGTGTTGTCTGAGTCCAGGAAGGCGATGTCGACTGGTGTGCGAAAACGAGCAGTTGAGGAAGGAATGCACATGCCGTGTGCTTCGACGAGCGGGCGGACGTCCTTGACCCCACGGCTGATGGTCATGGCGGTGGTGTTGAAGAGCTGCCAAAAAAGCCGCTCGAGCACCGCCGAGGCTATCGGCAGGCTGACGAGCAAGGAGCGGTACTCCTTCGGCGCGCAGTTCGCCGAGGTCGCCGTGGACGTCACCACCGGCGAGGTCCGTGTACGGCGGATGCTCGGGATGTTCGCCGCGGGCCGGATCGTCAACCCGCTGACCGCGCGAAGCCAGTTCGTCGACGGCATGGTCTGGGGCCTGTCCATGGCGCTCCACGAGGAGGCGGCCAGGGACCGGGCTGCGGGTGGACACGTCGGCGCGGACCTCGCGGGCTACCACTTCGCCGCGAACGCGGACGTCCCCGTCATCGAGGCGGACTGGGTGGACGACCCGGACCCGGACGACCCGGTCGGGATCAAGGGCATCGGCGAGATCGGGATCGTGGGAGCCGCGGCGGCGATCGCCAACGCGGTCTGGCACGCGACCGGCGTACGCCACCGGCACCTGCCCATCCGGCCCGACCGTGTACTGATGGCCGGCCGAGATGCTTGACATCGCAACCGAACTGCTCCGGTGGGTGGCGGAGGGCCGTGACTTCGCCGTGGCCACGGTTGTGACCGTCGGCGGCAGCGCTCCCCGCCCGCCGGGCGCGGCGCTCGCCGTCGACGCCGACGGCACGGCCGTCGGCTCGGTCTCCGGCGGCTGTGTGGAGGGCGCTGTGTACGACCTGTGCGTCCAAGCGCTCCAGGACGGCCGCGTAGTACGGGAACAGTTCGGCTACAGCGACGAGGACGCCTTCGCGGTAGGCCTGACCTGCGGCGGGGTGATCGACGTCCTGGTCACCCCGGTCCATGGGGACGCGCCGTACCGGCGGGTGTTCGAGGCGGCCCTCTCGGCCGCCGCCAGTGGGAAGACGGCCGCGGCCGCCCGCGTGGTCCGGGGCCCGGACGAACTGCTCGGCCGCGCACTGCTGGTCCGCGCCGACGGGGCGTACGAGGGCGGTCTCGGCGGCGATCCGCGGCTGGACCGGACCGCGGCCGCCGAGACCCGCGCGCTGCTGGACGCCGGTCGCACCGGCACGGTCGACGTCTCAGAGGACGGCTCACACTGCCCGGGCGGTGTGACGCTGTTCGTCGAGTCCATTGTTGAACCGCCCCGTATGATCGTCTTCGGGGCGATCGACTTCGCGGCGGCGCTCGTGCGGACGGGCAAGTTCCTCGGCTACCACGTGACCGTCTGCGACGCTCGCTCCGTCTTCGCCACCCGGGCCCGCTTCCCCGAGGCCGACGAGATCGTGGTCGACTGGCCGGACCGCTATCTGCGCAGCACCGGGACCGACGCCCGCACGGTTCTTTGCGTGCTCACCCATGACGCCAAGTTCGACGTCCCGCTGCTGGAGGAGGCGCTGCGGCTGCCGGTCGCGTTCGTCGGCGCGATGGGCTCGCGCCGCACCCACGAGGACCGCAACCGGCGGCTGCGCGAAGCGGGTGTCACCGAGGAGGAGCTGGCCCGGCTGCACTCCCCGATCGGCCTCGACCTGGGTGCCCGTACGCCGGAGGAGACCGCCCTGTCGATCGCGGCCGAGATCGTCGCGGCGCGCCGGGGCGGGTCCGGCACACCGCTGACCGGCGCACCCACCCCGATCCACCACGACCGCCCCGAAGGCCCAGGTCGGGTGACCGCACTGACGTCGGCAGCCGGATGACCTCCTTCTCGTAGCTCCTGCACCGCGGCCGAGCGGCGTCAGACGTACGCGGGACAGAAGGAGGGGCACCGGGGGAAGTCTCAAGTGCGGGTGCTGAGCTGGGCGTTGTCCTGGAGAAGACCCGGTGCGTGCAGCGCCGGTTTTTCCCGCTGAACTGCCGTACCCCCAGGGCCCGTCATCTGTCGACGGGCCGCTACACACACGGAGGATCCGAGTGATTACCCAACGCACCAAGGGCGGCGTAAGCAGGCTGCGGCCGCCGCAGCCGTGGTCGCTGCACTGCTGTCCACGGCGGCGTGCGGCAGCAGCAGCAACAACGACGACGGCTCGAAGAACGACGCGGCCGGCTTCAACGCCGCGAACAACAAGGTCGCTCAGGCCTCCCTCGCCAAGAAGGGCGGCACGCTGAAGTTCGCCGCGGCCCAGGACGCCGACTCGTGGGACACCACGCGCGGCTACTACGGCTTCATGTGGAACTTCTCCCGCTACTACAGCCGCACCCTGGTGACCGGCAAGGCGGAGCCCGGTGCCGCGGGCGCCGAGGCCACTGCTGACCTCGCCACCAGCACGGCGAAGATCACCGACGACGGCAAGACGTACACGTACACGCTGCGTGACGGGATCACCTGGGAGGATGGCAAGCCCATCACCTCCAAGGACGTCAAGTACGGCATAGAGCGCCAGTGGGCGCAGGACGTGCTGTCCGGCGGTCCGGTCTACCTGAAGGACGTCCTCGACCCCAAGGGCGAGTACAAGGGCCCGTACAAGGACAAGTCCGCGGACAAGCTGGGTCTGAAGGCCATCAAGACCCCGGACGACAAGACCATCATCTTCAAGCTCCCCCAGGCCAACTCGGACTTCGAGGACATGCTCGCCATGACCTCGGCGGCCCCGGTGCGCCAGGACAAGGACACGAAGTCGAAGTACGGCCTGAAGCCGTTCTCGTCCGGCCCGTACAAGTTCCAGTCGTACACGCCGAACAAGTCGCTGACCCTGGTCCGCAACCCGAAGTGGAAGGCGTCCTCGGACAAGATCCGCAAGGCGTACCCGGACAAGATCACGCTGACCTTCTTCACCAACGCCAATGACATGGACCAGCGTCTGATCAACGGCGACTCCGACCTGGACGCCAACCAGACCGGCGGGCTGTCGCCGCAGGGCCGCACCACCGCCCTGAAGCAGCACAAGGCCAACCTGGACAACCCGGTCTCCGGCTACATCCGCTACGCGGTCTTCCCACAGAGCGTCAAGCCGTTCGACAACGTGCACTGCCGCAAGGCCGTGATCTACGGCGCCGACCACGAGTCGTTGCAGACCGCTCGTGGTGGCCCGGTCGCCGGTGGTGACATCGGTACCAACATGCTGCCGCCGTCGGTCCCGGGCGCCGAGGGCCAGAAGTACGACCCATACGAGATGGCCACGACGAACAAGAACGGCAACGTCGCCAAGGCCAAGGAAGAGCTGAAGGCCTGCGGTAAGCCGAACGGCTTCAAGACCACCATCGCGGTCCGTAACAACAAGCCTGTCGAGGTTGCCACCGCCGAGTCCCTCCAGGCCTCGCTGAAGAAGGTCGGCATCACCGTCGAGATCGACCAGTTCGACGGTGCGCAGAGCGCCGGCATCATCGGTAGCCCCTCGAACGTGAAGAAGAAGGGCTACGGCATCATCATCATGGGCTGGGGCCCGGACTTCCCGTCCGTCCAGGGCTACGGTCTGCCGCTGTGGAGCGGCAAGTACATCCTTGAGAGCGGCAACAACAACTTCGCCCTGATCAACGACAAGAAGATCGACGGCCTCTTCGACGATTACGTCAAGGAACTCGACGACGCGAAGAAGACCGAGATCTCCACGGAGATCAACCACAAGGTCATGGAGGGCGGTTACTACATGCCCTTCGTCTTCGAGAAGTTCATCACCTGGCGCTCCAACCGGCTCGCGAACGTCTACACGACCGACAACTACAGCGGTACGTACGACTTCGTGAACCTCGGCCTGAAGAAGTAACACCGACCGGCGCACCCGCCACACGGCACGAAAGGCAGGTGAAGGCCGGCGCGGCGGGGCCGAGAACAGTGCTCGCTTACCTCATCAGGCGGCTCTTCGCCGCCACAGTGATGCTGGTGGTCATGGCGGAATCAACTGGTCGTCGCAACACCTTGATCACGAAGGTATGGGATGGGACGAGACCAGAAGCAGAAGATGCCGGAGGCGCCTGCGGGAGCGCGACGGCAGTGGGCAGCGGATCGGGTAATGCGACCGCCAATGCGTTCACCGGCTCGGCCGGAGCCGTCTCGTGCAGTGCAGCGCCACTTTTGGCGGCGGATCGCGTCGGGAGTGACGAGGGCAGAGGCCGCGGTGGCTGTTGGCGTTTCTATTTCCTTGCGGAGTTGGGTCAGCTCGGTCCGGGGCCTTGCCCCAAGGCCGAACTCCAGCTCCTGACCGCCGTGCGGAAGTAGCCCGTCGGGCTTCCCGGATGCCGCGGCGCTGGGTGGTCCGCTGTCTCGCCGTCCACTGTCCATCTCTGCCGCATCGCATGTTTAACCACGGACAACTTGTCCGGGGTTAAGCAGGACCTTCATCCGGATTCCGGTCGACGACATGCTTGATCAGTCGAACGCGGCGACGCCGAGCAGCTGTCGCGGCTGGTGGCGCTGATCGACTCCGGTGAGCTGCGCGTTGATGTGGCGCAGCGAGTGCCGCTGGCGGAGATTGGCCCGCGACTGCTCGGCCACCATCAGCCCGTTCTGTCACTCACCCCACGCAGCGAAAGGCCGAGATCATGACACTCGAATTCGACCCGGAAGTAGCCGACGTCCTGGCCCAGATGGGCGGGCCTGACGCATTCCGGCCCCCGCGTGACGACGTCGAGGGGCGGCGAGCCTTTTGGGAGCCGATCCTCGCTGCCTCCAGCACCGCCCAGCCCTTCCCCGAAGACGTCCGGATGAGCGACAGCTACGCCACCGCAGACGACGGCGCCCGGATCCAGATGCGCTGGTACACCAAGGAGGGCGCGACCCCGGGTCCGGCGGTGGTGTACTTCCACGGTGGCGGATATTTCTTCGGCCACATCGGCCACTTCGACGGCACTCTCGCCCGCTACGTCTCCGCCAGCGGCGTGCCGATGCTGTCGGTCGAGTACCGCCGCGCCCCCGAGCACCCCTTCCCGACCCCGCTCGAAGACGGCTACGCGGCGCTGCGCTGGTTGCACGAGCACGCCGCGGAGCTCGGCGTCGACCCCGGCCGGATCGGCGTGATGGGTGACAGCGCCGGCGGCGGCCTGGCCGCGGCCGTGGCAATCCTGACGCGAGAGCGCGGCGGCCCGAAGATCGCCCGCCAGATCCTCATCATGCCGATGCTCGACGACCGCACCGGCGCCCCCGACCCCCATGCTGCGCCCTTCATCTACAACTACGGCGACCTTGTCACCGGATGGCGGACTTTCCTCGGCGACGCCGTCGGAGGGTCCGACGTCCCGGCCACGGCGGCCCCGGCCCGGCTCGAAGAAGCCACCGGCCTGCCGCCGGCCTACATCGAGGTCGGCCAGCTCGACCTGTTCCGCGACGAGGACACCGCCTACGCCACCAAGCTCAGCCGCGCCGGCGTACCCGTCGAATTCCACCTGCACCCCGGCGTCCCGCACGAGTTCGACTCCCTCGCCTTCACCTCCGACGTCGCTCGGCGTGCCATCGCCGACCGCGTCCGGGTGCTGAAGTCGATCTGAGCCGCGACCACCGAGCCATCCACTGCACGGAAAGAGAATGCAATGACTCTCTGGACCCCCATCACTGTCGGCGCCATCGAGCTGCCGCACCGCCTCGCCATGGCTCCGATGACGCGTGACCGCTCCCGCCCGGACGGCGTCCCCACCGACCTCAACCGCGCGTACTACCGTCAGCGCGCGTCGATGGCCCTCATCATCACCGAAGGCACCCAGCCCTCCGCCGACGGCCAGGGCTACCTGCTGACCCCCGGCATCTACACCGAGGCACACATCGCCGGCTGGCAGGAGATCACCAGCGCCGTGCACGCCGCCGGCGGGCGCATCGTCGTCCAGCTCATGCACACCGGCCGTATCTCCCACCCCGACAACACCCCCCACCACCGCCGGTCCGTCGCCCCTTCGGCCATCCAGCCCAAGGGCGCGATGTTCACCGCCTCCGGCCTGCAGGACATGCCCATCCCCCGGGCCCTGGCCACCGAGGAAGTCGCCGACGTGGTCGACGAATTCCGCCACGCGGCCTCGGCCGCCATCGCAGCCGGCTTCGATGGCGTCGAGATCCACGGTGCCAACGGCTACCTCGTCCACCAGTTCCTCGCCGGCAACACCAACCAGCGCACCGACCGCTACGGCGGCCCGCTCGAAAACCGCATCCGTTTCGCGGTCGAGGTCGCCTCCGCGGTGGCCGACGAGATCGGCGCCGAACGCACCGGTCTGCGCCTCTCCCCGGGCAACCCCTTCAACGACATCGCCGAACACGACACCGGCGACCTGTACCCGGCACTCGTCACGGCCCTGGCACCACTGAACCTCGCCTACCTCCACCTGATCCACGGCGGCGACGAGGAACTCCTGCGCGAGCTGCGCCAGCTGTGGCCGACGGCCCTGCTCCTCAACCGCGCGGGAACCGACATCGACACGCGCGTCGCCGACCTCGACGCCGGCCTGGCCGACGTCATCACGGTCGGCACCACGGCACTGGCCAACCCCGACCTCCCGGCCCGCATCCGCTCCGGCGCACCGCTCAACCAGGCCGACCCGGCCACCTTCTACGGCGGCGACCACCACGGCTACACCGACTACCCCACCCTCGCCGCGACGTTGGTCTGACAAGCACTTCCGACAGGAGAATTCCGATGTCCCACGACAACGTGGTCACGGTCCTCGGTGCGACCGGCACCCAGGGAGGTGCGGTCGCGCGTGCGCTGCTGGCCGACGGCGCCTTCACCGTACGGGCGGTGACGCGCGACGCCGCGTCGCCGAAGGCACAGATCCTGGCGGGCCTCGGCGCCCATGTGGTGGAGGCGAGCCTCACCGACGAGGGCAGCCTGCGCCGGGCGTTCGACGGGGCGTACGGCGCGTTCCTCGTCACGCCGTACTGGGAGCACCGTTCACCCGCGCGGGAACTGGCCGAGGTCGAGAACCTCATCAGCGCGGCCCAGGCAGCCGGTCTGCGGCATGTCATCTGGTCGTCGCTGGAGGACACGCGGGAGGCGATCGCGGCCGACGACGACCGGATGCCGTTCATCGGCGACGGTTACCGGGTGCCGCACTTCGACGTGAAGGGCGGGGCCGCCGACGCTCTGTTCGCCAAGTCGGGTCTGCCCACGACGTACCTGTTGCTGTCCTTCTTCTGGGACAACCTGCTCACCCTCGCCAGACCGCAACGCGACCCCGACGGAACGCTCGCCTTGCACCTCCCCCTCGGTGACACGGCCGTCGCGGGCATCGCCTCCGACGACATCGGCCAGGCGGTGCTGCGCGTGCTGCGGCGGCCGTCGGAGACGATCGGCGCCACCGTCCCCGTGGCCGGCGAGCACCTGACCGGCGAGCAGATGGCGGCAGCGCTGAGCACGGTGCTCGGTGAGCCGGTGGCCTACCGCCCGCCCAGCCACGACCAGTTCCGCGGCCTCGGCTTCCCCGGCGCCGACGAGCTGGGAAACATGTTCCAGTACTACGCCGAGTTCTCCGGGTCCTACCGCGGCCTGCGTGAGCGCGAAGCGACGCGCGTGTTCAACCCGGATCCGTTGAGCCTGACGGACTTCCTGGCCGCACATCGTGCCGAACTCGAAGCCTGACCGGCTGCTCGGCGACTCAGAGGAGTATTCACGACCAGCGACGGCAGCAGCCTGTTCAGTCCACCCGGAACCCCCGGCTACGCGGAAGCGGGCGCCTCCTTCCAGCTCGCGGCACCGGTCGATCCGGCCGGGGCGTTCACCGCCCGCTCGATCGACGACGTCGTCCGCGCCGCCGCACGCCGGGCGGGCCGGCCGCTGCTGCTGCTGCTGTTGCTGAACACCACCGGCCACGCGATGGGCCGGACTGCCGCGCTGAACGGCTCGCTGGTGCTGCGTCCGCTCATCAACGCACCCGTCCGCGCCGACCCGGAAACCCGGACGGCCCGCGTGCCCGCCGGCAAGACCCGGGGCGACATCCTGCCGTCGGGATGAACGGTTTCGTCATCTGGCCCGAACGAGACCACACCCGACAGATCAGCGCGTTTGCCGCCGAAGTCGTACCCGCAGTCCGCGAAGCCCTCGCACGCAAGACCTGACCACTGCGTGCGCTCGGGCCGGGCAGCACCCCCTGGCACAACGGCACCGGCTGTACCCGTCACGGTCCTTCCCTCCCCAGCGCAGCGTCTTGCTTCTCACCGGCCACAAGGGCGGCACGGTGAACTGCCCCTGCCCACCCCACCCTCCACAACGCCGACCACCCAACGATGCCCGCATCCGCCGCGTCGCCGCGCGCACGGAGCCCGCGTCACCTCCACCGACCAGGTACTGGCCCAGCTCGCCGCCGGCTCCGCCGGCCGTCACGGACAGACGTTCCTGGTCGTTCTCCTCGACCCAGCCCCAGGTGATCCCATGAGCGACGAAACGCCCCTCCCCGACGGATTCGAGAGCATCACCGTCACTGCGAACGGCACCCGGCTGCATGCCGTGGTCGGCGGGACCGGTGCACCCGTACTCCTTCTGCACGGCTGGCCCCAGACATGGCGGGCCTGGCGACACCTCATGCCGGCCCTCGCCGCGCACGGTTACCGCGTCGTCGCTCCCGACCTGCGCGGCATGGGTGCCTCCGACCGTCCCCCGAGCGGATACGACAAGGACACACAGGCAGAGGACATGCGCGAACTCCTCGCACAGCTCGGCATCCACGGCGGCGTACGCGTCGTCGGGCACGACATCGGTGGCATGGTGGCCTTCGCCTACGCCCGCCGCCACCCCGAGGAAGTCGAACACCTCGTCCTCGTCGAACTCGCCCTACCCGGCTTCGGCCTGGAGCAGGCGATGGACGTGGCCTCCGGCGGTCTGTTCCACTTCGGCCTCTTCATGACCGAAGAACTGCCCGAGCTGCTCCTCGAAGGTCGGGAGAGCGACTTCCTTACCTGGTGGTTCAACTGGTTGTCCGCGGTACCCGGAACCTTCCCGCCGGAAGAGGTCGACACCGTCGCCTCCTCCTACCGCGGATACGAGGCACTGCGCGCCGGCTTCGCGCACTACCGCACCCTCCTTGAGGACGGCCGCGTCAACCGGGCTTGGCGCGAAACCGGAGCAACCCTTCCCATGCCCGTACTCGCCGTCGGCGGCGAGCACAGCTCAGGCGCCCGACTCGCCGACAGCCTGGACACGGCCGCGCCGCACCTGACCGGTGCGGTGATCGCGGGCAGTGGCCACTTCGTGCCCGAGGAACGCCCCGAGGCCTTCGCCCGCGAGCTGCTCGCCTTCCTGGCTACCCCGCCCCGCCAGGCTGGCGGTGCTCACCGGTAGTCGGGCAGTCACTGCACAACGGCGAAGCTCCTGGTAGACGATTCTTTCGCTCACCTCCGCCACGAGCTTCGCGTGCAGGCTGCGGGGGCAAGTATGGGACAGATGCCGCAGGTGAGCGCGGGCGTGGCGGAGCCACTTCGCCTCGGAGGTGAACCCGAGCAGGGCCTGCATCACCGCGAGGGTGACCAGCTCGGCATCCGTGAGTTTGGGGGTGCTCCCGACAGCCGGTCACCCCGGCGCGAGATGCGGCGATGCCTTCAGAACGTCGTCGGTCTTCACGTACAGTGCGGTGGCGAGGGAATCCAAGTCTGGCGTCACAGCCGCACTTTGGGCTCCCTCGCCTCATGCGGCGCGGCCGATCCCTTGGGATCGATCATCTAGTCGAACGGTTCACACACGATCAGTTCCGGCCGGAAAGCGGTCGCCTCGCGCAGTGCCTCGTCGTAGGTGAGGTCAACCCTGGTGCCGGCGAACATCTCGACAGCAGCTGGCCTGGGCTGGCTGGGATGGAGCCCGGTACGCCGCTGGGTCTCCGCCATCTGTTCCTCCAGCGGCAAGGCAGCGCTAGTGGCCGAGATCGTGAGCGGGCGGGACGGCACGGAAGGCGGCGATTTTCCCGCAGACGAGACACCGGGAGACCTGCTGCGCCGCTTGATGTCCTATGTGACGCCGCCCGGCGTGTCCGCGGACCACGCACGCCTGGTCGTTCAGATCTGGGCCGAGGCGTCGACTTCCGGGAAAACTGGCGGCCGTTGCCGTGTCCCGACGCGCTTCGCTGCGCGACCAGCTGGCGGGCCTGTACGCGAGGGACCGCGAAGGGGCCCAGGGCGCGGAGCCGACTGCGGGGCACACGACCCGGGCCGAGGCGGCTCGGGCCGCGCTCATCGACTACGCAACTCTCGCCGCCGTCGACGCTCCTGCCGCTTTCGCGGCGCTCGGCCGGCAGATCGAGGCGGCGTTCGCCTGATCCCGACCTGTCTGAGGGATCCGCCCTTTCTGCCTCCGTGAGTCGGGAGCCCAGTGGCCATGCATCGGCGCCGGGGGCCCAGCCTTACTCGGAAAAGACTGGGCAATGGTCCATGGCGCCGGACGCGACGGGGCCCCGCTTCCTGTCCGTCCCTTCCGCCCGCCCCCCTGCCGTCCAGGCCTCCCAAAGCGCGGCCCTGATTGCCTCCTTCGACTCCTCCGGTTCAGTCTCTTCGTCCGGGATTGCCGCTCGCTCGTCCATGTCCGTCTCTCCGTCGGTCTGTTCTTCTCCGGGCATGAAGCCGCGCTTCAAGGAGCAGGGTGCCTGCCGGTCCGTTACGTGACGATCAGTCCGGGGGGTCGTTGCCGCGGACCGGTGACAATGGAGGCGACTGACATGAACGGGTTCGCCGCAGGCGAGTCGGCTGTCATGTCGGCTGTCATGCTCTCCAGATCAGCCAGTGTGCTCTCGTCCAGCCACGTGGATCCGACCTTCCGCCCGCACCGTTGATCAGCACGCGCTGCCCGGCCGTCAGCTTGCCGTGGTCGAACAGCGCCTGCCAGGCGGTCAGGCCCACCAGTGGCAGCGCTGCGGCGTCGGCCAGCGGGACGCTCTTCGGCGCCGTCGCGAGGATCTCGGCCGGTGCCAAGACGTACTCTGCGGCGGCGCCAGCCCTCGCCATTGGCAGGAAACCGACGACCTGGTCACCGACCTGGAAGCCAGTCACGCCCGCGCCGAGCGCGTCGACGGTTCCGGCGACGTCAATGCCGGGTGTATGGGGCAGCGTCACAGGGATGGCCTTCAGCATGAGGCCAGCGCGGATGTTGGCGTCAGCCGGGTTGAATGACGTTGCCGCGACACGGACCCGCACCTGCCCGGTGCCGGGAACCGGCTGATCCACATCCTCGTAACGCAGGACATCCGGGTCACCGTACTGATGGAAACGCACTGCCTTCATGTGTCTTTTCTGCTTTCGCCCGAGAGGTCGCGGTGGCCTTGCTCCGCATGCTGAGCAAGGCATGGTCTCTGTGGCGCCGGGTGCACCCGCAGGCGGTTGATCGTTGACAGTTGAAGTACAGCCAACAGTAGGAACGGCCGTGCGAGGAAGGCGTGTACATTTGCGACACCAGATGGGATTCCGGCGACACCTTCATCTTTGGTCGGGATAAACGGCCTGTACGGGGCCGGCGTTCTCGGGGTTCTGGTCGGGACCGTCAAGCACCTGGCGGGTCACAGCAGGGAGATTGCGGAGGCACTCCGGGAGGGTGGAGAGCTACCGCAGGTATCAGCGCGGTGTCTCTGGGAGACGACCGCGATCTCCCTTCCGCGTTCTTCCGCATCCACCAGGCCGGCGCGGCGCATCGGGAAAGGCCTTGCCCGCAGCCGGATCACCTTAACTTGATCTTTAATCTGTGCGGCGTGGTCGTGAGGTGGGCCTTGCTCCTTGCTCCTTGACATACGAGACACTGCATCCTGAGGATCCGAGGACGGACATCTCGTGGTCATCAAGAACAAACTACCCGCCGCAGTTCAAGGCGGACGCTGTCGCGCTGTACAGGTCGCGGCCCGAGGCGACGATCCGGCAGGTCACTGCCGATGTGGGAATCAACCCCGAGACCTTGCGGAAGTGGGTCCGGGCAACCGGCGCGAGCCGGCCGCGGGGACGCCGGGCGGAGGTACCGACCCAGCCGCCGACACCATTGGAGACGGAGAACGCCGCTCTGTGCAAGAAGACGTTGTGTGACGACAAGCCACTCAGCCCTCCCCATCGCGTGGTTTGCCACGGACAACTTGTCCGTGGATAAGTACGGCCTTCATCTGGGTTGTGGTTCACGCGATGCTTGATCTGTCGACACGGGAGGTTGAGATGGACCGGGCATTGTTGGCCGACTTTCTCCGGGCACGCCGGGAGGTGTTGCAACCGGAGGATGTCGGGCTTCCCCGCGGCTCGCGGCGTCGTACCGGCGGGCTGAGGCGTGAGGAGGTGGCAGCGCTGGCCGGCATGTCGGTTGATTACTACAGCCGGATCGAGCAGCAGCGTGGCCCGATGCCGTCCGAGCTTGTGCTCGCCGCACTCGCCCGGGGGCTGCATCTCAGCCTCAGTGAGCGGGACTACCTCTTCGACCTCGCCGGGCACCCTGCGCCGCGGCGGGTACTGCGCGAAGATCACGTGAGCCCGACCATGATGCGCATCGTGCAACGGCTTTCGGACACACCCGCTTTAGTGATGTCCCGCTTCGGTGGAACGCTGCTGCAGACCCGCCCGGCGGTTGCCCTGCTGGGCGATTACACCCGGTTCAGCGGACTGTCCCGCTACCTGGTCTACCGCTGGTTCACCGACCCAGCGCAACGCGAGCTCTATCCCGTCGAGGACCACGCCCTGCGGGGCAGGGTTTTCACCGTGGAGATCCGGGCGGCGTACACGGCGGACCCTCAGGGCAGGGCCGGCGAGATCGTCGCGGCACTGCTGGAGATCAGCCCGGAATTCGCCGACCTCTGGCAGTTGCACGAGGTGGACGTCACCCACCACAACGACCTCAAACGCTACCTGCATGGGGAGTTGGGTGAGCTGGAGCTGTACTGCCAGCGGCTGGTGGACCCCGACCAGGTTCAGGAGCTGCTGGTCTTCTCCGCCGTACCCGGCTCGACGGACTACGAAAAACTCCAACTCCTGGCAGCCGTAGGCGCTTAAGCCTCGTCGGCTGTCGGTCGGCGCACACATCCAAGGCACCGATTCTCATATACGGCAAATTATGACCTGAAGCTTCATCGAAGCCCGAGAGGCCCTCTCGGGCGGGCGGCCCGAGGCTCCGCAGATCCAGATCGGGCACGCGCCCATCCAGGCACTTGGCCAGCCATGTCATCGGTGCTGCGTTCTATGTGTCCAGCCACTCAACCAGTGCCACCAGCTCAACCCTTCGAAGGAGACAACAGTCATGAAGGCCATCGTTTTCGACACGTTCGGCGGCACCGAGGTCCTGCACGAGGCGGAGATCGAGGTGCCCCAGCCCGGGCCCGGTCAGGTCCGTGTCCGTGTCCGTGCCATAGGCGTCAACCCCGTCGACGGAAAGATCCGCTCCGGGATCATGGAGGCCATCTTCCCCACCACCCTGCCCGCCGTCCCCGGCGGGGAGATCGCCGGGGTCGTCGACGCCCTCGGCGAAGGCGTCGACCTGTTCAAGGTGGGCGACGAGGTGCTGGGCTGGTCCGACACCGGCGCCTACGCCCAGTACGCACTGGCCACCGCGGCCGTCCTCGCCCCCAAGCCGGCCGGCCTGGACTGGACGCACGCGGCCGCGCTGCCGGTGGCGAGCGACGGCGCCGAACGGGTCCTGGACCTGCTTGATGTCAAGGCGGGCGAGACCCTGCTGATCCACGGCGCGTCCGGCGCACTCGGCACCGTCGCCGTCCAACTCGCCGTCGCCCGCGGCGCCCGTGTCATCGGCACCGCCGGCCCGGCCAACCAGGAGTACGTGACCTCGCTCGGCGCCACCGCGCTGGTCTACGGAGAAGACCTGGTCGAGCGGGTCCGCGCAGCCGCCCCGAGCGGCGTGGACGCCGTGTTCGACGCTGCGGGCAAGGGCGCGCTGGAGGACTCCATCACCCTGCGCGGCGGCACCGACCGGATCGTCACGACCGCCGACTTCCGGGCCCGCGAACTCGGTGTCGTCTTCGCCGAGGGCCCGGCGCGGCGCTCGGCCGCCCGGCTGGCGGAACTCGCCCAGCAGGCCGCCGACGGCGCACTGGTGACCACGGTCGGCGCGACCTACCCGCTCGCCGACGCGGCCAAGGCCCAGCAGACCAGCGACGCCGGCCACAACCGCGGAAAGCTCGTCCTCACCGTCGACTGACCCCCTCTCCCACGAGCGTACAGGGCCTGACAGCGGGGCAGATCGACACGTTCACCACGACCACATACGCGATCAAGCAGTCGGTCAACAAACGCGGTCACCAGGTCCCGTCAGGCGAGTAGGCCTCTCGGCCCTGGCAAGGGGGCAGGTCGGGCGAGTCCCAGGGGCGGGCCGGTACATACCGAGCCGCGACCCGGGGCCCGGATCCGGTCGACACCGCCTGGGAAGGAGAACCGCTCCGTCTCAGCTTGCGCCGGCCCCTCGGCGAGCTTCCCGTACGCCTCGGCCTGAACACCAGGTGGGAACGCCCCGAGTGGAGAGTGGCTGGTCAGATAAAAGCTTACAAGTCGGCCGCTGTCTCCTTGAGTTTCCAGATTGAGTGATCGTCTGGGAATTGGACCCGGAGTCGGCGTCCCTTCGTTAGTGACCAAGCGGTCACCAGGGCGCCAAGGCACCTGCCCACCGCTGCGCGACCAACGCGCCGCTGTCCTTCTCTTCGATCAGAAAGAAGTTTCGTCATGACTCCTGAGCCCCTCATCCCCGCCAACACCACCGTCGTTCTCGTCGACTACGCAGTCGGTTTCGCGAACCTTCTGCGCTCCCACAACCTCGCTGAACACATCAACAACGTCGTGGGCCTGGCGAAGACGGCGAAGTGGTACGAAAGCGGTCTGGTCGTGACCAACGGTCAGTCGAGCAAGCCGTCCGGCCCGCTGTACCCGGAGCTGTTGGAGGCCATCGGTGACCAGCCGGTCATCGAGCGTGCCGTCGACTTCAACTCCTTTTTGGACGAGTCGTTCGCCCAGGCGGTCCGGGACGAAGGCCGGGAGAACCTGGTGGTCGGCGGCGTCGCCACGGACGGATGCGTGCTGCAGACGGTGCTGGGCGGCCTGCGCGAGGGCTACCGCGTGCACGTGGCCGTCGACGCCTCCGCCAGCCCCTCGCTCGAGGCACACAACGCGGCGGTGCAGCGCATGGTCCAGGCCGGCGCGGTACCGGTCACCTGGTTCTCCCTGGCCGCCGAGTTCCAGCTCGACCCCAAGTTCCACGACGCTCCGCACCGCATGCGGCTGATGCAGGAGAACGTGCCGTCCATGGGCATGAGTGCCCGGACCTTCTTTCACGCCCTCGAACTGGGCAAGCGTGCCGCCACGGCCGTCTGAACCCCTGGGGGGCGGGCTCCGGCCCGCCCCCACTCCCACCCTGCGGGGCCCGCCCCCCCGGCCTTCAGGAAAGGGATCTCGCCCGTGAACGACATACAGGGGAACTTGCTGCTGTCCGGCCGGACCGTCGTGGTGGCGGGCGCGACCGGCGGCATCGGAGAGGGAATGACTCTCGCGCTGCTGCGCCAGGGAGCCACCGTCGTAGCTACCGGCCGCAGCGAGGAACGACTGGCCGGCCTCGCGGTTTACGTCAAGGACGCCGGTGAGGGCACCTTGATCACCCACACGGTCGATGTCGGTGACGCGGACAGCGAGTCGGTGCGCGCCCAACTGTCCGCGTACGGTGCGCTGGACGGTGCCGTCATCGCTATCGGCGACTGGGGCAGCCCGGAGCGCACCGGCATCCTCGAGACATCCGACGCCGAGTGGCAGTCGATGATCGCGTCGAACCTGACGAGTCATTTTCACGCGTTGCGAGCGCTCACCCCGCTGCTGTCCCGGGGCGGTGCCCTGGTGCATCTGAGCGGGTTCAGCGCGGAGATCCCCTATCCGTTCGCTGCACTCGTGGGGGCGACCAACGCGGCGAAGAAGTCGCTGGTGAGCTCCCTCACGGCGGAACTGGGCGGCGCCGGTCCCCGTGTCCACGAGCTGATCATCGGGCCCATCCGCACCCGCCCGCGTGCCGCGATCGGAGCGGACAGCCCCGGTTGGTTCAGTGCCGAGGACCTCGGCCGGCACGCGGGCCGCCTCATCGCCGGCGACGGCTCACACACCAAAGACCCGCTCCAGTACCTGGTGACCCGCGCCCACGGTGTACGGACCACACCGCCGAAGTGACGGATGCACAAAAGCCCCTTCATGCACACGGACAACGCGGGAGCATCGATGCAGACCACCGCCGGCCCACCGCCTGCACCCAAGCACACATTTCCCGAGAGCCTTGCCACGGTCACCATCCGGCCCGGCGACCGTGACTACGACGCCGTACGGCACACCTACACCCGCCTCGGATCCCCAGCTGCCGTGATCCGCGTCCGCGACCACCAAGACATAGCGGACACGCTGGCTCATGCCCGCACCATCGGGGTTCCCGTGACCGCCCGTAGCGGCGGCCACGGCATCAGCGGCCGTTCCACCAACGACCAAGGCATGGTCATCGACCTCTCCCGGCTCAACACCGTGGAAATCCTTGACAGCCGGTCCGGCCTGGTACGCGTGGAAGCGGGAGCCCGTTGGGGAGACGTCGCCGCAGCACTCGCACCCCACGGCCTGGGGCTGTCCTCCGGAGACACAGGAGATGTCGGGGTCGGCGGACTGGCCACCGCCGGCGGTATCGGCCTCATGTCCCGTCTGCACGGTCTGACCATCGATCACATGCGTGCCGCCGAACTCGTCCTGGCCGATGGGTCTGTCATCCGCACCGACCCCGAACACCGCCCGGACCTCTTCTGGGCCGTGCGCGGGGCGGGAACCAACTTCGGGGTGGCGACGGCCTTCGAGTTCCAGGCTCAGCCGGTGCGCGATGTGATCGTCGCCATGACCGTCTACGACGCCGCCGACACCGCCGCGTTCCTCACCTGGTGGGCGGCAGCAGTGGAGGCGGCGCCCCGCTCGCTCACCAGTTTCCTGACGCTCGTCGCAGGTCCCGGCGGGAGAGCAGCTGCGGCCCAGGCGATGACCGTGTACGCCGGCACCGACGCGACGCAGGCCCGCGCGGCTCTCGCCCCCCTGTTGTCGGCCGGGCCGGTCCTGCGCAACCACGCAACCGTCACTCCCTACCAAAGGCTGCTGCCCGCCGGACACGAGCCGCAGCACGCGCAGCAACCGCTCACCGTGTCGCGCTCCGGACTCCTGGACCACATCACCCCGCCCGCCGCCGAGAGCATGGCAGCGCTCATGAAGGCGGCTGGCATGGTGCAGCTGCGCTCGGTCGGCGCAGCGGTCAACGACACACCGCCCACCGCCATGGCCTACTCGCATCGCACCCAGAACTTCTCCCTGATGGCCGCCACAGTGCCCGCACTGCGCGACGGCCTCGACGAGCACTGGGAACGGCTCCAGCCGCATGTGAACGGGCTCTACCTGAGCTTTGAAACCCGTACTGGGCGGAGACAACTGCAGGACGCCTTTCCCGGCCAGGTACTCGACCGGCTGGTCTCACTCAAGGCGCAGTACGACCCCGACCACGTCTTCGACAACAACTTTGCCCTGCCGTCGGTGCCGTTCCCGCACTGAAACCGAGGAGATGACCACCCGATGCCCAGCACACACCTGACCGAAATCCAGTCCGTCCCCACCTCCGGTGCACGAGCCGTCGAGCCCTTCGACCTGGACGGCATGCATCTGCTCGCCATACCGCAGCTCGCCTATGACATGCCGGACACCACGGCGAACATGAACGGAGGAGACAGCGACACGGATCTGCTGTTGCTCAAGCGAGGGGAGCGAGGATACGAGCCGTTCCAGCGCGTACCGGCGCCTGGCGGCGAGGACGCGGAGTTCTTCCGTATCGGCGACCGTGCCTTCCTGGCCGTGGCCAGCATCCGTACGGGCAACGGCCCGTACCGGTATGCCACCTCGTCCCATGTCCTCGAATGGGACGGCACATCCTTCGCCGAGTTCCAGTCCTTCGACAGTTTCGCCGCCAAGCAGTGGAGGCACTTCACGATCGAGGACCGGCACTTCCTGGCCCTCGCCCAAGGGGTCGTCCTTCCGGAACAGGAGGCAGACAACCGGCCTTCGCAGATCTTCCTCTGGGACGGTGAACGCTTCGCCCACTTCCAGGACATCGACTCACGGTGGGCCTACAACTGGCACGCCTTCACCGTCGACGGTCACCATTTCCTGGCGCACGCCGAGCACGTGGGCCCGTCGGTGCTCTACCGCTTCGACGGTGAGGAGTTCCGGCCCCACCAGGAGCTGGCCGACCGGCACGGCCGCGCGTTCGCACACTTCACCGCAGACGGCGAATTCTTCCTGCTGGTCGCCCGGCTGCAGAGCGACTCGCAGCTGCTGCGCTGGGACGGCACCCGTTTCGTCGTCCATCAGACGCTGCACGGACAGGGAGCACGTGAGTTCGTCGTCGTGCCAGGTCCGGACGGGACCGTGTACATCGTCCGCGTGAACTTCGTGCTGGGCACACCGGCAGAACCGACCACCGACCTCGACTCCGAGATCTATCAGTGGCGAGACGGGCAGCTGGTGCAGACGGAGACCTTCCCCACGACGGGTGCCACCGACGTCGCCACCCTGCACGACGACGAAGAGGGTCTGCTCATCGCCGTCTCCCACAGCCTCACCGCCGACGTGCGCTTCGCCGCCCGTACGGTCCTCTACCGCTTCACCCTCTGAGTTCTCCGATTCCTGTGTCCCGCTCCTCCACTCAGCGACAAGGAACGTCCATGACCGCCAACGAAAGCCCTGAGCTCGTTGACCTGTTCACCACCTACACGGCCGGTCCCACCAGCATCGGCTCCCACCTCACCCGTACCGCGGCCTCCGACACGGCCGACGCGCCACTGATCGTCGCCACCGGCACCGAATTCGCGCTCTACCCCGGCGGCGGCAAGCCCCCCACGGTCGAGGGCTTCCGCTTCTCCACCAAGGGCTTCAAGGAACTCGCCGGGATCTCCCACCTCGGCCCCGCCCTCGCCACCCTGGTGCAGCTGCGGAAGAAGTACGGCGCCCTCGGCTGGCGCGCGGACGCGGAGCGGCTTCTGGCCCAGGTGCGGCGCAGCCGGGAGGCGAACAGCGCCGAGCTGTGGCGCGACACCATTGCGGTCGAGACCTACCGCGGCCGTGAGCAGGCCATCGCCGACATGGCCGACTACACCTTCGCCGTCACCGACCGCTTCCTCAGCGCGGCTCTCGATGACGAGAGCCGTCTCGACGCCGCCACCCTGCGCGGCGAGTACCTGGAAAAGGGCAGTGCCGAAGGGCACGGAACCATCACTCACATGATGATCGCCACGTTCTTCCTCACCGGGTTGGACATCTCACACCGGATCATCAGCTGGTTCCGTGAGCAGGAGATCGACTGGAGTCGGGCCATGGCGGTCATCGCCGGCAAGCAGGGGCGTCCCACCGCCGGTGTCACCTGGAACACCTCCAGCGTCGCCACCATGCTCCTGGGCGCCTCCGGCTACCAACTGCCTCTCGAACGCCTCTACATGGCACCCCACGCGCCCACCTTCACCACGCCGCCCAACGGTGACCTGTCCGAGGTGGCAGCTTTGGAAGAGCCGCTGCGCCAGATCTGGTCCAACACCCGCGCCACCGTGGAACTCGGCGATCTGATGTTCCCCGGACTGCCCCGCTACACCCCCGGACAGCTCACCCTCCCAGACATCTCCGACCCGTCCGTCAACGAGATAAGCGAGATGCCCGTCATTCACGGCGCGAACGACTGGCGCGCCATGACCACCCGCCTGCGCATGGTGCTGGAGGACCCGAGGCAGCTGCTGTCCGGCTCGGTCACCGACTTCGCCGTCAGCCAGCTCGTCGCCGCCGACAACGATCCGGCCCAGGTGACCGTACCCGGCCTGGACAACGTCACCTACCCGACCGGCCTGTGATCACCGCAAGCGGAAGGTCCCGTGCCGCGGTACCTTCCGCCCGAAGCCAGGAGCACAACACATGCCCCCGTTGACCTTCGACCAAGCCCACCATCTCGACGTGGACGGCGGCCGGATCGCCTACTACGAGACGGGCACCGGCCACCACCCCGTCGTATGGGTGCACGGCCTGCCCCTGGACTCCCGCTCCTGGGCCGCCCAACAGGAGTTCTTCGACCCTCACGCCCACAACGTCTTCCTCGATCTACGCGGCTACGGGGCTTCCGACAAACTGCCCCCCGCCGTGGACAGCGTCACCGCGCTGTACACCGCCGACCTCGCCGCCCTCATCACCCACCTCGGCCTGCAGAGCCCCACAGTGATCGGTTTCGCCTCCGCAGGGCACGTCGCGCTGAGATTCGCCGCTCAACACCCCCAGCTGCTGGGCAAGCTGGCCGTCCTCAACGGCTCACCCAAGTTCCGTCGCGGCGACGACTGGCCGTACGGCTTCGACGACATCGGCATCGCCCACTTCACCGATGCCGCCCGTGACAACGGAATCGCGGGACTCACCGACGCAGTCCTCGACCCGGGCCTGGTCTTCGCCGATATCGGCCCTGACCGCGCCGCGGAGCTCGGCTCGTGGTTCCGGGACATGAGCTACAACGCGGGCGTTGCGACCCTGCTCGGCTTCTTCGACAACATCTCACTCGACGACGACCGTCACCTGCTGCCCGCCATCACGGTCCCCACCCTGGTGATGAGCAGCACGATCGGCCAGGAGGTACCTGCGAGCGTCTCCCTCTACCTCCGCCGGACCATCCCCCATGCGCGTCTGGCCGAGCTCCCCGGCGCCGACCACTTCGCCTTCGCCACGCGCCCTGACCTCGTCAACTCCCTACTGCTCTCCTTCATCGACGATCGCCCCGTACCCGGCCCGTGATCAGTGACCGCTGGTCCGCCTGCGGTCTTTGTCGAGGTCGGCTCCGCGCAGGCCTTCCGCAACGAGGATCTTGCCTCCCGTCTGTGGGCTTGCGGCGTGCATGCCGAACTCCACGTCCGGGCCGGCGGTTTCCACATCTTCGAGGCGCCCCCCGGCTGCTGCCCTCTCGGCACCGGATCTTGCCGTCGCCCGCTCCGTCTGGGGGCGCCGCACCCTGGGTGCCTGATTCCCGGACACTCGCCGATGCCCATGCCCGCCTACGAGTGGCGGGCCGGACCAGTATCCCCGCCGACCTCCAAGAACGGACTTCTCATGACGATGGCCTATCTGGCGCAGCCCGAGCAGCAGCAGAAGCTCGAATGGCTCGACGGGGGAACGTTCTCCGTGCTGCTCGACACGGAAGCCACCGAGGGCAAGCTGACTGTGGGCCGCTTCGACGTCGCCAAGGGCGAAGCCCCGCCGTTGCACCTGCACACCCGCGAGGACGAGGTGTTCATGCTGATCAAGGGCACGGCCCTGGTCTGGTCAGGGGAGGAGGAACACGAACTGCGCGAGGGCGGGATCGTGTACCTGCCCCGCAGCGTCCCGCACGCCTACCGCATCACCTCCGACCGCGCCGACCTCCTGATGATCGCCACACCCGGCGGCATCGAGGGCATGTTCCGCCACGCCGGACGCGACCTCGCCACCCCACGCCCCGAGGGCTTCGAGATCCCCAAGTCCCTTCTGGCGGAGGCATCCGAACTCTACGGCGGCGTCATCCTCGGCCCGCCACGCTGAACCGCTCACTGACCCGAGTGCCCGCGCCGGAACAGCGCCCCCCTGGCTGCCGCCCGGTCTCGAAGGCACTGCCTCCGAGGCGACGGCGGGCCCGTTTCCTTTCCCGCTTCCGACCACCGCGGCCGACGTCGAGCAAGCGCCGGTCGCTCAGGAGACTTTCATGCCCCTCCCTGTCCTGTTCGGCGCAAACGTAGAGCCAAGTGCCCTCCCCGTCGGCCGCTCCGGTGAGCAGGCACTACTCATCGACAGTCTCGGCCTCGACCTTCTCACCATCCAGGACCACCCGTACCAGGCGGCGTTCGACGACACCTGGACACTGCTCACCTTCCTGGCCGCGCGGACGCGACACGTCACGCTCGTCCCGACGGTCAGCTCCCTGCCGTTGCGTCCGCCGGCGGTGCTGGCGAAGGCTGCGGCGACCTTGGACAGACTGACCGGCTCCCGGGTCCAGCTCGGCCTGGGTGCCGGCGCTTTCTGGGAAGCCATCGAGGCCATGGGCGGCTCCCGTCGCACGCCCAGAGAGGCCGTCGACGCACTTGAGGAGGCGATCACCGTCATCCGGGCCATGTGGAGCGGCGAGCGCAGTGTGCGGACGCACGGCGAGCACTACTCGCTCGCCGGCGTCCATCCCGGTCCGGCGCCGAGCCCCGGTCTGGGGCTGTGGCTGGGCTCGTACGGGCCCCGCACGCTGGCGCTGACCGGTGAGAAGGCGGACGGCTGGCTTCCCTCGCATGCCTACCTCGGACTCGACGCACTGCCCACGGCTGTCCGCCGCATCGACGACGCAGCTCTGGCGGCGGGCCGCGATCCGGACACGATCCGCCGGGTCTACAACATCGCCGGTGTCATCCAGCCGGAGTCGGCCGGCCCGTTCCAGGGGCCCGCCGCCCAGTGGGCCGAGCACCTTGTCGCGCTCGTGCGCACCGTCGGGATGAATGGTTTCGTCATCTGGCCCGAACGAGACCACACCCGACAGATCCGCGCGTTTGCCGCCGAAGTCGTACCCGCAGTCCGCGAAGCCCTCGCACGCAAGACCTGACCACACCGTACGCTCGGGCCGGGCAGCACCCCTGACCCAACGGCACCGGCTGTACCCGTCCCAGCCCTTCCCTCCCCAGCGCAGCGTCTTGCTTCTCACCGGCCACCGCTCTTCGCCGAAAGCGTCGTGCGGCCGCTCGACGCTGCCCAGTCCGACGCCCTGCTCGCAGCGCGAGGCGTCGCCTCGGAGCACCGCAGCGCTCTGGATGACGTGGAACGAACATCCGGTGCTGTGTGACGACAGGCGGGTCATCTCTCCTGCACCGCATGGTTTGCCACGGACAACTTGTCCATGGATAAGTACGGCCTTCATCCGGATTCTGGTTCACGCGATGCTTGATCAGTCGAGCACAGGAGGACGTATGTGGGACCAGCCATCCGCCGCCGCGCCTGTCCAGTTAGCCGAGAACGTCGGCGTTATCGGTGTGAGCAGTGCTGAGCACGAGTGAACACTGCAAGACGCAAAGACCGGGCAGCGGTGCAAGGCAGGGTGGGAGGCAGGAGGACGGCACCGCCGCCCACCGACCTCGATGGACCAGCCATGACCATCCTGCAGCCCCCTCGAACCGAGGAACAGGCACGCCGCTCCCCGAGCCCTTACCGAAAAACCCACAGCTCTCACCCTGACGCGAAGGAGAGTGAGCGTGTCCGTCGAAAATCCCGAGCCTGACAGATCTGTCACTGCCGAGGCCACTTCGGCACCGTCTCGGCGCACGTTCATCACGACGGCCACGGCCGTGTCAGGGGCTGTCGTCGTCGGCGGACTGGTCACGGCGCCGGCTGCCCTCGGCGGCCCGGAGGCAGTGGCCGCCGAAGGGCCTCCTGGCGGCACCGTTCACCTGTCGATCAATGGCGTCCGGCACGCTGTCACCGTCGACAACCGCACCTCTCTGCTCGACCTGCTGCGCGAACACCTCGACCTGACCGGTTCAAAGAAAGGCTGCAATGCCGGAGCCTGCGGCGCCTGCACCGTCCTGGTCGATGGCCACCGCGTCAACTCATGTCTGACCCTGGCCGTCCGGCTGGACGGCGTCGAGGTCACCACCATCGAGGGACTGGCTGACGGCGACCAACTGCATCCGTTGCAGCAAGCGTTCATAGATCAGGACGCCTATCAGTGCGGCTTCTGCACCTCGGGCCAGATCGTGTCCGGTGTCGGCTGTATCAAGGAAGGCCACACCGGAACGTCCGACGAGATCCGGGAGTGGATGAGCGGGAACCTCTGCCGCTGTGGCTGTTACGTCAAGATCGTTCGCGCGGTCGAGCAGGCCGCGGGCCAGAACTGAGGTGGACGATGCACCCCTTCACCATCACCAAGGCATCCGACACCACGGAAGCCCTCGAGGCCGGTGGGCGCGGCGGCCGATACATAGCCGGCGGCACCACCCTCGTCGACTTGATGCGCGAAACCGTGGAGCGTCCTGATGTCCTGGTCGACATCACCGCTCTGCCGCTGCACGGTGTGGACCGTACCGAGGACGGCGGCCTACGCATCGGCGCCTTGGTCCGCATGGCGGAAGCCGCAGCACACCCCGCCATACGTGACAGCTACCCGGTCATCTCCCAGGCGCTGGAGCTGAGCGCCTCCGCCCAGCTGCGCAACATGGCCACCATCGGCGGGAACATGATGCAGCGCACCCGCTGCACGTACTTCCGGGACGTGACCGCCGACTGCAACAAACGCGAACCGGGTTCCGGCTGCGCCGCACTGAACGGCTTCAACCGCAGCCATGCGATCCTCGGCACCTCCGACCAATGCGTGGCCACACATCCGTCCGATCTGGCTGTCGCGCTCGCCGCGTTGGAGGCGAACGTCCACCTGATGGCTCCGGACAAGGGCAGGCGCACCATCCCCATCACGGACTTCCTGCTTCAGCCCGGCAACACACCTGACCGCGAACAGGCGCTTCAGCCAGGTGAGTTGATCACGTCGGTGGAGATTCCTGCCCTGCCCCGCCCGCTGAAGTCCGGGTACCTGAAGGTCCGCGACCGCCAGTCCTACGAGTTCGCGCTGACATCGGCAGCGGTGGCCCTCCACATCCGCGGCGGAAAGATCCTCGATGCGAAGGTCGCCGCCGGCGGTGTGGGCACGGTGCCCTGGAAGCTGCCGGCCGTCGAACAAGCCCTCATCGGCGAGCATCCCTCCGACCGGCTGTGGCACAAGGCCGCCGGCCATGCGGCCGAAGGCACGCACCCCCTCAGGCACAACGGCTTCAAGGTCGAGCTGCTCAAACGTACCGTCGAGCAGCAACTGCGCACCGTCGGAGGCACCTCATGAGCCAGCCACAAGCCGCCGTCGGCGCGTCCGTGGCCCGGGTGGACGCACGGCTGCGGGTCACCGGGAAAGCGAAATACGCCGGCGACAACAACCCCGACGGCGTCGTTCACGCAGTCATCGTCGACAGCAGCATCGGCCGCGGCCGCATCACCGGCATCGACGCAGGTCCCGCCCTCGCCCAGCCCGGTGTCCTTACCGTCATCAGCCACCTCAACGCTCCCAGGCTTCCGCCCGTCGAAAGTAACGGCTACCCACCAGGCGAGCCGCTGAGGGCCTTCCAGGACGACCAAGTGCGCTTCTTCGGACAGCCCGTCGCGGTCGTGGTGGCCACGACGCTCGAGATCGCCCAGCACGCCGCGAGCCTGATGCAGGTCACCTACCACGCCGAGCGCCCCTCGACCGACATGAGCGCGGCGCCTCCGGCCAACGACCCCGAGACCTATGCACGGGGCGACGCGGACCAGGCACTGAAATCCGCCGACGTCCAGCTCGACCTGGCGTACCGGATGGCCCGCCAGCACCACAACGCGATGGAACCAGCCGGCATCGTCGCCCGCTGGGACGGGGACAAGCTCACCCTCTGGGAGAAGACCCAGGCGGTCCAGTTCGCCACGTTCAACATGGCGGGCGAATTCGGGATACCGCCGGAGAACATTCATGTCATCTCGCCCGTGCTCGGCGGTGCCTTCGGCAACGCCTTCCGTACCTGGGTGCACTCCGTCATCGCGGTCATGGCCGCCCGCCAGGTGGACCGTCCCGTCAAACTCGTACTCACACGCAAGCAGTTGTACTTCGGGATCGGCTACCGGCCCGCGTACTCATATGGGCTTCGGATGGGCAGCGACCGGCGGGGCCGTCTGACCGCTGCCGTGCACGACGTCGACTCCGAGACATCCAGCTATGAAACGCACCTGGAGGACACTCTCGTCCCCGGGCGGATGCTCTACAGCACGCCGAACGTCAAGCAGGTCCACCGGTCCGTCCCCCTGGACGTCAACACACCGACGTGGATGCGTGGCCCGGGATACTCCAGCGGTGCCTACCCCCTGGAGTCGGCGATGGACGAACTCGCCCATGAACTGGGCATGGACCCGATCGAACTGCGTCTGCGCAACGAACCCGTGGACGACCAGTCCAACGGTCTTCAGTTCTCCACCCGCCGCCTGCGCGAGTGCTACACCACCGGCGCCCGCGAATTCGACTGGAAACGGCGGAGCTTGAAACCTGGCTCCAGGCGCGACGGCGACTGGCACCTCGGCATGGGCATGGCCGCTGGCGTATATGACACCCAGCGCGCCGCAGCCCAGGCTTCCGTGCGGCTGAATGCCGACGGCACCGCCCTGGTCCAGTCCGGGACCAGCGACATGGGGCCCGGCACCGCTACGTCCATGACACAGGTCGCCGCCGACGCCCTGGGCCTGACCATGCGCCGGGTGATCTTTCGGCTCGGTGACTCGACCCTGCCTCCGGCCCCGGGACACTTCGGATCGCAGACCATGGCGAGCGTCGGATCCGCCGTGCAGGACGGTTGCGACAAGCTGCGGAAAAAGGCCATCGCCCTCGCCGTCGGAGACGAGGGCTCTCCGCTGCACGGGGCCGACCCCGCCGATGTCCAGGTGCGCGGCGGCCGGCTGTACGTAAAGGACGCCCCGGGGCGGGGGGAGACGTACCAGCGCCTGCTGGCCCGCAACAACTCCGCCTACCTCGAAGTACTCGGCTCATGGGCTCCGCCGGAAGGACCCGCAAGGTACTCCCTGTACGCCTACGCGGCGACGTTCGCGGAGGTCGCCGTGCACGCCCGGCTCGGCCTGGTGCGGGTCCGGCGCATGCTGGGCGTCTACGATGCCGGTCGTATCATCAGTCCCGCGCTCGCCGACAGTCAGGCACTCGGCGCAATGATCGGCGGATTGGGCGCGGCCCTGCTCGAACACACGATCACCGACCATCGCGACGGCCGAATCGTCAACGCCAACTTCGCCGACTACCTCGTTCCGACGCATGCCGACATACCCGATATCAGGGCGATCTACCTGGCGGGCGGCGAGGACCGCATAGCCGACCCGATCGGTGTGAAGGGACTCGCCGAGATCGTCTGCGTCGGTGTCACGCCGGCCATCTCCAACGCCGTCTTCAACGCCACGGGCCGGCGCATCCGCCAGTTGCCCATCACCCCCGAGCTCCTGCTCTGACCCCCATCACCCTCTTGGTGGCCCCGCAACGGGGCGCCCGGCCTCCGGAGCTGGTACGACTTTCTCCCCTGCAGAAGGTATGGCAATGCCGTTGCTTTAACCTCCGCGTTTCACTTACTGCCGCGTCCGCATCTTGAGCGGAAACCCGAAAGTGCCTTCTGAGCTGGGATGATGAGGCTTGTCCAGGGCTTCTGTCACCACAGCAGGAAGGCACTTTCTGCGTGCGCCCTATCGAATCGCGTCCCAAGCCTGTCGTCTCGGCCGGCGGCCGCGGAGTGGTCAGCCACGCCGGATCCCGCTGCTGGCCGATTTGACAGAGCACCCCGGCCGTTACAGTAAGCGATGTTCGTGCCGGGACCGCAAGCACACTGCAGCTCACCGACGTCGAGTCCGACAACCTTCCTCGCGTGTACCGGACCGGTCGATGACGCGGAATGAACATCTGGTGCTCTGTGACGACAAGCGGATCATCTCTCCTGCATCGCATGGTTTGCCACGGACAACTTGTCCGTGGATAAGTACGGCCTTCATCCGGGTTCTGGCTCACGCGATGCTTGATGAGTCGAGCACGGGAGGACGAGATGAATCGGGTACTGCCGGCCGACTCTCTTCGGGTACGCCGGGAGGTGCTGCAGCCGGAGGACGTCGGACTTCCCCGCGGCCGGACCAAGCTGCTACCCGATCCGGCTGCAGTAATCGACCGACGTACCAGCCAGCTCGGCCACCTCCTCGAGTTCAAGTCGTACTGCTCAGCGGCTGGTGGACCCCGACCAGGCCCAGAAACTGTTGATCTTCTCCACCGTGCCCGGTTCACCGAGCCACGAAGAGCTGCGGTCCCTGGCACCCGCAGGCGTCTAGCCCCGCCGGCTGCCGGTCGGCTCACACATCGAAGTTGGTGCTTCGAAAAACGCAGCACTTCACGTACATAGAGAGACGAGGATTTCCCATGAAGGCAGTGCGTTTCCACGAGTACGGCGACCCGAGCGTCCTGCGTTACGAGGACGTCGAGCAGCCCGTTCCCGGCGTCGGGCAGGTTCTGGTGCGGGTCGCCGCGACATCGTTCAACGGCGTCGACGGCAACATCCGAGGGGGCTTCATGCAGGGCCCCATCCCGGTGACGCTGCCGCACACTCCCGGCATCGACGTCTCCGGTACGGTCGAAGCGCTGGGTGAGGGCGTGGCCGACCTCGAAGTCGACGACCGGGTCGTCGGCTTCCTGCCGATGGCAGGCGATGGCGCGGCCGCGGAGTACGTGGTGGCTCCGGCCGGGATTTTGACGTCGGCGCCTCGGAGCATTCCGCTGCCCGATGCCGCCGCGCTGCCGTTGGTGGGTCTCACCGCGTGGCAGGCGCTGTTCGATCACGCGAAGCTGGCGGCGGGGCAGCGCGTGCTCATCAACGGTGCGGGCGGAGCGGTCGGCGGCTACGCCGTGCAGCTGGCCAAGAACGCCGGCGCGTACGTGATCGCCACGGCCGGCCCGCGCAGCAGTGAGCACGTCGAGGCGGCGGGTGCCGACGAGGTCGTCGACCACACCGCCACCGAGGTGAGCGCGGCGGTGACCGAGCCGGTCGACGTCGTGCTCAACCTCGCACCGATCGACCCGGCGCAGCTGGCCGCGCTGCCCACCCTGATCGCTCCCGGTGGAGTGCTGGTGAACACCACGGTGTGGATGCCCGCACCCAGCGACGAACAACGCGGCGTACGCGGCATCGACCTGTTCGTCAACAGCGACGCCGACCAGCTGTCGCGGCTGGTGGCACTGATCGACTCCGGCGAGCTGCGCGTCGACGTCGCGCAGCGAGTGCCGCTGGCGCAGCTGCCGGCAGTCCACGCCCAGGCCGCCACGGGCGAGCTGCACGGCAAGGCCGTCATCGTCGCACCCGCCGCCTGACACCGACCGACCAGCCTCGAAAGGAAAAGACCATGACACTGTCCCTGGATCCCGAAATCGCCGAGGCGCTGGCCCCGATGGCCGGCGCGATGGCCGAGGCCAAGCCGCCGACTGTGGGCGACATCGCGGGCCGCCGCGCCATGTGGGAACCGATCATCGGCGCCGCGGGAGCCGCGCAGCCCATCCCGGCCGACGTGACGACCCACGAGCACTACGCGACCGCAGACGACGGCACACAGATCAAAATGCGCTGGTACGTCAAGGACGGCGCGACGCCCGGCCCGGCCGTGCTGTTCTTCCACGGCGGCGGATACATCTTCGGCCACATCGACCTGTTCGACGGCCCGGTCTCCCGCTACGTGTCCTCCAGCGGCGTGCCGATGCTGTCGGTCGAGTACCGCCGCGCCCCCGAGCACCCCTTCCCGACACCGCTCGAAGACGCCTACGCCGCACTGCGCTGGCTGCACGAACACGCCCCCGAGCTGGGCCTCGACGCCAACCGTATCGGTGTGATGGGCGACAGCGCCGGAGGCGGCATGGCAGCGGCCCTGACGATCCTCGCCCGCGAGCGCGGCGGCCCGCAGATCGCCCGGCAGATCCTGCTCATGCCGATGCTCGACGACCGCACCACCACGCCCGACCCTCACATCGAGCCCTACCTGCTGTGGTCCTACGACGACAGCCGCACCGCATGGCCGGCCCTGCTCGGCAAGGACGTCGGCGGCCCCGACGTCCCGCCCACGGCAGCTCCCGCCCGGCTCGAGGACGCGACCGGCCTGCCGCCGGCCTACATCGAGGTCGGCCAACTCGACGTCTTCCGCGACGAGGACACTGCCTACGCGACCAAGCTCAGCCGCGCCGGCGTGCCGGTGGAGTTCCACCTTCACCCCGGCGCACCGCACGAGTTCGACTCCATCGCCTTCGGCGCCGACGTCGCGCGGCGTGCCATCGCCGATCGGGTCCGGGTGCTCAAGTCGATCTGAGCCGTGACCAGCGACCTGCTGTCACTTACCAACCCACGTCTCCAGCCACATATCGCTGCACTACCTCAACGACTCTCAGCAAAAACGATCGCTGCTGCATCACCGCACGCCCACATAGGAGTGATGAGGAGACGCCTCCGTTCAGATGGCGGCGGCAAGGCACGCAGTACGGAACTTGAACCGTTCGTCGAACGGTCCCTGGTTCAGCGAGGAAAGGGCCCGCCGGAATGCAGGGCTGTCCCTACCTCGACGTCGCCCCGAAGCGCCTCGGCGCTGGCACGCAGGTGCTTGTCCCCCGTACGGCGGCAGACTGCTGACCGCCGTCAGGAGGTGAAGCAGGCACTCGATGTTCAGGCCGGGGTCGGGTCACTCACATCACGAATCTGCTTGATTCCCACTCGAAGCATTTTATGTTCGTCAATGCTTCACAGTGGATACGCAGCACCAAGACAGGAGATCGATGTCCGACAAGAAACCGATCGCGGCGAAGAAAGCGACCGAGCCCCAGGGGGCCGCAGTGGTCCAGGCGATACCCCTCCTTATCGGCTCAGCCGACAACACTGTTCCGATCACAGTCCAGCGGCGAACTTCGGTCACGCCCGCCAACGCGTTCCGACTGATCGTTCCCATCGACCTGTCGAGAGTTTTCCACCGGGTGGCACCGTTTCCCGGTGTCAAAGGTGTGGCAAACCAGACCGAAGCATGGGATCACGTCGGTCCTACCAGGAACCCGCAGTTCGACGACGGGTCACAGGCCGACGAACAGTTGATCGAGTACACGGAAGGCTCTAGTTTTGCGTATCAACTGACGGGATTCACGAACATCCTCTCCCGACTCGCGGCCGGCGTTCGAGGTGAATGGAACTTCAATCCCGACGGCGATGGCACCGTCATTCGGTGGACCTACGAATTCAAGCCGCTTCCGGGTCGTCGCTGGATTCTCGCCGGTCCATTCACTCCCCTCTGGCGCCGATACATGGTGGCCGCCCTCGCGAGGTGCCTGCAAGTGATCGAATCGGAAGAAAACAACTCGTAGGAATGGTTTTTTGGCCCTTCACAATCCAGGGTGTAGTAGTGGCCTGAAGCCGCCATTTTCCGGCAGGGATCTGGCGATGTAGTTGGTGAGGTTGCGGAATCCGAGGGCGGAGCCGCGGAGGTGTTCGGGCCGTTGATGGCCTCGTACTACAGCCTCAGGTCTTCGTGGTGTGATCGGTTGTGGGGGTGGTGGTCGCCAGGGGCGGAGGCGGGTAGCGGGTCGCCGCGCCGTTTGTAGTGGCTGGCGGTTGCCCGGGTTTGATGGAGGGCTCGCCAGTGGTGCTGCCGCAGGTGGTAAGCGGGCTCGTGGTGGCCGACGGGGGCGGTGGCGGCGAGCACGCCGGCGAGTGCCGGGACGGTCAGGCGGATCAGCGGTAGGCGCTGGTCTCCCTGGTCTGTCCGGCTTTTCCCTGCTCATCGTCCTGATCAATTTCGTGGTCGGAGACCGCGTCGTTCTCCGGTGCGGCTGCTGTTCGGGGTGCTGGGCGCGTGGGACGGTCAGGAAGGCCAGGGCGAGCATCGCGCAGGTGACGTGACGGTGCCAGGAGTTCCAGCGGCGGACCTGGTACTGGCCCAGCCCGGTGATCTGTTTCGCCTGCTCGTTGTTCTCTTCGATCTTCCAGCGCACTCCGGCCCGGCACACGGCCTCCGGCTGGGCGGCGTCGCGGCGGTGGTGCACGAGGAAGTAGGCGTACTCGAAGTCCACGCGCCCGCCTGCGAGTTGCTTCTTCCTGGTGGAGCGGCGGATGAGCAGATGATGGGCAAAGCCGTCGGCGGGCTCCTGGCCGGGCAGGACCACGTCGAACCAGGCCCAGTCGTAGTACCGCTGCCCCTTGGAGCCCTTGCCCTGGCTGCGGCGCTCCCACTGGTCACGCATGGTCGCGTAGTGCAGCAGGTCGCCGGCCTGTGCGACGGCGGGCTGGTACGGCTTGCCGGGAGGGCCGGCCACCGGCAGCGTGACCGGTACCCCCTCCGTGTCGATCGGCAGGCCCCGACGCAGCGGCGCGACGGCCATCTTGATCCGCTGGTAGTGGCCGCGGTAGCCCTTGCAACGAGTTCCTGGTGCAGCACCGTTGTGGTGTGCTCGCCTTCCTCCCAGCGTTGTCGCAGGTATTCCAGGTATGGATCGAGACTGGTGGGCCGACTGCGCCGCGCTGCCAGGAGGCAGATGCCTTCGACGCCGGTGCCGGTGAACCGTGCGCCGTGGCGCCCATGGCAGGCGTGGCGACCGTCAGCGCGCTGAGGGAGAGGAGGACCGAGGGGATGATTACTGCCTTGCGTCGCGTCATGCCTACAGATGTCCGTGCGCACAGGGTCCGTCACCAACCCGTGTGCTGCCCATCTCCAAGTATTGCAGGCACTACCCCGGGACTCGGGCCACCGCCCGTACGTCGTGGCTTTGCCGCCAGGTGGAGCCGGTCGCGGGCGAAGAGCAGATACAGGGGACGACGAAAGGCCGGCCCTGGCCTCGGATCACGGCGCCGACGGCGCGCCGGACCCGTTACGGGCGGGAATGGCTGTGACGGCTCAGAAGCGGGTGCCGTCGCAGCCTAATGGGACCTGCCGGGTCGGAGAGACTCGGTGCCGTAGCCGCCAGCAGGTGAGCACTTTCGCTGCCGGAGCCTTTGAGCTCTGTGATCAGACCGTGCCCCTGCTGGCCGGCCGGGAGGCCAGACCGCTGATGGGGTGGCGTGCCCGCCGATTGGGGCGTGAGCACTGGATCCATTAGGCCGCGCGCCGTGTCTCCCGCAGGCTGCACGACACGTGAAGTACCTGACCAGGGAGAACCGTTGCTGCTGATCGGCGATGACTGGGCCGAGGACCACCACGACGTTGAGGTCCAGGACGAAAGCGGCCGCAAGCTGGCCACCGCGCGACTGCCCGAGGGCGTGGAAGGCGTCGCCAAACTCCACGAGCTCGTCGCGAAGCACGGCGGCGAGGACCTCGATACCACCGCAGTGGTGGTCGGGATCGAGACCGACCGGGGCTCGTGGGTGCAGGCCCTGGTCTCCTCCGGCTACCAGGTCTACGCGATCAACCCGCGGCAAGTCGCCCGCTTCAAGGAGAGGTACGGCACGTCCGGCGCCAAGAGCGACAAGGGCGACGCACACGCGCTGGCCGACATGGTCCGCATCGACCGTGCCCAGCTGCGGCCCATTGCGGGGGACAGCGAGCAGGCCCAGGCCGTCAAGGTCGTCGCCCGTGCTCACCAGACCCTCATCTGGGAACGCACCCGCAACTTCCAGCGGTTGCGCAACACGCTGCGCGAAAACTTCCCCGCCGCCCTCAACGCCTACGCCGACATCGCGCTGACCAGCACGGACGCGCTGGAACTGCTGATCAAGGCACCCACCCCACAGGCGGCGGCGAAGCTGACCCGCCCTCAGATCGCAGCCGTCCTGGCACGCGCCCGGCGCCACAACCGGACCGCAAAAGCAGCCACGATCCAGACCGCACTGCGTCAGCAGCACCTCAGCCTGCCTGAGCCGGTCACGGCCGCCTACGCGGCCACCGCCGTGGCCCATGCCCGCCTGCTCATTGCCCTGAACGAGCAGATAGCCGTCATGGAAGAGCAGGTGAAGGCGCATTTTCTGAAGCACCCGGACGCTGAGATCTACCTCTCGATGCCCGGCATCGCGGAGATCACCGGCGCCCGGGTGCTCGCCGAGTTCGGAGACGACCCCACCCGCTACGCATCCGCGAAGGCACGCAAGAACTACGCCGGCACCAGCCCGGTCACCCGGGCCTCCGGCAAGAGCCACACCGTCCAGGCCCGCTACGTCCGCAACAACCGGCTCGCCGACGCTCTGCAGACCCAGGCGTTCTCCGCCCTACGGGCCTCGCCCGGAGCCCGCCACTACTACGACAAGCAACGCGCCCGCGAGGCCGGTCACAACGCCGCCCTGCGGCAGGTCGGCAACCGCCTTGTCGGCATCCTCCACGGATGCCTCAAGACCCGAACCCCCTACGACGAAGCGACCGCTTGGTCGCACCACGCGCACCCCCATGCCGCTTGACCCCAAACGACATGGGGTGTCTGATCAGCTGTTCTCACACGGTTGGTTCTCGCGCGTCAGCTGATCCTCACCTACACAGCTCGTCGTCGATCAGGTCGTTCTGGGTCTGCTGGCTGGACGAGTCCGAGGAGCCGTCGCCGGACGCGTTCAGGACCACGCCACGGCGGCCGTCAGCGCTGAATCCGTTGCGGGTCGTGTAGCCGGGAATGTCGCCGCCATGACCGTAGTAGACACCGCCGCAGGACAGCGGGACCTCCATCAGGCCAAGGCCGTAGCGCGCGCCGACCCACCCGGGATCCAGCTCCGAGGCCCGTACAGTCGTCTTCATCGCCGCCAGCTGCGCGGGGCGCAGCAGCTTGCCGCCCAGGAGCGCCTGGTAGAAGCGGATCAGATCGGCCGTCGTACTGATCATGGCGCCCGCCGCACCCCCGGCGGAAGGGTTGAGCGCGGTGACGTCGATCTCCGGACCCGCCTCGTCGAAGGCGGAGTAGCCGCGCAGATGGCGGCCGGGGATCCGCGAGTCCGTCGTCGGGGCGAGGGTGTCGTACAGGCCCAGCGGGCGGACGATTCGCGCGGTGACCTCCTGGGTCCAGTCGTGCCCGGTGATCTTCTTGATGATCATTCCGGCGAGGATGTAGTTGGTGTTGGAGTAGCTCCAGCCGGTGCCGGGCTGGAAATTCGGGGCGTGCCGCGTGCCGATGGCGGCCAGCTGCTCGGCGGTCCAGGTGGCGTAGCGGTTGGCTTGGTATCCGGCCTTGCTGGCGAACTCGGGGAAGTCCGCCGTGTAGTCGAACAGTCCGCTGGTGTGCTGGAGCAGCTGCCTGACGGTGATCTTTCTGCCGTCGTTGCCGTTGCCGGAGACCACTCCGGGCAGCCAGTGCTCCACGGTGTCGTCCAGCGAAAGGCGTCCCTCGGCGACGAGTTGCAGCACCACCGTGGCGACGAACGTCTTGGTGGTGCTGGCGATCCGGAACCGGTCGCCGGGACGTGCACGGTCCCCAGTTGCTTGGTCGGCCACCCCTCCGGTGGCGTTCCGGGTACCGTGTGGTCCGGTCGAGCGGACCACCACCCCGACGGTACCCGTCTTCATGATGGTGTCCACGTGTGCCTTCAGCGCCGTGCTGTCTGGCGCGTGGTGCGTCCCGCCGCGCACCGAAACGGCTGCGGTTGCGCCCTCGGCGGGAACTGCCAGGGCGATACCGGCCGCCAGCGCGGTCGTCAATGTCGTGGTCACCACACGGGAGATGAGTTCGGTCTTCATCTGCCGCGGACTCCTTGCGCTCGTTCAGGCCACTGCCCTGACATGACCATCACGCTAGGAACTCCGGCCGTGCGCCACGATCAAGCAGGCGGGCCGACCGGTGGGGGTGCGGTCACCCCGGAACGGGTAGCGCCTGCTGTATTGACCGGGCTCCGGCCCTGGTAGATGGGTTTGGCCCGTCCATCCGCAGTTCGACGCCCTCGGCCTCGGCATAGGCGAAGACGTCCGCCAGAGTCTTCAGCAGCAGACCCGCCCAGTCGGGCACGGCGAACCCGCGGGCGGCGAGGAACGGACGGACCTGACGTCCTCGGAGACGGTGGAGCGGTCCACGGCGAACAGCTCGGCGAGCACTGCGTGGGGCAGCTGGTGGCGCAGATGGACCAGGGTGACCAGCAGCCGGTCGAAGAAGACCAGCTTCGGCTTGCGCCCAGCCCCTTCCGCCCGCCGGCGCGGGCCACCCCGTGCCGCACGTAGCGCGGACTGGCGGGCCGCTTCCCACGGTCCGGCGAGTTCGGCGAACAACTCGCCGAAATGTACGCGGGAGACACCAGACAGGCCAGGATGGGAACAGACCACACGCGCCCAGGTCAGCCTCACAACTCACCCAACCCGTGCGGTCCTTCTCATGTCACGGCCCGAACGGGGGTGATCGAAATTTCCCCCGAGGTCGTAAGCCTGGAACCCGAACCCGACGCCTTACCGGCGCAGTTGGGTACGGCGGGACTCGTTCAGCCCGGCGATCTCGTGACCGTCGATGCAGAACGCTTCCCGACGTCGGGGAGTCGAGCCCGGCGGCACAGTGCATCAGCGTGCTCTTGCCGGAGCCCGAGGGCCCATCACGGCGAGGAAGGTGCCGCGTTCCACGGTCAACGACACGTCGTCGAGGGCGCGTACGCCGCCCGGGTAGGCCGTGCTGACGCCCTCCAGAGCGATGGCGGGGGCGCCGACGGCAGTGCTGGCGGCATTCATCGCCGGCCGCGCCGGTTCCGTACGAAGAGAGTGCCCGCGCACAGGACGGTGATCGCGCCGCACACCAGGTGCACCCAGGCGTCGGCGCCGCCGAAGGAGGCCGCCATGTTGGCGAGCGCGCTGGCCACCACCACCATCCAGAGCAGGGTGCGGGCGATGTCTCCGGAGCTGAGCCGGTCGGCAGGATCGGGGGTCGTCGTGTGCTGCATGAGGGCTGCTCCCGGATTCTCGTGGGGTGGTTCTGTGGTGGCCGTGTGCCGTTGCTGCTGTCGTCACCGACGCTATGGATCAGCACCTCTGGCGGCCGATCCCGCAGCCCGCCCGGTTCGGGGTAAGCAGGCTGTACTGCCCCGCCGCTTGGGTGACGGGGAACTCGCCTGCATCGCATGGTTTGCCACGGACAACTTGTCCGTGGATAAGTACGGCCTTCATCCGGATTTTGGGGCGGCATAGGGTCGTTCGCATGACAGCGGGCAGGAGTGGAGCGGCAGACCGACGCGAGAGCCGCGAGAGCTTCAAGAACATCGCGCTACGGAGCCTGAGCGCCGCCGATGAGTCGATCGCCCAGCTGGCGTCCGGGCTCAACACGGCTCTGTTCGCCGTCCTGTTGCTGCTGTGGCTGACTTTCACCGCCGCGACGAGCGTCGTCGGCGTCGGGCTGCTCATGGCACCCGCGCTCCTGCGCACCCTGCACGCCCTGGCCGGCCGGGAACGCAGCCGGCTCGCCCGCTGGGGCCCCGAGGTCGCCGCCCCGGAGCCCCCGCCCACGCGGCTGCGGGCCGCCCTCGTCGACCGCACCACTTGCCGCGAACTGGGCTGGCTGGTCCGGCACTCCACCGTGGGGGCGCTGCTCGGACTGCTCGGCGTCCTGCTGCCGGTCCTCGCGGTGCGGGACACCGCTTTCCCGCTGTACTGGACGTTCATGCCCGAGGGCGCAACTGCCACCTCCGTGGGCATCGGAAACGCGCATACCTGGGCGGACGCCGTCGCCGTGACGCTGCTGGGCATGGGCTGGATCGCCATCATCCTGGGGCTGACGCCCCGTATGGCCCGGCTCCAGGCGGGCCTCGGGCGACGGCTCCTGTCGGCCGGTCCCGACGTCGATCTGTCCCTGCGCGTCGCGGAGTTGACCGCCACACGTGCCGCCGCCCTGGACGCCCACGCCACCGAACTGCGCCGCATCGAACGCTCGTTGCACGACGGTGCGCAGAACCGGCTCGTCTCCGTCGCCGTGCTGATCGGGGCGTCCCGCCGCATGGTGACCCGCGATCCGGCAGGCGCCGACGAACTCCTGGAACGCGCCCAGTCCGCCGCCGAACAGGCGCTGGCCGAGCTGCGTACCGTCGCCCGCGCCATCCTGCCGCCGGTGCTGGCTGACCGGGGCCTCGCGGGAGCGCTCGCCGGTCTCGCCGCGAACTGCGCGGTGCCCTGCCGGATCGACGTGGACGTGCCCGAACGCCGCGCCGCCTCCGTCGACGCGACCGCCTACTTCGTGGTCGCCGAGGCCCTGACCAACATCGCCAAGCACAGCGGCGCCCGGCACGCCGTCGTCACGGCACGCGGCGGCGGGGGCCGACTCGTGCTGTCCGTCGAGGACGATGGCAGGGGCGGCGCCGGGGGTAACCCCCGGGCTTTCGGCTCCGGAGGAGAGGACGGCGGCTCCGGGCTCACCGGCATCCGTCGCCGCATCGCGGCCCACGACGGCGGCCTCACCCTGACCAGCCCGCCCGGTGGTCCGACCGTCCTGACAGTGGATCTTCCCTGTGGATCGTGACGACCGGAGCCCGACCTGTGGAGCCCGACCTGTGGACCCTGTGGAGCCTGACATGCGGATCGTGATAGCCGAGGACGATCCCCTGCTGCGTGAGGGGCTCGCCCTGCTGCTGCGCGCCGAGGGGCTCGACGTGGTGGCCACCACGGGTACCCCCGACGAGGCGCTGGTTGCCATCGACGTGCACAAGCCGGACGTCGCCATCCTCGACGTACGGATGCCGCCGACCCACACCGACGAGGGGATCGTCGCCGCGGTCGAGGCCCGGCGCCGACGGCCCGACCTTGCTGTGCTCGTGCTGTCCGCGTACGTCGAGCAGAGTTTCGCCACCGAGTTGCTCGGCGGCGGGGTGAACGGCCTCGGCTATCTGCTCAAGGAACGGGTCGGCCGGGTCGAGGAGTTCCTGGACGCGCTACGGCGCGTGGCCGGTGGCGGCACTGCCATCGACCCGGAGGTCGTCGCCCAGCTCTTCACCCGCTCCCGCCAGGACACCCGCCTGGAACGGCTCAGCCCTCGAGAACGGGACGTACTCGCCCTGATGGCCGAGGGGTTGGGTAACTCCGCCATCGCCGAGAAACTCGTCGTCACCGACGGCGCCGTCCACAAGCACATCCGCAGCATCTTCGCGAAGCTCGATCTGTCTTCGACGGACCAGGTGGACCGCCGAGTCGCGGCCGTCCTGCGGTATCTGGAGGATCTACGGCGGCTGGCTTGAGGTGGTGTTGTTCTGAGAGGGCGGGATGTGGCGTTCCGCCGGTCTTGTCATCGCTCGATGGTGTGACGTTGGGGCATCGTCGCCGGTCAGGCGTTCGGGGTTCGCTTGGGTTATGGCATGAGCATGCGCAAGCTGTATCCGAGCGATCTCACCGACGAGCAGTGGAAGCTCGTCGAACCCGTGATCACGGCATGGAAGGCCCAGCATCCGTCGGTCAGCGGGCATCAGGGGAAGTAAGCGATGCGGGAGATCGTGAACGCGATCCTCTACCAGAACCGCACGGGTTGTCAGTGGGAGTTCCTGCCCCACGACATGCCCCCGCCCGGAGCGGTGAAGTACTACTTCTACCGCTGACGTGACGAGGGCACCGACCAGGACATTCACGACCTGCTGCGTTGGCAGCTGCGGGAGAAGCGGAAGCGATTAGCCGACCCGAGCCTGGTGGTCCTGGACACGCAGAGCGTCCACGTGGCCGTCGGAGTCCCGGCCACGACGACGGGTCGGGATGCCGCGAAAAGGGTGCCGGGCAGGAAGAGATGCCTGGCCGTGGACGTGTTGGGGCTCGTCGTCGCGGTCGTCGTGCTCGCGGCCTCCGCGCACGAGAACACCGCCGGCATCGCCCTGCTGGACCAGGTCGCCGGACAGAGCGACAGTGTGAAGAAGGCCCTGGTCGACCAGGGCTTCAAGAAGAAGGTCGTCGAGCACAGCACGAACCTGGGCATCGACGTCGAGATCGTCGAACGCAACCGGACGACAAGGGCTTCGTTCCGCAGGCCAAGCGGTGGATCGTGGAGCAGACGAACGGGATCCTGATGTTCTACCGCCGCCTCGTGCGCGACTACGAACACCGCCCCGCCTCCTCCCGCTCCCGCGTCCTGTGGGCGATGACCTCCGTCATGCGCCGCCGCCTCACCGGCCGCACCATCGCTTCCTGGAGGACCGCATGAGCGAGAACCCACAGGTCAAAGCCATCCTAGCCCGCCCGATGGCCCGACCGTCCTGACAGTGGATCTTCCCTGTGGATCGTGACGACCGGAGCCCGACCTGTGGAGCCCGACCTGTCGACCCTGTGGAGCCCGACATGCCGATCGTGATAGCCGAGGACGATCCCCTGCTGCGCGAGGGGCTCGCCTGCACGGCCTCAGCCTGCGCACCGGCCTGAGCAGGCCGCTGACGGTGCTGCACCGGGTCTACGCGGCACCGGAGGACGTGGCCGCGGTGGGGGAGCAGTTCGTGTGCCACGGGCGCCTGCCCACCGGGGAGTACGGCGCGGAGTGGGAGGAGGCGTCGCACGTGCGCGCCACAATCGACCGATTCCGCGCCACCCTCCAGGACCCCGACGGCCTGTGGACGGGCAGTGTAGCCCAGAGCCCCAAGAAGCCTGGCTTCGTGGAGGACAGAAGGGTGGGAGGGGCTATCACCTGTTCGGCGCAGCATGGTCGTGTCAGTACGGGGCAGCCGGGAACTCAGCCCGGAGACGGTCTTCCTGACGCTCTCTGGCGGCTTGGCGCCAGCGTACAGACCCTGACCTGATTACGCGCTGAGGACCTCGTCGCTGTCGCGCTGGCGAGTGAAGTGACATCGGCACAGGCCTGCGGCCGCTGACTTCGTGCGGACATACGGAGTCGCGGAGGAGGTTTCGTTCTCTGTCACGAATCGGCGCGGCGTATGCGCCCCTACGTTCGCGGCATGACGAAACTCGACCAGATACGAGCCTGGTGGGAAGAGCGACTGCCCGCACTGCTCGACGAGTACGGGGTACCGGGTGCGGCAGTTGCCGTGGACCTGGCGGGAGAGGTCGCCGACCACGGCGCGGGTGTGCTGAGCCTGTCGACCGGGGTGGAGGCGAACGCTGACACCTTGTTCCAGATCGGTTCCATCACCAAGGTGTGGACCGCGACGCTGGTGATGCAGCTCGTCGACGAGGGCCTGGTCGAGCTCGACGCCCCGGTGCGCAGCCACCTGTCGGAGTTCCGTATCGCCGACGAGTCCGCCGCGGCGGCGATCACCGTCAGGCAACTCCTCAATCACACCGCCGGGTTCGAAGGCGACATCTTCACGGATACGGGCAAAAACGACGACTGTGTGGAGAAGTACGTCGCCACGCTGAGCGACATCCCCCAACTCTTCGCACCGGGACAGTTGTTCTCCTACAACAACGCGGGCTACTGCGTACTGGGCCGGCTGGTCGAGGTGGTGCGCGGCAAGCCCTACGGCGGCTGTCTGCGCGACCACCTGTTCACGCCGCTCGGTCTCACCCACGCGGCACACGGAGCGGACGAGGCGATCCTCCACCGGGCCGCAGTCGGACATCTGCCGCCGTCTCCCGGGGAGCCCCTCCAGCCCGCGCCCGTATGGTCCATCGCCCCCTCGAACTCGCCCGCCGGTTCCTTGCTCGCGATGCGCCCACGCGACCTGCTGGCCTTCGCCCGGATGCACCTCAACGACGGCACGGCCGGCAACGGCACGGTGGTGCTGAGCGAGGCCACGGCCAAGGCCATGCGCGAGCGCGAGGCGGAGCTGCCCCGTCTCGGCGTGATGGGTGACGCCTGGGGTCTCGGCTGGGAGATCTTCGACGGCGAGAGCATCGGGCTGATCGGGCACGACGGAACCACCATCGGCCAGTCTGCCTTCCTGCGGCTGGTGCCCGAGCACGACCTCGCCATCGCCCTGCTGACCAACGGCGGCAACACCCTCGGCCTCTACCGCGCGGTCGTCGGCCACATGCTGCGGGAACTGGCGGACGTCGACCTGCCCGCGATGCCGGTGCCGCCAGCCGACCCTCGGCCCGTCGATGCCGGCCGCTTCCTGGGCACGTACAGCTCCCGCATGTTCGACAACACCGTCACCCAGGACGGCGACCGCCGGGTCTGGGTGACCTGCGTCCCCAAGGGGCTCGCCGCCGAGATGGGCATGGAGACCACCACGGTCGAGCTGGTCGCCTTCGACGGCGACACGCTGATCGCCAAGGAGGAGGAGCACGGATTCCACCAGCCGTACGCCTTCGTCGGCGGCACGCCTGACGGTCCCGCGCAGTTCCTCCACACCGGCAGGGCGGACCGCCGTACCGCTCAGTGATGCCCCGGGCCGACGGTCTGCTTCGGCCCGCTCGACCTTCTGCTGGAGACGCCATGAAGTACGCAGGGACGACGACGATCGCGATGGCCGGGGCGCTGACGCTCGCGCTGACCGCGTGCAGCGGTGGTGGCACCAGCACGTCCGGCCAACCCGTCGACGGCGGGACCTTCACCTACGCCATACCCGCCGACCCCGGCAACCTCGACCCGCATGCGACCACACTGTCCGTCGCTCACCAGGTCGACCTGTTCATGTACGACTCACTGGTGGCCATCGACTCCTCCGGCAAGGAGGTCGCCTCGCTGGCGAGTTCCTGGAAGAGCGCGCCCACGACCGCGAGTTACACCCTGCGCAAGGGCGTCACCTGTTCCGACGGCACTCCGCTCACCGCGAAGGACGTGGCCGACAACATCAACTACGTCGCGAACCCGAAGAGCGGGTCGACGGTGACGGGCCTGTATGTGCCGGCCGGTGCGAAGGCGAAGGCGGACGACGCGGCCGGCACCGTCACGGTGACCGCGCCGAGCGCCGACGCCTTCCTCGGCCGCAACGTGGGCACTTTGCCCATCGTGTGCCGCAAAGGCCTCAGCAATCGTTCGATCCTCAAACAGGGTGGCTCGGGCACCGGCATGTTCACCCTCACCGAGGCCGTCGCCGACGACCACTACACCTTCACCCGACGCAAGGACTACACGTGGGGGGCCGGCGGTCCCAAGCCCGGTACCAAGGGAGTCCCCGACAAGGTGGTCCTGAAGGTCGTACGCAACGAGGCCACCGCCGCCAACCTGCTGCTCGCCCGGCAGATCAACGCGGCCCTCATCGCCGGCCAGGACAAGGAACGCGTGGCGGCCCGGCTCGACTTCAAGCGCGCGATGCACTCACCACTGGGCGAGCTGTGGTTCAACCAGCGACGCGGCGAACCGACCGCCGCACCCCAGGTCAGGCGTGCGCTCACGCAGGCCCTCGATCTCGCGCAGCTGCGCAAGGTGGTCACCAATGGGGGCGGAGGGGCCCCCACCGGCCTGGTCGCCAAGGGGCAGGGCCCGTGCACCGAGGACACCGTTGCCGGCAACCTGCCGGGCCACGACCAGGCCGCCGCGGAGGCCGCCCTCGACTCGGCGGGCTGGACCAAGGGCTCCGACGGCATCCGGCAGAAGGACGGCAAGAAGTTCGCGCTGACCTTCTACTACCCGACCAGCCGTGGCGCCCCGATGCAGAACGCCGCGGAACTGCTGCGCTCCGTCTGGCAGAAGGCCGGCGTGAAGGTCACCCTGCGCGGCGCAGCGGACAGCCAGTTCGACCAGGTCATCTCCGGACAGGGCTCCTGGGACGCCATGTTCCTGCCGCTGACGGTGACCCTGCCCACCCAGGCGGTGCCCTTCGTCTCAGGCGCCACCCCGCCGGGCGGGAACAACTTCGGCTCGATCGCCAACGCCGAATACCAGACCCACGTCAAGGCCGCCTCGGCGCTCACCGGAGCGAAGGGCTGCGCCGAATGGGCCGCCGCCGAGAAGGCGCTGTTCCGGCAGGCCGACGTCGTGCCCTTCGCCGACCTGGCCACGCCGGTGTTCGGCAACGGCGCGACCTTCGACATCACCGACGGCTCCATCGCCCCGACCACGATCCGCATGGTCGGATGACCGGCCGGCCGTAACCCGGAGGCACGTACACAGATGAATGCACAGACGGCTGATCGGCTCCTGGCCGGACCCGGCACCGAGCAACCGCACGCATCGCCGGGTCTGGCCAGGGGAGTGGTGGAGAACCCCTGGGTCCGCTTCGCGGCACGCCGCCTGACCCGGTTGGCGCTGTCGGTGTGGGTGCTGGTCACGGCGGCGTTCGCGATGATCCACCTCATTCCCGGCGACCCCGTGCGCGCCGCGCTCGGTATGAACGCCTCGCAGCAGGTGGTCAACCAGCGCAGGGAAACGCTGGGGCTGAACGACTCGCTGCCGACGCAGTATCTGCGCTTCCTGCGGGACCTGGCCGGGGGAGACCTCGGCACCTCCGTGACCAGCGGCCTCCCGGTGAGCCAGGTGATCGGTGACCGGCTGCCGTCCACCGCCGCGCTAGCTGTGGCGTCCTTCCTGCTGGCGGTGGTGCTGTCGGTGCCGCTGGGCACGGGGATGGCGGTGCTGACCCGCGGCGGCCGTCACCACGGCGGCGAGCTCGCCCTCACCTCGACCAGCGTCCTGGTGGCCACGATCCCGGAGTTCCTCCTCGCCGTGGGACTCGTCTGGATCTTCGGCGTGCAACTGGGCTGGTTCCCGGTGGCCGGCCGGGGTGGGCCGTCTTCCTATGTGCTGCCCGTGCTGTCACTGTCCGCCGGACCGGCGGCGGTCCTGGCCCGCATCGTCCGTATCGAGATGGCGTCGGTGCTGAACGCGGACTACATCCGCACCGCCCGCGCCAAACGCCTGCCACCCCGAAGGGTCTATCTGCGCCATGCCCTGCCCAATGCCGTGACCGCGAGCCTCACCATCGGCGGACTGCTGCTGAGCAGCCTGGTGGCCGGCACCGTCCTGGTGGAGAACGTCTTCGCCTGGCCGGGCCTGGGCAGCACCATCGTCCAGTCGATCCTGTCCAAGGACTACCCCGTCGTGCAGGGCGTCGTCCTCGTCTACGGCACGGGCGTGCTGCTGGTGAACGTCGCGGTCGACGTCGCACTGGCCGTGCTCGACCCCCGTTCCGCGATCCGGGAGAGCTGACCGATGGCGGTGGAATACGAAGCTCTCAGGGCCGGCGAGGACCAGGAACCCCAGGACGGCGCCCACACCGCGGCGCAGGACGTGGGTGTACGGGGCCGGCCGGGCGGCAACCGGTGGCTCGGCGTGCTGCGTTCCCCGCTCGGCTGGTGCGCGGCCGCGCTGCTGCTGATCGTCCTGCTGCTGGCGGTGTGCGCCCCGCTGCTGTGGTCCGGCCGGGCCGACGCCATCGACACCGGCGAGATCCTTCAGGGGTCCTCGGGACGCCACTGGCTGGGCACCGACAACCTGGGCCGGGACATCTTCTTCCGGTTGCTGGTCGCCACCCGGCTGTCGGTCGCCCTGGCGCTGCTGGCCACGGTGATCGGCGTCGCGACCGGTCTGGTGCTCGGTGTGGCACCGGCCCTGCTGGGACGCCGGGCCGGACGGATGGTGACGGCGGTGGTGAACGTCGCCGTGGCCTTCCCCGGGCTGCTGCTCGCGCTGTTCTTCGCCGTGGTGTTCGGGGTCGGCGCCAAGGGCGCGGTCCTCGCCATCGGCTTCGCGATGGCACCCGGCTTCGCCCGGCTCACCCAGACACTGGTGGCGTCGGTCAGCGAACGTGACTACGTCCAAGCGGCCCGCGTGGCCGGAATCGGCAGAGTGCGGGTCCTCACCCGCCATGTCCTGCCGAACGTCTCCGACCCGTTGATCGTCAACGCCACCATCAGCGCCGGCGGCGCGCTGCTCGCCTTCTCCGGGCTCTCCTTCCTCGGCCTGGGCGTACAGGCACCGTCGTACGACTGGGGACGGCTGCTCGGGGAGGGCCTCAACGGCATCTACACCCACCCCGCCGCGGCCCTGGCGCCCGGCGCCGCCGTGGTGATCGCCGGACTGGCCTTCAACCTCACCGGAGAGGCAGTGGCCAAGGCCGTCGGTGTCCCCACCCCGTCCCGGTCGCGCGCCACGCGTCCCGCCGGACCGCCCGTGGCCGCCCCGGCAACGGCGGTCGCACCGGTGGCGGACGACGCCGACGCCCCCGGCAGGGAGCCGGTGCTGAGCGTGGAGGGGCTGCGGGTGAGCTTCCCCGGTTCGCGCGGCCCGGTCACCGCGGTGCGCGGTGTCGGCTTCCACGTCGGCGAGGGTGAAGCGGTGGGCGTCGTGGGGGAGTCGGGGTCCGGCAAAAGCCTCACCGCGCTCGCCGTGAGCCGACTGGTCGAGCACCCCGGTGAGGTGGACGCCGACCGGGTGGACTTCCTCGGTACGTCCCTGCTCACCGAGCCGGCCCACGGTGCCGCCACCCGGCGCCTGCTCGGAACCTCGCTCGCCATGGTCTTCCAGGACCCCATGACGTCCTTCAACCCGACCATGCGGATCGGGCGGCAACTGGCCGAATCGGCGGAGCAGCACCTCGGAACTGGCCGGCGCGAGGCGCTGTCGCGAGCCGTCGAACGACTGCGCCAGGTACGGATGTCAGCGGCCGAACGGCGGGCGGCGCAGTACCCGCACGAGTTCTCCGGCGGCATGCGCCAGCGCGCGATGATCGCCCTCGCTCTGATGGGCCGGCCCCGGCTCATCGTCGCCGACGAACCCACGACCGCGCTGGACGTCACCGTGCAGCGGCAGGTGCTGCGGCTGCTGGACCGGGTCCGCGCCGCGGACGGCGTGGCCCTCCTGCTGATCAGCCACGACATCAATGTGGTGGCGCAGACCTGCGACCGCGTCCTGGTGATGTACGCCGGCCGCATCGTGGAGGAACTTTTTTCGGACCGGCTGTTCACCGCCGCTCAACACCCCTACACGCGTGCGCTCATCGCCACGGTGCCCCATATGGAAACCGAGCTCGACAGGCCGCTCACCGTCATCCCAGGCCGGCCCGTGACACCGGACTGGATTCCGGCCGGGTGCGCCTTCGCGGCCCGGTGCGCCTTCGCGCAGAACCGGTGCCGCACCGACGACCCGCGGCTGGAGACGGCCGAGCCGGGCCACCGGGTCGCCTGCTGGTATCCGCAGACCGACATCGCGGCCCGCTCCGTCGATGAGTGGCCGAGTGACTCCGTACGCGGGAAGGCCAGCCCCGTCGGTGCGAAGACCGATCCCGTCGGCGAAGAGGCCGACCCCATCGCTGAAGAAGGTGAACGGCCGTGAGCGAGCTGTGCTTCGAAGACGTCACCGTGCGCTACGGCACGGGACGCAGGGCCATGAAGGCCGTCGACGGGGTCAGTCTGACCGTGCCCTCGGGACAGGTGGTCGGCCTGGTGGGGGAGTCCGGCTCGGGCAAGTCCACCCTGGCCCGCGCGGCGGTCGGCCTCGCGCCGCTCGCCGCGGGACGGGTCATGCTCGACGGCCAGGACGTCAACCACCGTCCGGCGAGCGGACCCGGCAGGGCGGTGCAGATGGTCTTCCAGGACCCGTACGCCTCCCTGGACCCGCGGATGAGCGTCGGCGACTCGGTGGCCGAGGCCATCCCGCGCGCCGCCCGGTCCGACTCCCACGCGCGTCGCGCCGAGGTCACCCGGCTCTTCCGCCTGGTGGGCCTGGACACCGCGCACATCTTCGCCCGGCCGGCCGAGCTGTCCGGCGGACAGTGCCAACGGGTGGCGCTGGCACGGGCATTGGCGGCCCGGCCGCAGGTGGTCGTCGCGGACGAGATCACCTCCGCGCTGGACGTGTCGGTCCAGGGCACCGTGCTCAATCTCGTGCGCGACCTCCAACGGCAGACCCGGCTGAGCATGCTGTTCATCTCGCACAACCTCGCCGTGGTGCGCTACGTCAGCGACATCATCGCGGTGATGTACCTCGGCCGTATCGTCGAGTGCGGCCCGGCCCACGAGGTGCTGACGGATCCGCAGCACCCCTACACCCGGGAACTACTGGCGGCGGCACCGCACCGCGACGGATACACATGGGACGGCGCGCGTGAGGAGAGCGGCGCAGTCACGGACGCCGAACCGCCCGACCCGCACCATGTGCCGGCCGGATGCCGCTTCCACCCGCGCTGTCCCGTGGGGCCGCTGGCGCTGCCCGGCCGCACCGACTGCCTGACTCTCGACCCCGCCGTGGGCGCCGCCGACCGTACGCACTTTACTGCCTGCCACTTCGCCGCCGGTCTGCCGACGCCGTCGGGCACGGCGACGTGAACGCGCCCCGCTCTCTTGCCCCCTTCACACCCGCATGTCATCACTGAGGAGGCCCTTCATGACTCGGTCCCTGCGCCTGGAGGACCTGGCAGGAATCGCGACCCCCGAACAGCCGGCGCTGTCGCCGGACGGCGAACGGATCGTGTACGTGCTGCGCACCAGCGACCTGGACGCCGACCGGATCGTCCACAACCTATGGCTGGTACCCCGTGCCGGAGGCGACGCCCGACAGCTGACCCGAGGCGGCGGCGACCAGGCGCCGGGCTGGTCACCGGACGGCACGCGGATCGCGTTCCTGCGCGCGAGCGACGGACCCCCGCAGCTGTGGAACCTGCCGGCCGACGGCGGTGAGGCCGAGCGGCTGACCTCGCTGCCGCTCGGCGCCGGAGCTCCCGTGTGGAGCCCCGACGGCACCCGCATCGCCTTCACCGCGCCGGTCGACATCGCGGCCGCCCCGGACGCGCCCGGGCCGAGCGCGCCGGGCCGGCCGGTGGTCGTCGACCGCCTCGACTTCCAGACCGACGGAGCAGGCCTGGTCGGCACCGTCCGCCGGCATCTGCACGTACTCGACCTCACCACCGGCCGCTGCCGTCAGATCACCGACGGGGACTGGTACGCCTCCCCGCCGGCCTGGTCCCCGGACGGTTCGCGGCTGGTCTTCACCGCCGCGACGGCGCCGAACGCCGACCTGACCGCGCAGTCCGCGACCCACATCGTGGCCGTCGACGACCACGCTGCGGTACCCGTGCGGGTCGGCCCCACCGAAGGCGTGGCCACGAGCGCCGGCTGGACGGCGGACGGCAACGCGCTGCTGGTCGTCGGCCACCTCGACGAACCGGTGGGCCACGCACGGCTGCTGCACGTCCCGATCGACGGGGAACCAGGCACGGGCGTCACGGACCTCGCCTCGTCGCTCGACCGCAATGTCATGCCGGGCGGCCCCGGCTATCCGGGCGCGCTGCCCCAACTCACCGGCGACGGCCGTACGGTGGTGTTCTGCGTCCGGGACCGCGGCTGCACTCATGTGTACGCCGTCGACCTCGACGGCATGGAGCGGGAGCGCCGGCCCCGCCTGCTGCTCGACGGTGCCGGACACACCGTCTCGGGCATGGCGCTCCGCGGCAGCACGGTCGCGCTCGTGCTCGCCACGCCCACCTCCTTCGGCGAGATCGCCGTCCTCGATCTCACGTCGGGGGCATGGACCGTCCGTACCGCGCACGGCTCAGCCCTGTCCGACGTCGAGCTGTTCCCGCGCGTGGAGCGGGAGTTCACCATCTCCGACGGCACCGTGGTCCAAGGCTGGCTGATCGGCGACCGGCCGGCCGGTGACGATGCGCCGCGGCCGCTGCTGCTCGACATCCACGGCGGCCCGCACAACGCGTGGAACGCCGCCGCCGACCCCGTCCACCTCTACCACCAGCTCCTCGCCGCCCGCGGCTGGAACGTACTGCTGATCAACCCGCGCGGCAGCGACGGATACGGCGAAGAGTTCTTCGACGCCGTGAACGGCGCATGGGGCGTAGCCGACGCGCAGGACTTCCTGGAGCCGGTGGATGCGCTGGTCGCCGAAGGCATCGCCGACCCCGCCCGGCTCGCGGTCACCGGATACAGCTACGGCGGCTACATGACCTGCTATCTGACCGGCCACGACGACCGGTTCGCCGCGGCCGTCGCCGGCGGCATCGTCAGCGATCTGACCAGCATGGCAGGCTCCGCCGAGGACGGGCACTTCCTCGCCGCGTACGAATTCGGCGGACCGCCCTGGGCGGATCCCGACCGGTACGCCGCCATGTCACCCTTGACCCGGGTCGACCAGGTCCACACCCCCACCCTGATCCTCCACGGCACCGACGACCTGGTCTGCCCGGTGGGCCAGGCCGCGCAGTGGCACACCGCCCTGCGCGAGCGCGACGTACCGACCCAGATGGTCCTCTACCCCGGCGGCTCGCACCTGTTCGTGCTCGAGGGCCCTCCGTCGCACCTGCTGGACTTCAACGGCCGTGTCGCCGAGTGGGTGGAGCGCCATGCGGGCAGTCGCGAGGGCAGGAGGCGGCCGCCGATCGACGCCGCGCACTGGCAGCGACGGCTCGCCGTCCTGGCCGCGCGGCACCAGGTGCCCGGCGCGACCCTCGGCATCCTGCGGACCCGACCGGACGCGAGCGGCGCTCAGGACGACGTGCTGGTCGAGGCCGCCTACGGCATGCTCAACACGGAGACAGGGGTGGCGGCGACCACCGACTCGCTCTTCCAGATCGGCTCGGTGTCGAAGGTCTGGACGGCCACCCTGGTCATGCAACTGGCCGACGAGGGCCTGCTCGATCTCGACGCACCGCTGATCACCGTCCTGCCCGAACTGACCCTGGCCGACCCGGAGACCACCAAAGCCGTGACGATGCGGCATCTGTTGACGCACACCAGCGGCATCGACGGCGACGTCTTCACCGACACCGGACGCGGCGACGACTGCCTGGAGAAATACGTCGCGGGCCTCGCGGACGTGCCGCAGAACCACCCCCTCGGTGCCACCTGGTCGTACTGCAACTCCGGCTTCTCCCTCATGGGCCGGGTCGTGGAGAGGATCACCGGCGTCACCTGGGACCAGGCGATCAACGAGCGGGTCTTCGCCCGCCTGGGACTGCGGCGCACCGTGACCCTGCCCGAGGAGGCGCTGCTGCACCGGGCGGCCGTCGGCCACGAAGGATTTGACGACGACGGTTCGCCGCGGCGGGCACCGGTGTGGTGCCTGCCCCGTTCACTCGGACCGGCCGGCCTGATCACCTCCACCACCACAGACGTGCTGACCTTCGCCCGTGCGCATCTGCACGGCGGGCGCACCGCCGACGGCGGCCGCCTCCTCAGCGAGGCCGCGACCACGCAGATGGCCGACCGGCACGCCGAACTGCCCGATCCGTACACTCTCGGCGACTCCTGGGGCCTCGGCTGGATCCGTTTCACCTGGGACGGACAGCTCGTGCTGGGCCACGACGGAAACACCATCGGCCAGTCCGCGTTCCTGCGTCTGCTGCCGGCCGAGGGACTCGCCATCACACTCCTCACCAACGGCGGCAACGCCCGCGATCTGTACGAGGACCTCTTCCAGGAGCTCTTCGCCGAGCTGGCCGGCCTCAACATGCCGCGCACGCCGGCACCGTCGACGCATCCGTCCACCGTCGACGTCGGACCCCATGTCGGCGTCTACGAGCGTGCCGGAGCACGCCTGGAGGTGCTGGAACGGGACGGTGGGGGGGTGCTGCGGATCACGCTCACCGGGCCGCTGGCCGATCTGGTCACCGACCCGGTGGAGGAGCACCAGATGTTCCCCCTGGATGCCTCCGGTGATCGCTTCGCCGTACGAGACGAGGACACCCGCACCTGGCGCCCGGTGATCTTCTACACGCTGGCCAGCGGCGAGCGATACCTTCACCACGGTGCACGCGCCACACCCATGGTGACCACCAAATGACGGCACGCTCCCAGGTCGGCCACATGACGGCGGCCCTGCCGCAGATGATCGCCGACCTCGAGACCCTCGTGCGCTGCGAGTCGCCGACGGCCAACCTCGACGCAGTCGCCAAGAGCGCCGACGTGGTCACCGAGCTGGGCACGGCCCGGCTCGGCATCCGCCCGGAGCGGATCACGATCGAGGGACGTACGCATCTGCGGTGGAGGCTGGGCGACGCACCCTCACGGGTGCTGCTGCTCGGGCACCACGACACGGTCTGGCCGATCGGCTCGCTCGGCCGTCACCCCTTCGTGGTCGAGAACGGCGTCGTACGCGGTCCCGGGTGCTTCGACATGAAGGCCGGGCTGGTCATGGCCTTCCACGCCGTCGCGGCCCTGTCCGACCCGTCGGGCGTCACCGTGCTGGTCACCGGCGACGAGGAGATGGGGTCGCCGACGTCGCGGTGGCTGGTCGAGGAGGAGGCGTCGGGCTGTGCCGCGGCGCTGGTGCTGGAGGCGTCCGCGGACGGCGGCGCCCTCAAGACCGCGCGCAAGGGTGTGTCGCTGTACGGGGTCGAGGCGCACGGCCGGGCCGCGCACGCCGGCCTCGAACCCGAACGCGGTGTCAACGCCACCGTCGAACTGGCCCATCAGGTCATCGCGGTCGGCGCACTCGCGGACCCCGGGCGGGGCACGAGTGTGACCCCGACGGTTCTGACCTCGGGAACCACCACCAACACCGTTCCCGAAGCCGGGCGCTTCGCCGTCGACGTACGGGTGCGCGACGCGGCCGAGCAGGCGCGGGTGGACCGGGCGATGCATGCGCTGCGGCCGGTGTCGGGCGGCGCACGGCTGGAGATCTCCGGCGGCCCCAACCGTCCGCCGCTGGAACACATGGCCTCCGCCGAACTCTTCGCCCGCGCGGTCACCCTGGCGGATCGGCTCGGACTGGCCACGCCCGTCGGCGCGGCCGTCGGGGGAGCCTCCGACGGGAACCTCACCGCGGGTGTCGGCGCGCCGACCCTGGACGGGCTCGGCGCGGTGGGCGGCGGAGCGCACGCCGACGACGAGCATGTGGTCCTCGCCGAACTGCCCGGCCGCACCGCGCTGCTGACCGCCCTGACGGACGATCTGCTGGCCGATCCACCGCCCCGCGGGCGGGCGTATCAGTTGGCCGGATCCGTCCGGCCGCTCGAGGGAGACCCTTCATGACCGACGTACCACCGGCAGGAAGCGTCATGCCGGTCCTCGACCCCGACCAGCCCACCAGGGAAGCGATCCGCGCTGCCGCCGACGAAGCCGCCGCCCAGGCCGCGGCTGCCGCTGCCGCCGCCAAGACGCACCTCCGCGAGGTGACGTCCGGGCGTGAACTCGACGCGGTGCACGACCTGTTCAACGTCATCTGGCAGCCCGGCCCCCTCGGCGCACCGATGACCGGCGAGCTGCTGCGGGCCCTGGCGAAGTCGGGCAACTACGTCGGCGGAGCCTTCGACGGCGACGAACTGATCGGCGCGTGCGTCGGCTTCTTCGGCGCGCCGGCCGACGAGGCCCTGCACAGCCACATCGCCGGGGTGTCCAACGTGGCCCGGGGCCGCAGTGTGGGCTTCGCCCTCAAACTGCATCAGCGTGCCTGGTCCCTGCAGCGGGGCGTGTCGGCCATCCACTGGACCTTCGACCCCCTGATCCGCCGCAACGCCTACTTCAACATCGTCAAACTCGCGGCCCGTCCCGAGGAGTATCTGACCAACTTCTACGGCGGCGTCCATGACGCCATCAACGGCGGCGACGACACCGACCGCCTGCTGACGCGGTGGCAGCTGGTCGGCGAGCCGGTCCGCGCGGCCTGCGCCGGCGATTTCACCCCGGCCGACGCCGCGAGCTGCCGGGCGGCGGGCGCCGCGGTGGCCCTGGACCGAAACCCGAGCGGCGCCCCGGCCCCGGGCACGCTCGCCTCCTCCACCCTGCTCGTCGCGGTCCCCCCGGACATCGAGCGCCTGCGGCTGACCGCTCCGGGGGCGGCCAAGGACTGGCGCGCGGCACTGCGTGAGGTCCTCGGCACCTTGATGGCGGAGGGCGCCCGTGTCACCGGTTTCGACCGGAGCGGCTGGTACGTCCTGCGGCGCCCGGGTGCTTCCCGTGCGACGGAGTCCGACATGAAGAGCGAGGAAGAGCGATGAAGCTGACGGGCGTTGAGCTGCGCCACATCGAGATGCCCCTGGTGGCGCCGTTCCGTACGTCTTTCGGCACCGCCACCAGTCGCGAAGCACTGATCCTTCGCGTGGTCACCGACGAAGGCGAGGGATGGGGCGAGTGCGTGGCGATGGCGAGCCCGCTGTACTCCTCCGAGTACACCGACGCCGCCGCCGACATGCTGCGCCGCTTCCTGATCCCCACCCTCGCACGCGTGGACCGTCTCGATGCGAGCTCGGTCGCCACCGCGCTGGCCCTCTTCCAGGGCCACCGGATGGCCAAGGCGGCGCTGGAGATGGGCGTCCTGGACGCCGAACTGCGGGCGGCGGGACGCCCGTTGGCCCGCGAACTCGGCGCGGTGCAGGACCGGGTGGCGTGTGGCGTCTCGGTCGGCATCATGGACTCCGTCCCGGCGCTGATCGACAGCGTCGCCGAATATCTCGACGCCGGATACGTCCGTATCAAGCTCAAGATCGAGCCCGGCTGGGACGTCGCGCCGGTGCGTGCCGTACGCGAACGCTTCGGGGACGACCTGCTGCTCCAGGTCGACGCGAACGCCGCGTACACCCTGGCCGACGCCCGTCAGCTGGCACGCCTGGACAGCTACGACCTGCTGCTGATAGAGCAGCCGCTGACCGAGGACGACATCCTCGGCCACGCCCGGCTGGCCCAGCAGATCCGCACACCTGTCTGTCTCGACGAGTCGATCACGTCGGCGAGCGCGGCGGCGGACGCGATCCGGCTCGGTGCCTGCGCGATCGTCAACATCAAGGCCGGCAGGGTGGGCGGCTATCTGGAAGCGCGGCGCATCCACGACGTCTGCGCCGCTCACGGTGTGCCGGTCTGGTGCGGCGGAATGCTGGAGACGGGCATAGGCAGGGCCGCGAACCTCGCGCTCGCCGCCCTGCCGGGCTTCACCCTGCCTGGGGACACCTCGGGCTCGGAGCGCTACTACAAGACCGACATCACCGAGCCGTTTGTCGTCCGTGAGGGCCATCTGACGGTGCCCACCGGTCCGGGCATCGGCGTGGACCCGCTGGAGGCTGAGCTGGACGGCGTCACTCGCCGTATCGAGTGGATCCCCGGCCAGGCCGTGTGACCACGATTTCCTGGACGGGCACCAAGAATGTGTGCAGGTTTGTGAACGCGCACCGAGCGTGGTGCTGTCGTCGCCGTAGCCCTCGGAAGGCACCATTCCATGAACGCACACGCACATGGCAGCCTGGCCAGGGTCCTGCATCATCTGGGCAGCACTCTGCTCGACGTCGTCCACAACGGGGCGCGTGACACCGAGGACATCGGCGGCATCGTCATCCACGACCCCGTCGAGGATTCCGCCCCGCCACCCCACGCGCTGGTGCTCGGCGTCGGTCTGCGCGAATCGGGCGAGATCGCCCGCCTCCTCGGAGAACTGGGACACCGGCGCGCCGTCGCCCTGGTCGTGCGTGCGCCGGTACCGCTGGACTCCAGGGTGGCGGCTGCGGCCGAGGCGTCGGGCGTCGGCGTTCTCGGACTGGCCCGCGGGGCGTCCTGGGTCCAGGTCACCGCCCTGCTGCGGGCAGTTCTCGCCGAGGGGGACATCGGTGGAGACGGCCCCGAGACGCTGGGCGGTACCCTCTCCGGCGACCTGTTCGCCGTGGCCAACGCGATCGCCGCACTGATCGACGCACCCGTGACGATCGAAGATCGGCACTCACGGGTGCTGGCCTTCTCGGGGCAGCAGGACAAGGCCGACGCCTCCCGGATCGAGACGATTCTCGGCCGTCAGGTCCCCGAGCGTTTCTCCCGCATGCTCACCAGCCGTGGCGTCTTCCGTGACCTCTACCGCAGCGCCGGGCCGGTGCACATCCCGCCCCTGGAGGACGGTGCGGACGGTCCCACCGTGCCGCGCGTAGCCGTCGCGGTGCGAGCGGGCGACGAGGCGATCGGCTCGATCTGGGCCGCCGTCCGCGAGCCGCTCAGTCCGCAGCGATCCTCGGCCCTGCGGGATGCGGCCAAGGTCGTCGCCCTCCACATGCTGCGGCTGCGGGCCGGCGCCGACGTCGAACGCAGGCTGCGCGCCGATCTCATGAGCACCGCCCTCGAAGGCAGGGCCGGTGCGCGCGAGGCACTGAGCAGGCTTGGCCTGGCCGGTCGGCCTCTCGTGGTCATGGCGCTTGGCCTGCGGGACGCTGCCGACGCCGGTGAGTCCGCTGGCGAGGACGCGAGTCTCACCACCGAGCGGGAACGACTGGCCGACGCCTTGGCGATGCACCTCGGCGTCGTGCATCCGCACAGCGCCGCCGCTCTGCTCGGCGACACCGTCTACGGGCTCGTTCCCGCGCAGCAGGACCGCGATGCCGGCGAGGAACGGGCCGTGCGCATAGCAGCCGACTTCCTCGACCGGGTCGGAGCGCGGACCGGAGCGGTGATCGGCATCGGTCCGACCGGTGAGGATGCCGGCGGTCTCGCCCGTGCGCGCTCCGGTGCCGACCTCGCTCTGCGGGCGCTACGTGTCGAGGGGGCCGAGCGGCGGGTGGCGCGGCTGGCCGACGTGCATGTCGAGGCGCTGCTGTGCGAACTGCGCGACATCGTGGCGGCCCGTGGCGACGAGTTCACCGGCCCCATCGCGCGGCTGGCCGCGTATGACGAGCAACGCCGGGCCAACCTCATCGAAACCCTGCGTGCCTGGCTGGACGCATTCGGGGACATCAGCGCGGCCGCGGCGGCCGTGCACGTCCACCCGAACACGTTCCGCTACCGTCTGCACCGGCTCGCCGAGGTCGGTGGCATCGACCTGGACAACCCGGAAGCACGTTTCGCCGCCATGCTCCAACTGCGCGTGATGCCCGCGAACGGCCACCGGTAGTGCCTGCGCTACCGCCGAAGGGGCTGGGCTTGATGGCCGTGCGCTGTCGCTCTCTCTCTAAGCCCCGACACCGTCATGAGTCCGGCGCCGACCGCGCACGAGCTCGCCGCCTGACGCGGTCGACCCTGTCCCTGGCGGCCCTGGTCCTCCTGCTCCTGGCCGCCATCGGAGCCCTGGCCTGACGGCCCGGCGCCTGGCCCCCTGCCCCGTGGCACGGGCCCCGTCCCAACCCGCGGGACGGGGCCCACCGGGCGGCCCGCGCATCGGCAAAGGGCCGGCCGCCCGCTCCTCACCGCTTCGAGCTGCGGAGACCTCCAGCATGCACGCTCGCCGTCCTGCGGCCTTCACCGGCCTGCCCGGACGCACCCGCGATTGTCAGCGACCCCACCGAGATCGCCTACTACGCCTGCTACGGACCGCTTCCTCCCGACTCAAAGACCTGGTCAAAGTCGCCGCAGCGAGGTGGGCGGTGGAGGAGTGCTTCAAACAAGGGCGAGTGCGGCCTGGACCACTACCAGGTCCGGCGTTATCGGGCCTGGTACCGGCACATCACCCTGTCGATGGCCGCGCTCGCCTACCTGACCGCAGTCCGCGCCCAAGAAGCCACAAAAGGGGCGGCGCAGACGACGAGCAAGACCTCATACCCCTCAGCGTCCCGGAGATCCGCCGGTTGATCGGGCACCTCGCCATCACGCCCCACCACCACACCAACGAACACCACCTGCGCTGGTCACGCTTCCGCAGACGCAGCCAGGCCCGAGTCCGCCGCTCCCACTACAAACGCCGAGGCCACAACCCCCAGATGCGGTTGCAGTACTAGTACTGCAACGGTGCCTACCGTGACTGTTGGGAGTGTCTAATCAACGGCGGATCTGTTGATCATGGAGACGCCAAGTGAGTGAGATGACGATCGAGCAAGAGCCTGCAGTCGAGTCGGTCGGTGCGGCCACGTCGGACGAGCAGTTGATCGCGATGCTGGTTGACCGGGCCCGCGGTGAGGGCCTGCAACTGACCGGTGAGGGTGGGCTGTTGCAGCAGCTGACCAAGCGGGTGCTGGAGTCCGCCCTGGAAGGCGAGATCACCGATCACGTCGGCTATGAGAAGCACGATCCGGCCGGGAAGAACAACGGCAATAGTCGCAACGGCACCCGCGCCAAGACAGTGCTGACCGATGTCGGCCCGGTCGAGGTCAAGGTGCCCCGGGACGTGGCCGGGACCTTCGAGCCGCAGATCGTCAAGAAGCGGCAGCGCCGGCTGACCGGGGTGGACGAGATGGTGCTGTCGCTGTCCGCGAAGGGACTCACGCACGGAGAGATCTCCGCACATCTGGCCGAGGTGTATGGGGCCGAGGTGTCCAAGCAGACCATCTCCACGATCACCGACAAGGTGATGGAGGGCATGGCCGAATGGCAGAACCGGCCGCTGGACCGCGCTTGAGTTCTATCGGTGATTGCGAACGCCCGGAAGGAGAGCGTTCGGATGCCGAAGTACGCCCCCAACAAGATGCCGAGTTCGGTGAAGAAGCGGTACTTCGAGTTGCTCAGGGAGGGCTACAAGGGTGCGGCGGCGGCCCGGGTGGTGGGGGTCTCCGCCAGCTGTGGTTCGAACTGGTTCATCGAAGCTGGAAGCATGATCGTCCCCGACACCGGCCCGATATCGCCGCGCTTCCTGACCCAGAACGACCGCATCGCCATCGCCGACGGACTCCAGGCCAAGCAGACCGTCAAGGAGATCGCCGCGTCGATCGGGAAGAGCTTTCAGACCGTCTACCGTGAGATCAAGCGCAACGCGAAGCCGGACGGCAGCTACCACCCCTGGTGGGCCCACAACCAGTCCCTACTGCGGCGCCGCCGTCCCAAGGAGGAGAAGATCCGCGGCAGCGAGCCGCTGCGCACGCTCGTGCGCGAGAAGCTCACCGAGAAGTGGTCGCCGCAGCAGATCGCGCGTTACCTGGCCCGCGAGTACGCGAATGACGTGACGATGCGGGCCTGTCCGGAGACGATCTACCGGGCCCAGTTCGCCGGCCTCCTCGGCCGCCGCGAGGCCAAGCTCCGCACCGGCCGCACCCGCCGCAAGAAGCAGCGCCGTGGTGTCCCCACACTGAACAAGATCAAGAACATGACGCTCATCCACGAGCGGCCTATCGAGGTCAACGACCGTACGGTTCCCGGGCATTGGGAAGGGGACCTGATCATCGGCCGCGGCCAGGGCTCCGCGATCGGCACCCTCGTCGAGCGCACGACCCGCTACGTGCACCTGATCCACCTGCCGCACGGCTGGAAGGCCCCGCAGGTCCGCAACGCGCTCATCACGCAGACCGCGCACATCCCGCCCCAGCTGCGGCGGACGCTGACCTGGGATCAGGGCCGTGAGCTGACCCTGCACGAGGACATCGAGGCGCTGACCGGGTTCCGGATCTACTTCTGCGACCCGCACTCGCCCTGGCAGCGCGGCACGAACGAGAACACCAACGGCCTGCTGCGGCAGTACTTTCCCAAGGGCACCAACCTGTCCGTCCACACCGCACGAGACCTCCGCGAAGTCGCGCATCAGCTCAACCGGCGCCCCCGACTCGTCCTTGGCGACAGGACCCCCGCCGAGGTCATGCGAGAATGCCTCATAGGCCCATTGACCAGGTGATTCGCAACCACTGATAGAAACCGCCGCGTCTATCCGGTCCTGTTCGTGGATGCCATCAACGTCAAGATCCGGGATGGCCAGGTCGCGAACAGGCCGATCTACGTTGTCATGGCCGTCACGGCCGAGGGCACCCGCGACATCCTTGGCATCTGGGCCGGGGACGGCGGCGAGGGCGCGAAGTACTGGCTGCACGTCTTCACCGAGCTGAAGAACCGCGGCCTGGACGACGTGCTGATGCTGGTCTGCGACGGTCTCAAGGGCCTGCCCGAGGCGGTGGAGACCGTCTGGCCTCGCACGATTGTTCAAACATGTGTCGTCCACCTGCTGCGGAACAGCTTCCGTTACGCAGCCCGCCAGGACTGGGACAAGGTCGCCAAAGCACTCAGGCCCGTCTACACCGCTCCCAGCGAGGACGCGGCGACGGAGCGGTTCCTGGAGTTCCAAGAGGCATGGGGCCGGAAGTATCCGGCGATCGTGAAGCTGTGGTCGGACGCCTGGGCCGAGTTCGTACCCTTCCTCTCCTTCGACGTCGAGATCCGCAAGGTCATCTGCAGCACGAACGCGATCGAGAGTGTCAACGCGCGGATACGCAAAGCCGTTCGCGCTCGCGGCCACTTCCCCAACGAGGCCGCCGCCCTCAAATGCATCTACATGGCGCTGATGAGCCTCGACCCGACCGGCAAGGGCCGCAAGAGGTGGACCATGCGCTGGAAGGCACCCCTGAACGCCTTCCAGATCGCCTTCGAAGGCCGGCTCACCCCGGCCAACAACTGAACCTCAACAACCAAGATCAGCCGTTAAGTTGACACACCCGGCCGCCTTGAGGGAGCGTGCTGCGCCGCACGTCGAGGCGCTCGCAGAGAGAGGATGGGTCATCCACGACGTTCTGGACTCGTGGCTGCCGACACGATGAACCTGCCCGCGTCGTAGGTGTGCCCGCGTTCTCGGCTGACGGAGGTCAGGATGGAGGGCTATGGCCGTGATTGCGATAGGGGACCTCGTCGGGATGCAGCTGCAGCCTGGCCATTCGCCACGCGGTGTCCGGGGAGATCTCGTGATGTCCGGTTCTGAGGATGCGGCGGGCGAGCAGGCTGGTGCGCGGGGCGAGTAGCCAGCGCAGCAGGTTCAGGCTCACTCCGCTTCCTCGGCGGCGGAGATCTTCTCGGCGAGTTGCTGGTGGCCGAGCGTGGTCATCGCGCTGCGGAGGATTTTCAGGAGGTCGCGTGTGTTGTCTTCAGTGAGTTTGTCGATGAACGTGTGCAGCGTGCGGGCGACGAGCACCCAGCGAGAATCGGGGTGCCACTGATGGATTTGCCGGACAAGCTCTTCGGGATCGCTTCCGTCGGCTGGGCCACCCAGCCGGGGAGAGTGCTGGACGAGCGTGTACAGGCGTGCTGCGGACGGGTCCGCGAGGAGCTCGTTGCGGAGGAACTCCACGCGTGCACGAGCCTGACGGCGGTCCATCTCGTCGAGTTCGAACTCATGCCGAGCGCGTTCCATGAGGCGAGCGCCCTCCACTGCGTCGTCGTCGACGCGCAAGGTCACGCTGACGCTGAGTAGTTCAACGCTGTCACGGTGGAGGGGCAGTTGGTCGTGTAGTGCCACTGAGAGTTCTTGTTCGGCGGCTGCGACCCGGAGCACCGATTCGCTGGCCAGCTGCTTTTCCACCAGGAGCCGTGCGGCGCGGCTCGCTGTCTGGCGAGCGTCCGGGTTGGTCGGACCATGTGGTGAGTGACGCCATTCGACACGGATGGCCGCATCGAATGACAGGCCTGCATCACGGCTCTTCGGCCGGTCGTAGAAGTAGGGATGTCCACGTCTGGCTGGCCGACTCGGAAGTGTCGTTGCGGCGCGTGCTGCGTCGCTTCATGCGGATTCTTCCCCGCTGCCGGCCTGAGCCAGAGTCTGTTGGAAGGTCTCGATGATGCCGTCGTCGAGCAGCTGCGTGAGCTCGGTGTACACAGCGCGGTGGGCCAGCCAGGCGGAGGGTAGCTCGATGCGGCCTGCCGATTGCTCGAACGCGGCGGCCTTGACCCAATCCCGTGCGATTGCCCGAAGCCGGTCGCGCGGGCTCTCGCCCGACGTTCCGGCCGAATCAGTACTCTTCACCGCCGCGCTGAAGACCTTCAACACATCCGCATGTACATGTGGGTGGCTGAGCGCCGCATCCAACCACAACCGCACGACCGCCGATGCCTGGCCGTCCTGGTCGAAGCCCTCGGTACCTTGAAGGAGGGCACGCCAGCCGACGATGAGATCGGCGACGGGAGCTGAGAATTCCGCCTCATCGCTGTGGGGCAGGAGGGCTGGGAGCGTAGGAGCATCGGAGTGCGTCGACTCGGCCAGCGCCCTGAAGGCTTCCTGCCCGGCTTCCAGCCGGGGCCCGCCAACTCGGCACCAGTCGATCACGTAGCCGAAGAGAATCCGCCGCGCGCTGGGATCGTTCCACAGGCCGTGCACGGCCTCTTGGATGGCTTGGCGCACTTCCGGATCTTCCGAGCCGGCCGCGTGCACCAGACGCCGTAGTGCCTTGCCGGTGTAGAGGACGCCGAACTCTCCGGCGCACACCTCCACGGTGGCCAATTGTTGGGCGGCGTTGTCGGTCTTGGCCCACTGCAGCAGCATTTCGTGGATGTACGAGGCGCTGGCTGTCTGCAAGCAGGCTGACGTGAGGAGTTGCACGGCCGTCGTCCAGAGCGGGGTTTTGTGCCAGCGCCGAACCAACTCGCGCAGGGGTTCTTGCCGGCGGTGATGTACTGCCCACCGCAGGGTGAAGCTGCCGATGCGCTCAGCCATCGCCTGCCGTTCTGCGTCGGGGAGCTTTTCCAGCGCGGCCTTTGGCTTCTTCAAGGGGGCGTAGGCCAGCCACTCCAGGAACTTCACCCGTGACAGGGGCCTGTCGACCCAGAAGTACTCCAGTGCCGCGTCATCCCATTCGGGCCGGTTGAAGGCGACGGTGTCGTCGGCCTGCAGTTCGGCTTCGATGGAGTCGACCATTTCAATGACGCCGGGGTCCTGCTGCCCCTTCAGGGAGGGATCGCTGTCCCCGAGTACGGATGCCAAGTCGGCCGTACTGGCGTAGATGTGTGCGACGGATGCTCCGCGCAAGGTGGCGCAGGCCAGCAGGAAGTTGCGCTGGAAGCTGGTACGACCCGGCTCCTTGTGCCAAGCCAGGAGTTGCGGACGCCAATTGTTCCGTGCCGCGATGACGCTGAGGACCTGTCGGTCGAATGGCGTCTCGCTGCCCCTTTTCCGCTTACGCGCTAGCGCTTCCAGGTTGGGCAAGTGGCCGTCGCTGGCACGGTGCGCGTCCAGAATGAGACTGACGATCTCCAGAGCTTCCACCGGTGGCTGCCCGTCCAGCAAGGCGATGATGTCGTCATCGGTCAACCACGCATCGACAGACAGATCGGGTGCCTCAGCTCCCAACCACTTGCGGGCGATTTCGAGCGGCGAAGGAACCCCCAGGACGGGTCTGATTCCCTCAGGGGCCCCGCTGCCTACTCGACGCCACTGCTCCGGGGTGGTCAGCACCACGAGCCGGGCGCGGCGGCGCTTCAGGGTGTACTGCAAACGCTCGATCGTCGCACCGAACGTGTCGATAATTTCGAATCCCTCTTCGTCGGGCGGGAGTTCGAGCAGGTAGCCGCGGTTCTCCACCTGCGGCAGGCGACGCAGGGGGAACTCTAGACCGCCGCCATAGCCGAGCGGCCCCACCCGTACGTCCGGGAATTCATGACGAAGCTCTGCGAGGAGCGCACTCGCGGTGGTTGTGCGCCCAGTTCCCGGTCTCTGTGCGAGGACCACCACAGAACCGGGGTTTTTCCACCACTGATAAGTCTCATCAAACGAATCAAGTCCCTCAGGGTGCACGTACACAGAACGAAGTGCATCAAGGTAGATGTCCGAGAACTCGCTGTGGTCAAGCGGATTTTCGAAACTCGCGTTGACTTTGAGGGCATTCATTTCGCCCAGGTTTAGCAGGGCCATCTGTCGAAGGCGGGTGACTGCCTCGGTATCCAGAAGGGCGGTGAAGCGCTTCTGTAACTCGTCATCCAGCGCCGCAACCAGGCCCGCGGGATCCGCATCGGATGCATGCGATGCATTCGCGGACTTAACATCTTCGACCCCGCCCCAGCTTTGCTCCTCGGAGTGATGGCCGTTTTCCTGAGGGAGTCTCAGACCGTAATCCGGATGATCATTCACGTATGCTCCCGTGGTGTGCCGCCCGGAATCCCACTCGGACTGCGAGAGCTATCCGAGCGTGCCGTCGATTTCGAGTGCAGTGATCTCGCCGCCTCGGCGTACAACCTTGGCCCGCTGTTCGATGTCGGCTGACGCCTCGGCGGTTACCCGTCCCGCCCTGACTGCTCGGGCCACCCCGTCTGCCTCGATCTCGTCAACGCTCTGCCTCACCGTCACGCCCGGCATGGAACGCCGCTCGCCCATGAAGGACAGGGACTGCCCGTAGATTGTCTCCAGGTCGTCGCGCAGTTCACTCATCGCTTTCAGCAGGTGCTCGTCATCGAGTCGAATCAGGGCGGGGTTGCGGTGGTAGACGGCCAATTCCCGGGCCACTGCTTCCAGTCGGCGAACCCGCTGCTCAGTCAGTTCTTCGTCGTGGATGACCAGATGAGCTTCGGGTTCTACCAGGACTGGGCAGGTCGTCGGCTCGGTCGCGGCCGTGGTGACGTTTCCGCTACGGCGGTCGAGCACAGCGCCGAGGCGGCCGAAGAGAAACGTGAATATCTGTGGCATGGCTGACGTGGCCACTGTCGCTAGCGACAGCTGATCTCCCATTGAATCCCCCGAACGGTGAACTTAAGTCACGGCAAGACCGCAAGATCCCATCAAGGCTACGAGTGTCCAGGAGTCGGAGACAGAGACGCATTCCCGCCAAACATGCAGCCGTCATATTTAGTCAGGTAACTCGACGCTCCCGGAGGCGGCATTAAATTCGTACGAGCGTTCCCGATTTGTGGTGGGAGTCAAGTGCTGTGTCGCATGAGGTTGAAACCCCGCGACGGTGACACGCCTTGTGGGTGCACTTCGAGAATCGGAACATGGGCAGCAACGGCGCAAGTAGGCCGGAATGAATGGTGCAAAGGTGCTTTGCAGCCGCCGACTTGAAGGACGCCGGTCATGCACGAGAGGGTTCGGGATCCCGTGGGTATCCCTTGGCGTGGAGCCAGGTGTCGAGGGCGAGGGCGACGATGTCGCCGTGGGGTATGTCGGTGTCGGCGTGGTAGCGGCGGATGCGTCGCTGGAGCTGGAGGACCTCGGGGACGGCGTAGTTGAGTTGTCCGCGTTTGGTATGCCGGTTGCTGATGATGTCCAGCGTGTCCGGGTGGGGCGTGAGGGCGTCGTCGGTTGGCTGGTACTCGGTGTCGAGTGCGTCGGCGACTTCACGCAGTAGGCGGGCGTGACGGGAGTGATCAGGCACGAGAGCGGCTCCGGTTGGTCCTTCTAGGCGGATAGTTACCCGCCTATTGGGCTATTGGAATAGTCGGCAGGAGGGGCGGCCGCGCCCTGGCGTGGGTGCGGCCGCCTTGTGTGCTGCGGTCGTGTTCAGAAGCCGCGGGCGGTGAGCCACTCGTCCAGTGCGACTGAGACGATGTCGCCGATGGGCAGGTGATCGATTTCGTTGTCCAGTGCGAAGCGTTTGATCCGCTTTTTCAGTTTCAGCACGGCCGGTACGGACGAGTCGAGGCTCTCGCGCGCGATGATGCGTTGGTTGAGAACGGCGGCGACCTCGGGAATGTCCTTGGGACGGCCGGGACCGTGTGCGTACGGTGTCCCCTCGCTGGGCGCCTCGTGCGATCGAGTGTCCTTTTCCTGGTGAGCTCCCGGACCCTCGGTCCGCACCGGGAACGCGGTACCGCCTGCCATCGGGGGAACGGCCGTGCGAACCGCTACCTCGGCGGCCGGATCCCCATCAGCAGCCGCGGATGTCACAGGTGGCGGCCCGTGATGGGCAACAGGTTCGGCCGACTGCGTGGGCTGGACCGCAGGTGGGGCAGGCTCGGCAGCCGGGACCTGCCCATCGGATTCCAGCTGCGCAACGTGCGTGACCACGGCCGGACCAGATGCCTGATGGGCGGTCGGCTCTTGCACCGGGGCGCTCGTCGGAGCCTCATCGGAGCGGTGGGGGGACGGTGCCGCGGACGCCTGCGGCGCCCTGGGCGTCGTCTCGTTCCCGCTCTGCACCGACCCCTCGTGGTCGGGAACGGCATAAGGAGCCGGTGGAGACTGCGGGTCGTCCGCCGTGGGACTGCCATCGCGCTGGGCGGCCGCACGGTCAGCAGCGAACTGCTCGGGGGTGAGCTCGGCGGCAGGCGGAGAGGGAGGAGAGGTCGTCTTCTTGACCGCGCCCCCCAGAGTGCGACCGGTACGACGGGCTGGGGGCTTCATACGCTCGCTCATGCCGTGAGTTCCTTCATCAGTGCGGCGTACTCGCTGAGTTCGGTGGGGATCTCGCCGAAGGCCTCCATGTAGTGCACCCAGGAGTGGATGACGGTTTCGGCGAGCGGGAACGGCTCGTCGCGGCCCGGGCCGATGCCCTCGCCCTGGGTGGGACGGAGCAGCTTGTCCTTCGCGGTGCGGGGCAGGCTGGTGCGGTCGTCGGCCTTCACCAGGACCACGTGGGCGGTGACGTCGCGTTCGTTGCGGGTGGCGGCGCGTTCGGCTTCGTCGAAGGTGGCGACGAGCTTGCGGCGTTCGATCTTGGTGGGGGCGACCGGCACGATCAGCCGGTTCGCCTCGGTAACAGCCTCGTGGAACAGCTTCGCGCTGCCGCCACCGGCATCGACCACGATCGCGCCGAACTCGGCGCGCTTGTCGCGGAGGTACTCGGCGATGTCGTCGAACGGGTACCGCTCGACCACCAGGTTCTCGGGGATCGCAAAGCCGGCGGCCTGGGCAACCTTGAACCAGTCGTAGGCGGACTGGCTGCTGGCATCGGCGTCCAGCAATAGCGTGGGCAGTCCCAGGACGACGGCGTAGTAGAGGGCGATGAACCAGGCGGAGGTGGTCTTGCCGGTGCCGCCCTTGAGCATGCCGACGACGATCACGAAGGCGTCCCAGGCGCGGTCGGTGGCCGCGACCAGGGTTTTGTGGCGAGTGTTTTCGTTCACGTGGGTTCAATCTCCGGGGAGTGGAAGGGGTGTTGTCTGGTGTGGTTGGTGGTGGCGCACGTGTGCAGTGGTCTGAAGGAGGAGCGCGTGCCGTGCGGCGACAACGGGGATGGCACTGCTGGCGAGTCGGCAGCTGACCGGCACGCACGGCGTGACAGGCGAGGGGCCAGTCCGGGCCGTTCATGACCGCTTCCCGCGGGTGCGAGCGGGGCCGTGGTCGTGCCGGGGCCGCATGTGGGTGTTGGCCTCGTGCAGGAGCCGGTAGACGGTGGCGACCGAGTAACTGCACTCTGTGGCCAGCTAGGGTACTGAGGCGCCGGCTTCATACCGCGCCCGCAGGGACACCGCCAGCTTCTTACGCGCTATGGCATCGGTTGCGGAGCGGATGCGGAGTGTCTGCTGGGTGGTGCGGGGCGTGCCCCCGGCCTCGATCAGCAGCCGCCCCGCGGCGCGACGCGTCACCGACCCCGCTGCGGCCAGCTCTGTGAGGGTCGCGCCGTGTTGCTCGTAGAGGCGGCGCAGGTGGGCGGCGAGTTTGCGGCGGGCCTGCCCGTCGCGCATCCTGCGGGTCTGCCACGAGGTGCGCATCACGGTTCCGGCCTCGCGCAGGCGGTTGAGGACTGTGCCGTAGGACAGCCCGCTGGTGGCGACGAGTTCGGCGACGGTGGCACCTGACTCGTACTGCTCACGCAGGGCCCGGGCGGTGACTTCTTCGTTCTTGGCATCTGCAGGTGGAGGTTGTTGGTTCATGCGGCGGACTCCCATTCACTGAGGGCTTCGGCATGGGCGGCGGCCAGCTCGTCATAGGTGCGCTGGTCGGAAGGGGTGATGAGGATCAGTCGTCCATCGGTGGCGACCCGCCACTCGGCGAAGGGGCGTCCGGTGGCTGGGTCGAGGACGTGTCCGTTCGGGGCTTGCCACGCGGGCGGGATCTCGTCGGGACGGGGTGCCGGGATCAGGACTTGGTGCCCGTCGCGTTCGATCACGACGGCCCTGCTGCGGTGTTCGGCGCGCCGCTCCAGCACCTCCCGGTAGGCGGCGCGCTCGGCTGCGTGCAGGGCTTGCCGTCGGACTGCGATGCCGGTGGTGCCGTGATTTTCGGCGACCTTGTCCCAGCCCTGTGCCGGAGCTGGGTCCGGGCCGGTGTCAGCCGCAGGACGGCTGGTGCCGATGCCCTCCAGCGCCTGGGGTGCGAGGGTCCACGTCTCGCCGGTGCGGTGGACGAGGGCGTGGTCGGTGAGGCGTTGCAGGGTCCGGTAGGTGGTCGCGCGGGAGACGGAGGAGGTGCCGACGAGTTCACTGACCGTTTGGGCGGGGCGTTGGTGCAGCGCGCTGAGGAGCATGAGGGCGGCGCTGCCGAGGCCGTGGTGGGCGAAGGCGTCGTGGCCCATGAGCCGGCCGAGGATGGTGGAGTCGATGTCGGCCACCGTGACCGTCTCAGGGGTGGTCCACTCCCCAAGTGCCGGGTCGGGGGGGTATTGAGTGGTCTGGAAACGAGACAGCAGAACAGGGGCACCGTGGCTGAGGGTGCTGCCGTCGCCCAGGGACCAGGTCGAGCCCTCGCGACCGTGGCCGACCCGCAGACGGCGCAGCCAGCCCTGGGGCTTGAGGACGGTGTCGTAGACCGCCCGCAGTGTCGTGCGGGAGATGCCCGCTTCCTCGGCGGTCTGCCGCTCACTGGCGTGGTGCAGGGGACCGCCCGCAATCTCGGCGAAGTTCAGGTGCGCCCGCAGTACGCGGAGCGCGGTCCGTCCCCGCTCCCCGCGCCAGGCGGTGGTCTCGATCCGGTCGCGGAGGCCCGCGAGAACCTCGTATGCGTGGTGCCGGGAGTCCAGCGCCGTAGTGGTGCTGATCGCTTCCGTCGCGCTGGCCCACACCCGGCGGACGTAGTCCAGGGCGCGGGATTGCCCGGAGCGCAGCGCAATGTGTCGGGCGTGCCGACCGCCCTCGTGCTCGGGGTGCAGCAGGAGTTGGGTGAGCTGGTCGATGCTGCCGCCGGCGCGGGCGACGTGGCAGGCGATGGCCGCAGTGATCCGGTGTCCGTGCTCGGCCGCGCCCTGGCGGTCCCCGCGCGGGATCACGGTCCGGCCGTCGAAGGCGAGTCGGCTGTAACTGCCGGTGGCGTAGCGGCCGGTGAGGTCGCCGAGCAGGATCAGATCGGCGGCAGCCGACGGCAACCGGGAAAGTCCCAGTGGGCCGCGGAGGTGGGTGATGTGTCGTTGGGGGAGTGGCTGGTGGATGCTTTCTGGCACGGTGGGGTCGTCTCGCAAAGACGTGGACGCCACCCAGGCCCGCTAAAACCACGGGTGGCATCCGGAACCGACCTCCACTCGGTGCCGGCCAAGGCGTCCAGGACGGCAATCCTGGAAGGCCGCGTACGGCTGGCCCCGAGCGGAGGCAGACGTCCCCATCGCAGCTCGACCGAGGTCGAAACAGAGCCCCGCCAGAGTGGTCCACCCTTGATCCACACCGGCCAACTCAGGTCCCTCAGAGCCCAGTTGGAGAGAACGTTGCCTCTGACTGTCTCTGAGCGACCCGGGTCGAACCGGGGTCGAACCGGAGCGTTTTCCTCTGACTGCCTCCGCTCGCCTCTGCAACCCGTCCTAGCAGGTCACAGCCTCATCGCCCCACACAAGCGCAGGTCAGAAAGGTGCGCTAGCTGTACCACTGGTTCCTGGCGAAGGCGGTGGTGTGAGGCATGGCGTTCCTGTCCCTGAGAGCGGGGCGCCGTCGCCCCGCGTGCCGTGGTTGGACTCAGGGTCGTGACGCTTGCGGCCACTCGGCAAGGCGGCTTCTGTCAGGCGAAAGGGCTTCCGTAAAATGGCTGTTCAGAGAGTTGGTCTGTCTGTTGTTGGTCGCCGGCGCGGACGTCGGGACTGTCCGGATGGTGCGCAGGTTCACCTGCGCGATGCCCCATAGCCGAGGAAGCCGTTCGGTTGTTCCGGTCAGCTCGGTCCGTGGTGGAGCAGGGTCGCCCTTAGGTCGTTCTCGGTGATCTGGTCGGCGGCGCGGTGGAGTGTCCAGCGGTGGGCCTCGCCGTCCATGGGCAGCACGGCGACGACGGTTTCCAGCGGTGGGTAGCCGGGTTCGCTGCAGGTGAGTTGGCGGATTATGACGGCGGTGTCGTTGTCCAGGCCGAGCAGGGCGCGCACGGCATCCTTCAGTTCGCGGAAGTGCGGGCTCGGCCCGGCGGTTCCTGGGCGCGGTTCCAGGTGCATGGGGATACTCCTTGGTCAGGGCGTATCCGACGACGTATCCAGCCGGCCCGACGGGGTGCCGCGCCAGGCCGGAGCGGACGATGGCCTGCTCGATCGTGTCCACGCGCACGTGGACCGCGCCGAGCCACGCGGCGAGGAGCCGGGCGAGCGTGGTCTTGCCGGTGCCGGGCAGACCGCCGATGACGATGAGCACGGAGACATCCTGCCCGAGCGGTGCGGCGCGACGGCTGACTGTTCATACGAGTGAAATGCTGCGGTGTGACCGCAGCAGGGCAGGCCCGCTTACAGCGTCGTGAATGCCCCCGTCGTCGTGCCACCGGTCTGTCTCTCCGGCCAAGGGGCGGAGAAGTTCCAGGTATCCGCAATGTGAAACCTGTCCGGAACTTATTGACCGACGCGGTGGGCGTCTGCTCAACTCACGTTCCATGACCCCGCGCGTGGATTTGACTCGGAGGCGCCACATCGACCTGGCGCACGTCTCCAGCGCGTTCTGTTGTCGTTGATCCGGAAAGTGTGTCGCTGATCCGCGAAGAGACCCTCGGTAGCGGCCGGTGTGCGCCGAAGGCCTACCTCCGGAAGGGGCGGTGCTAAGCCGCCGCCTCAGCGGTGTCTCCCCGAGGAACCGCGGTATCGACCGCATGATCGCCTTCTTCCCCCGCTCCTGCTCTCCCCCTGGGGAGAAGTACGTGCGTCGCAGCTCGAGGTCGGCGAGGGGACGTGCCGTCAGCTACGGGCCAACGGCCTGTCGTGCAAGTGGCGCGGGCCTGGCGGGATTTCCGCAAGAAACCCCGGACAGCGCGCGCTGACCGGTGCGGTCGCACGACGTCCACACCACACAGCTTGAAGTTCGTCCGGCACTCCTCGCGTCGTCGTCGGGCCCTCGCATCGCGACCGGACCGAGTACTGGCTTCGTGGCCGTTCATCGCTGTCCACCACCCGTTCACTCCGACTCTCAACACCCGGCAGTGCGCCCCATTCCTTGAGAGGGACCTCCTCATGCCTCCGTCCGTCCGCAAGCTCACGGGCCGCATCGGCGCGGTCATCGGGGGCGTCGACTTCACGGCGTCCCCCGACCCCTCGACGATCACGACGCTCCGTCATGCCCTCAACGAGCACAAGGCGATCGTGTTCGACAACGTGAACCTCGACAACGCCAGTCAGGAGCGTGTCGCCGGGTGGTTCGGCGACCTGACAACCGCCCACCCGAACGTGCCGGCCGCCGACGGTACGACGAACGTGCTCGCCGTGGACAGCGAGACGTCCAAGGCGAACGAATGGCACACGGACGTCACCTTCGTGGTCAACCCACCGCAGCTCACCACGCTCCGGTCCATCGTGACCACGCCCTACGGCGGCGAGACGCTCATCGCGAACGCTGCCGCGGCCTACCGCGACCTGCCTGAGCCGCTCCGCGCTCTCGCGGACTCGCTGCGCGTCGTGCACACCAACCAGTACGACTACGCGCGCCCTCAGGGCACGACGGCACAGCGGAAGGAATACGACCGGGTCTTCGTCTCGACGCCGTACGAGACAGAGCACCCTCTCGTGCGGGTGCATCCGCTGACGGGCGAACGCGGGCTGTTCATCGGCGGGTTCGCCAAGCGGATCGTCGGCCTGTCGAGCAGTGAGTCGGCCGATCTGCTGCGCATCCTCCAGTCGTACGTGACCCGCCCGGAGAACATCCTGCGCTGGACCTGGGCTCCCGACCAGCTGTTGATCTTCGACAACCGGATCACCCAGCACTACGCGGTGGACAACTACGACGACCACCCGCGGCGCCTCAACCGTGTGACGGTCGCGGGAGATGTGCCGGTCGGCGTCGACGGCCGCCGCAGCGAGCAACTCGTCGGTGACGCCTCGCACTACAGCAAAGTGCTGGAGGTGGCTGCCTGATGACCGAGGTCAGCCTCGAGAGGCCGGCCGTCGGCTCGGCGGCTGCCGAGACGACGAGTGCGCCGGGGCGTGAGGTCTTCCTGCCGCGCGACGCCCGCCGCCAGACCCTGCTCCGCGCACTCCGCGAGCGCCTGCGCTGGCCGTTGGGGATCTACACGACTCCGTTCGTGGTCCTCATCGCCTGGGAGGTCCTCGCCAGGGCCGGAGTGCTGGCGAAGACCTACGCTCCGGCACCGACCTCCATCGTGAAGTCCGCTGTTGACCTGTGGCAGCAGGGCGTCCTCGGGCCGGACTTGGCCGTCTCGCTGCAACGGGCCGGCATCGGTCTCGCGATCGGTCTGACGGTGGGCATCGTGACCGGGGTGCTCGGTGGTCTGCTGCGCAGCGGCGAGTATCTGTTCAACGGCGTCGTGCAGGTGCTGAACACGATCCCGCTGCTGGCGGTGCTGCCGCTGATGATCGTGTGGTTCGGCATCGACGAGCTCACGAAGGTGCTGCTGATCTCGTTCGGTGCCGGCGTCCCGATGTATCTCAACCTGTTCGCCGCGATCCGGGGTGTCGACCAGCGTCTGATCGAGATGGCGCGGACGACGGGCGCGGGCACCAGGCGCCTGGTGACGCGGGTGCTGGTACCCGGGGCCCTGCCGGGCTTTCTGGTCGGCCTCCGGTTCTCTCTCGCGTACAGCGTTCTGGGCCTCGTCGCCGCCGAGACGGTCAACGCCGACAAGGGTCTCGGCTTCCTCATCACTCAAGGGCAGACCTACCTCCAGACCAACCAGGTCTTCGTGGGGCTGGTGATCTACTCGCTCCTCGGTCTGCTCGCCGACCAGTTCGTCCGGGTTCTCGAGCGGGTGCTGCTGCGGTGGCGCCCCAGTTATGAGGCAGCATGAGCACCACGGTTGCTACGCACAGCACACAGCCCCGCCGGCAGACCGGAGCCATTGTCGAGAAGGTCGTCCGCCGGTTCGGTGACCGAGTCGTCCTCGACGACCTGGACCTCACCATCGCCGACGAGGAACTGGTGGTCCTGCTGGGCCCCTCCGGCTGCGGCAAGAGCACCCTCCTCAGGTTGCTGGCCGGGCTGGACCGGCCCGACGGCGGGCGGGTGGAGGTCCCGGCGAAGCGCGCGATCGTGTTCCAGGCTGACCGTCTGCTGCCGTGGCAGCGGGTGCTGCGCAACGTCACCCTCGGCCTGCACGGACCGGACGCCGACCAGCGGGCCCTCGACGTGCTCGCCGAGGTCGGACTCTCGGGCCGCGAGAAGGCGTGGCCCAAGGAGCTCTCCGGCGGCGAGGCCCAGCGGGTGTCGCTGGCGCGGGCGCTGGTCTCGGAACCCGAACTCGTGCTGCTCGACGAGCCGTTCGCGGCACTCGACGCGATCACGCGGCTGCGCATGCACGACCTCGTGCGGGCGCTGCGGAGCAAGCACCACGCGGCCATGCTGCTCGTCACCCACGACGTCGACGAGGCGATCGCGCTGGCGGACCGCGTCGTCGTCATGAGCAACGGACGCATCGGCACCTCCCACCTCGTCGAGCTGTCGGCCGCGGACCGCGAGGCGAGCATCGCGCGAGAGGAACTGCGCTCCGCGCTCCTGGAGGACCTCGGTCTGGCCAACCAGCACTGACTTCCCCCACCACACCCACTGACTTCTCCCACCACAGCACAGAAAGCACGTGAGAACCCATGTCCAGAAGATCCTCCCGAATCGTCGCCGCCGTCGGCCTGCTCGCCCTGGGGAGCACCCTCGTCGCCTGCGCATCGACGTCGGAGGCCGCCGCGCCCCTGAGCAGCCCCAGCGGATCGGGCGCCGGCAGCCACCCCGAGTGGAAGAAGTACACCTTCACCATCGGCGACAACGGCGGTGACGGCAGCCAGGAGCTGGCGAAGATCACCGGCGTGTTCGACAACGCGCCCTACAAGGTGAAGTTCGCCCGCTTCACCTACGGCCCGCCGCTCGTGCAGGCGGCCGCGTCGGGTGACATCGACCTGGGTAGCGTCGGTGACGTACCGCCGATCACCGGCGCCGCGAAGGAGTACGGCTTCAAGGTCGTCGCCGTCAACCGTTCCCTCAGGCCCACCCAGGCGAACGAGAACATCATCGTGCCGAAGGGCTCGACGCTGAAGACGCTCGCGGACCTCAAGAGCAAGAAGATCGCTGTGCCGCAGGGCAGTTCGGCTCACGGTCTGGCGCTGAACGCGCTCAAGAGCGTAGGCCTCACCCCCAAGGACGTGAAGCTGGTCTTCCTCGACCCGGCGGCCGGCGCCACGGCGTTCGACACCGGCAAGGTGGACGCCTGGTCGATCTGGAACCCGCAGTCGGCGATCGCGGTCAAGAACGGTGCGCGGATCCTGGCGAAGGGTCTCCCGCCGATCGACCAGACGAGCAGTTACTACGTCGCGAGTGAGAGTTCGCTGAACGACAAGACCAAGCGGGCCGCCCTCACCGATGTCCTGCAGCGGCTGGCCCACGAGTTCGCGTGGGCGATCAAGCACGAGGACAAGTACGCGGAGGCGATCTCCAAGGAGGAGGGCATCCCCCTGGACGATGCCAAGGCGTCCCTGAAGGCCTTCGAGACCCGGGTGACCCCGGTGGAGAAGTCGGACATCGCGGCGGAGCAGAAGCTCGCCGACGCCTTCCTGGAGGCGGGCCAGATCACCAAGAAGGTCGACGTCTCGTCGATCACCGACAACCTCCTCCCGGCCGGCTACGACAGCTCGAAGCTGTCGGTCGGCTGAGCCGGCGCACCACGAACGGACTGGAGAGCACTCGTGAGCGATCAGAGAAGACGCCGGCTCCACCTCAACGCCTTCCTCATGGAGGCGGGCCACCACGAGGCGGCGTGGCGGCTCCCGCACAGCAACCCGCGGGCGGATTTCGACCTGCGGCACTGGATCGAACTGGCTCAGCTGGCGGAGAGCGCCAAGTTCGACTCGCTGTTCCTCGCAGACGGCCCGGCGATCACCGGCACGGGGGAGTTCCGGCCGCCGGGCCAGCTCGAGCCGCTCACCCTGCTGACCGCGCTGTCGCAGGCGACCAGCAGGATCGGACTCATCGCGACCGTGTCGTCGACGTACAACGAGCCGTACAACCTCGCTCGCCGGCTCGCGTCGGTCGACCACGTCAGCGGCGGCCGCGCCGGCTGGAACATCGTCACCTCGGCGGGCGCCGACGAGGCGGCCAACTTCGGCCTCGTCAACCGCCCCGACCACGCCGAGCGGTACGCCCGGGCCGACGAGTTCCTGCACCTTGCCAAGGCTCTGTGGGACAGCTGGGAGTCCGAGGCCGTCGTCGCCGACAAGACCACGGGGCGCTACGCCGACCCCGCCCGGCTCCACAGGCCCGACCACCGGGGCACGCATTTCTCGGTGGCCGGCCCGCTCAACGTCGAGCGTCCGCCGCAGGGTTACCCCCTGCTCGTGCAGGCCGGCTCCTCCGAGGACGGCAAGGACTTCGCGGCACGCCACGCCGAGGCGATCTTCACCGCCCACCAGACGTACGAGCGTGCGGCCGGCTTCTACGCCGACATCAAGGCACGGACCCGGGCCGCGAGGCGTGACCCGGACGGCGTGATCGTGCTGCCGGGCATCGTCCCGTACATCGGGTCGACCGAGGCGGAGGCCCGGGCGCTGGCGAAGCAGTTCGACGACCTGCGCGTCCCGGAGTACGGACTGCGTCAGCTGGCAGCGGTCTTCGAGACCGAGCCCTCGGTGTTCGAACTCGACGAGCCACTGCCGGACTTCATCCTCGCGCGACCCAAGCTGGAAGGCTCGCAGAGCCGCTCCGACCTGATCATCGAGCTCGCCGTACGCGAGAAGCTGACTGTCCGCCAGATCATCTCGCGGCTTGGCGGCGGCCGCGGTCACTTCGAGTTCATCGGCACGCCCGAACAGGTGGCGGACACGATCATCACCTGGTTCGAGGGCGGTGCTGCGGACGGGTTCAACATCATGGCGCCCGCCCTGCCCTCGGGCCTGGAGACCTTCATCGAGCAGGTGTTGCCGATCCTGCGCGGCAAGGGCCTGTTCCGTGAGGAGTACGAAGGAACGACCCTCCGCGAGCACTACGGACTGCCGGTACCGGCCAACCAGTTCCACCAGGTCCACCAGGTCCACCAGGTCCACCGGACAGTCACCCAGGTGCCCGGTGCCTGAGTCGCCCGGTGCTCCCCCCGGGCGGCGGGAGAGTGCCGGCGCTCCTCGTTCAGTGTCTGAACAAGACGTACCGGGATGGCTTCACCGCGGTTTCCGGATTGGATCTGGAGATCCCGGACGGTGCCTTCTACCGGGTTGCTCGTACCACGCGGCTCTGCAGCGGACCGAGTCGCGCTGTATGCACAAGCGCCTCGACCGACCGGCGCAGGACCCGGCCCAGCACTACCGGTTGCTCACCGGTGGGCTCGACGAGGTCTGGAGCCGCCCGGAGTCGGCGCCGCGACAGACGGCCGTCGCAGGAAGTCGAGCCGCATGATCGAGATCGTCGAGCGGGACCGCTGCATCGGATGCGACCGGTGCATCGTGGTGTGCCCTACGCGCGTGTTCGACCGCGGGCCTGACGGCGTTCCGGTGATTGCGCGACAGGACAGCTGTCAGACCTGCTTCCAGTGCGAGGCGTACTGCCCCACCGACGCGCTGTTCGTCGCGCCGCTGGTGATCGCGGTCGCTCCCGGCTCGCGCTTCCATGATGTACGGAAACTTGAGGAGGCCAGCCTGCTCGGCGGATATCGCCGTGAGCTCGGCTGGGGCAGGGGAAGGGCGCCCGGACCGCGGTCGGGCCCGAGTTCCTCGACTGAGCCATGACCGATCCCGCTGAACGGGATTTCTCGGTTGCCGAACGACCTGGGCGAGTAACGAGCGACCGTTCCCGGCGTGGGGCGGCCTGCGTCCCTTCTGGGCCGGACACCGTCGTCATCCTGGGGCACGATCCGGACCGCGATCCGGTGGGTGACATCGGTGCGTACCCTCGCTGGACTCCCAGAAGCTCTGGCTTGGTCAGTCGCCGCGCGACGGCGTGAGGTCGGTTCGCGGGCTGACCGTGGTCCGGGCGTTTGCTGAACCTGGCGCAGGCTGGCGGGCAGCACTGACGGCGAGCCCGGGCTCTCGTTCCCCGAGCGGCGCGCGGCGGACCGGGTCAGCACACCGTGGAACACGTGCGGGTGGGGCCGTCTCCTCCGCGCACAGCAGGACCGGCTCCGCTGTGGGGGTGATGCCTGCCTCTGCGGAGCCGGTGCCGTGTGCCGGGTGTGGCGGGGTCGGGCGCGCGTCCCGTGCCGATCGCGATCTGTTCGTTCAGCTGGTGACCAGGAGACCGCGGCTGCGCAGTACCCACCGCTCCACCGGGGTGAAGATGAGCAGGTCGATGGCGATGCCGACGAAGAGGATGAGGAAGATGGCGAGGAAGACCATCGGCATGGAGCTGGCGTTGCGGCCGTTCTCCAGCAGCTGGCCGAGGCCGACGCCCAGGTCGGGTGAGGAGGC
>NZ_JBVHRI010000031.1:0-101809 GCF_055566975.1 Streptomyces sp. NPDC027189
CTGCCTCGCCAGCCGCCCGAAGTACCGCATCGAAAACCATCTGGCCGGCCTCGCCGTCGACCAGCCGGGCACGGAACTCGCTGAGCACCGAGAAATCGAATCCGGTGTCGGCCAACTCCAGCGAAAGGGCGTACTTCCAGTCCAGACGCGAGCGGACCGCGTGCGCGGCCTGCCGGTCGGTCAGCCCCTCGGCGAACTGCAACACCGACACCAGCGCGAGCCGGGCCGGAGACACCGTCGGCCGCCCCCTGACCGGGAAAAGTTCCTCGAAATCGGCATCCGAGAACACCGGCCCGAGCGCATCCCGCACCCGCATCACCAGGCAGCCCTTCGGGAACACCGCACGCGCCAGCCGAGCAGTCTCCTCCGGGATCTCCACCAGATCCACCCCACGCAACGACACTGAACCCACCCCTGAACACGACGACGGCCTGCACAACCCCAACGGGGTCATGCAGGCCGTCGTCACGACCGCACCCGATTTACCAACAGCGTCCAGGTCGGTGCGGGCCCCCTCACTGTTACCGAGGGCCGGGTCCCACTGCGAGGGGCCGCTGCCCGAAGCGCCGCTATTGCGGGTCGGGGCCCACCGCGACCGGGCGGCTGCCGTTCCGGGACCACTCCGACCAGGAGCCCACGTACAGCGCGGCGGGAATGCCCGCGACGGCCAGCGCGAGCACCTCGTGGGCACCGGAGACACCCGAGCCGCAGTAGACGCCGACCTCGGAAGTGCCCGTCACGCCGAGGGACTTGAAGCGGTCGGCGAGTGCGGTGGCGGGCAGGAACTGTCCGTCGTCGGTGACGTTCTCCGTGGTCGGCGCGGAGACCGCACCGGGGATGTGCCCGGCGACGGGGTCGATCGGCTCGACCTCGCCCCGGTACCGCTCACCGGCCCGGGCGTCCAGCAGCAGCCCCGTGCGGGCGAGCGCCGCCGCCCCGTCCGCGTCGAGCAGCGGCCGCGAGCCGGGCACCGGTACGAAGGTCCCGGGGGCCGGCGTGGGGACCTCCGAGGACACCGGCCCACTCCAGGCCGCGAGCCCGCCGTCAAGCACGCGTACCGAGGGATGACCCGTATAGCCCAGCAACCACCACGCGCGCGCGGCGCCCCAGCCCTGTCCGCCGTCGTACACAACGACATCGCGGTCGGCGGACACGCCTGCGGCCCGCATCGCCGCGCCGAAGACCTCGAGATCGGGAAGCGGATGCCTGCCCTCCGAACCCGCCGGACCAGCAAGTTCGGAATCCAAATCGACAAAAACAGCCCCTGGAATGTGCGCCTGCTCGTAGTCGGAGCGCAGGTTCGGGCCACCCAGCTGCCAGCGGATGTCGAGGAGGACCGGAGGGGTCGGTCCGGCCAGGTCGCTCGCGAGTTCGGCTGCGGAGATGATGGCGTTCATGGCCCCCATCCTTGCGCATGGGGTGGCCGCGTCGTCCAGGTCCGGCTACTCTGCTCGGCCGGACAGGTCCGATCACGAGGCGTATGGGATCGGGCACATGCTGTACAGCCGATGGACACCGCGCGGCAATCACCCCGAAACGGACGGGAAACTACACACCGGGCATCCTCCGGCCGTGCGCCGCTGAAGGGCGGCGCGGCCGGGACGCGCGGCGCGACCGGTGGTGCGAACATCGGCACGGGGCGTGCACGTACGCGACCGCGGTACGCGTGTTCGTAGGCGGAAGGTGACCGGCCACCGCGAGGGGCCGAGAAGAGAGTGACGATGACCGAGGCACGGGGGTCGGCCGGCCTGAACGGCACAGCGCACGCTCGGCACACGCCCGGCACACCCTGCTGGGTGAGCCTGATGGTGCACGGGATGGCCGCGACCCAGGAGTTCTACGGAGCGCTGTTCGGCTGGGAGTTCCGGCCGGGACCGCAGCAGCTCGGCCCGTATGTGCGGGCCCTGCTCGACGGCCACGAGGTGGCGGGGATCGGCCAACTGCCGCCCGACCGGCATCTTCCCGTGGCCTGGACCCCGTATCTCGCCTCGGACGACGTGGACCTGACCGCCGAGACCGTTCGGCACAGCGGCGGCACCGTGGGCGTCGGTCCCCTCGACGCCGCCGAGGCGGGGCGCCTGGCGATCGTGTCGGACCCGACGGGCGCCGTCTTCGGCATTTGGCAGGCGGCGGCGCACCTGGGCACGGGGATCACCGGTGTGCCGGGCACCCCCGCCTGGAACGAGCTGGTGACCCGCGACACCGAGAGCGTCGTCAAGTTCTACCAGGGGGTCTTCGGCTACGAGCTGGAGCCGGTCGTCTCGGCGGACTTCGACTACGTGACCCTGTACGTCGACGGCCGCCCGGTGGCCGGCGTCCACGGCGTCGGCCACGGCCTGCCCCGCGACCGCGGCCCGCACTGGATGACGTACTTCGAGGCCGCGGACGTGGACGAGGCCGTCGACCGTGTCGTCGAGCTCGGCGGGCACCTGCTCAAGGCCGCCCACGACTCGCCCTACGGACGGGTGGCGACGGTGGCGGATCCGGAAGGCGCGATGTTCTCGCTGATCCACACGGTCCGCCGAGCGCTGTGAAGGCCCCTGAGGTCAGGCCGAGGCGACCGGCAGCACGTCCGGCGACAGGGCGCCCGCGCGTGCCGTCGCGGCCGTCATACGGCGGCGGTGGTGCCGACGGCACAGGACCTCGTAGCCGATGTCCTCGGACTGGTTGACGTCGCCGACGACGACCTGGGCGCCCTCGACGACCATCTCGCCGCCTATCGTGCGGGCGTTGTGGGTGGCGCGGGCGCCGCACCAGCACAGGGCCTCGACCTGGAGGACCTCGACCCGGTCGGCCAGCTCCACGAGGCGCTGGGAGCCGGGGAAGAGCTTGGAGCGGAAGTCGGTGGTGATGCCGAAGGCGAAGACGTCGATGCCCAGGTCGTCCACCACACGGGCCAGTTGGTCGATCTGCCGGGGAGCCAGGAACTGGGCCTCGTCCGCGATCACGTAGTCCGCCCGGCCGCCCTGGGAGAGGTGGTCGACGAGGTACGCGTACAGATCCTGGTCGTCCGCCACCTCCACCGCGTCCGTGACCAGGCCCAGGCGCGAGGAGAGTTTGCCCTCGCCCGCGCGGTCGTCGCGTGTGAAGATCATGCCCTGCAGGCCCCGCGCCGAGCGGTTGTGCTCGATCTGGAGAGCCAGCGTCGACTTCCCGCAATCCATTGTTCCGGAGAAGAACACCAGCTCGGGCATGGGGAGTTGAGCACCTTTCGGCAACAGAGGATCGGGAGGGGTGTGGCTTCAGGAGCGTACTTGCAACAGGGGCACGAGCTGCTCGACGGGGGTCATCGAACCGTGGTTGCCGACCATCGCCGACTCCTTCGGCTCCCGCTCGGTCGCGATGATCAGGACGTCGTCGCGGGCCGCCGCGACGACGTCGCCGATCCGGGCGTACACCCGCTCGTCGACGTGCGGGCCGAACCAGCCCGCCGCGATCGCCTCGTCCCGCGAGGCCACCCAGAACTGCTCGCCGAGCACCTCGCGCCAGCAGGTCAGGACATCCGCCTCGGCGCCCGGCACCGCGTAGACATGCCGGGCACGGCCCTCGCCGCCGAGCAGGGCGACGCCGGCGCGCAGCTCCCAGTCCTCGTCGAAGTCGATGCGGTGCTGCTCGTCGAAGGGGATGTCGATCATGCCGTGGTCGGCGGTGACGTACAGGGCGCTGCGCGGCGGCAGCTGCTCCGCGAGGCGCTGGACCAGGCGGTCGACATACATGAGCTGGCCGCGCCAGGGGTCCGAGTCGACGCCGAAGCGGTGGCCCTTGCCGTCCACCTCCGCGTAGTACGTGTAGACCAACGAGCGGTCCCCGGCGGCCAGTTGCTCGGCCGCGAGGTCCATGCGCTCCTCGCCGGACAGCCGGCCGTGGAACGTTCCGCCACTCAGTGCGATCTTGGTGAGCGGGGTGTTCTGGAAGGTGGGGGACGAGACCTGCGCGGTGTGCACGCCCGCCGCGTCGGCCAGCTGGAAGACCGTGGGGTAGGGCTGCCAGGCGCGCGGTTCCGTCCACGGGTTCCAGCGGAGCTGGTTCATCAGCTCGCCGGTCTCCGGGTTGCGCGCGGTGTAGCCGGGCAGGCCGTGCGCGCCGGGCGGCAGGCCGGTGCCGACGGAGGCGAGGGAGGTCGCGGTGGTCGCCGGGTAGCCGGCGCTGATCGGCCGTCCGGTGCCTCCGCGGGAGGACGCCAGGAGCGATGTCATGAAGGGCGCCTCGTCGGGGTGCGCCTTCAGCTGCTCCCAGCCGAGACCGTCGATCAGGAAGACGCAGTTCCGGTCGGCCTCGGTCAGCTCGGTTATCGCGGAGGTCATGCCGGGCACGGCCATGCCCGCGGCGAGCGTGGGCAGCAGGTCGGCCAGCGAGCCGGCGCCGTACTCGGGGACGGGCGCGGAGCCGACGGCGAGGGGTTCCGGGTGGTCCCAGGCGGAATCGGGGGGGGCGGGCGCGCAGCGCCCTCGATCATGGGCGGCGGGGGGAGACGGGTGGGACATCAGCGCGTGATGTCCGCGGTCGCCTCGGAGAGGGACTGCGCGAAGGCGAGGGCCTGGCGCACGGTCTCCGGGCCGTCCCCGGCCTCGCTGACGCGCAGGCTCAGGTCGTCCGCCGTCGAGTTGCCCGTGTAGCCGTGGTCCGCCTCGCAGTTGGGGTCGCCGCAGGCGGCGGGCTCCAGGTCGATACGGGAGACCGCGCCCCAGCCGATGGTCAGGACGACCTCGCGGGGCAGCGTGCCCGGCGTGTACGACTCCGGGTTGCCCACGACACGGCTGACGACGACCGACGAGATCCGGCCGAGCTTGACCGACTCGGTGGACGTGGTGGCGTACGGCGTCGGCGACGTCGTGTCCGCGTTCTGCTCGTCGGTGTGGCTCACGATGAAGCGGTTGCCGGTGAGGACGAGCACGGTGACGTGCCGCCGCACCTCGTTCGCGTCGAACGTCGTCTCCTGGTGGACCAGGTACGACCGGATGGCCTCGCCGCCAATCGCGGCCTCCACCGCCTCGGCCACGAGGGCCGGGTAGTAGCCGCTGCGCTCGATCGCCGCTCGCAGCCCCTGGGTCGTCGTACTGGTCTTGGCCATGACGTCCATCCTACGGGGGCCCACTGACTGCGAGGCACCGCTCGCGGGTGTCTGTCGTGGACGGAACAGATGCACGTAGGGGTCAGACGTGGGATCACGGCGTGGGGATCAAGCCGTGGGGACCGGAGCGCCGGTATCAGCGGCGGCTCAGACGACGGGGAGAGTCCGCGGGCCGAGATCGTCGCGGACAGGGGCGCGGGCCAGCCGCACGGTGGCGCCCAGCACGCTCAGACCGCGCGGGGCGACGACCACGGGCTCCAGCGAGACCGCGACGACCTCCGGGTGGTCGTGGACCAGCCGGGACACGCGCAGCATCAGCTCTTCGAGGGCCGCCGTGTCCACCGGCGCGGAGCCCCGCCAGCCGAACAGGAGCGGCGCCGTCCGGATCGACCGGACCAGCGAGGTCGCGTCCCGGTCAGTGACCGGAATCAGCCGGTGCGCGGTGTCCCCGAGCAGCTCCGAGGCGGCCCCGGCGAGCCCGAACGAGAGCACCGCCCCGGCCGCCGGATCGATCACCGCCCGTACGACGGTGTCGACCCCGCGCGGGGCCATCGCCTGCACGACCGGCCGCAGCTCCGCCGGCTTCCCGAACAGCTCCGTCAACTCCGCGTACGCCCGTCGCAGTTGCTCCTCGTCCGCCAGATCGAGCCGTACGCCGCCCAGGTCCGCGCGGTGCCGCAGGTGCGGGGCGGTGGTCTTGAGGGCCACGGGGTAGCCGAGGGCGCGCGCGGCCGCCACGGCGTCGTCCGGTGTGCGCGCGGGCAGGGCACGGCGTACGTCGATGCCGTACCGCCCGAGCAGCCCGCAGGTCTCCTCCGCGCCGAGCGTCAGCCCCTCGTCCCGCGCGAGCAGCCCGTCGATCTGCTCGGCGGCCCCCTTCTCGTCGATGTCGTCGTACTCCGGCACCTTCCCGGGCTCGGCGGCGTCACGTCGCCACTGGGCGTACTTGACGGCTTGCGCGAGCGCACGGACGGCACGCTCGGCGGCGGGGTAGGCCGGGATGAGCCGGGAGGCCGTGGGGGGATCTTCGGGGACGGGCGGCCGGGTGGCCTCCGCGAGAGGCGGTTGTGCCGCGCCCGCGACGGCCGGGCGTGCCGCTCCCGCTGTGGGCGAAGGCGCAGCTCCCGCTGCCGCTGTAGGCGAAGGCGCAGCTCCCGCTGCCGCGTGCGATCGTTCCGCAGGGGGGAACCGGTGGGCACCGCCTGGAGCGCGGGGTGTCGATTCAGCCGCCTGTGGTGCAGTGCTTGCGGCCGCAGACAACGCCTCGGCGAGCCCACCGAGCTCAACGTGCACCACCAGCACCGGCTTCGCCGGAACCGAAGCCGCCGCAGAGCGCAGGGCCTCGGCCAAGGCCGCATCTTGAGCGGACGTCTCCCCCACCGCCGGTATGGCGGTCACGACGACGGCATCGCACTTGTCGTCGGCCAAGGCCCGCACCAGCGCCCCGTGAAAGTCCTCCGCCGAGGCCCCCGTGGTCAGATCCAACGGAGGAAGCGGCCGAAGCCCTTCGGCAAGACATGCGTCGTACGTGAGCAGCCCGAGCGACTCCGAGTTCCCGAGGATCGCCACCCGGGGCCCGGGAGGAAGCGGCTGGCGTGCCAGCAGAAGCCCCGCATCGACGAGCTCGGTGATCGTGTCGACCCGGATCACCCCCGCCTGCCGCAGCAGCGCGGACACCGTGGCGTGCGGCAACCGCGTGGCCCGTACGGCATGCCCCTGGGGAGCAGCCCCGCCGTGCCGCGCCCCCTGGACCACGACCAGCGGCTTCGCCGCCGCCGTCCGCCGTGCGAGGCGCGTGAACTTGCGTGGGTTGCCGATGGATTCGAGGTACATGAGGGCGACGTCGGTGTGCGGATCGTCGTACCAGTACTGGAGTACGTCGTTGCCCGACACGTCCGCCCGGTTCCCGGAGGAGACGAAGGTCGACACTCCGGTCACGCCCGTGACACCGCCACCGCGCCGGTGCAGCCGGGACAGCAGGGCGATCCCGATCGCGCCGGACTGGGCGAACAGGCCTATCCGCCCGGGGCGCGGCATCTCCGGGGCGAGCGAGGCGTTGAGGCGGACCTCGGGGGACGTGTTGATGACCCCGAAGGCGTTGGGGCCGATGATGCGCATGCCGTACGTACGCGCCTGGCGCACGAGTTCGCTCTGGCGCTCGCGCCCTTCGGGGCCGCTCTCGGCGTACCCGGCGGACACGACCACGAGCCCCTGCACCCCGTGCTCGCCGCACTCGGCGACGACCTCGGGGACGAGCGGCGCGGGCACCGCGACGACGGCGAGGTCGACGGGTTCGTCGATGTCGCGGATGGAGCGGTGCGCGGGGACTCCGTCGAGCTCCTTCTCGTCGAGCGCCTTGTTCACCGCGTACAGACGGCCGGTGAATCCGGCGTCGCGGAGGTTGGTGAGGACGCTGCGGCCGACACCGCCGGGTGTGCGGCCCGCGCCGATGACGGCGACCGAGCCGGGTGCGAGCAGCCGCTGCACGGACCGGGCCTCGGCGCGCTGCTCCCGCGCGCGCTGCACGGCGAGCGACCGGTCGGTGGGTTCGAGGTCGAACTCCAGGCGTACGACGCCGTCCTCGAAGTGCCGCTTCTGCTGGTAACCGGCGTCCGTGAACACCTTGATCATCTTGGTGTTGGCGGGCAGCACCTCGGCGGCGAACCGGCGGATGCCGCGCTCGCGGGCCACGGCAGCGATGTGTTCCAGGAGGGCGGAGGCGACACCGCGGCCCTGGTGCGCGTCCTGCACGAGGAAGGCGACCTCGGCCTCGTCGGCGGGCGCGGAGGCGGGCAGGCCGTCGGCATTAATGCGGTCATAGCGTACGGTGGCGATGAACTCGCCGCCCACCGTGGCCGCGAGACCCACCCGGTCCACAAAGTCGTGGTGCGTGAAGCGGTGGACATCCTTGGCGGACAGTCGTGGGTACGGCGCGAAGAAGCGGTAGTACTTCGACTCGGCCGAGACCTGCTCGTAGAAGCTGACCAGGCGGTCGGCGTCATCAATGGTGATGGGCCTGATGCGTGCGGTACCACCGTCACGCAGCACCACGTCCGCCTCCCAGTGAGCGGGGTACTCGTGCCGGTCCGACGAGGTCTGCATGGGCCCCAGAGTACGGCTCGCATCCGACAACGGCGCGAGGCAGTCTGTGGGGAACGGACGTCGGATCGAGGCCGCGATCCGACCACACTCCGGACGGGACGAAGGACCGCTCCGGAGACGCTTCACGATATGGGACACTGGTCTAGACAACCCTGAAAACCTGAAGGGCAGCATCACATGGCTGAGCGCCGCGTCAACGTCGGCTGGGCCGAGGGCCTTCACGCCCGCCCCGCTTCCATCTTCGTCCGGGCCGCGACGGCCTCCGGTATCCCCGTGACGATCGCCAAGGCCGACGGCAACCCCGTCAACGCGGCCTCCATGCTCGCCGTCCTCGGCCTGGGCGCCCAGGGCGGCGAGGAGATCGTCCTCGCCTCCGACGCCGAGGGTGCGGACACCGCCCTCGACCGTCTGGCGAAGCTGGTCGCCGAGGGTCTAGAGGAGCTCCCCGAGACCGTCTGAGCACACGCCTGTGCACCTGAACCGGCGCCGCTCTCGCGGAGGCGGTTGCGCGCCGTTGGGGTTGCTCAATTGATGGTGGCGGTGGTTTTCGTCCAAAAGCCGCCGCCCCGCACGCATATAGAAGGGCTCGCCTGAAAACATCGGGCGAGCCCTTCGCTTTTCCCTATTGCGGGCAGCAGAAATAGTCCCCCGAGAATTACCCCTCTTTGTATACGGCGCCCGTGTTAATGCCGCGGGCCCGTCATGTTTACGGGAGGTTGCGAAGTCCTCACACGGTCCGGACGATCTCCGCCGCCGGGAAAACGGAGCCGGTGCGCGGCCGCGGCACGCTCGGTGTGCAGGGCCGTGATCGCCCGGGCCCGCTCGCTGTCGCCGCGCGCCACGGCGTCCACGATGCCGCCGTGTTCCGCCCAGGACTCCGCGGGGTTGGCCGACGCCTCCACCGCGTACATCCACGCGATCTTGTGCCGCAGCTGGGCGAGCGTGGAGGTGAGCGCGGGGCTTCCGGAGGCCTGCGCGAGGGTCTCGTGGAACCAGCCGCCCAGCGAGCGCAGATCCTCGCTGTGGCCCCTCCTGGACCGCTCCTGCCCCAGCCTGACCAGGCCTCGGAGCACCTTGAGGTGGGCCTCGGTACGGCGCTGCGCGGCCCGCGCGGCGCCCAGCGGCTCAAGGAGCATGCGCATCTCCAGCAGGTCGGAGGCCTCCTGCTCGGTGGGCTCCGCGACGCACGCGCCCGCGTGCCGGCGGGTGACGACGAAGCCCTCGGCCTCCAGCGTCCGCAGGGCCTCGCGCACGGGGACGCGCGAGACGCCGTAGCGACGCGCGAGCAGTTCCTCGGTGAGCCGGCCGCCTCGCTCGTAGACACCCGCGACAATGTCGTCACGGATCGCCGTGCATACCGAGTGCGCCGGAATACGCATGACCGGACCTCCGCTTTAATCCCCGCGAAACGCCATCGATTGACGCTTGTTCAGTGACTCTATTGCAGGGAGCCGGAATTTCCGATGGCAGGCCGGAATCCATGGATATTTTTTGGACACACGGCCGCGTGAAACGACGATGCCCCGGCTCGGCGAGCCGGGGCAACGGAACTGATGAAGCGCTCGTCAGACGTTCACACCGTGCGAGCGAAGGTACGCGACCGGATCGATGTCCGAGCCGTACTCCGCGGTCGTGCGGGCCTCGAAGTGGAGGTGCGGCCCGGTCGTGTTGCCGGTGGACCCGGAGAGGCCCACCTGCTGGCCCGGGGTGACCGTCTGGCCCACGGAGACGCCGATGGACGACAGGTGCCCGTACATCGTGTACGTGCCGTCGTGCATCTTGATGACGACCTGGTTGCCGTACGCGCCGCCCCAGCCGGCCGTGACGACCGTGCCGGAGCCGACGGCGTGCACCGAGGTGCCGGACGCGGCGTGGAAGTCGACGCCGGTGTGGCTGCCGGAGGACCAGAGGCTGCCGCCGGCCTTGTAGCCGGTGGAGATGTACGAGCCGGTGATGGGCAGGACGAAGGTGTTGAGGCGCTTGCGCTCGGCTGCACGGGCGGCACGCTCCTTGGCCTCGCGCGCCTCCTTGGCCCTCTCCGCGGCCTGCTTGCGGGCGGCCTCCTCGGCCTTCTTCCGCGCGGCGGCCTCGTCGGCGGCGCGCTGCTGCGCGACGGCCTGCGCGTCGATCTTCTCGGCGAGAGTGTCGCCGATGGTGATGATCGGAGTCAGCCCGGTCTGCTCGGCGGAGGTGTCCGCGGCCAGTGCCGGGGCGGCCAGGGTTCCGATGACGCCGGTGGTGGTGAGCGCCGCGACGCCGACGGCGTTCGTGGTCGTGCGCTTCACGCGGCTCGGGCGACGGTGCTTCCCTGTGCCACAGGTGAACGCCATATAGGGGCTGATCCTTTCCTTCCTTCTCGCCTACCGGGTTAGCTGACGGGTTCGGAGCAGGAAGGTCTCCTACGGACTCCCTCCGGGGAGGGCGTCCGATTCACCCCAGGGACTGCGTATGGGTCCCCGGCTCCCCTGGCTCGCGCCGTACGGGGACTCGGCGATGACTGTCCGGTGCCGCGGGCGCGGCGCACTGCCTGACGAACAGCCGGATCGACGCTAAACGGGGCATCTTTCAATCAACAAACGGATCACGGCTTTTGTAGCGCATGCCACAGGGCAGACGGGCAACCTCCGTATCAATACGGACATCTTGGGGACGAAGTCCGGAAAGAGACACGAAGTCCGGGCAAAAGGAGACCCAGGTGACTCTTCAGTCACCTGGGTCCTCAGGGAGTCGCGCTGCTCTACTCGGCCCGGACGACGGTGACTTCACCGATTCCGAGCGCCTTGACGGGCTCCTCGATCTGCGCGGCGTCACCCACCAGGACGGTCACCAGACGGTCCACCGGGAAGGCGTTCACGGCGGCCGCGGTGGCCTCCACGGTGCCTGTCGCGGCGAGCTGCTGATAGAGCGTCGCCTGGTAGTCGTCCGGCAGGTACTGCTCGACCTGGTCGGCGAGCGTGCTCGCGACGGCCGCCGCGGTCTCGAACTTGAGGGGCGCCACACCCACCAGGTTCTGTACGGCGATGTCGCGCTCGGCGTCCGTCAGGCCCTCGGCGGCGAGGGTACGCAGCACCTTCCACAGGTCGTCGAGCGCCGGACCGGTGTTCGGCGTGTCCACCGAGCCGCTGATGGCGAGCATCGCGACGCCCGTGCCGTCCGGAGCGGAGCGCAGCACCTGGCCGAACGCCCGCACACCGTAGGTGTAGCCCTTTTCCTCGCGCAGGACGCGGTCCAGGCGTGAGGTGAGGGTGCCGCCGAGGCAGTACGTGCCGAGCACCTGGGCGGGCCAGACGCGGTCGTGCCGGTCGGCGCCGACGCGGCCGATGAGCAGCTGCGTCTGGACGGCTCCGGGGCGGTCCACGATGATCACACGGCCGGTGTCGTCGGCGCTCACCGGCGGCACGGGGCGCGGCTCGGCGGACGAGGCGGTCCAGGAGCCGAGCGTGTCGGCGAGCAGCGCGTCGAGGTCGACATCGGTCAGGTCACCGACGATGACGGCGGTGGCCGTCGCGGGGCGTACGTGCTTCTCGTAGAAGGCGCGTACGGCCGCCGAGTCGATCTTCTGGACGGTCTCCTCGGTGCCCTGTCGCGGGCGCGACATGCGCGAGGCCGCCGGGAACAACTCCTTGGAGAGCTCCTTGGCCGCGCGGCGGGCCGGGTTGGCCGTCTCGTGCGGGATCTCGTCCAGGCGGTTGCGGACCAGTCGCTCGACCTCGCTGTCCGCGAATGCCGGCGCCCTCAGGGCGTCGGCGAGCAGACCGAGTGCCTTGGGCAGGCGCGAGGCGGGCACTTCGAGCGACAGGCGTACGCCGGGGTGGTCGGCGTGCGAGTCGAGGGTGGCGCCGCAGCGCTCCAGCTCGGCGGCGAACTCCTCGGCGGAGTGCTTGTCGGTGCCCTCGGAGAAGGCTCGCGCCATGATCGTGGCGATGCCGTCGAGGCCCGCCGGTTCGGCCTCCAGCGGCGCGGCGAGGATCACCTCGACTGCGACGACCTGCTGGCCGGGGCGGTGGCAGCGCAGGAGCGTCAAGCCGTTGTCGAGCGTGCCGCGCTCGGGCGACGGGAAGGCCCACGGCTTGGCCTCGCCGGCCTGGGGCTGCGGGTGGAAGTCCATGGTGGCGAGCTCGGTCACTTCGCCGTCTCCTCGTCGGTGTCGTCAGCGGCGTCGGTGTCTTCGGGGGCGATCGGCTCGTAGACGAGCACCGCTCGGTTGTCGGGGCGCAGGCGGGCCTTGGCGACCTCCTGGACCTCCTCGGCAGTGACCTCCAGGACGCGCTGCACGGCGGTCAGGGCGAGCTGCGGGTCGCCGAACAGGACGGCGTACCGGCACAGTTCGTCGGCACGGCCCGCGACGGTGCCGAGCCGGTCCAGCCACTCGCGCTCCAACTGGGCCTGGGCGCGCTCCATTTCCTCGGCCGTGGGGCCCTCCTCGGCGAACCGGGCGAGCTCCTCGTCCACGGCGGCCTCGATGACCGGGACCTCGACGTCGCCGGACGTCTTCACGTCCAGCCAACCCAGGGAGGGCGCTCCGGAGAGCCGCAGCAGACCGAACCCGGCCGCGACGGCGGTGCGGTCGCGGCGTACGAGCCGGTTGTAGAGCCGCGAGGACTCGCCGCCGCCGAGGACGGTGAGCGCCACGTCGGCCGCGTCGGACGCGCGCGTGCCGTCCTCCGGGAGCCGGTAGGCGGCCATCAGGGCGCGCGCGGGGACCTCCTCCTCGACGACCTCGCGCAGCTGCTCGCCGATGGTCTCGGGCAGCGAGCCGTCACGCGGGGCGGGCTTGCCGTCGTGCCCCGGGATGGAGCCGAAGTACTTCTCGATCCAGGCGAGCGTCTGCCCCGGGTCGATGTCGCCGACGACCGACAGCACCGCGTTGTTGGGCGCGTAGTAGGTGCGGAAGAACGCGCGGGCGTCCTCCAGGGTGGCCGCGTCCAGGTCCGCCATCGACCCGATCGGGGTGTGGTGGTACGGGTGGCCCTCGGGGTACGCCAGCGCGGTCAGCTTCTCGAACGCGGTGCCGTAGGGCACGTTGTCGTACCGCTGCCGGCGCTCGTTCTTGACGACGTCCCGCTGGTTCTCCATGGACTCGTCGTCGAGTGCCGCGAGCAGCGAGCCCATGCGGTCGGCCTCCAGCCAGAGCGCGAGCTCCAGCTGGTGGGCGGGCATGGTCTCGAAGTAGTTGGTGCGCTCGAAGCTCGTGGTGCCGTTGAGCGAGCCGCCCGCGCCCTGGACGAGCTCGAAGTGCCCGTTGCCGTGGACCTGCTTGGAGCCCTGGAACATCAAGTGCTCGAAGAGGTGAGCAAGGCCGGTACGGCCCTTGACCTCGTGGCGTGAGCCGACGTCGTACCAGAGGCACACCGCCGCGACCGGGGTCAGATGATCCTCGGAGAGCACCACGCGCAAGCCGTTGGCCAGGCGGTGCTCGGTCGCTGTCAGGCCGCCGGAGCCTGCCTCAGCTGTGGCCGTGTGACCCATGGGCATGTACGTCCCTTCGATCGCGGAAACTGCGTATTTCCTGTCGGTCCTGCCACTGTATGCAAGCGCGCCGACGGCTGGCGAAGTTCCCGCACCTCGTACGCCGAGAGCGAGACTCGCGTACGTCACAGCCGTGTCCCAGGAGGCCCTCCGAGGCCCGCTACGGACGGGTCGCGGTCCGCGTTGTCAGTGGGGCGGTCCACAATGGTCCGCGTCAGATCCCGTTCATGCCCCGGCAGAGACTGTGAAGGAGCCGCAGCAGCGATGGCCCGCCGCAGCACGAAGACCCCGCCGCCCGACGACTCGTACGAGGAGAAGATCCTCGACATCGACGTCGTGGACGAAATGCAGGGCTCCTTCCTCGAGTACGCGTACTCGGTCATCTACTCGCGAGCCCTGCCGGACGCACGTGACGGCCTCAAGCCCGTGCACCGCCGCATCGTGTACCAGATGAACGAGATGGGCCTGCGCCCCGACCGCGGCTATGTGAAGTGCGCCCGCGTCGTCGGCGAGGTCATGGGTAAGCTCCACCCGCACGGAGACGCGTCGATCTACGACGCGCTGGTGCGCCTGGCCCAGCCCTTCTCGATGCGCCTGCCGCTGGTCGACGGGCACGGGAACTTCGGTTCGCTCGGCAACGACGACCCGCCGGCCGCCATGCGTTACACCGAGTGCCGGATGGCCGACGCGACGTCACTGATGACCGAGTCGATCGACGAGAACACGGTCGACTTCGCCCCGAACTACGACGGCCAGGAGCAGGAGCCGGACGTCCTTCCGGCGGCGTACCCGAACCTGCTGGTCAACGGCTCGTCCGGCATCGCGGTCGGCATGGCCACCAACATGCCGCCGCACAACCTCGGCGAGGTCATCGCCGCCGCCCGCCACCTCATCCGGTACCCGGGCGCCGACCTCGAGACGCTGATGAAGTACATCCCGGGCCCCGACCTGCCCACCGGCGGCCGGATCGTCGGCCTCTCCGGGATCAGGGACGCGTACGAGTCGGGCCGCGGCACCTTCAAGATCCGCGCCACGGTGTCGGTGGAGAACGTGACCGCGCGCCGCAAGGGCCTCGTCGTCACCGAACTGCCCTTCACCGTCGGCCCGGAAAAGGTGATCGCGAAGATCAAGGACCTGGTCGGCAACAAGAGGCTGCAGGGCATCGCCGATGTGAAGGACCTCACGGACCGCGCGCACGGCCTGCGCCTGGTCATCGAGATCAAGAACGGCTTCGTGCCGGAAGCGGTCCTGGAGCAGCTCTACAAGCTGACGCCGATGGAGGAGTCCTTCGGCATCAACAACGTGGCACTGGTGGACGGCCAGCCGCTCACCCTGGGGCTCAAGGAGCTCCTGGAGGTCTACCTCGACCACCGCTTCGACGTCGTGCGCCGCCGCAGCGAGTTCCGCCGCGGCAAGAAGCGCGACCGGCTGCACCTGGTCGAGGGCCTGCTCGTCGCCCTCCTGGACATCGACGAGGTCATCCGCCTCATCCGCTCCAGCGAGAACTCGGCGCAGGCCAAGGAGCGTCTGATCGAGCGCTTCTCGCTGAGCGAGATCCAGACGCAGTACATCCTGGACACGCCGCTGCGCCGCCTGACCAAGTTCGACCGCATCGAGCTGGAGTCGGAGCGCGACCGGCTCAACGGCGAGATCGACGAGCTGACCGGGATCCTGGAGTCGGACGCGGAGCTGCGCAAGCTGGTCTCCGGCGAACTGGCCGCGGTGGCCAAGAAGTTCGGCACCGACCGGCGCACGGTGCTCCTGGAGTCCGCGGGCACCGCCGCCGCGACGGTCCCGCTCCAGGTGGCGGACGACCCGTGCCGGGTGCTGCTGTCCTCGACGGGTCTCCTCGCCCGCACGGCCAACGGCGACCCCTTCGGGGAAGCCGAGGACGCCAAGCGCACCAAGCACGACGTGATCGTCTCCGCGGTGCCCGCGACGGCCCGTGGCGAAGTCGGCGCGGTCACCTCTTCGGGCCGCCTGCTCCGGCTGAACGTGATCGACCTCCCGCAGCTGCCGGAGACCGCGGCGCGGCCCAACCTCTCCGGGGGCGCGCCGATTTCGGAGTTCCTGTCCTCCCTGGAACCGGACGAGACGGTGATCTGCCTGACGACGCTCGACGAGTCGTCGCCGGGTCTGGCGCTCGGCACGGAGCAGGGTGTCGTCAAGCGCGTGGTACCCGACTACCCCTCGAACAAGGAGGAGTTGGAGGTCGTCACGCTCAAGGACGGCGACCGGATCGTCGGCGCGGTCGAGCTGCGCACCGGCGAGGAGGACCTGGTCTTCATCACGGACGACGCCCAGCTGCTGCGCTACCAGGCCTCGCAGGTGCGCCCGCAGGGCCGTGCGGCGGGCGGTATGGCGGGCATCAAGCTCGCCGACGGCGCGAAGGTGATCTCCTTCACGGCGGTCGACCCTGCGGTGGACGCGGTGGTGTTCACGGTGGCGGGCTCGCGCGGCACGCTGGACGACTCCGTCCAGACCACGGCCAAGCTGACCCCCTTCGACCAGTACCCCCGAAAGGGCCGCGCCACGGGTGGCGTGCGCTGCCAGCGGTTCCTGAAGGGCGAGGACTGCCTGTCGCTGGCCTGGGCCGGCGCGACACCGGCCCGGGCCGCACAGAAGAACGGCACACCCGCCGAGCTGCCGGAGATGGATCCGCGCCGCGACGGCTCGGGCGTGTCGCTGGCGAAGACGGTCTCGGTGGTGGCGGGCCCGGTGTAGCTCAGCCGACCGCTTCGAGGCCTTCGGGCTCCTCGTCCTGTACGTGGCTGCCCTGCCCTACGTGACTGTCCTGCACGTAGCGAAGAACGCCCCACATGCTGTGCTCGTCGGCGTGTGGGGCGTCGTCTTTGCACGCCTCCAGTTCCTTGGTCAGAGCCGCCGTGTCGATGCCGGAGCCGATGAGGACGAGCTGGGTGAGACGCGCCTCGGCACGGCCCCATGGCTCCGGGTAGAAGCGCAGGAACCGCCCCACGGCATGCACGGCGTACCGATTCACGCTGTCCTGGACGCCGAAATCGACGTACCCCTTGATGCGGTAGAGCCCCTCGGGCCTGCTGTCGAGGAAGTCCATCAGCCTGCGGGGGCCGAGCGGCACTTCGGAGGTGAAGGAGAGGGTGTCGTAGGCGGAGTGCAGGTGGTCGGCGTGGTCGTGCGCTTCATGATCATGGAGATCATCGAAGGACAGCTGCCCGATGCGCTCCTCGGTCGGCCGGCAGTCGAAGAGGAACTCGGGGTCGATCCGGCCGTAGCTGGCGGCCACGACGGCGGCGCGATCGGCGAGTCCCCGGACGACGCGCAGCACCCGCTCGCCGTCCTCCGCCCGGTCCACCTTGTTGACGACGACAAGATCCGCGAGGGCGAGATGCCGGTCGATCTCGGGGTGCTTCACGCGCGTACCGGCGAACTCGACGGCGTCGACGACTTCCACAAGCCCGCCGTACACGATCCGCGGATGCTCACTGGCGAGCACCATCCGCACGAGCTCCTGGGGCTCGGCGAGCCCGCTCGCCTCGATGACGATGACGTCGATACGGGTCGAGGGCTGGGCAAGCCGCCCCAGATACTCATCGAGTTCACTGGCGTCGACGGCACAGCACAGGCAGCCGTTCCCGAGGGAGACCGTGGAATCCCCGAGCGCTCCCGCCACCGCCATGGCGTCGATCTCGATGGCGCCGAAGTCGTTGACGATGGCCCCGATCCGTCTGCCGCCGCTGCGGTGCAGCAGATGATTCAGCAAGGTGGTCTTGCCGGCGCCCAGGAATCCGGCGAGCACGACGACCGGGATCTGCCTGGCCGCGCCCTGCTCGATCAGGAGCTGGTCCATCGGGATCGGCTGCGGACTGGGCTGGCTCAACGGGCGACCTCTTTCACACTGGTGCGTACGCCGGTTCACGACCCGCTCCCGTACGAGAGCGGCTCACGCACCGGCACTCCTACGAGGAATCAATGCCGACCCAGGATACGAGCGGGAGGAATCGCCGCGAAGTGAACGATTGTTAGCGGCGCTCGCGGGGCACACGTTGGACATGGCGCCGGGATACGCGACCCGCACTTCCCTCCGTGCGCCTCCTCTCCGCCTCCCTGCCGATCAGAGCCGCTCGGCAAAACTGGGAGACGGCAAGCGCGCCGCCCACCGCTCGCCGGTCCGCTCCCTGTCGCCCCACATCCGACGACCGGCGGACGGTCGCCTGATTCGGGGGTTGACATGGCCACACGGAATTTTGGGGTACGGGGGTGGGGTTCCGCCGCCGCGGCGGGACTCGCCTTCACAGCAGGAGCTCTCGCACTCCTCACCGCACAGCAGCGCAAGTACAACGAACAGCGATTGCGGGTGGAGCAGCAACGTAGGCACTTCCAGCTGTTGAGCAAGGCCATGGACGACCCTGAGCTGGCCGCCGTGATGAGCACCGTCGATCTCAGCGGCGAGCCTGCGGAGGAGCACACCAGGCTGCGCCGCCAATACCTCTTCGCCAACGCCCTGTACACGAATGCCCTGCAGACCTACCGCGCCGGCAACGTCAACTGGCACGAGCTGCACGGCCACCTTCGGGTGCTCTGCCAGAGCGGGGTCTTCCGCGACTACTGGGAGGCGACCCGACACCACCGGGACAGCCTCGACCAGTCGTCGGACGAAGCGCGTGTGGGCCGAATGGTGGATGGTCTTGTCTGCGATCTGGCAGAGGCGGACACGGAAGAGTGGTGGGTGGTGGGTGAACTGCCCTCGGAATAAGCGCTGCGGCGGTCAGCGAACCTCCTTTGAAGTAAGCCCAGTTGGGCTAGAGCTTCTCCGATCGCACCACAGGCATCAGGAGGTAATCTGAGCCCGCCCCCATCTCCTACTGCTCTGAGGACCGGGATCACCTTTGAAGATTGTGCGCCGCATCGGTGCATCTCCCCGTGAACGCGGCAGCGTGACAGGCGAGACCTGCCCCGACATCTTCGAACTCAGCGACGGCAATTTCGCCGTTATCGGGACCGAAGCCACCGCCACGCTCGACAACGAACTGCCCGCCGACGCCGCACGGGCCCCCTACGAACGCATCGTCATCGTCAGCCGGGAGACCTTGGTTCGCGCCAAGGCCGAAATTCCCGACGCCTGAGCTCGTCGGACAGCGAGTCCACCCGTTCGCTCTGCGATACGCCCCCACCGCACGCCATCTGCGCGCCCGGGGCCGACCCCGACCGAGCAGCGCACTACCCGGTCCTTGCTTGGCGGCACACTTCATCAGGCCCGGCGCCAGACCGGTTCCGGGCCTCACGTGCTACGCCGCCGGGGCGCCGCACACGCCGCCACCGCCCGACGCCGCCGTGGACCACCCGCGTCCGGGCCGCCGCCTCTGCGGCGCCTACCTCCTCCTCGTTCGGCGCGAGCCGCCGCGCCGCCATGTCACTCCTCGTGAAGCGATCAGCAGGCAGCACAAGCTCGCAGGTCAGCCATGCCTCTCGAGCAAGCGAACCTCGACGTCCGAAATCGCCGGAAGCCCCCACGGGAACGGACCGCGCCCGAGAACGCAATACGTTAATCTGCACCACCGCAAATCAGCTTCAACTCACAGGAAGAGGCACCTCTTTGAAGATTTTGTGTCGCATAGGCGCATCTCCACGTGAACGCGGCAGCCTCCTGGGCGAGACCTGCCCCGACATCTTCCTTCTCAGCGACGGGAACTTCGCCGTCATCGGCACCGAAGCCACCGCCCAACTCCGAGGCCAGCTGCCCGACGATGTCGCACTCGCCGACCGCGATCGCATCGTCATCATCAGCCGTGAGACGTTGACTCGAGCCAAAGCCGACATCCCGGACACCTAATCTCCGCGCGCACAGGCTGATCCGCACCCCTTGCTCCAAGGCTCCCGTTTTCCGCCCCTCACAGGGGGAAGCAATGACGCGGGACCTCAGGGGGAGGGCTGGATGACGCCTGGTCGGATACGGCGCTCAGTGTTTTCGTCACTCGCGTGGCTGAGCGCCGGGGCTGCTGGGATCGCCCTGGTAGGAGCCGCTTCCATTGCCATGAGCGGCTGGCTCATAGACGGAGTCGAACAGCTCAACTCTGACCGGCGGACAGCCGCGGAGCGCAGCGCCCTCGGGCAGTATTTCGGCGGGGTCAGTGCCGTCTTCTCCGGACTCGCACTGCTCCTGCTCGTCGTCGCACTGCTGTACCAGCAGCGCGAACTTCGGCTGCAGAGACAGGAGCTCTCCCTACAACGTGAGGAACTCGCCGCATCCCGCGACGAGTTGCGGCGGAGCGCCGCCTCCGACATGCGAAGTCTGCACATGCAGCTGACGCAGATGGCCATGACCGACAGCGCACTGGCCGACGTCTGGAACGTCTTCCCCGGCGAATCCGACTCCGGGCGCCGTCAGATGCTCTTCGCCAATTTAACCTTCAATCACTTCGTGCTCGCCCAGAGCTGGGGAAGCTTTTCGGAGACGGAGCTGCTGGTCAACGCCCACAGCATGCTGCGCAGCCCCATCTTCCGCCGCTACTGGGAGGCCACCAAAGACCGTAAGAGTCAGCTGCCGCGCGAGAGCGACGAAGGGCGCGTTTTCCACTTCTTCGAGCAGGCTCTCGCCGATCTGGACCGCCGCGCGCACCCACCCTCCACGTGAGGGCGCGGCAGGTGTCGGCCTCCCCGGCCCACGGCGTGCACCCTCCGGTCAGGCCACCCCCGGCACTGCCACCGGCGCCCCCGGCCCCACATACCGAGCCACCGGCCGAATGATCTTCGAGTCCTCCGCCTGTTCCAGGATGTTGGCGCTCCAGCCGACGACGCGGGCGGCGGCGAAGGTGGGGGTGAACATCTCGCGGGGCAGGCCGCAGAGTTCCATGACCACACCGGCGTAGAACTCCACGTTCGTGTGCAGCTCGCGGCCGGGCTTGAGCTCGGCCAGTATCGCTTCCACCTGGCGCTCGACCTCGACGGCGAAGTCGACCAGTGGACCGCCGAACTGTTGCGCGATACCGCGGAGCATGCGCGAACGGGGGTCTTCCGTGCGGTAGATGGGGTGACCGAAGCCCATGATGCGATCGCCGGCGAGGACACGTTCGCGGATCCACGGGTCGATGCGGTCGGGGGCGCCGATCGCGTCCAGGGTATCGAGGGCACGGCTGGGGGCGCCGCCGTGGAGAGGCCCCGAGAGGGCACCGACCGCGCCCACGAGGCACGCCGCCACATCCGCGCCCGTCGAAGTGATCACCCGAGCCGTGAACGTTGATGCATTGAATCCGTGATCAATGGTCGATATCAAGTACCGCTCGACCGCCCGGGCGCGCGCGGCATCCGGCTCCGAACCCGTCAACATGTACAGATAGTTGGCCGCGTACGCGAGGTCGTCACGCGGCTCCACCGGCTCCAGCCCCTGCCCGAGCCGGTACAGCGCGGTGAGCAACGTCGGTACGGCCGCGGACGCCGCCAGGGTGTCCGCTCGACGCCGGTCGGCGTCAATGTCGTACACCGGCCGGAACCCCAACGAGGCACCGAGCAGCGAGAGCGCCGTGCGCAGTCCGGCGAGCGGCCCCGACAGCCCCGTCGCCGCAGCGATCGCGGGCAGCGCGGCCCGCACCTCGCCCGGCAGCCCGCGCAGCGCCGCGGTCCGCGTGGTGAAGGCGGCGCGCTGAGCCGCGTCGGGCAGTTCACCGTGGACCAGCAGATGCCAGACGTCCTCGAAGCCGCGGGTCTGCGCGAGTTCGACGGCTGAGTACTGGCGGTAGTGATAGAAGCCCTCCAGCCCTCTCACGTCACCCAGTTCGGTGTCGGTGACGACGACGCCCGCGAGTCCTCGCGGTACATCGACAGAGGTGGACGCGGCCCGGTTGATCGGCATGTTTCCTCCCTGGACTTGATTTGACTGTCCATGCTTGACTCAATTCTTGTCAATATTGATTAAATCAATAGGCCGATACATGGATACGGTGACGCCATGAGGGATCGAGAAGCGGCAGCGCCAGGGCACGAGGGCCGACGGCTCAGCACCAAGGAGACCGCCGAGCTGCTCGGCGTGAAGCCCGAGACCGTGTACGCGTATGTGAGCCGCGGTCAGCTCAGCAGCCGTCGCGAACCCGGAGGGCGTGGGAGCACGTTCAATGCCAAGGAGGTGGAGGCGCTCGCGCGGCGCAACAGGCGGGAGACCGGCGGGAGTTCGAGTACCGGCGGCGAACTCTCGGTCCGTACCGGCATCACCCTGATCGACAAGGACCGGTACTACTTCCGCGGCGTCGACGCGACCGAGCTTGCCGCGCGGTACTCCTACGAAGAGATCACCGAATGGCTGTGGACCGGAGAACTGCGCCCCGGCGTCAGGTTCACCGCCCCGGAGGCGTCCGTCGCCGTCGCCCGCCGCGCGGTCGACGCGCTGCCCGAGCACAGCGGCCCGACGGACCGGCTGCGCGTCGCCACGATCGCCGCGGCGACCGCCGACCCGCTGCGCTTCGACCTCTCCGAGGACGCCGTCCTCGGCACGGGACGCACCCTCATCCCCACGCTCGTCACCGCACTGCCGGCCGTGAGACACGACCACCGCGACGAGGGCCCACTGGCCCACCGCCTCTGGGCGCGGCTCACCGGACGTACGCCCGACGAAGCGTCACTGCGCGTGCTGGACACGGCACTTGGGCTGCTTGTCGACCACGACCTGGCCGCCTCGACGCTCGCGGTCCGGGTCGCCGCGTCGGCCCGGGCCCACGCGTACGCCGCCGTGTCGGCGGGTCTCGGCGTGCTCGAAGGCCCGCTGCACGGCGCGGCCAGCGGTCTCGCGCACCGGCTGCTCCTCGACGTGCTGGACCGCGGCACCGCGGCTCCCGTGGTCGCGGACGAGCTGCGCGCCGGACGCCGCGTCCCGGGGCTCGGCCACCGGCTCTACCCGGGCGAGGATCCACGCGCGCGTGCCTTGTTCGCCCTCCTGGAGGACGTCCCCGGCGCGGCGCCCGCCTTGGCGGCGGCCCACGACATCGTCACCACCACCGCCCGCCACACACCCCTGCACGCCAACGTCGACCTGGCCCTGGCCGTCCTCACCGTCTCTTCCGGCATGCCGGCCTCCGCGGGCGAGACGGTCTTCGCCATCGCCCGTACGGCGGGCTGGATCGCCCACACCTTGGAGGAGTACGAGGAGCACCCGCTGCGCATGCGCCCCAGCGGTCGGTACGTGGGCGCGCGCCCACCGCAGCCGCTGCCCGGCTGAGGCGGTCGCCCAGGGGGCGCAGGCACAGTCAGCGCTCCCCGGGTGAGCGCCCCCACGCCCTGTTGCGCGCCCAGAGCGCCCCAAACGCGCCCCCGTCTGCACGGCTGGAAGTCACCCCGGCCCAAGTCAGGTTAGGCTCACCTCTGTGAGTATGTGCACGACCGCGTCGCGGCACCTCGACGAGCCCTTCGCGGGGACCGCAGCCACCGCGAGGACCTGGCTGCTGATCGAGCAGCCCGGCCCCTGGGGTGCCAAGGCGCTTACTTCGAGCCACCTGGACCCCGTGCTCGGCCGCGCTCTCGAAGCGGCCGCGGAGGGCACCGGCGTACGGATCGCACTCATCCGCCGACCCGGACGGCACGCCGACTGCGGTACGCCCTCCGAGCGCCATGTGTATGCGGCCCACACCACTCCGGGAAACGCGTGGCTGCACAGCGCCACAACATCCGACCCGGAGCAGGCGCTCAACCTCGACTTCGCCGCGCTCGGCATGGGTGACCCCCATACCTTCGACGCGGCCCTCCAGGGTCGGCCCCACACAGGTGGCCCACTCGCCCTCGTCTGCACCAACGGCAAGCGCGATCGGTGCTGCGCCCTGCTCGGACGCCCCCTCGCGGCCCAGCTCGCCGCCTCCGGGGTGGAGGGCACCTGGGAGGTCACCCACCTGGGCGGTCACCGCTTCTCGCCCACGCTGCTTGTCCTGCCGTACGGATACGCGTACGGGCGCGCCGAGGCCCACGCCGTCAAGGAGGTCCTCCAGGGCGTCCAGGAGGGGCGTGTGATCACCGAGGGCTGCCGCGGGAGCTCCGCCTGGGAGCGGCCGGGCCAGGCGGCCGAGCTGGCCGTGCGTACGGCCACCGGAGAGCACGCCGCCGATGCCTTGACCGTGGTTCGCACGGATGGCGCCGCCCCGCGCTGGGAAGTCACCGTCGCCCACACCGACGGCCGCCTGTGGCGCGTGATCGTCGCGCAAGGCGCCTCGCTGCCGCCCCGCCCGGAGAGCTGCGGTTCCGCGCTGGGGTCGCCGGCCCGGATGGACGTGGTGGCGGTACGGGAGCCGGCGCGGACGGCGCTCGCCGTACCCTGCTGACAGTGGGTCCCGGACCAGGCGGCTTCCCGTCGGCCCGTCGATTGCGACTCTCCCGATGCCACGCCCGCACCTCCCGCTGAGCTCCGACGCGCCGCCCGCACCTCCCGCTGGGCCCGGACGCGATGCCTGCGCGTCCTCCGAGCTCTGCCACGGCTCCCACACCCGACGATCGAGAGATCCACGCCACACCCCTACGGCGGAGCCCGCACGCCCCCGTACCGTCTAGGTATGAGCCCCACTCCCCCCGCACGACGACTGCGCCTCGGTCTGCCGCGGCGGGTGTTCTCGCAGGTGCTGCTGATGCAGGTGGCGATCGCCGCGGGAGTCGCCGTGCTCGCCACCGGGCTGTTCCTCGCGCCGCTCAGTGCGCAGCTGGACGACCAGGCGATGCGCCGGGCACTCGCGATCGCGCAGACCACGGCGGTCCAGCCGCAGATCGCCGAGGACCTCCAGAGGACCCGGCCGTCCGTGGACGGCCCCGTGCAGGTCGAGGCGGAACGTATTCGGACGGCCAGCAAAGCCGAGTACGTCGTGGTGATGAACATGAAGGGCGTGCGCTGGTCGCACACCGACCCGAAGCAGATCGGCAAGAAGGTCTCGACCGACCCCAGGCAGGCACTCGCCGGCAAGGACGTCATGCAGATCGACACCGGCACGCTGGGCCGCTCGGCCCGCGGCAAGGTGCCGTTGCGCGACTCCGCCGGCCGCATCATCGGCGCCGTCTCGGTCGGCATCAAGTACGACAGCGTGCGCGCCCGGCTGATCGACGCCATCCCGGGGCTCTTCGGGTACGCGGGCGGAGCCATGGCCGTCGGTGCGCTGGCCGCGTATCTGATCTCCCGAAGGGTGCAGCGGCAGACCCGTGACCTGGCCTTCTCCGACATCTCCGCGTTGCTCGCGGAGCGCGAGGCGATGTTGCACGGCATACGGGAGGGCGTCGTCGCCCTGGACCGCGGCGGTCGCGTACGCCTCCTCAACGACGAGGCGCAACGTCTGCTGGGCCTCGACGCCGAGGCCATCGGGCAGCCGCTCGACGACGCGCTCGGTCCGGGGCGTACGACCGACGTACTGGCCGGACGCGTCACCGGCACCGACCTGCTCACCGTCCGTGGCCAGCGCGTCCTGGTCGCCAACCGCATGCCGACCGACGACGGCGGCGCCGTCGCCACCCTGCGCGATCGCACGGAGCTGGAGCAGCTGGGCCGCGAACTCGACTCCACGCGCGGTCTGATCGACGCACTTCGCGCCCAGGACCACGAGCACGCCAACCGCATGCACACGCTCCTCGGGCTGCTCGAACTGGAGATGTACGACGACGCCGTGGAGTTCGTCGGAGAGGTGGTCGGCGACCACAGGGTGACCGCGGAACAGGTCACCGAGAAGATCCACGACCCGCTGCTCGCCGCCCTGCTGGTCGGCAAGGCGACCGTCGCGGCCGAGCGCGGTGTGGCCCTGTGGATCTCGGACCGGACCCTGCTGCCCGATCGGCTGATCGACCCGAGAGGACTGGTGACCGTCGTCGGGAATCTCGTCGACAACGCGCTCGACGCCGTCGCGGGCACGCTCCACGCGCGCGTGGAGGTCGAATTGCGCGCCGAGGGGCGGACCGCCGTGCTACGGGTACGGGACACCGGGCCCGGCATCCCGGAGGAGCGGCGGGAGTTGATCTTCACCGACGGATGGACCACCAAGAAGCCGCCGGCGCATGGCAAGCGCGGAATCGGCCTCTCCTTGGTGCGCCGGCTCGCCGAGCGGCAGGGCGGCAGCGCCGAGGTGACCGAGGCGGACGGCGGGGGCGCGGAGTTCAGGGTCGTACTGCCGGAGGCGCTTACGGAGCCGGGGCTCGCCCCGGGGCCGGAAGGTCCGACGACACCTGATGCGGGCCTTGTGCCCGAGCCCGAAACGCACCTCGTGCCGGGACCGTTCCCGTCTGCGGAGACCACCACCGCCATGGACGCCACGGACGCCAAGGAGGAGTCGCGATGATCGAGGTCCTCGTCGTGGACGACGACACCCGGGTCGCGCGGGTCAACGCCGCGTATGTGGGGAAGGTTCCAGGCTTCCATGTCGCGGGCGAGGCGCACAGCGCGGCCGAGGCGCTGCGCCGGATGGAGGCGCTGCCCCACCTGGACCTGGTCCTCATGGACCACTATCTGCCGGACGAGACGGGCCTCGCGGTCGTCCAGGAGATGCGCCGACGCGGCCACCAGACCGACGTGATCATGGTGACCGCGGCCCGTGACATCTCGACGGTCCAGGCCGCGATGCGGCAGGGCGCGCTCCAGTATCTGGTGAAGCCGTTCGCCTTCGCGGGCCTGCGGGCCAAGCTGGAGGCGTACGCGGATCTGCGCCGCACCCTCGACAGCGGCGGCGAGGCCGAACAGTCCGAGGTGGACCGGATCTTCGGCGCCCTGTCGGCGAGTGCGGAGCCGGATCTGCCCAAGGGCCACTCCCCCACCACCGCGGAGCTGGTACGCCGCGCCCTGGTGAACGCGGAGGGCCCGCTGTCGGCTCAGGAGGTCGCGGAGAAGACCGGGCTGAGCAGGCAGACCGCCCAGCGCTACCTGAAGCTCCTGGAGCGCACCGGGAGGGCCAGACTGACCCTCAAATACGGCGACGCGGGCCGCCCGGAGCATCGCTACGTCTGGGCGACCCGCGCCTGAGGGCACGGCCGGCAGTGCGGGGAAAGCGGCCGCGCACCACCACGCGTACGGCTGTCAGGGGAGCACAGCCGTACGCGCGCGAGGAGAGCTCAGCCGGTGGCTTGTTCACGAAGGGCCGTCGCCGGCCTTCCTCGCGGACTCAGCCGGTGGCGTTCTGCACGAACTCCGTGGTGTAGGTCTTGCTCAGATCCACATCGGCGTTCTTGATGTTGGGGTTGAACGCCTTGAGGACCTTCTCGACCGTCTCGGGACCGTCCTTGGGCATCACGCCGTCCTTGGTGAACATCGGCAGCGTGCTCTGGATCGCCCCGGCGTAGAGCGTCTTGTTGCCCTGGGAGTAGTCGGCGGGCATCTTGTCGGCGATGTCGGACGCGCTGTGCGTGGACATCCACTTGAGCGTCTTCACAAAGGCGTTGGCCAGCTTCTGGACCGTCTCCTTGTGGCCATTCACCCAGTCCGTCTGCATGTAGAGGCTGGACGAGGGGTAGGGGCCGCCGAGCGCCTTCTGCGACCCCTGCGGCGTACGCATGTCGATGAGCACCTTGCCGAGGTTCTTCTGCATGACCGTGGCGACCGTCGGGTCCGTCGTCATGCCGCCGTCGATGGCCCCCTTCTGGAGGGCGGAAATGAACGTCGGCCCGGCGCCGACGGCGACCGGTGTGAACTCACTGACCTTCACACCGTTCTTGACCGCCAGGTACTTCGTGAGGAAGTCGGTCGAGGAGCCCAGCCCGGTGATGCCGAGCTTCTTGCCCTTGAAGTCCTTGGGCGAAGTGATGTCGTCCGCCTGCTTGTTGGAGACGATCTCCACCTCGCCGGGCGCGTGGGAGAACTGCACGACGGACTCGACGGCCTTGCCCTTGGTCTGCAGATCCAGGGTGTGGTCGTAGAAGCCGACGGCTCCTTGCACCTGTCCGGAAACAAGGGCGGTCTCGGCCTGAACACCGGCCGGCTCGCTGAGGAGTTGGACATCCAAACCCTCGTCCTGGAAGTAGCCGAGCCGCTGCGTGAGCATCGCGGGCAGGTAGATGACCTTGTCCAGGCCGCCGACCATGATCTTGACGTGTTCACCCTTGCCGCCATCCCCATTGCTGCCGGAGTCGGCCGTCGTACTGGCGGCGTCGTTGGCGCAGGCGGTGAGCGAGGTGAGGGCGAGCAGACCGGCGGCTGCCAGCGCGGAGTATCTGGCGGTCTTGCGCATGGTGGGTCACGTCCTTGTGAGAGAGGAGAGTTGGTGCCTGCGGCGGGAGATCAGCGGTCGGAGTCCGACGGCTTCCACCGGAAGATGCGGCGCTCGGCGAAGGTCAGCAGACCCTCGGCCAGCAGAGCGACGACGGCGAGGATGACCATCGCGGCGTACACACCGGCCGCGTTGAAGGTGCCCTGCGACTGCGCGACGAGCAGGCCGATGCCCTTGGTGGCGCCGATGTACTCGCCGACGATGGCGCCGATGAGCGCGAAGCCGAAGCTGACATGGAGGCTGGTGAAGATCCACGAAGTGGCGGACGGGATGACGACCTGAAGCGTCACCCGGCGATCGCTGGCGCCGAGGATCCGCGCGTTCGCCACCAGGTTGCGGTCGACTTCCCGGGCGCCCTGGAAGGCATTGAAGAAGACCGGGAAGAAGACGAGCACCACGGCCGACGCCACCTTGGAGGCCGGTCCGAGCCCGAACCAGATCACGAAGATGGGCGCGAGGACGATCCGCGGTATTGAGTTGAGCACCTTGATGTATGGACCAAAGACATCGGCGAGGAAGGCGATCCGCCCCAGAGCGATGCCGAAGACCACACCGGCGACCACACCGATGACCCAGCCGAGCAGCGCTTCGTGGAGCGTGTACCAGACTTGCTCCCCCAAGGACCCGAGCGCGGTCCCGTGCATCACCCAGGTGTAGATCTGGTCCCAGATCTTCGATGGCATCGAGAAGTTGAACGGATCGATGACCTTGGCCCGCGCGAACAGCTCCCACAGGCCGAGCACGGCTACCAGGAGCAGTGCGCGAGCGGCGGCGACGATGGCCTTGCGTCTGCGGGCGGCACGGGCGCGGGAGTGTGCGCGCCCCTTGTTGTCGGGCTCGGTCATCGTCAGGGCGACAACGGCCTCGGGAATGGTGTCAGGCGACATTGGCCGCGCCCCTCTCACGGGTGATGCGGACCTCTTCGCCGAGGGACTCCCAGATCTCGCGGTAGATCTCGATGAACCGCGGCTCCAGACGCACCGATTCGACCTTGCGCGGCCGCGGTAGATCGATGTCGAAGACGTGCTTGACGGTGGCCGGGCCGGCGGTCATCACGACGACCTTGTCGGCGAGCGCGATGGACTCCTCCAGGTCGTGGGTGACGAAGACGACGGAGGCGCCCGTGCCCTCCCACAGTTCGAGCAGTTCGTCGGACATCAGGGCCCTGGTCTGCACGTCGAGCGCCGAGAAGGGCTCGTCCATCAGCAGGATCTCGGGGTCGTTGACGAAGGTCGCGGCGAGGGCGACACGCTTGCGCTGGCCGCCGGAAAGCTGGTGCGGATAGCGGTCCTCGAAGGCCGCGAGCCCGACCCTGGCCAGCCACTCACGCGCCTTCCGCTTCGCCTCCGCCTTGGGCACACCGCGGAAGCGGGGCCCCGCCATCACGTTGGACAGGACCGTGCGCCAGGGGAACGTGGCGTCCTGCTGGAAGACGAAGCCGACCTTGTCGCCGACGCCGGCGACCGGGTCACCGGCGACCAGGACCTCGCCCTCGGTGGGCTCTTCCAGTCCGCTCACCAGGGTCAGCGTGGTCGACTTCCCGCAACCGGTGGGACCGACGACGGCCACGAACTCGCCCCTGCCGATGGTCAGGTCCAGCTCCCTGACCGCCGTGTGCAGACCCCCTGACGGGGTCTTGAAGATCTTGCTCGCGCCCCGCAGTTCGATGGCGGGGCTGGTGTCTGCGCTCATGGCCCGGGACGGTAGATGTGGCGCGGGCCACAGCATCAGTCTTCTGGGCGCATGGAGTTCTTTTGCTTGCAACAGCCTTTTGTGCTCGTTTTGCTCGCGCTACAACAGCGGAGCCGAAACACGGGCTTAACGCTCGCCAGGCCTTGAGGGAAAGAGGCCCGATGATTGACGTCCTGGTCGTGGACGACGACTTCCGCGTCGCCGAGATCAACGCCAAGTACGTGGGAAAGGTTCCCGGCTTCCGGGTGGCCGCCCGCGCGCACAGTGCTGCCCAGGCCATGGCCGCCGTCGAGCGTGCGCCCATCGACCTGGTGCTGCTCGACCACTATCTGCCCGACCAGACGGGCCTCGAACTGGTCCACCGGATGCGCGAACGCGGCCATGGCACCGACGTCATCATGATCACCGCGGCCGCTGACGTGGTCACCGTGCAGGCGGCGATGCGCCTGGGCGCCCTGCACTATCTGGTCAAGCCGTTCACCTTCGCAGCCCTGCGCACCCGTCTCGACTCATACGCCGCCCTGCGCCGTACCGTCGACCGGGTGGGCGGCCGCGGCGTGGCGGGCCAGGAGCAGGTCGACCGCATCTTCGGCGCCCTGCGCACAGCGCCCGCGCCCTCGTCACCGGGGCTGCCCAGCGGTCACTCTGAGCCGACCACGGACCTCATCTGCGACGTATTGCACCGCGCTAGCCACCCGCTCTCGGCCCACGAAGTCGCCGCCGAGACCGGCCTCAGCCGATCCACCGCCCAGCGGTATCTGCGCCACCTCGAACAGGCCGGACGCCTGCGGCTCTCGCTCAAGTACGGAGACACGGGGCGGCCGGAGCATCGGTATGCGTGGGTGGCGCCGTAGGCCCAGACATACGTGCGCGGCGGTTTGCCCGGTTGCCCGCGCACGTCCCTGGGGGCGTCCTCAGACGGCTCCGGCTCCCGTGAGCGAGCGCACCTCGGTCTCGGCGTGCTTGGCCTCGTCCGGCGGCTCCGCGGACGTCACCGTGCCGAGCCAGCCGGCGAGGAAGCCCAGGGGGATCGAGACGAGGCCCGGGTTCTGCAGCGGGAAGTACTGGAAGTCCACACTCGGGAACAGCGATTCGGGGCTCCCCGACACCACCGGTGACAGGAGCACGAGCGCCAGCGCGGGCACCAGGCCGCCGTATACGGCCCACACCGCGCCGCGCGTCGTGAAGGACCGCCAGAACAGTGAGTACAGCAGCACCGGCAGGTTCGCGGACGCGGCGACCGCGAAGGCGAGACCCACCAGGAAGGCCACGTTGAGATCGCGGGCGAGCAGCCCGAGCGCGATCGCGACGACGCCGATCCCGACGGCCGCCGCTCGTGCCACGGCCACCTCGCTGCGCGGCTTCGCGTGCCGACGACGCAACGACGCGTACAGATCGTGGGCCACGGACGCCGAGGACGCGAGGGTGATTCCGGCGACGACCGCCAGGATGGTGGCGAAGGCGATGGCGGCGACGATCGCGAAGAGAACCGTTCCTCCCGTGGAATTCAACCCGCCGCCCAGATCGAGCGCCAGCAAGGGAACCGCCGTGTTCCCTGCCGCGTTCGATCCGCGCACCGCCTCCGGGCCGACGAGCGCGGCCGCGCCGAAGCCCAGCACGATCGTCATCAGATAGAAGCCCCCGATGAGCCCGACCGACCAGACCACCGAACGGCGCGCCGCCCGCGCGGTAGGCACGGTGTAGAACCGGGACAGGATGTGCGGCAGCCCGCCCGTGCCGAGCACCAGAGCCAGGCCCAGGCTGATGAAGTCGAAGCGCGCGGTCCAGCTCCCGCCGTACTTCAGCCCTGGCGCGAGGAAAGCGTCACCATGCCCGCTGCGCTCCGCCGCCGAACGCAGCAGTTCGTTGAAGTCGCCGTGGAAGCGCACCAGGACCAGCACGGTCAGCGCCAACGCGCCGCTCAGCAACAGCACCGCCTTGACGATCTGAATCCATGTGGTGGCCCGCATCCCTCCCAGCGACACATAGATCACCATGAGCGCGCCGACGCCGATCACCGTCCAGTTCCGCGCGGCCTCGCTCGTACCTCCAAGAAGCAGCGCGACCAGGCTGCCCGCTCCCACCATCTGCGCCACCAGATACAGAACGGACACGGTCACCGAGGAAGTTCCCGCCGCGATGCGTACCGGTCGCTCGCTCATCCGGGCCGCGACCACGTCGGCCAGGGTGAACCGTCCGCAGTTGCGCACCAGTTCGGCCACCAGGAAGAGAACCACGAGCCAGGCGACGAGAAACCCCACGACGTACAACAACCCGTCGTAGCCATAGAGCGAGATGAGCCCTGTGACGCCCAGGAACGAAGCCGCCGACATGTAGTCGCCGGAGATGGCAAAACCATTCTCCATCGGCGAGAACAACCGCCCGCCGGCATAGAACTCCTCCGCCGAACCGTGCCGGTTACGGCTCACCCATGTCGTGATCGCCAGCGTCACCGCCACAAACGCGCTGAAGAGCAGCAACGCCAGCGTCTGATGGTTGCCGGTCACCGCTCACCACCTCTGACGTTCCGCGTCAGCTCCTGGGTGTCCCAGCGCAGATCGAGCGCGGCCCGGTCCCTGCGCAGCCGCGCATGGCGCGCGTACGCCCAGGTGAACAGGAAGGTCGTGAGGAACTGCCCGAGCCCCGCGAGCAGCGCCACGTTCACAGCACCGGCGACGGGCCTGGCCATGAACCCGGGTGCCGTCGTCGCGGTCACCACATAGCCCACATACCAAGTGAAGAACAGGGCGACGCCCGGGACCACGAACCTCCGGTACCGGCTGCGCACTTCCTGGAAGGCCACGCTGCGCTGCACCTCCAGATAGACGTCGGCCGTCCCGCCCGTCCGCCCTTCGTGCTCCGGGCGCGCGGCCGGCACGGCAGGGGCGGGCGCACCCGTGCCGTCCAACTCACCCCAGCCGGAGGCGAGCGCGTCGTACCAGGGGTCGTCGAACCGAACCTTCCCGGTGTCGCCGCCGTCGTGCTTCTCCACCGAACTCTCCTTGTCCGCGGCCCGTTTGGGCCGTGTGCCCAAGGATGGGCAGATCGGGAAGATCCCGGACTCTTCTCCCGTGCTCTTCACCCCATCAGGTGACTCAGTCCTCCGGCGGCCGTACGAGGCCCTTCCCATAGGCGTAACGGACTGCCTGAGCTCGGTCCTTGAGTCCCGTCTTGGCGAAGAGGTTGTTGATGTGAGTCTTCACGGTGGCCGTGGAGACGTGCAGCTTGCGGGCGATCTCCTGGTTGCTGAGCCCCTCCGCGATCAGCAGGAGCACCTCGGTCTCGCGCGCGGTGAGCCCGTCCGGCGCCTCCGTGAGCGGGGCCGACTCCGCGTTCGGCTCCGACAGCCGCTCCAGCAGCCGCCGCTGAATGCTCGGCGAGAGCCCCGCGTCCCCGGACAGCACGCTCTCCACGGCCCGTACGATCTCGTCGCCCCCCGCGTCCTTGGTCAGATAGCCACGAGCCCCGGCTCTGAGCGCAGGGAACAACGACTCGTCGTCCGCGTACGTCGTGAGCACGACGACCTGCGTCCCAGGGTGCTCGGCTCGGATGCGCCGAGTTGCCTCGACCCCGTCGCAACGGGGCATGCGCAGGTCCATCAACACCACGTCCGGAGCGAGTTCGGCGACAAGCTCCACGGCCTCGTCCCCGTCGCCGGCCGCTCCGACGACCTCGATCCCCGGCAACAACCCCAGCAGCATCACAATGCCCTCGCGTACCACGGTCTGGTCGTCCGCCACCACGACCCGCGCCGGCTTCCTGCCCGCCTCCCCCGTCTCCGTCATACGGGCACCTTCAGCGTCACCACGAACCCCTCCTCGTCAGGCCCGGCGTCCAACGAGCCGCCCAGCAACTCGGCACGCTCTCGCATGCCCAGCAGACCGTATCCGGCTCCCGAGCCGCTGAGTTCGCCCGGCGGCCCGCCCGAGTCCCGTACGTCCAGCGTCACTTCGTGCTCGCCGTAGTCCAGCCGCACGTGGACCTTGGCGCCCGGAGCATGCTTGCGCGCGTTCGTCAGAGCTTCCTGCGCGACTCTGCGTACTGCCTGCGAGGCCTCGGCGGGGACCGCCTGCCGTTCGCCCGTCACGGTGACGTCGGCGCCGTCGGCCGTGGCGACGAGCTCGCTGAGGAAGTCCTCCAGCGGGGACATCTCTCCGCGCAGCGCGGAGAGCGCCTGCCGGGTCTCCGCGAGCCCCTCTCGGGCCATCCCCCGTGCCGCCACGACCCGTTCGAGAATCGTCTCCCGGTCCGCGCCCCGCTCGATCAGCAGCCGGGCCGCCTCGAGGTGCACAAGCTGCGCCGAGAGGCTGTGGGCCAGCACATCGTGGATCTCCCGGGCGATCCTGGTCCGCTCGGCGAGCGCCGCCGACTCCGCCTCGGCCATGCGTGCCGCACGCTCCTGGGTGAGCAGCCGCTGGGCGCTGCCGCGAGCCTCCGCGTCCAGGCGCAACACGTATCCGCCCAGGACGAGCCCCACCGTCGTGGCGACGGTGGTCAGCCACACATCGTTGTTGACCGCCGCGTACGCGCCCAGTGCCACCGAGGTGACGGGCAGTGCCGCCGCGAGGGGCAACCGTTCGATGGCGCTGATGGCGCACCCGCACCACAGGACCAGAGCCGGCACACGGAAGCCCATGCCGTGCCCCACGGTCGCGATGGCGAGCAAGAGCGCGAGGAGCCCCAGGGAGGGCAGCAGGCGGTGTTCGAGCGTGGTCTGCCAGAAGCCCCACGCGGCGACCGCGCACACGAGGATTCCCACAACGCCCGCAGCCGCACCCCAAGCGTGCAGGTGGCTGTTCGCGAAGGTCGTCGCGATGAGCGCGCCAAGGGCGATGGCCCGCGTGGTCCAGGCGAGCGCGCGCCGGGCGATCGGCACTCCCTCTCGGGAGAGTGCCTCGCGGGAGGGCCAGCGCCTCCAGGCGTTCTCGGTCACACGCGCTCCTTCCACGAGCCCCGGGGCACGCCGTCACCGTATGCTGTGCCCTGCCCGATCGCCGGGCTCAAGGACTGCGAGCGCCAGACCAGGAGCCCGGAGCGCACCAGCAGGGTCGCGGCGAGCGCGAGGCACAGAGCGGACGAGTCCTGGTGCACGCCGAGCAGCGCTCCGATGCCGAACAGGCCCACGCGCAGGCCTATGCCCACGATCCAGACGGCCACGCTGGCCTTGGTGCTCTTGTTCCACACCGAGCCGTCCTGCTCCGCCCAGATCCGCGTGGTCCATGCCCAGCCGGCCCCGATGGCCAGGCCTATGAGCAGCTCGGTGCCGAGCAGGAGGATCGCCTCGGTCCGGTGGTGGGGGTCGATCATCCCGGGCTTCCGCACAGCGATGAAGACCAGGACGGCGGGCACGATCCACCAGCGCCTGTCCGTGCTGATCCTGCGGGTGCGGGACTGGCGCGCGATCACCAGCACGACAACGGCGCAGATCACCAAGGCATTGACGAGCCCGGACATCACAGCCTCCGTGGGCGAGGAAGGGCGGGTACCGGCAGCGCGAGCTGTCGACGCCTTCGACGCTACGGAAATCGGCTGGCCGGCAGATCGGAGCCGGGGTGGATCGTGGGTGGATCCCCCACCGCCCCGAGCCTCCACCCACGGGTGGAGACCCCCTTCCGGCCACCGCCGCCGGGTGGCCGGGCCAAGGGCTTCGCCCCCTCCGCCCCTACCGGAGCCGTACCCGGGGGCTGTGCCCCCAGACCCCTGCTTCTGCCTTGACGGCCTCGTCCTCAAACGCCGGACGGGCTGAAAGATCTCCAGCGCCGCCCGGCCGAAGAGTGCAACAGGCTGGATGGGATTCAGTCGGGTGGATGGCATACCCCCCGGCTGGGGGCAAGGGGCCGCACGCCCGCCGCACCCGCTCGCAATGCTGGCTCACGTCCCCACGCACCCGCAGTCGCCAGACCACGGAAGGGGCCGTGCCGGTACATCACATGCCCCGTCGCTTACGTGGTTGCCAACAAGCAGGACCATGAGGCCCAACCGATCTGCCACCGGCGACGGGGCGGATGTACCGGCACGGCCCCGACCCGCCCACCAGCAGACTGCGAACCGCACGGCCCAGCAGCAGCGCCTACGCGTCGATCCGCGACCGATCCAACGTAGCCGCCGAGCTGGAGATGAACTCCTTGCGCGGCGCCACATCGTTCCCCATCAGCAGATCGAACACCTGCTCGGACGCTTCGAGGTCGGAGATGTTGATCCGGCGCAGAGTCCGGTACCGCGGATCCATCGTCGTCTCGGCCAGCTGATCGGCGTCCATCTCGCCCAGACCCTTGTAACGCTGGATCGAGTCCTTGTACCGCACGTTCTTGCGCTCCAGCTCCAGCAGCGTCTCCCGCAGCTCACGGTCCGAGTACGTGTAGATGTACTTGTCCTGCCCCTTCTTGGGCTGGCTGAGCTCGATACGGTGCAACGGCGGCACAGCCGCGAACACCCGCCCCGCCTCGACCATGGGCCGCATGTACCGCTGGAACAGCGTCAGCAGCAGAATGCGGATGTGCGCGCCGTCGACGTCGGCGTCCACGAGAAGAATGATCTTCCCGTAACGCGCCGCGTCAATGTCGAAGGTCCGTCCCGACCCGGCTCCTATGACCTGGATGATCGCGCCGCACTCGGCGTTCTTCAGCATGTCCGTCACGGACGCCTTCTGAACGTTGAGGATCTTGCCGCGAATCGGCAGCAGCGCCTGGAATTCGGAGTTCCGGGCGAGTTTGGCCGTACCGAGCGCGGAGTCGCCCTCGACGATGAAGAGCTCACTGCGCTCCACGTCGTCACTACGGCAGTCGGCGAGCTTGGCGGGCAGGGAGGAGGACTCCAGAGCCGTCTTCCTGCGCTGCGCGTCCTTGTGCTGACGGGCGGCGATCCGCGTACGGGCGGCGGCGACGGCCTTCTCCATGACGACGCGCGCCTGTGCGGCAGCGTCCCGCTTCGTCGAGGTCAGGAACGCCTTGAGCTCCTTGGAGAGCACATTCGTCACGATGCGGCGGGCCGCCGAGGTGCCGAGGACCTCCTTGGTCTGGCCCTCGAACTGCGGCTCGGCGAGGCGCACCGTGACCACGGCCGTCAGGCCCTCCAGAGCGTCGTCCTTGACGATGTCGTCCTCGGCGACACGCAGCAGCTTCTTGCCGCGCAGCACCTCGTTCATCGTCTTGGTGACGGCCTGCTCGAAGCCCGCGACGTGGGTGCCGCCCTTCGGGGTGGCGATGATGTTCACGAACGACTTCAGGGTCGTGTCGTAGCCGGTACCCCAGCGCATCGCGACATCGACACCGAGCTCACGCGTGACCTCGGTCGGCGTCATCTGCCCGTGGTCGTCGAGAACCGGGACGGTCTCCTTGAAGGTGCCGTGCCCGGAGAAGCGGAGGACATCGCAGACGGGCTTGTCGGTAGCCAGGTACTCGCAGAATTCACTGATGCCGCCGTCGAAGCGGAAGGACTCCTCGCCCTTGCTGCCGCCCTCGCCGAGCCCGTACTCGTCACGGACGACGATGGTCAGGCCGGGCACCAGGAACGCGGTCTGGCGGGCGCGCTGGTGCAGGTTCTCCAGCGAGAGCTTGGCGTCCTTGAGGAAGATCTGGCGGTCGGCCCAGTAACGCACGCGCGTGCCGGTGCGGGTCTTGGGGATCCGCTTGACCTTGCGCAGCCCGCTGGTCGCGTCGAAGGCGCCCTCGGGACCGTCCGCCTTGAACACCCCCGGAGTACCGCGCCGGAAGCTCACCGCATGGGTCTGGCCGCCGCGGTCCACCTCGATGTCCAGGCGGGCGGAGAGCGCGTTCACCACAGAGGCGCCCACGCCGTGCAGACCGCCGGAGGCCGCGTACGAGCCGCCGCCGAACTTACCGCCGGCGTGCAGCTTGGTCATCACGACCTCAACACCGGAAAGGCCGGTTTTGGGCTCCACGTCGACCGGAATGCCGCGGCCGTTGTCCCGCACCTCCACCGAGGCGTCGTCGTGCAGGATCACTTCGATGTGGTCGCAGTAGCCCCCAAGGGCCTCGTCCACGGAGTTGTCGATGATCTCCCAGAGGCAGTGCATCAGACCGCGGCTGTCGGTCGACCCGATGTACATGCCCGGGCGCTTGCGCACGGCCTCGAGCCCCTCGAGGACGAGCAGGTGCCGCGCGGTGTAGTTGGAACCGTCCCGGTCTGCTCCGGTCAGCAGCGCTGTGGACGGCACGGACGTTTCGGCGGTCACGCGGTTCGCTCCTCGCTGAATTTCAGATGGGACCCTTTTGGGTAAGGGCCCGGCTTCGGTCGCCGCTCAGAGGGTACCGAGGCCTGGTAGAGCCGTTGTAACGCCACCCTCGCATGAACTCAGACTAGTCCAGAGTCGCATGGGTGTTCGATCCCTCGATGGAGTGAAGTACATATCACGTTCCCTTCCAGGCATGAACCATTTAGGCTCCGGGCACGTCCTCATGAACAACCGGCAACCCAGCCGGGAGGACTGACCCTGACAGACTGCGCGAACCCGTAAGACGCGAAGACACGCAATACGGCTCATTCGCCGCCACCCGGCAGCAGACAGCCGCCCCGGAGAGAAATTTTCGAGGAAAAGCCACGAGCGGGAACGTTTTCGGCCTGGTTGGATGTTGACCCTGGTACGACAGCTCGTCGAGCTAGAGAAGAGGCGACGTGACTACTGTTCTGACCCCCGCGAGCCCGCTGACGGCCGCTGACCGCTGCGACCGTTGCGGCGCCCAGGCATATCTGCGCGTCGTCCTCCTGAGCGGCGGAGAACTGCTCTTCTGCGCCCACCACGGTCGCAAGTTCGAGCCGGAACTCAAGAAGATCGCCGCTGAGATACAGGACGAGACGGAGCGACTGACGTCCGTTCCGGCAAGCGTCAACGACGAAGAACGCTGACACTTCGCATCAACGACGAGCGAGTGCCGGCACAGGTCGGCGCGCGGGCGGCCACTCTCTGGACACAGAGAGTGGCCGCCCGCACTCGTACCGCATGCCCCCGTTGTCCCGGCCTCACGCGCGCGTCAGGGACGTTCCCCCAGTGGTTTCCTCCACGCGTCAGGGCGCAGCCCTCCGGCGGCTCGCGCAGTGTGCCAGGACGTCGCATTCAGCGGCCCCACGCGCACAGGACGTCGCGTTCGGCGACCCCACCGCGCCCCCGGGCACAGCGTTCAGCCCGCTCCCGCGTACCTCCGGACACAGCGCGTTCAGCGGCGCCCGCCGAGACTCCGGACCACGTCCGAGATCCGCGTGTAGACCCCCGGGCTCCCCGCCCGCCCACAGCCGCTCCCCCAGGACACCAGGCCTATGAGTCGCCCCTGGGCGACCAGCGGCCCGCCACTGTCCCCCTGACAGGCGTCCCGCCCGCCCTGGACCTCCCCGGCGCACAGCATGGACGCAGCCTGGTACGTGCCGTCGGAGGTGCCCGGATAGGCCTCCTCACAGGCGGCATCGGGAAGTACGTTCACGCGCGCGGCCCTGAGACTGCCGGCGTAGTCACCACCGCCCGTCGTGTCACCCCAGCCGTAGACCATGGCGGACGTACCCGGCTCGTACGCGGAGTCTCCCGACGGCGCCATACGGATGACCGAGCTCTCGGGAAGCGGGGCGGCGAGCGTGAGCACGCCGAAGTCCCGGGCGTTCGTATGGGCGTCGTAACCCGGGTTGACCCATATGTCGCGTACGGAAATCTCCTTGCCGTCGCTCGACTGCAGGTCCCCGCGGCCCGTGATGACCTTCAGGTCGCGCACCCGTCGAGGTGGCGCCCCCAGGACATCCGCGCCCAGGCAGTGGGCCGCGGTCAGGACCTGGGACGGGCTGATCACCACTCCTCCGCAGAACTGCCCTGCGCGCGTACCCCCGAACCGGTCACGACTGGACAGCGCCACTGTCCACGGGCTCTCGGAGATCTCGACCGGAAGGCCTCCGATCACAACACTGTCCGCAGCCGCCGGGGCGGGGGACGCCAGCGGTATCGCGGCTGCGGTGGCCGCGAGGGCCAGCACTGAGGCAAAGGGACGGCGCATGTGCGCTCCTCACTCTGGGATGGTCATGGAACACCCAGAGTGATCCAGCACGCGTGTGCACGCACTCCGCGTACGCGCCAAGGGCCCGGCTCCCCACGGGAGCCGGGCCCTCGGTGACGTATGGCCGAGACCTAGTCGAGGTAGTCGCGCAGCACCTGGGAGCGCGAGGGGTGACGCAGCTTCGACATCGTCTTGGACTCGATCTGGCGGATCCGCTCACGGGTCACGCCGTACACCTTGCCGATCTCGTCGAGGGTCTTCGGTTGACCGTCGGTGAGACCGAAGCGCATCGAGACGACGCCCGCCTCGCGCTCGGACAGGGTGTCGAGAACGGAGTGCAGCTGCTCCTGGAGGAGCGTGAAGCTCACCGCGTCGGCCGGAACGACGGCCTCGGAGTCCTCAATGAGGTCACCGAACTCGCTGTCGCCGTCCTCGCCCAGCGGGGTGTGCAGGGAGATGGGCTCGCGGCCGTACTTCTGGACCTCGATGACCTTCTCCGGGGTCATGTCGAGTTCCTTGGCCAGCTCCTCCGGAGTGGGCTCGCGGCCCAGGTCCTGGAGCATCTGGCGCTGCACGCGCGCGAGCTTGTTGATGACCTCAACCATGTGCACCGGGATACGGATGGTGCGGGCCTGGTCGGCCATGGCGCGGGTGATCGCCTGACGGATCCACCAGGTGGCGTACGTGGAGAACTTGTAGCCCTTGGTGTAGTCGAACTTCTCGACCGCGCGGATCAGACCGAGGTTGCCCTCCTGGATGAGGTCCAGGAAGAGCATGCCGCGGCCGGTGTAGCGCTTGGCCAGGGAGACCACCAGACGGAGGTTGGCCTCCAGGAGGTGGTTCTTGGCGCGGCGGCCGTCCTCGGCGATGATCTCCAGCTCGCGCTTGAGCTTGGGGGCGAGCTTGTCGGCGTTGGCCAGCTTGTCCTCGGCGAACAGACCGGCCTCGATGCGCTTGGCGAGCTCCACCTCCTGCTCGGCGTTGAGGAGCGGGACCTTACCGATCTGCTTGAGGTAGTCCTTGACGGGGTCGGCGGTGGCACCGGCAGCGGCGACCTGCTGCGCGGGCGCATCGTCCTCGTCCTCGTCGGACAGCACAAAGCCCTGGGCGCCGTCCTCGGTGGGCTCTTCGGCACCGGGCTTGCCCGGGGTCTCCTCGACCGCCTCGTCGTCGATCAGCTCGGCGTCGTCCTTCTTGGCGGTGGTCTTCTTGGCCGCCGTCTTCTTGGCGACCGTCTTCTTTGCGACAGCCTTCTTGGCGGTCGCCTTCTTGGCAGGGGCCTTCTGGGCGGGCGCGTCCTCAGCCGGATCGTCGGCGACAGGCACCGCCGGAGCAGCGGTGGCGGTGGCCTTCTTGGCGGTCACCGTCTTCGCCGCCACGGTCTTGGTGGCGGTGCGCTTCGCCGGACTCTTCGCTGCGACGCTCTTTCGGGTGCGCTTGGGCTCCGCGGCACTGACCATCAGCGTCACACCCTCTTCCTCGAGGATCTGGTTGAGGCTGCGCAGTACGTTCTTCCACTGAGTGGCCGGAATCTGGTCAGCTTCGAAGGCCCGACGCACGTCATCGCCGGCGATCTGCCCCTCAGCCTTTCCCCGCTCAATGAGCGCCATGACAGAGACGGACTCGGCGATCTCCGGCGGGAGCGTACGGGATGTGCTGGCCGACACGAACAACCTCTCGGAACGTTGGAAAACGGCTTCCGGCCCCGTCCACCGTGGACAGGAGCCGACGACCGCCGGCTTGGGGATGGGCCGACGGCGCGGGCGGGGGCCGGGAAGATGCACAGCGCCGTAAACGGCGTCCGTATTCCCTCCTCGGCTGTCACCTCTTAGGTCATCGCGCTGTTCCGTGGAGCGTTACGCCCAATCTGCGTGGCCCGAGTCACACCCCGTAAGCGCTCAAAAGCGGCCAGATACGGTCAAAGGAGGTCGGCTCGTGACCCCCGGCCCCCTCGCGCCGCCAAACCCCGCCGGGTCCACGAAGGATCCGACGGGGTCCTGACGGGAGATGGTTCGCCGGCCAAGCGATGCCACGAGAGGGCACACGCCCCCGACCGCGCCGCCCTCGGCGCGCGGTCAGTGCTCGCGCGGCGCGGGCACCACGCGCTCCACCTCGGGATGGACGGTGAGCAGTTGACGCATGGCCGTCTCGGCCGCCGCCCCATCCGCCGCGCCGAGGGCGTCGACGATGCGCGCGTGGTGCGCCAGGGAGACGTCGTTGGGCCGGTCACAGCCGGTGACGGGGCCGCCCGAGACCTGGAGCGCCGCCGACACGATCCCTGAGAGGTGCTCCAGCATCCGGTTGCCCGCAAGCTGGATGAGCAGCGAGTGGAACTCCGCGTCGGCCCGGGAGAAGGTGAGAGAGTCGCCCTGCGCCATGGAATGGCTCATGATCTCGACCATGTCGCCGAGCCGCTGCTGGACCTCCTCGCGGCCGTGCCCGGCCGCGAGGCGCGCGGCGAGCGGCTCGATGGTCCAGCGCAGCTCGCTCAGCTCACGTCGCTGGTCGTCGCGCTGCGGCCCGAAGGCCCGCCATTCGATGATGTCCGGGTCGAGGAGGTTCCAGTCGCTGACGGGGCGCACGCGCGTGCCGACGTTCGGCCTGGCGCTGACCAGTCCCTTCGCCTCCAGGACCCGGAGCGACTCACGCACGACGGTGCGGGAGACCTCGAACCGCTGGCCGATTTCCTCGGGGACGAGCGGGCGGTCCGCGCCCAGGTCGCCGGAGACGATCATCTGGCCCAGTTGTTGGACGAGTTGGCCGTGCAGCCCGCGTCCGCGGCTGCCCGCGGCGCGTCGGCCCACACGGCCGAGCTCCGGGTCCGCGCTCTCCCACGCGGGGGCGCCCACGCGGTCGGCACCAGAGGCCTCGGCATAGGGGTAGCGGTCGAGTTCGCCCGGGCCGGCCAGGCCGGAGTCTGCGGAGCGGGCGGCGGTCATCATGGTCTGCGCAAGGGTACTCACGGATCCTTTGTCGGCGCTGGCTCCAACTCCCTTGAGGTCTTTGGTGAAAAGCACACGAAAGGGTGATCGCTCACCCCGTCGCAATTGACGCCTTATCGGAAGGAAATGGGCTTTCTTCGGGGAGTTGTGCGCACGGCGGGAACGGAAGGGCCCGGACGGTCGTCATCGGACCCTGCTCCGCAGGGTCATGAGCAGATATGCGCAGAGCAGGGCGGTCAGCGACAACATCAGTGCACCGCCCACGGGTTGGGCGATCACGCGGACAATGGCCGCCAGATAGCGTTCGCCGCCGAACGGCCACTGCATCAGCACGAGCTCACGCAGCCTCAGAGGGAACCCTGCCGCAGTCCGCACAGACGGCCCCTCCAAGGTCTTTTGTACGAGGGGTACGACGAGGATCGGCACCGCGACCACCGCGGCGAGCCCGGCGGTCGTGGACCGGAACGTGCCCGCGGCCAGCACACCTGCCCAGGCGCAGCCCACCACGAGGCCGATCCAACTCGCACTCAGGGCAAGCCAGTCCGCGGGAACCCCGGTGAGCTCCCGTCCGTAGACGAGGTACAGCACTTCGAGGTCACATCCCACGGTGAGGAGGGCCAGCGTCAGCGCCGTGGCTGAGGCGACGAGGAGTTTGGCGGCGAGCAGTCCCATGCGTCGGGGGACCGTCCCGCGGTCCGCGGCCAGGGCGGGGTGGCGGAACTCTTCACCGAAGGCGATGGCGCCGAGCAGACCCGCGCCGAGCGCGGCGGGCGGCAGCGGAAATTCACGCGGCCAGGCCGCCAGGAGACGCGGCTGAGGCGTGTGACCGATTCTGGCCAGGAGGATGGACAGGAGGGCCGAGGTGACGAGAACGGCGGCCGCCGTGACGTAACCGGTGCCCACTCCGGCGGCGCGACGCAGCTCATAGCGCAGGGGACGCAGCGGGCTCGGGGCCTGACGGACGGCGATGGGGGGCGGGAGGGGAGGCAGGGCGGTCGAGGCCGGCGGCTCGGCCGGGCGGGGCTCTTCGGCCTCGGACGCGCCCCCCTCGGCGGACGGCGAAGCGGCGGGGCCCATGTCGCCGATTTCGTCGGCGAGTTGATGTACCAGGATGCCGTGCCGGAAGGCGGTCTCGCCGACGTCGGCGCATGTGCTGCCGTACACCGAGAGCCGGTTGCCGTCCTCACGGACAACCTCGATGGAGCGCTGTGCGGTACGTGCCTCCTTGATCAACAAGTCGCTCAGCCGGACGGCGTGCGGACTGCGGACCGCGACCCGGGGGCGAAGCCGGGTGCGGGCGAAGTCCGCGATCTCCTGGTCGGCGACGAGCCGGCCCTCCTCCAGCGTGACGACCCGGTCGGAGGTCCGCGCAGCCTCCTTGGGGTCGTCCGTGGTGAACAGCACGGTGCCGCCCTGTGCCGCGTGTGCGCGGAGGATTCCGTGCATCCAGCGGCCTTCGCGGGCGGAGAGTCCCTCGGCGGGGGCATCGAGGACGAGGGTGTGCGGGTCGGACAGGAGAGCGCACGCCAGGCCGAGGCGGCGATCCATGCCGCGCGAGAGCGTGCCCAGGCGTTCGTCGCGGAGGCTGCCGAGCCCGACCACGTCGAGCACTTCGTCCGCGCGTCGCACCGGCACGCCGGTGGCGGCGCACAGCATGCGGAGTTGGCCGCGGACCGTACGCGCCGGGTGACCGGGCACCTCGCTCAGAAGCACGCCGACTTCACGCGACGGATGGGCGATCCGATGCAGCGGGCGGCCTCTGAAGTAGGTGATTCCGCGGCCCTGTTGGAGTTCGAGCATGAGCTTCAGCGCCGTCGTCTTGCCCGCGCCCGGGGCTCCGAGGACCGCGGTGACGTGGCCCGCGCGCGCCTCGAAGGACACGTCGTCGACAGCGGGCGGGAGCTCCTTGCGAGGGTTGCTGGTCAGTCCGATGGCCTGGATCACTCGAAGCAAGATAGCGCGATATTTCCGGTTTTCCGGGCACCTCGAGGCTCGTCTCGGGCAGGCCTCACACCTCCTGCCAGCACAACCCGGCCGCCGCAGCCCTGACCGGTGCTCCCGCCTTGGTCAGACCTCGGGGCGCAGCATCGGCGGGTTGAGCAGCGTGGCGCCGCCCGCGCGGAAGAGCTGAGCGGGCCGGCCGCCTTGACGCGTGGTCGTGCCGCCCGTGGGCACCAGGAATCCCGGCGTGCCCGTCACCTTGCGGTGGAAGTTGCGCGGGTCGAGCGCTACGCCCCACACCGCCTCGTACACGCGGCGCAACTCGCCGACGGTGAACTCGGTCGGGCAGAAGGCGGTGGCCAGCGAAGAGTACTCGATCTTGGATCGGGCGCGCTCCACACCGTCCGAGAGGATCTGCGCGTGGTCGAAGGCGAGCGGCGCAGCCTGCTCCCCGTCGCGTCCGTAACCACCCTGCTGCAGCAACTCCTCGACGGGCGCCCAGCGCGCGCTGTTGGCATCGCCACCCGCCCGGGGCGCGGGCAGGTCGGGAGCCAGCGCGAGATGGGCGACGCTGACCACCCGCATCCGCGGGTCGCGCTTGGGGTCGCCGTATGTCGCGAGCTGCTCCAGGTGCGCGCCGTTGTCCTGCGCGGGCGCGGACGGGTCGTGGGCGCACAGCCCGGTCTCCTCGACCAGCTCGCGCGCCGCCGCCTGCGCCAGATCCTCGTCGGGCCGTACGAAGCCGCCCGGGAGCGCCCAACGCCCCTGGAAGGGCTGCTCGCCCCTCCGCACCGCCAGCGCGCACAGGGCATGGCGGCGCACGGTCAGCACGACCAGGTCCACGGTCACGGCGAAGGGCGGAAAGGCCGACGGGTCGTAGGGCATGCCGCGATCATAGTCGTCTGCCTGACGATAAACACTCCCTTCGTCAACCGCATCCAGGGTTGATCCACTTCCGTCCGGTACGGCGCCCACCAGCTGCCGTGGGTCGCCGTCCAAGGACGCGTCTCGCAAGATCACACCCCCAACTGCAGTCCGTCGGCCGCCTCCTCGACCATGGCGAGGCCGAGCCTGCTGACGCGTACGGAGAAGGGCGCGCCCGAGATCCGCAGTCCCGTCAGCCCGATCTCGCCCAACGGCGCACCACGGACCGGGCACAGCGTCACCGTTCCGGCGGGGGCGTCGGGGCGGATCCCGGCCAAGGAGGTGAGCAGCAGCACCCCGGCGGCCGCGGCCGTGGCCGCCGGTCGGCAGGCCGCGGGATGGGGCAGCGGGGCGCTCCCCTCCGTGCGCTGCTCCCCCGCGTACATCTCGGGCAGCCGGTGGCCGAAGGTCTCGGCCGCCGCGAGTACGCCACACAGCAGCGAGCTCGCCTCCTTCTCGTAGCCCGCGGCGGCCAGTCCCGCGACGGCGACCACCGTCTCCTGAACGCGCACGGCACCACCGCGATGACCGAACGCGTTGTACGCCGCTTCCTTCGCCGCCAGGCTGCGCAACCCCCAGCCGGAGTCCATGGCCGGGCGGCCGAACAGCCGCGCCAACTGCTCGGTCTGCACCTTGTCGAGCAGGCCGGGTGCCAGCGCTCCGGAACCCAGCAGACCGGTGTCGAGGAGGTGGGCTGTGCCCGAGCCCAGGTGCGGTACGAGGCGCCCGTCCGGAGCCCGGGCGGCCGCCGGTCTGCCGCCTCCCCGGTCTTCGACCCAGAAGTCGTCGCGGAACGCCGTCCGCAGCTCTTGGGCCCACTGCAGCAGCCCCGCACCGCCCGGCCGGCCATGCGCGTCGAGCAGATCGGCGCCCAGCAGTGCCGCACGGTGGGCGTGAGCCTGTGTCTCGCAGCGGAGCGGCCCGCCGGGGTGCGGATCGGGCAGATAGTGGCCGTCGCCGACGGTGGTCCGCAGCCACTCGAGGCACCGCTCGGCCGTGGGCAGCAGCTCCTCGACCTCCTGCTGCGCAAGCCCCCAGCGGCGGGCCTCCGCGAGCAGCGTGGGGAAGAGCAGCGTCGCCTCGGTCCCCGTGCAGCCCGGCGGCAGATGCGGCCCCCCGTCCCGGCGCGGTCCGGGAATCAGGCCGGACCGCGGTCCCGGACCGGCGAGTTGAGTACGGGCGAGCGTCCGTAGGGTGCCCGCGGCGAGGCGAGTTCCGAGCGGCAGCGTCATCCGCGCCGCCGCGAGCGCCTCGGCCGGTGCCAGTCCGCACCGCCAGGGAGCCCCCGCCGCGAGGTGCGTGTCGGACGGATGCCGGGTGTCGCGCAGCAGCAGCGCCTGGAGATCCTCGACGCAGGTGCGCAGGAGTGCGCCGACCCTGGGGTCGTCGCCCGCTGCCCGGGCCGGAGCAAACGGGCTCGCCGCACCGCGTCCCACCACTCTGATGGGCCCGGCACCGTCCGGCCGTACGCGCAGCTCCACGCTCCGGGTGCCGCCCGGCGGCAGTTCGAGCTCCCAGCGCAGCAGTCCCGCGGAGGCCAGGGCGTCGCTGGGCGGCGGGTCGGCGGTGACGGCCGAGTGCCCCGTAGGGCAGGACCACCGCAGGCCGGAGTCGTGGACACTGGCAGACAATGCGGGTCCGGCCCGGCCCGAGGCAACCGCACCCAGTTCCGCGAGATCCGTGCCGAGCGCGACCTCGACGGGCAGACGCAGGGTACGAGAGGCCGCGCTCTGCAGCGTGATCCGCTCGGTACCGTCCGCGTACCGCGTCCGTTCGACGACCACGTCCGGATCCGGGCCGGCGTCGGGGGACGCACGCAGTGTCCCCACGAAGCGCGCCCGGTCGGCCGCGACCATCCGGGCCTGCACGGCGAGCGGTTCCCGGCCGGCGACCCGCACCTGGCAGCGGGAGAGCATGCGTCGCCCCGCTCGGTAGAACCCCTCCAGCCCCTGGCCGGTCAACTGCCCCCGCTCCGTGGAGATCGCCAGCCCAGGCAGAGCAACGCAGATCAGGGCCGTGTGAGCGGGTGGCAGGTCCGCGGACCGGCGCGGCATGGGCGGCGACTGGGGAGCCGTGGGGCCGCCTACTCCCGCGAAGGAGAACGAGGTGTCGTCCATCTCCGAGAGCGGGCCCGGCGGGTCGCCGCGACGCGTGACGTACTGCGCGGTCCTGCGCACGGGCGGACGGTCGCCATCGGGGGCCAAAGACAGGCTGGGCAAGGGCATGGGGCAGTTTCCTCCGCGCTCGATGCGCCTTGAGCGCGGTCGGCGCCGGGTGGGGGACTCCGTAGGGTCGAGGGCATTGCGGCGGCGCGGCCCGGTCACGGGTTCCGCCCCTCAGGTGAACGGAGCGTCCCTGCCCGGGGTCACGCCCTCGGCTCGGGAAGCCGCCAGAACGGCGTTGGGGTGGCGGGCCGGCCAGAGCCGCCTTCACCCGGGGCGCACGCTCGCTCAACCGCCCGGGAGCCGAACCCCGCACCAGGGCCAGGCCCCACCTCACCCAATCCGATTCGCCCCGCACCAGCCAGGTCCCGACGCTCATGTTTCCTCCCCCACCCCGTGCTGATCGCCTTCGCGGCGTGCTCGTGGCCGACGGCTCGTGCCCTCGGCGGCGCGGCCTGGTCCTTCCCCGGCGGGCGAGCCCTCGTCGGCGGACCGGCGTCGGCGGACGCTTGCTGTCCCGGGGCCGCGTCGGCTTGGACGAGCTGCGCCGTTCCCCGCCGGGCGCATCCGGCGCCGGTGCCGGGTGGCGGTCCCGGTGCCCGAAACCCGGGGGTCCGGCGTCGGTGCGACCGATGCGAGCGGCGCCTCGAGATCGGTGGCCTGCTCCGTTTCCGCGAGGTCACGGCCGGTGCGCTCGGCGCGTAGGCAGCGGCGGATGGACTCCGGATCCAGGCCCTCGTTGCACGCCTGGTGCAGGAGGCGGGCGAAGAGATAGTCGGGATCGGCACCGAGCGCCATGGCGAGAGCCTCGCGGGCCTCCAGTTCATCGCCCGTGGACCAGGCGACCCACCCGGCGAGGGTGAGGGGTGCGGCGGCGTGCTCTCGGTAGGGGCCGACGCAGCGGCGGGCCAGCGCTCGCCACAGGCGCAGGGCGGGGCCGGCCTCGGCGCCCTCCATCCACTCCGCGGCACGGTCGCGGGTCGTGCGGTCCTGCAGTCCGAGGATCACCATGGCGGCTTCCTCGTGCTCGAGGAGTCCGTCGTCGCGCAGGTCCGCCGGACGTGTGCCGGACACCGGTGGAGCGTCGGCGAGACGTGCCATGATCCGCCCGGCCAGTTGGAGAGCCTCCTCGGCCACATCGGCCCGGCTCTCGCCGTCCAGGATCCTCGGGACGAGAGCCATACTCGCCGTGTCGAGTGCGACCTCCTGCTCCAAGGCGGCCGGCGTCTCCCAGGGAAGCAGCCTGGCCGTCAATTCTCGTAGGGATCCGCGTACTTGGAGGCCCGCGTACGTCGCGGCGGCGGCCAGGACGGACGTCCCGGGCAGCCCCATCGCCTCACCCTCGGACGGACAGCACCCCTGGCCCGGGCAGGTGTACGACCAGAACCGACCGTCGGAGATGCAGAGGGCCTCGATCACGGGGACGTCGAGGCGACCGCACGCCGTGCGCAGCAACTGCGCGAGCGGGCGCAGACGCTCCATGGCCTCCCGCGCCGATTCACCGCTCCCCGGTTCCTGGCAGAGGTACGCGACCATGCTCTCGGGCCGGGCTCCTCGGCGCTCGCTTCCCCTCACCAGCCCCTGTGCCAGTTGCTCGGCCACCGACGGCCAGTCCTCCGAGTGGGCGGGGATACCGAGCCGCGCACGGCCGCCGAACCGGCCTCGCCGCTCCCGGTCGTGCAGGGCGACCAGCACGATGCTGTCCTCGGGCCGATACCCGAGGAGGTAGGGCAGAGCGTCGGCCAGTTCGGCCGGGGTGCGCAACGTGACCTGATGCTCCCCACCCGGAACGCCCGGACCACCGGGGGTACCGGGGACGCCGTGACCCTCATACCGCCCGGATCGGCCAGGGCCGGCGTGTCCGTCACCGTCACTCCCTACCTGCCCGATGAGCTCGCTCCGTCCCGCCCGATCCGCAGGCGCATCCCGTCCTACCCACGCGCTGTACTCGCCCTGACCGGGAAGTCCGCCGGGCAGGTCCTCCCCGGCGGGCCCGGACGGACCGCCCGGCCCACTCGGCCAGTCGCGCTCACCGCCTCCGCCATAGCCGTTCTGTCCGCCCTGCCTGTCCTGCCCAGCGAGCCCGCAGATGTCTTCGTCGCCGGACCTGCCGGCCGCTTCGTCGTGATTCGTCATGCCGTGACCATCCCGCGGATCACAGAATTCCGGTTCGGCCTGTGGATAACCACGACCATGACCACGACAGAAGTTCTCCACAGCTCGACGAGCTCGTTCGCGCAATGTCCGACCCATCGGGTTGCATGGGGCCATGACCAACGAAGACCCGCGACCCGCAGCCACTGAAGACCTCCGTACCGCGGCCGATGCCGTACTGGCCCGCCTCGTCGGCGCCCAGGCCGGTCAGGCCCGGCTCCGCGAGGACCAGTGGCGCGCCATCGAGGCGCTGGTGGCCGACAAGCGCAGAGCCCTGGTCGTGCAGCGCACCGGCTGGGGCAAGTCCGCGGTGTACTTCGTCGCGACGGCGCTGCTGCGCGAGCGGGGCGCCGGGCCCACGGTGATCGTCTCGCCCCTGCTCGCGCTCATGCGCAACCAGGTGGAGGCGGCCGCCCGCGCCGGAATCCACGCGCGGACGATCAACTCCTCCAACACGGAGGAGTGGGAGACGATCCAGGCCGAGGTCGCCGCGAGCGAGGTCGACGTTCTCCTGGTGAGCCCGGAGCGGCTCAACAATCCGGACTTCCGGGACCAGGTGCTGCCCAAGCTGGCAGCGGCGACCGGCCTGCTGGTGGTCGACGAGGCGCACTGCATCTCCGACTGGGGCCACGACTTCCGGCCGGACTACCGCCGACTGCGCACCATGCTCGCCGACCTCCCGCCCGGCGTCCCCGTCCTGGCCACCACCGCGACGGCCAACGCGCGCGTGACGGCCGATGTCGCCGAGCAGCTGGGCACCGGAGCCAGCACGGACGCCCTCGTCCTGCGCGGCCCGCTGGACCGGGAGAGCCTGAGCCTCGGCGCACTGCGGCTGCCGGACGCCGCCCACCGGATGGCCTGGCTCGCCGAGCATCTGAAGGACCTGCCGGGCTCGGGCATCATCTACACGCTCACGGTGGCAGCCGCCGAGGAGGTCACGGCCTTCCTGCGCCAGAGCGGGCACAAGGTGACGTCGTACACCGGGAAGACGGAGAACGCGGATCGCCAGCAGGCCGAGGAGGACCTCCTCGCCAATCGCGTCAAGGCCCTGGTCGCCACGTCCGCGCTGGGCATGGGTTTCGACAAGCCCGACCTGGGATTCGTGGTGCACCTCGGTTCACCCTCTTCCCCCATCGCCTACTACCAGCAGGTGGGGCGCGCGGGCCGCGGCGTGGAGCATGCCGAGGTGCTGCTCCTGCCGGGCAAGGAGGACCAGGCGATCTGGGAGTACTTCGCGTCGATCGCCTTCCCTCCGGAGGAGCAGGTGCGCCGCACGCTGGACGCCCTGGCCAGGGCCGACCGGCCACTCTCGCTGCCCGCGCTCGAGCCACTGGTCGAGCTGCGCAGGTCCCGTCTGGAGACCATGCTCAAGGTGCTCGACGTGGACGGGGCGGTGCGCCGGGTCCAGGGCGGCTGGATCTCCACGGGCACTCGGTGGACGTACGACACCGAGCGCTACGCCTGGGTCGCCAAGCAGCGGGCCGCCGAGCAGCAGGCCATGCGGGACTACGTCACGACGACCGGCTGCCGGATGGAGTTCCTGCGCCGGCAGCTGGACGACGAGGGGGCGGCGCCGTGCGGGCGCTGCGACAACTGCGCGGGAGCGCGGTTCGAGGCGTCCGTGTCCCCCGCGGCACTGGACGCGGCCAACGGCGAGCTCGGCCGCGCGGGCGTCGAGGTCGAGCCCCGGAAGATGTGGCCGACGGGTCTGCCCGCGGTCGGCGTCGACCTGAAGGGACGCATTCCGGCCGGTGAACAGGCCGCTCCGGGGCGCGCTTTGGGACGACTCTCGGACATCGGCTGGGGCAACCGGCTGCGACCGATGCTCGCACCCCAGGCCCCGGACGGACCCGTACCGGACGAAGTCGCCAAGGCCGTGATCGGCGTACTGACCGACTGGGCGAAGGGACCCGGCGGCTGGGCCTCGGGACAGCCCGACGCGCAGGCGCGGCCGGTCGGCGTCGTGACCGTGGCTTCCCGTACGCGGCCGCGGCTGATCCAGTCGCTGGGCGCGCGGATCGCGGAGATCGGCCGGCTACCGCTGCTGGGTTCCGTGGAGTACGTCGGTGAGGGGTCTCCGATCTCCCGGAGCAACAGCGCCCAGCGACTGAAGGCGCTCGACGGGGCACTGACCGTCCCGCCCGAGCTGGCCGCCGCCCTGAAGGAAGCGGGCGGTCCCGTCCTGCTCGTGGATGACGCGACCGAGACGGGCTGGACGCTGGCCGTGACCGCCCGCATGCTCCGCCGAGCTGGTGCGCAGGGGGTGTTGCCGCTGGTCCTGGCCGTACAGTCGTGACTCACGCATCGCCGAGCGAGACTCTGGGCAGGGATATAGCCGACGCATCGCCCGAAAACAGTCTGTGGCCCCAATTGCTCGTTGCCGCAGCCAAGTTCGACAGGAAGAATTGAGGTCCGCTCCCCGCACGGTTCGCCCGTGGTCCGGTAGGGCCCTGCTGCGGCGTGCGCTCCCCCAAGTCCGACCTCGCCCGCAGTGTGGGCGCGTAGCCGAAGGGAGGACCGTGACCTTCGGATTCGCTCCGTCATCGGCGGCATCCTTGTCGACGTCTGCCGACCTGTTCGCTGCTTCCGCCAACCCACTGGCTCGGATGCTCGAACCCGCCGAATGGGCCTCCGCCGGGATTCCGCTGCTGCGCAATCCCCGGGAAGTCGTCAGCGGACTGCACGCGCGGCACCGGCCCAGGCCCTCGACTGCGGTCGTGGCTGTCCTCGACCCGGACGAGCGGCTGGCGGCGAGCGCTTCCTTCATCCGGCGTCCGGCCCCGGCCGACGGCTGGATGTTCCGCAACGCGCTGCTCGCGCAGCTGCGCCGGGTCATCCCGCACGACCTGCGGCGCCGCACTCCGGTGCGTACGGCAGTGCTGCTCTACTGCCGCGACGGCGACGCGCGTTGGACCGAGGAGGACGGGGCGTGGATGTGGGGCTTGCGGGACGCCTGCACACTCCATGGGCTGCGCTGCGGCGCGTACATCACCCTGACGCGTGACGGCTGGCAGGTCCTCGGCGAGGGCCGCGGTGGACGCCGCCCCAACTCGGACTCACCGCCGGAGCCCTTCGCCACGGCCGAGACGCTGCCACCACTGCCGCGCACCGGAGGCGCCGCGTCGGAGGTACTGCGCCGGGCAGCCGCTCGCTGAGGCGCCCGCCCCAAGGCGCCGCCGCAGGCTCGGGCATGGCTGCTCACACGGCGGTGCCACCTCACGCCGAGCTGTCGAGGTGCCGCGACAGGCATGGGTGAGACGACACAGCGGTGATCCAGCGATCAGTGGGCCGGCCTCGCGCATCACGCCCACCCCAGGAACTTACGACAGACATACGACACAGACAGCGGGCACACAGCGGCAGGCGCACACAAAGGCGCTCCACGCACGCGTGCGTACTGCAGGCATACCGAAGCGACCGCCGTACAGGTGCCGCCGCGGCGGCACCCTCAGCGTTCCACCGAACGAATCCCGGACGGTGTCCGGAGCCCGCTCAGACGCCCGCGCCCAGCACCGAGTTGATCTGCTGCGGGTCGCCGCAGACGATCAGCAAAGCGCCGGCCCGGCCGAGGGCCAGAGGCAGGGCCGAGGCGGCGGCAGCGTCAGGACCGCCGTTGACGGCGACCACGACCACGGGACGGGACGCGGCCCGGCCCGCGACGGAGGCGTCGGCGTAGAAGACGTCGTCGCCCGCGTCGTGCTGCGCCCAGTACGCGGCCTCACCGAAGGAGAGTTCGTGCGCGGCCCACGGGTGCGGTTCGCCGGTGGTGATCACCAGCACCTCACCAGGGGCGCGGCCCGACTCCAACAGCAGGTCGACGGCTTCTTCGGCGGCGTCCAGCGCACCCTGGGCCGAGGCCGGGATCAGCTGAATCTGCGGAGTGGCGGCAGCGGGTGCGGCCGCCGGGGCGGAGGGTCCCGGCGAGGCCACGACCGGCTCGCGCGGGGTGCGTTGGACCGGCATCGGCCGGACAGGACCCGGACGGCCGGGACGCGGCGGAGCCGCGGGACGGGGGCCGGGTACGGGGCGGGGGGTCGGCGCGTTGCGGCCACTGGCCGGAGTGGCGCGGGGACCCTGGGCACTCTCGTGAATCTGAGGCTCCTCGGGAATGAGAGGCATGAGCTGATATTTATCAAACGCCGGTGCGACGCGCGTCGGCGGGTGGCACTTGAGTGCGAGCGGAATCGTCAGAAATCGAAGCCGAGCTGACCCTCGATCTCCGGAACGTTTCCGTCCGCCCAGCTGCGGACCTTCTTGAGGTGCCGCCACTGGGGCAGCGCATCAAGATACGCCCACGACAACCGGTGGTACGGGGTGGGGCCCCGCTCCTCCAGCGCGGCCTTGTGGACCGGCGACGGGTACCCGGCGTTGGCCGCAAAACCGAAGTCTGCATGGTCGATACCCAGTTCGGCCATCATTTTGTCGCGCTGAACCTTGGCGATCACCGAAGCCGCCGCGACGGCGACGCAGGACCGGTCGCCCTTGATCACCGTACGGACCCGCCAGGGAGCGCCGAGATAGTCGTGCTTCCCGTCGAGAATGACCGCGTCGGGACGGACCGGCAGGGCCTCCAGGGCGCGTACGGCCGCAAGGCGCAGCGCGGCCGTCATCCCCAGGTCGTCGATCTCCTCCGGTGAGGCATGCCCCAGGGCGTACGACGTCACCCATTTCTCCAACTTCGCGGCGAGCGCGGTACGCCGCTTGACGGTCAGGAGCTTGGAGTCGGTGAGCCCTTCGGGCGGACGGCGCAGTCCCGTGACGGCGGCGCAGACGGTGACCGGGCCGGCCCACGCGCCGCGGCCCACCTCGTCGACACCGGCAATGATCTTCGCTCCGGTCGTGGCGCGGAGGGAGCGCTCGACGGTGTGGGTGGGTGGCTCGTACGGCATGGCGCCCTCAGCCTACGCCGCCCGGAGCCCGTCGCGACACCCAGGTTTCCCGGAGCAACCAGGGTGTCCGTACGGGAGTCGGTCAGGCGGCCCGTTGCCGCAGCAGCGGGACCATCAGCTGGTCGATCATCTCCTCCAGGTCCCGCTCACTCCATTCGCTCGCGCACACCTTGGAGCGGTACATCATCATCGCCGGGATGGCGTCGAAGACATAGGCGTTCGCGGCGTCGGGACGCACTTCTCCCCGCTCGATTCCGCGGTCGATGACCTCGCGAAGTAGGCGCATGTTCGGCTCGATGACCCCACCGAGGATCACCCGATGAAAACGTTCGGCCTGGGCTGCGTCGCATTCGTAAAGCACCGAACGCAGGGCGAATCCGGGCTGCGAGAACATCGCCTCACGCACCCGTCGGCACAGCTCCAGGAGGTCCTCCCGGACGCTCCCGAGATCAGGTGCCCCCGCCAGGCTCGGGAGCCCGGCCTGGAGCGCGTCCGCGACAAGATCCTCCTTGGACGGCCAGCGGCGGTAGACCGCGGCCTTGCCGGTCTGGGCGCGCGCGGCGACACCTTCCATCGTGAGCCCATTCCAGCCGACTGTGCCGAGCTGCTCCAGCGCGGCCTCCAGGATCGCGCGCTCGAGTACGGCACCGCGTCGGCGCGAGGAGGCCGTCTGAGCGGGGGCGGCCGTCCAACGCGAAGTAACCATCTGAGTGTCTCCGTTGTGCAGGGGGAGCGGGATTTTCGGGGAGGAGCGAGCGATCGAGTTGGCGTCCAGCGGCAGCGACTTCAGTGAACGCTTGCGTTCACTGTCGGGGAATCACTACCTTTGACGCGGCAGTGAACGCGAGCGTTCACTAACGCACTTGTGGGGGACCCATAGTGACAACCTCTCAGTTGATTAAGGACCCAAAGCCAGGAGCGGCCCGCCGGGAGGGGCATCCCGGCATCGCGCTCGCCGTCATCGCGGCCTGCCAACTCATGGTGGTACTCGACGCGACGATTGTGAACATCGCGCTCCCGCACATTCAAGACGCGCTCAAGTTCAGCACGACCGACCTGACATGGGTGGTCAGCGCGTACACACTCACCTTCGGTGGCCTGCTGCTTCTCGGCGCCCGGGCCGGTGACATCCTCGGTCGGCGCCGGGTCTTCATGACCGGCATCCTGCTGTTCACCTTCGCCTCGCTGCTCGGCGGACTCGCCCAGGAACCGTGGCAGTTGCTGGCCGCGCGTGCCCTGCAGGGCGTCGGTGGCGCGATCGCGTCGCCCACATCGCTGGCGCTCATCACCACCACGTTCCCCGAGGGCCCGGAGCGGAACCGGGCGTTCGCCGTCTTCGCCACGGTCTCGGCCGGCGGTGGCGCGATCGGTCTCCTCACCGGCGGCATGCTCACGGAGTGGCTCGACTGGCGGTGGGTCCTCTTCGTCAATGTACCCATCGGCGTCCTGATCGCCGTCCTCACGCCGATGTACATCAGCGAGTCCGAACGCCACCCCGGGCGCTTCGACGTCGCGGGTGCGCTCACCTCGACGGCCGGAATGGCGTCCCTGGTGTACGGCTTCATCCGTGCCGCGGAGGAAGGCTGGCGGGACAGCCTCACCATCGGGTCGTTCGGCGCGGCCGTGGTGCTGCTGCTGGCCTTCGGGGTCATCGAGACGCGGGCCAAGGATCCCATCACCCCGCTGAAGATGTTCGCCGACCGCAATCGCTCGGGCACGTACGTGATCATGCTGAGCCTCGCCGCGGCGATGTTCGGCATGTTCTTCTACATCGTGCTCTTCGTGCAGAACGTGCTGGGGTACAGCCCGATCTCGGCCGGTGTGGCCTTCCTGCCGGTGACAGTCGCGATCGCGGTCGGCGCGGGTCTGTCGCAGCGGTTCCTGCCAGTGCTCGGCCCCAAGCCGTTCATGCTGGTCGGCTCGACGCTCGTCGCGCTCGGGCTCGGCTGGCAGACGTTCATCAGCCCCGACAGTTCGTACGTCGGCGGAGTGCTCGGCCCGATGCTGCTGTTCGGCTTCGGCATGGGCCTGAACTTCGTGACGCTGACGGTCACCTCGGTCTCGGGTGTCGCCCAGCACGAGGCGGGCGCGGCCTCCGGTCTGCTCAACGTCACCCAGCAGGTGGGCGGTTCGCTGGGCCTCTCCATCCTCACCACGGTCTTCGGCTCGGCCAGCCGTGACGAGGCGGAGAAGCAGATGCCGAAGTTCCTGACGGACGCCTCGGCCGAGCAGAAGGCGGAGTTCGCCAAGACGCACCAGCTGCCCGCTCCTTGGGGTCATCAGGTGCTCGCCGAGGGAATCTCGACCGCCTTCATACCGGCGGCCGCGATGGCGCTGCTTGCCCTAATCACTGCCGCATTGGTGATCCGGGTCCGCAAGAGCGACCTGGACGCCCTCTCCGGCACGGCAGGACCCGCCGGGGGCTGACAAGGGCGCTGCGGAGGCCGGACCAGGGTCCGGGGGACCCTGGGGACGGGGACCCGCCGGCGAGGACGCCGGTTGTCCGGCCTCCGCAGTACGACACAAAGAACGCCCCTAGCCAGAAAGGCGGGAGCGGGCGCTCACCGGTACATGAGGTCGTCCGCCACCCGGCTGCACACGCTCCAGTCCGGGTCCTTCGACGGGGGCCGGTCACGAAGGATGTCCCGCGCGTGCGCCTCGCCCCAACTGGTGGCGTACCAGGGGCCCTCGTCGTCTCCCAGTTCGACTGCGACGGAGCTCAGCGCGCAGGAGCGCAACGGCTCCTTCAGCTTGTCGAGGGCTGGTACGGCGTCGGCGGACAGCCCACGCGCGTACTCGAGGTCGAATTTGCCCGTGTCCTCGTACCGCTGAACGTTGCGCTCGGCGATCAGTCCGTCGGGCGACATCAGTCCGAACGCGAGCACGCCCGCCGCCGCACTGGCCGCGACAGCACGTGGCAGCCAGCGGGCACCCCAGACCCCGGCCGCCATGATGAGCACGATGATCAGGCCGAGCCAGAGCTCCACGGCCACCACCGAGACCCTCAGCCGTGTCAGCCCATAGGCCTCCACATACATGTCCATACGTCGCACCGCCGATGCGACGACAACGAGCGCCAGCCCGCACAGAGTTCCCAGCACACCCCGCACCAGCTTCCGGTCGCCCGCCTCGTCGCGCGGCGCCCAGCGCAGCGCGAACACGATGACGAGCAGGGTCAGAAGCGTGACGAGCAGCAGCTGCCAGAATCCCTGACGGGCGTATTCGGCGTACGTCTGGCCGGTCTTCTTCAGTACGGCGTCGTATCCGCCGAACAGCACAGCCAGTTGGACCGCGTTGAAGGCCGCGAAGAGCGCGGTGAGCACGATCAGTGGCAGCGCCCACTCCAAGCGGCCGCGAGGGCGGCCCTTGGGCACTTCGACCCGGTCCCACTGGACGGGCGCGGCGGCCGTGTGGGCCGCCGCGAGCGCTCCCACCAGGCCGAGGACCAGAAGCACAACGCGCCAGGGGCCGCCGGAGACGGACGCGTCCGGCATCAGTTCGCCCAGCAGATCCGCGAACGCCGCGTCGGCCCCCGCGAACAGCGCTCCGAAGACCAGCAGCAGGACCGCGGTCACGGCGAGCGCACGCAGCCCCGCACCCACGCTGCGGCGCGCTCCGCCGAACCGTTCGCGCAGCCCGCGCCAGCCCCAGGTGGGGCCGGTGACCAGGGCGTTGAACACGCCGATGGGGCCGAGCAGGACGGCGGGCCAGGTGCGGCCGCCGTGCAGCGCGAGCGAGCCCAGCGCGACCGCGGTGACGACCGCGAGGAACGAAGGCCAGTCAGCGTCGCGCAGGGCGGGCACGATGAGCAGACCGATGCCGCCGATGCCCCAGACCAGCGTCCACGCGCGCGTGCGTCGTCCCGCGGCCTGGGCGGCGAAGTACGCGGCGAGCGCGGCGGGAATCGCGACCAGCAGGAGATTGAGCGCCAGGCCGTCATCGAGAAGCAGCATGCTGAGCACGCCGGTGGCGAGCGCGGCCCACAGCGTGGCCGTACGCACCGGGGCGGGTGACCTGACCTGAAGCCCGGACAACCAGGGGACGGGGGTGGGCGACGGGTAGGCCCAGCCGGATTCCTGTTCCGCTTCCTCTTCCGCCTCGGTGGCATCCCCCTTGGAGCCGGATTCGGGGCTCGGCCCAGTCGATTCAGGTTCCCCCGGATCCGCCGAAGCCGCGGATTCCGTTGGATCGGCGGGAGCGGTCGGCTCCGTCGCCTCCTTCGGCCCCGTGACCTTCCTTGGCTCCTCGCCCTCCCTTGGCTCCTTCGCCTCCGGATCCCTCGGCTTCGCCGGTCTCTGGCCTCTCGGCTCGGACGCGGACGGTATGTCGGACACAGCACCCCCTCCCAGCCGGCCTCTGGACAGCCCACAACACGCCACAGTGGCGGAAGGCTGCTGACCGGTGTCTCGTCGGAGCACGCCCGTGGTGATCAACAGGCGGCGTGGCGGACAGGGTATGCACGGGCAAGGCGCCTGAGGGAGTGGCGGCCGTGCTGTAGCAAGCCTGTGACACAGATGACCGGCATTGGCCACGGTCGCCGGCTCCCGAGGCAGGCCTCTGGGACTTCACGCGGGGCGCGGGGCGCTCCGCGCGGCCGCCCTATGCGCCGCTCGCCGTACGCCGGTACGCGGGACCCGGCACCCATTCCGGCAGCCCCTCGGTGCGCTCCACCCAGGCAGCCGGTGGCGCTCCCGCCTTTCCCGCGGCGACCGCCCCGCCCACGATGGCGCAGGTGGTGTCCACGTCACCGCCGACCTGGGCGGTGACCCAGAAGGCCTCTTGGTAGTCACCGAGGGCCCGGGCCGCCGACCAGAGCGCGAACGGCACGGTGTCGTGCGCCGACGTACGCCGTCCGCAGCCCAGGACGGCGGCCACGGTCGCGGCGTCCCCGTAGTCGAGCATGTCCCGGGCGCGCCGCAGACCCGCGCCGACGGCGCTGCGCGGCACGAGCGCGACGACGCCGTCGAGCAGCGCCTCGGCGCTCGGCGGGCCCGCCGGGTCGGCCGCCAGAGCCGCGGCCGCGGCGACGGCCATGGCACCGACCACGGCCTCGCGGTGCTGGTGCGTGGGGTACGCGGAGATCTCCGCCTGGTGCGTCGCCTGCTCCGGGTCGTCGGCGTACCAGGCGCCCAGGGGGGCGATCCGCATCGCGGCGCCGTTGCCCCACGAGCCCTGGCCCTTGAAGAGCGCGGATGCCAGCTCACGCCAGTCGCCGCCCTCCCTGATCAGCCGCAGCAGCCTGTTGACCGCGGGCCCGTAGCCCCGGTCGAAGTCGTGGTGCTCGGCGAAGGAGCGGGCCAGTTCGTCCTGGTCGATGCGGTGGTGCGCGGCCAAAACGGCCACTACGGAGCAGGCCATTTCGGTGTCGTCGGTCCACTGCCAGGGGCGGGGCGGCAGCTCACGGCGCTTGAGCAGCGGGTAGTTCGCGGGCACGAAGAACTGCGAGCCCAGCGCGTCCCCCACCGCGAGTCCGCGCAGGCTGGCCAGGGCGCGGTCCAGGCGCCTGTCGGGGGAGGAGTCAGCGGTCATCGCCCTGCCACTCTATCCGGTGACTCCGTACGATTCCGGATCACGCCATTGCTCGAAAGGCCGGTCAAGCGTGTACCTGCCGTCCTCCCCCAGAACGAGCATCCGCGTCTCCCCGTTCCCCGGGTTCGACAGCGATTCGAATTCCGCGACCGTCCAGTGGAACCAGCGCATGCAGAACAGCCGCATGGCCAGGCCATGGGTCACCAGGAGCACGTTCGGCGGGTGGTCGGGGGCCTCGAAGCTGCGGTACAGGCTCTCCAGGAAGCCACCGACCCGGTCATACACGTCGGCCCCGGACTCGCCCTGCGCGAAGCGGTAGAAGAAGTGCCCGTACGCGTCCCGGTACGCCTTCTGGAGGCGTACGTCGTCACGGTCCTGCCAGTTGCCCCAGTCCTGCTCGCGCAGTCGCGGCTCCTCGCGCACCCGTACGAGGTCGGGGTCGAGATGGAAGGCGCGGAACGTCTCGTGCGTGCGGCGGTAGGGCGACACGTAAACGCTTACGCGCTCGCGTCCAAAGAGCTCCCGCAGCTGTTTGCCCGTGTCCTCCGCCTGCTGCCACCCCTTCTCCGTGAGCGCCAGAGCGTGGTCGGGCTCGCGTTCGTACACGGTGTCATCGGCATTGCCCACCGACTCGCCGTGCCGGACAAGAACGATGCGCCGTGGTCGTGCCATGCCAATGACCCTAGATCGTGTCGCGGCCGATCGAGCACTCGTGCGGGCTCCATACGATGTAGGTCACACGGCTCCCCGCACACAGGAATCACACCACGTGGCCCGATCAGACCGTCCAGCCGGGCTCCAGGTCCACGATGTCACCCGCGAGGGCCGCGACGTCGGCCTCGATCTGGGCGCGCAGCGCGAGCCGCTCCACCCGCTCGGCGCGGTACTTGCCGTGCTCGGCCGCCGACTGCCACATGGACAGGATCAGGAACTCATGGCCGGGCGCCTCGCCGAACAGGCCGCGCACCATGCCGGGCGAGCCGGCCATCGCGGGGTTCCAGACCTTCTCCTGCATCAAAGCGAAGTGCTCGGCACGCTCCTCGTGAATCCGGCAGTGGGCCACGCGCACCAGGTCGGCGTCCGTGAAGCGCGGTTCGAAGCCGGTCTTCACGTCGAAGCGGTGATCGAACAATTTGACCTGGGAGTCCTTGAAGGTGCCCGACTGAGCGGCGGCGAGCCGGTCGTGGGAGCGGGCCATGAAGGAGTCGTAGAAGGCACGGCTTTCCCAGAAGGCGAAGACATGTGCGACGCCGGACCGCCCCCGACTCCATCCCCCGCCCTGTCCCCGGAAACCCGGCTCCCCCAGAAGCCCCGCCCACTTTCGCTGCCCCCGCTCGAAACCGCGGCGGTCCACCACGGTGCAGCGAATCCACTTGACCAGCACCGCGCCATCGTAAGGCCACGGAGCGTGGCGCTGGTCACGCTCCGGCGGACTACATCCGCGCGAGCGCCCCGGCGCGCGTGGCACGATGGACAACCGGCCCTGACCACAGGCTAGTTCGGCCAGGGAGCAGATGGGGAACGGGGAGGGGAGATCCGGTGAACGGTCTCAACAAGGGAATCCGCAAGGTCGAGCTGGCGGTGAAGTGGGATCCGAGTCCTGTGGGGCAGCCCGCAACCGATCTCGACATCATCGCGGCGACCTATCTGGCGGCCGCTCCGGGCGAAAACCCGGCCTACGTAGTCCACTTCGACAGCCGCTCGCCGGACGGCACCATCTATCTGAACCGGGACAGCAAGGACGGCAAGGGCTTCGGCTGGGACGAGGTCATGACACTGGAGCTGGACCGCCTGGACAGCCGCTACGCGCGCGTGGTGGTCGGCGTCCTCATCCAACAGCGCGCCGGTCACAAGGCGTTCGTGGGTGTGCTCAATCCCGCCTTCCGTATGCGTGAGGGCTACACCGTCCTCGCGGAGGACAACTTCGGCGACGTCCTGGGGGCTACTGCCGCGACCGTGGGGGAGTTCGTACGCGACGACTCTGGAGAGTGGACGTTCCACCCGGGCATTCACGGCTACGACACGGACCCGGCGACCTTCGCCAGGGTCATGGGCAGCCCTCAGGACGCCTGATCGCACTCCCCTGGGGACCGCATTCCAGAAACAGGCCTCTCCGAAGAACCGGGACAGCCGAAACCGGCTCTCCGTAGCGCCACGAAAACGCCGAAGGGCGGCACGGCCGGTGGCCGTGCCGCCCTTCAGGGCCTCGGATCAGCTGCAGCCGCTGGTCGAACCGCAGCCCTCGCAGATGTAGCAGGAACCGGCCCGCTGCATCTTCGTGCCGCAGGAGAAGCACAGGGGAGCGTCCGCCTGGATGCCCAGCTGCATCTCCACCAGTTCGGCACTGGTGTGGGCCTGCTTCGGAGCGGGCTTGGCCGCCTCGACCTCGGCCTTAGGGGTGGCGACGGCCTTCAGCTCCTGCGCACGGGGCGCGGACTGGGCCAGGCCCTCGACGTCGACCTCGTCGTCGGCGGGCTCGTAGGAGCCCGTCTCCAGGTGACGCTGACGCTCCTCGGCGGAGTGGATACCGAGCGCGGAGCGGGTCTCGAAGGGCAGGAAGTCCAGCGCCAGGCGGCGGAAGATGTAGTCGACGATCGACTGCGCCATCCGCACGTCCGGGTCGTCCGTCATGCCCGCCGGCTCGAAGCGCATGTTCGTGAACTTCGAGACGTACGTCTCCAGGGGCACGCCGTACTGCAGACCCACCGAGACGGCGATCGAGAAGGCGTCCATCATGCCCGCGAGGGTGGAGCCCTGCTTCGACATCTTCAGGAAGACCTCGCCGAGACCGTCGTCCGGGTAGGAGTTGGCGGTCATGTAGCCCTCGGCGCCGCCGACCGTGAAGGAGGTCGTGATCCCAGGACGGCCCTTGGGGAGGCGCTTGCGGACCGGGCGGTACTCGACGACCTTCTCGACCGCGGTGCGGATGGTCTCCTCGGCCTTGGCCGTGACCTCGGCCTTCTCCTTCGCCTTGGTCTTGGCGGAGAGGGGCTGGCCGACCTTGCAGTTGTCGCGGTAGATCGCGAGTGCCTTGACGCCCATCTTCCAGGCCTCGAAGTAGATCTCCTCGACCTCTTCGACCGTGGCCGACTCCGGCATGTTGACCGTCTTGGACAGCGCGCCGGAGATCCACGGCTGGATCGCGGCCATCATGCGGACGTGGCCCATCGCGGAGATGGAGCGCTCGCCCATGGCGCAGTCGAAGACCTCGTAGTGCTCGTGCTTGAGGCCCGGGGCGTCGACGACATTGCCGTTCTCGGCGATGTGGGCGACGATCGCCTCGATCTGCTCCTCCTGGTATCCCAGGCGGCGCAGAGCCTGCGGCACGGTGCCGTTGACGATCTGCATCGAGCCGCCGCCGACCAGCTTCTTGAACTTGACCAGCGCGAGGTCGGGCTCAAGACCGGTGGTGTCGCAGGACATCGCGAGACCGATGGTGCCGGTCGGGGCGATGACGGAAGCCTGCGAGTTGCGGAAGCCGTTCTTCTCGCCGAGGCGGATCACGTCCTGCCAGGCCTCCGTGGCGGCGGCCCAGATCGGGGTGTCCAGGTCGTCCATGCGGACGGCCTCGGCGTTGGCGTCGGCGTGCTGCTTCATGACGCGCTGGTGCGGCTGCGCGTTGCGGGCGTAGCCGTCGTACGGGCCGACGACCGCGGCGAGCTCGGCGGACCGCTTGTACGAAGTGCCGGTCATCAGCGAGGTGATGGCGCCGGCGAGGGCGCGGCCGCCGTCGGAGTCGTACGCGTGGCCGGTCGCCATCAGGAGGGCGCCGAGGTTGGCGTAACCGATGCCCAGCTGACGGAAGGCGCGGGTGTTCTCGCCGATCTTCTGGGTCGGGAAGTCCGCGAAGCAGATCGAGATGTCCATCGCGGTGATGACCAGCTCGACGACCTTCGAGAAGCGCTCGACGTCGAAGGACTGGCGGCCCTTGCCGTCGTCCTTCAGGAACTTCATCAGGTTCAGCGAGGCGAGGTTGCAGGACGTGTTGTCCAGGTGCATGTACTCGCTGCACGGGTTCGAGCCGTTGATACGGCCGGACTCCGGGCACGTGTGCCAGTGGTTGATCGTGTCGTCGTACTGGATGCCCGGGTCGGCGCAGGCCCAGGCGGCCTCGGCCATCTTGCGGAACAGCGCCTTGGCGTCGACCTCCTCGATGACCTCGCCGGTCATGCGGGACGTCAGGCCGAACTTGCCGCCCGACTCGACGGCCTTCATGAACGTGTCGTTCACACGGACCGAGTTGTTGGCGTTCTGGTACTGGACGGACGTGATGTCGTCGCCGCCCAGGTCCATGTCGAAGCCCGCGTCACGCAGGGCGCGGATCTTCTCCTCCTCCTTGACCTTGGTCTCGATGAAGTCCTCGATGTCGGGGTGGTCGACGTCCAGGATGACCATCTTGGCCGCGCGGCGCGTGGCGCCACCCGACTTGATCGTTCCTGCGGAGGCGTCGGCACCGCGCATGAAGGAGACGGGACCCGAGGCGTTGCCGCCCGAGGAGAGGAGCTCCTTGGAGGAGCGGATGCGGGAGAGGTTCAGGCCGGCGCCGGAGCCGCCCTTGAAGATCATGCCCTCTTCCTTGTACCAGTCGAGAATCGACTCCATGGAGTCGTCGACGGACAGGATGAAGCAGGCGGAGACCTGCTGGGGCTGCGGCGTGCCGACGTTGAACCACACCGGGGAGTTGAAGCTGAAGATCTGGTGCAGGAGGGCGTACGCCAGCTCGTGCTCGAAGATCTCGGCGTCGGCGGGCGAGGCGAAGTACTTGTAGTCCTCACCGGCCTTCCGGTACGTCTTCACAATGCGGTCGATGAGCTGCTTGAGGCTCACCTCGCGCTGCGGGGTGCCGACGGCACCGCGGAAGTACTTGCTGGTGACGATGTTGACCGCGTTCACCGACCAGAAGCCGGGGAACTCGACGCCACGCTGCTCGAAGTTGACCGAGCCGTCGCGCCAGTTGGTCATGACGACGTCACGGCGCTCCCACTCCACCTCGTCGTACGGGTGCACGCCGGGGGTGGTGTGGATGCGCTCGATGCGCAGCCCCTTGCTGGCCTTGGTGCCCTTGGCGCGGGAACCTCGTGCCGGACCGCTCGCCGTCTCTGTCATGCCGCCTCCCTGTATCGGGCTAAAACGCCCTGAAGTGCCTCGTTCTTCCCGTGGCACGGTGTGTGTCTGGTGCTGCGCGCGCCGTATGCGCGGCCGCCCGCAGCAGGTCCGTGGTCGCCGCCGATGAGCCGACTCAAGTCGGCCTTCCCCTCAGTCGGCGGCGCTGGCGGGCACGGGGACCTGGACGGCCTCTCCGGACCCGCGGTCGCATTCCGGGCGCTCCGCGGCGGCGTCTTCGTCGTCCGCCTCGTCCGCGGTGGGCCGCTGCCTCGTCTCTTCCCTGAGTTCCGCGATGGCGGCCTCGAAGTCCTCGAGCGAGTCGAACGCCCGGTAGACGGACGCGAACCGCAGATAGGCGACGAGGTCGAGTTCCTGCAACGGGCCGAGTATGGCCAGCCCCACGTCGTGGGTGGTCAGTTCGGCACTTCCGGTGGCCCGCACCGCCTCCTCGACCCGCTGGCCGAGCTGGGCGAGTGCGTCCTCGGTGACAGGCCGCCCCTGGCAGGCCTTGCGCACGCCGTTGATGACCTTGGTACGGCTGAAGGGCTCGGTCACGCCGGAGCGCTTGACCACCATCAGCGAGCACGTCTCCACGGTCGTGAAACGACGGGAGCAGTCGGGGCACTGGCGGCGCCTGCGGATCGACGTGCCGTCATCCGTCGTACGACTGTCGACGACGCGGCTGTCGGGGTGCCTGCAGAAGGGGCAGTGCATGGCTCCAACCCTCCTTCACAGCACGACTCATAGACCTCTCGAGACCTCTCGGGCCCCTCGAAGCAGCCCCAAGCATAGGCGATGGCCGCAGGCCCGGAGACCTGGGGGACCACAACACTTGGGCTGCTGTTGCAATCCAACCACTAGATGTGGGGATCGACGCGAAGAATGGCCCACGTCGCGCGTGTCGCATGCGTATTGGCATGTGCCGCACGGCCATACCGATCCCGGACACACGGCGATACCGTGGTGGCCGTGCAGATTGGGGGGTCGGTACCCGGTTGACGGGGTGCCGGGTGGCAGACTGGACCGCAGCGCACATCTGTCGGCACGATCATCGCCCCGGCGGTGAAGAGTGCAGCAATACGCCCTTTTGTCCGCCAGGTGCAGCGTTAGCCATACACCCAGACACATGATCACGACAGGCAATCCGCGTTTTTTCACTCGAACGTGTGTTTGGCGCAACCTTTCGAAAGCAACTACCGTTGTCCAGCAGGGAGACCATCGAGAGGGGCCGACGTGACCACCACCGCAGACAGTGCCACCATCACTGCCCAGGACCGCTCCCAGGGCCGACTCGAGCCGGTGCATGCGATGAACGAAGCCGTGAATCATGAGGGACCCAAGCGCTCCCTGCCGGGCCGACCTCCAGGCATCCGGGCGGACAGCTCCGGGCTCACAGACCGCCAGCGCCGGGTGATCGAGGTGATCAGGGACTCGGTGCAGCGACGCGGCTACCCGCCGTCGATGCGGGAGATCGGACAGGCGGTCGGCCTCTCCAGCACCTCCTCGGTCGCGCATCAACTGATGGCGCTGGAGCGCAAAGGCTTCCTGCGTCGCGACCCGCACCGCCCGCGCGCGTATGAGGTCCGAGGCTCCGACCAGTCCTCGGTACAGCCCACCGACACAGCGGGCAAGCCTGCCGCGTCGTACGTCCCGCTGGTCGGCCGGATCGCCGCCGGTGGCCCGATCCTCGCCGAGGAGTCGGTCGAGGACGTCTTCCCCCTCCCTCGCCAGCTGGTCGGTGACGGCGAGCTGTTCGTCCTCAAGGTCGTCGGCGACTCGATGATCGAAGCCGCCATCTGCGACGGGGACTGGGTGACGGTCCGCCGCCAGCCGGTCGCGGAGAACGGCGACATCGTGGCCGCGATGCTCGACGGCGAAGCCACGGTGAAGCGCTTCAAGCGCGAGGACGGGCACGTGTGGCTGCTGCCGCACAACTCCGCGTACCAGCCGATTCCCGGCGACGAGGCGACCATCCTCGGCAAGGTCGTGGCAGTGCTGCGGCGGGTGTAACCACCTGCGAAGGGCGGGACGCGCCGCCCCGCCCCTGACCGGGCCCCGGGACCAACTGCGCCGGTTCCGGGGCCCTGCGTTTTTCTGGCCGGGGGCCTTGGCAGGGAGGTGGGGTTCCTGGGCCGGGGCTTTGGGTGGGGGTGCGCCTTTCCAGGGCCAGGGGCTCTGCGCAGGGTGCGCTTCCAGGGCCAGGGACTCTGCGCAGGGTGCGCTTCGTTGGCCAAGGTGCGCGGGGTGCGCTTCCTTGGCCGAGGGCGCTGCGTGGGGGTGCGCGCCCCAGGCTGGGGGCCTCGCGTGGGGTGCGCTTTCTGGACCAGGAGCTCTGCGTGTTCTTCCTGGACCAGGAGCTCTGCGTGGGATGCGGTGCCCAGGCTGGGGAGCCTCGCGTGAGGGTGTGTGCGCCTCCTGGGTCGGGGATCTGGGTCTCCGGGGCGCTTCCCCAGCGGGGGTGGGCGGGCAGCAATGCTGTTCGGCCGGGGATTGCGGGGCGCATCGGTCGACGGCCGGGCAGGCGAGGCGCTCCCGCACCGGTGATTTGGCCGCGCGCTGGGCCGTCCTGCGGAGGACTGTGGGGCTCCCTTCCCGGATGGGCGGCGCGCTCCGGGGGAGCTGATCTGGGCGCGCGTCGGGACGGCTGGACGCGGCGGTCGGACGCCCGGCTTGCGGCGTGTCTGACCCGGTCCCCCGGGCTCAACATCTTCGCTCCCGGCCCGCGCCCGACTGACCCCGCACCGCGGGCGAACGCGGTCGGCGCACCGTGGCCGCCCAGGCCAACCCACCCCGCGGGCCGCCGCCCAGGCGCTAGGCCTCCTCCGTCTTCCTCGCCACCTCATCGATCGCCGCGAGTGACCTGCGGACCTGGTTGCGGTCCGTCGTGTACCAGAAGTCGGGCAGTGATGCCTTGAGATAACTGCCGTAGCGGGCGGTGGCCAGGCGCTGGTCGAGTACGGCGACCACGCCCCGGTCCCCCGAGGCTCGTACGAGGCGGCCGGCGCCCTGGGCCATCAGGAGGGCGGCGTGGGTGGCGGCGACCGCCATGAAGCCATTGCCGCCGTTGTCCTCGACCGCCTTCTGGCGGGCGCTCATCAGTGGGTCGTCGGGGCGCGGGAAGGGGATCTTGTCCATGACGACCAGCTGGCAGCTCGGGCCCGGGACGTCCACGCCCTGCCAGAGCGAGAGTGTGCCGAAGAGGCAGGTCTTGGGGTCGGTCGCGAAGTTCTTGATCAGCTCGCCGAGCGTCCCCTCGCCCTGCAGCAGGATCGGGTACTCGGGGATGCGCGTGCGCAGTTCCTCGGCCGCAAGCTGGGCGGCCCGCATCGAGGAGAACAGTCCCAGCGTGCGACCACCGGCGGCCCGGATCAGCTCGGTGAGCTCCTCCAGCATGTCCCCGCGGTCGCCGTCCCGTGCGGGGCGAGACAGGTGCTTGGCGACGTAGAGAATGCCCTGCCTGGGGTAGTCGAAGGGCGAACCGACGTCGACGCCCTTCCACTGCGGAAGGTCCTCGCCCTCGGTACCCTCGGGCGCGAGCCCGAGCGACGCTCCCACACCATTGAAGTCGCCACCGAGCTTCAGGGTCGCGGAGGTCAGGACGACGGAGCGGTCCGCGAAGAGCTTCTCCCTGAGGAGTCCGGACACGTTCATGGGAGCGACGCGGAGCGATGCGCCGAAGCGGTCGTGGCGCTCGTACCAGACGACATCCCACTCGGAGCCGTTGGTGATGCGCTCCGCCACGTCGTGCACGGTCTCCACGGAGGCCAGCGCCTGCTTGCGTACCGCGTCCTCGTCCTGGACGGACTTGTCGCGGGTGGAGCCGAGCGCCGAGATCACCGTACGAGCGGCGTCGCGCAGAGCCATCAAGGCGTACCCGAGGTCCTCGGGGATCTCCTCCAGACGTCCCGGCAGCGCCAGCTCCATGAGGCGCTCGAAGCCCTCGGCGGCGGTCTGGAGCTGGTCGGCGGCCTTCTCGTTGACAAGCTTCGCGGCACGGCGGACGGCGCGGTTGACCTGGCCCGGGGTGAGCTCGCCGGTCGCGACGCCGGTGACGCGGGAGACCAGCTCATGGGCCTCGTCGACGATCAGCACCTCGTGCTGCGGAAGGACCGGCGCGCCCTCGATGGCGTCGATCGCGAGCAGCGCATGGTTGGTGACGACGACCTCCGCGAGCTTGGCACGCTCGCGGGCCATCTCGGCGAAGCACTCCGCTCCGTAGGCGCATTTGGTGGCGCCGAGGCACTCCCGGGACGACACGGACACCTGGGCCCAGGCGCGGTCGGAGACTCCGGGCGTGAGGTCGTCGCGGTCGCCGGTCTCGGTCTCGTCCGACCAGTCCCGCAGCCGCAGCAGGTCCTTGCCCAGCTTGCTGGTGGGTGCGGCCGCCTCGAACTGATCGAAGAGGCCCTCCTCCTCGTCCTGCGGCACGCCCTCGTGCAGGCGGTGCAGGCACAGATAGTTCGACCGGCCTTTCAGCATCGCGAACTCGGGGCGGCGGCGCAGCAGCGGATGCAGCGCGTCGACAGTGCGCGGCAGGTCACGCTCCACGAGCTGGCGCTGCAGCGCAAGGGTCGCGGTCGCCACGACCACGCGCTCCCCGTGCGCGAGCGCGGGCACCAGGTATCCGAGCGACTTTCCGGTGCCGGTGCCCGCCTGGACCAGCAGATGGGAGCTGTCGTCGATGGCGTCCGCGACGGCTTCGGCCATGGTCACCTGGCCAGGGCGCTCCGTACCGCCGACGGCAGTGACGGCAGCATGCAGGAGTTCGGGGAGTGAGGGCTCTGTCATAGCGCTGCCACCCTACGGGGCGCCACTGACAATCGGGCGATCAAGCTGGGGACGACGGGCGTGATCAAGACGCGTACCGGCCGCGTGATCAAGGCTGGTGAAGGGGGTTCGGGACGGTACCGTGCACGGCGGCGTGCGGGCGATCGGGGCGGTCGCGGTAACCGTCGAGGTGCAGCCGGTTGCGGTTCAGGCACAGCCGCTCGATACGGGGAGTGAGCAGGTCGAACATCTCGTAACGCTCCTTGAGCTCGGGAAAGCGCGTCTGGTGGCGGATGATCTCCGCTCGCACGAGGGACCAGAACTCGCCTTCCGGCACGCCCAATTGCTCCTCGCAGAGTGGCGCGAGATAGCGGAACACCCCTACAAAGAGCCCGGAATGGATGAACTGGGTCAGGAACTCGGGCGGCTCGGTGAGCAGCACACCCCGCACGTCGTCCGGCATGGAGGCATGCTCGGGCAGTGGCTCCGCGCTCACATTGATGTCGTCCACGAAGTCCTTCACCGCGAGCCGCACGGGTACGTCATGGTCGTCGAAGACAACGATCGCGTTCTCTCCATGGGGGCTGAACACAGTGCCGTACCGATAGAGGCAGTGCAGCAAGGGTGGCAGGAGCGCCGCGAAGAGACGGCGCAGCCAGACCTTCGGAGTCACCCCCGAGCGGGCGACCAGCTGCGCCGTGAAGGCACGCCCCTCCGGGTCGGTGTGCAGGAGCGCGGCCAGAGTGCGGGCGCGTTCGCCGGGGACCAGATGTCGGGAGATCGGTTCGCGCCAGATGGCTCCGAGCAGCTCCTTGTACTGATAGGGCACTTCAGGGAGGCCGTCGTACACCGGATGTCCGACAGTCACCGACGCGACCTCGCCGAGCATGATCACTCCGCAGGTGTCGCGCAGGAACGGGTCGGCGTCGCGCAAGCCCTGCATCCAGGCGGTGACGGCAGGGGCTGCGAGCGTCCGTTCCGTCGGGATGCCACGCCACACCAGCGTGTTCAGGACGGACAGCGGCAGCTTCACGGTGTGCCGGTCCGGCCGCGAGACATTGAGGAACGTACGGATCGACTGCTGAGGCAGGCGCAGATCACCGTCCGAGTGCAGCGGCACGATCGCGTCCGCGGCGACGTGGGACCCGAAGAGGGGCAACACGACGTCGTCCCACTGCCAGGGGTGAACGGGCAGATAGAGGTAGGACTCCGGCGTGAGCCCACGCGCGCGGAGTACCCCGTCGAAGGACTCCCTCGTGGCGGGGGCGAGCTCGCGTGCGTAAAGGTGTTCTGCCGTGTCGAGGCCCCGCACACCCCTGTAGGCGGCGAGCGTGGTGTGGACCGCGATCCACGGAAGAGCCGTCGCCCGGCGGGCCTCCGGCGCCCAGTGCGCGGCGTCCTTCGCGGAGAAGCCGAGGCGCCCCTTGTTGAGCACGATCCAGGGGTGCCCGGTCTGGTTGCCCTCCAGTTCCGCGTATCCCAGCTCGGCCAGCTCGGCGGCCGAGACGGCATGGTGGTCGAGGCGCGCGTCCGCGGCGAGCGTGGTGCTCAGCTCGCGGATGACATGACCGAGCGTCGCTCCGTCGAGCCCCAAAGTGCCTCGGGTACGGGTGAGGAAGCCGACCGGGTCGGTGAAGGGCCGGGGCTCCGCCCCTCCCTCTTCGAGGGTGAGCGAATCGGGGTCCACGCGCCAACTGTCGTATGCGGTACGTCGGGCGCGGAAGGACAGGCTGCCGCCGGCGTCGAGGCGGAGGGTGTAGTCGGCGCGGCGCCTGTCGGCCGCAGTCGTTTTCCTCTCCGGGTTCGCGACGGGGACTGAGGAAAGGTCCGTTCCCGGGGCCACGGACACTGAGGCCCGAATGACGTCCCGCCGCAGCTCCGGCTCGCGCTCCGGCTCCGGCTCCGGCTCCGGCTCCGGCTCCGGCTCCGGCTCGATGATCCCCTCGTACGCGAACTCGCCGATCATCTTGGCGAGCAGGCGGCGGCCGACCCGATCCCATCGCTCTTTGCGCAGCTCAGGCGGGTCGTAGAGGCTGGGCGGCTCTCCGGGTGCCGGGGCGGCGGATGGATTCGGCACGGGGACTCCTCGGCAGGGAACCGGATCGGGACGAGCGGTGTACTAAGAGTGATAGCGCTACAACAGATCGCGCAGGGCTCGGTCTCGGACCATGAGGGCTGCTCGCTTGTCGGGCAGATCAACCTCGGCGGAGAACCGGAAGCCGGCGCTCAGAAAGGCGGAGACGGATGGGGTGTTGCGCAGATCGGGTTCCGCGACGACGCGAGCGCATGCCGGGCGCTTGTCCAGTACGTGGTCGGCGACAGCTCTGAGCAGGGTGGAACCGAGGCCGCGCCCACGGTTGGCGACACCACCGATGAGGAGGTGAATTCCGGTGTCGTGCGGTCGGGCGGGGTAGTGGCGAGCCAGGAGATCGAGATCCGCGCGGTAGATCTCCCAGTAGCTCATCGGCGTGCCGTCCAGCACTCCGAGGCACGGGACGCTGCGTCCGTCCCCGTCGAGCTGGCGGCGCAGATGCTCCTCCGCCACGGACTCGGGCCCCGCCAGCTCCCAGAACGCCGCGACGGCAGGGTCGTTCATCCAGCGAGCGATGAGCGGGAGATCGCGCTCGACGCGCACGGGGACGAGGTGGAAGACGCCGACGGGCGTGGCGGTGGGCCCCCAGCCACCGACGCGGTCGAGCAGGTCGTCGTCGGCCGGAGCGGCGGCGGGGTTCTCCGCCATGCTCCGACGCTCTCCCCCGGCCCCTCCCGAGGCGTCGCCCATGTCGCCACCCGAGGCGTCGCCCATGTCCTCCCCCGTGGCGTCGCCTGTCGCCCCGCCGCGTGTCCCGGCTTCCCCGGCGAAGAGCGCGATGAGCTCGTCGGGAAGGCGCAGGTCAAGGGTGTCCTCGCCGTCGGTGCTCGCGCCGGAGCCCGAACCGGGACCCGAGCGGGGCCCCGTGTCGGTGGCGAGTTCGGTGGCGGGGGCGGTACCGGCGTCGGTGCTCGCATCGGTGGGAGGCACGGCGACGCTCCTCTCAGGAGACGGGGTGGGTCATGTTCCTCAGGAATGAAGGGGGTTGGAGATGGTGACGTAGACCGACTGGGTGTCCACGGGACCGACGAGTTCATCGAGGCCGTGCAGCCGGGTCAGCAGGTTGGCCTTGCACCGCAGGACGGGTGAGTCGAGCAGCTGGGCGGGCAGAGACGTACGCAGCCGAGCCGGACCGGTGGCCACATCGGCGAGGAATCGGCGGAAGGCGGCGAGCAACAGCTGTTCGTCGGCCAGGCGCTGGGAGCCGAACGCACCGACGAGGCCGAGTACGTTGTTGATGGCCAGGTAGTAGGCGAAGCGTTCGTCGGTGACCTCGTCGGAGACGAAGGTGTCGCTGTGCTGGCCGATGCCGGGCAGCCGGGCGTCGAGATCCGCGCGCCGTGACTCGCGGAAGTAGTAGCCCTGGTTGTCGCGGTAGCGGCCGCCCTTGGGCCAGCCCTCGGGGTCCAGCAGAAGCAGGGTGTTCTGCTGGTGCGCTTCCAGAGCGATGCCCGCCTCGCTGTCCAGCCAGAGCACCGGGCGAACGACCTGCTCCAGATAGCGCAGAAACCACTCGGTGGCGACCGCGCCGCGCGAGCGGCCGGTGCGCCCCGCGAGACGTGTGACGATCTCGGTGAGCCGGGACCGCATGAGGGGCCGGCCCTTTGCCGCGTTCCGTGCGCCGGACTGGGCGTGCGGCCGGGGCGAGACCAGTCCCGCGATACAGCCGGCATCGTCCGTCGGGCTGAACGGGTTGTGGCGGATCATCACATCGAGCCCGGGCAAGGGGCTGCCGTCCGAGCCGTTGACGGCGAGCCAGGCCGGGTCGCGGACGATGTCGAAGCCCGGGTGGGCGGCCTGCCACTGCTTGAACAGGCCGCTGCGCAGCAGGCGGTGGACCTCCACGCCACGGTGGAGTTCCTTGCGGAGGTTCTCACGACGGGAGTTGGTGATACGCAGGCCCAGCGAGAGTTTGAGCATCGCCGGGGCACCGGACCGGTAGACGGTGCGGACCGAGGAGGTGGGGTGCCACGGGGGGCCCTGCGGGCCGAGGTCCCGGAGCAGCCCGTCATCCAGCAGGGCCGCGGCCTCGCGACGGTGGCGAATCTCGCGCATCTGCCAGGGGTGCAGCGGTAGTGCGGCATACCCCTCGGGCAGTGACAGCGCGGCGTCGGCCAGCCGTGTGGTGAGCTGCTCCGCCGAGACGGGGCGGCCGCGCTCCGTCCACGCCGAGTCGGCTACCAGCACCGAGGGGGCGACCGCCATCCAGTGCAGGGGGAAGGATCCGCGCAACTCGGGTGAGTACAACCGGGCTTCGGCCTCGGAGAGCCCCTCGCGGCCCTTCGGTGTGGGATGCAGCGGGTGGCCCAGCAGCAGCGCCTGCTCGGCGGCGAGAAAGAGGTCGGGCTCGTCGGCGGGGCGTTCCCTGCGGTCGCGGATGAACACGGCGGTGCGCCGAACGGAGTCGGCAACGCGCCCAACGAGTTCGGACCCGTCACCGGCCGGGCTGTGCGGGGCCGCCTGAGGTTCGGGGCGAGTCGCGGCGGCGCCGAGGAGCGCTCTGCCGGGCCCGGTTGCACGGGGCGTGGTGGTCGCCGGGTCGAAAGTGCTGGGTGCCGCCTGAGCAGTGGCAGGAGCCAGGGCGGCAGTGGCGGGAGCCTGGTCGACGGTGGCAGGAGCCAGGCCGACGGCAGAGGCAGCCTGGTCGACGGTGGCAGGAGCCAGGCCGACGACAGAGGCAGCCTGATCAACGGTGGCAGGAGCCAGGCCGACGACAGAGGCAGCCTGGTCGACGGTGGCAGGAGCCAGGCCGACGACGGAAGAAGCCTGGTCGACGGTGGCAGGAGCCAGGCCGACGACGGAAGAAGCCTGGTCGACGGTGGCAGGAGCCAGGCCGACGACGGAAGAAGCCTGGTCAACGGTGGCAGGAGCCAGGCCGCCATTCGTGGCTGCCGATGTGCCGGTCGCCGTTTGCCGTGTGAACAGTGCCGCCACCGTGACCGCGTCGGCGGGCGGCGCCTCGTCGGGGGCGTCGGCGAGGTAGGGGAGGCCGAAGCGGTGCCAGCCGGTGGCGGACCAGTAGTGCACGGGGGCCAGGAGTGTCGTGCCGCTGGCGGGGAGGGGGATGCGGAGGGTGCCGTCGTCGGGGGCGGGCAGGTTGTTCTCCCGTACCCAGCAGCGCAGCAGGTTCTCTACGGCCGCCGCCTGGGCCGCGGTCTGCGGATCGGGGTGTTCCAGCAGGTCGGCGGTGGCGCCGCCCAGCCGCTCGGACTCCCGGGCCCCTTCCTTCTGCCGGGGGACCGATTCGGCCCCCGGCACGAGCGGGGTCTGCGTGCCACGGGCCGCTCGCTCGTGGGTGTGGGGACGGCCGTCGGGTGCGGGGGTGGCGTTCACGGGGTTCCTTGTGGGGTCGTTCGGGCTCGTGCGGCGACGAACCGGGGCGGTACGTCGGGCCTTCGGCGTTCCCGGTTGATTCGGGTGGGAGCGGGGTGCTTCGGGTAGAGGTCGTTGGCTGTGTGTGAGGGCTGGGGTTTCCATGCGTGGGGGGCGTTGATCGGGATGGAGCCTGAGTGGGCGGGGAATGCGGCTCGAGCTGGGTGCGCCGGTCCGGTCCTGGCGGTCCCCGCTGGGTGAGAGCGAGCCCCCACGGCCCGAGGCCGTGCGCCGGGCTCCGGAGCCGACGCCCCGCCCGACGCCTTCCAGGACGGCGTTCACCGACCAGTCCTCCGGCTCTACGGCGTCCGCCGGGGCTCCAGCTCCCGCAGGTCACCGTGAAGCTCGCCCTGACCGCGACCCCCATCAGCACGGCGAGGCTCGCCGACACCGCGAGGCCGATTTCCGCCACGCTCCAAGTCCCCGCGCGCCACCGCCCCCACCGCGTCCGACAACCGGTCGAGCACCGCGGTTGTCTGTTCGTCGCTGATGGTCAGGGGAGGGAGCAGACGCACGACGCTCGATTGGCGGCCGCCCAGTTCCACGATCAGGCCGCGGCGGAGGCACTCTCGTTGGACGGCGGCGGCGAGTTCGGGGGCGGCGGGTCGGGGACCGTCGGCCGCGGGATACGGGGGCGCTTCGGGGTCGACGAGTTCGACGCCGATCATCAGTCCCCGGCCGCGTACGTCGCCGATGCAGGGGAACTCGTGGGTGAGTTTGCGGAGTTGGGCCAGCATCCGGGCGCCCAGAATCCCGGCACGCTCGGCAAGACGGTTCTCGCGGACGTACGCGAGGGTCGCGGCGCCCGCGGCCATGGCGAGCTGGTTGCCGCGGAACGTGCCCGCGTGGGCGCCGGGTTGCCAGACGTCGAGGTCGTCGCGGTAGATGACGACGGCCAGCGGCAGACTGCCGCCGATGGCCTTTGACAGGACCATCACGTCCGGCGTGATCCCACTGTGTTCCACGGCCCAGAAGGTGCCGGTCCGGCCGACTCCAGTCTGGATCTCGTCCGCGATCAGCGGGATGTCCCGTGCCGCGGTGATCTCACGCATCCGGCGCATCCAGTCGTCGGGGGCGGGAATCACCCCGCCCTCGCCCTGCACGGGTTCGAGGATCATTCCGGCGGGACGCGGCACACCCGACTTGCTGTCGTCGAGCACGGACTCGGTCAAGCGCGCGGCGAGTTCGGCGCCTCGCGCGCCGCCGACACCGAACGGGCAGCGGAAGTCCTGTGGATAGGGCAGGCGCGCGACACGTACCTCGGTCGCGCCCCCGGATGCTTCGAGCGCCCCCGCGGTCATCCCGTGGTACGCACCGGTGAAGGCGAGCATCCCCGTGCGCCCGGTCGCCGCGCGCACCAGCTTGAACGCGGCCTCGACGGCGTCCGTCCCGGCCGGTCCGCAGAACTGGACCCGCGCGCGGTCGGCGAACCCGGACGGCAGGCTGCGGAACAACTCGGTGGTGAAGGCGTCCTTCACGGGCGTGGCGAGGTCGAGGACGTGCAGCGGCGCCCCCGAGTCGAGGACCTTTCTGATCGCCTCCAGGACCACCGGATGGTTGTGCCCGAGGGCCAGAGTTCCGGCGCCCGACAGGCAGTCCAGATAGCGGCGCCCGTCGGCGCCCTCGATCGTCAGCCCGCGCGCCCGCACCGGAACGATCGGAAGGGCACGTGCGTAGGTGCGCGCCGCCGACTCGCGGGCCGACTGGCGCCGCAGAATCCCCTCGTGCGCCGCGCGCGCCCCTTCGGACACGCCAGGAACAGCCTCCCGCGCCCCCTCGGACACCCCGGGCGCCCCCACCGGCACCACCGCAGACTCGGTCACGGCCACGACTTCAGGTCCTCCCGCTGTCCAGAGGCGAGTTGGCAGGGGGCTCTGAACGCAGGCGGCAGGTCCCCCGTACGTACCAACGACGCGGACCGCGCGGGGAAGCGGGTGAGTCGAAGATCCTTGCCGTGACGGAACCGTTGCCGTTCCGTCGGATGTCCCCCACAGCGACCGCATAGTCTTTGGTGCCGTTCAGACGTACCGATTGATCAAGGTTGATCGGCGCCCACCAGCGCACAGTTCTCTTACGCCCAGGGGGAGTTACACCATGCGATCGATACGCCCGCCTTTCGCCGCTCGCCGAGGGAGGAGCGCGCGCCGCAGAACCTCCCCCGTGCTGGCCGCCGTCGGCCTCACGGCGGCGCTGGCGCTGACCGCCACCGCCTGCAACTCGGGCGACGACAAGGCGAGCGGTGAGCCCACCGCGTCCGCCACCCAGAGCGGCGACGACAAGATCAAGATCCCGGACGACATCAAGAACAAGCTCAAGCAGCACGGGATCGACATCGACAAGTGGAAGAACGGCGCCTGGAAGAACTGGAACAAGGACGACTGGCTACGCGAGGCCGACGACTACATCAACCCGATCATCAAGGGGCTGTGGGACCCGGATCGGATGCGCGGCGCCGACGACCCGGACAAGAACAAGGGCGTCGACGAGAACGACCTCTCCGGTGACCAAGGTGTCACCGACCCCGAGCCGGCTCCCGTGACCGCGCAGGCCGTGAAGACCGCTTACCACGCCAATGTGCCCGAGGCCGGCAAGGTGTTCTTCGACTCCCCCGAGGGCACGATGGTCTGCTCGGCGACGGTGGTCGAGGACCCGGCGCACCCGGGCAAGTCCAACCTCGTGTGGACCGCGGGCCACTGTGTGCACGCCGGCAAGAAGGGCGGCTGGTACCGCAACATCGCCTTCGTGCCCTCGTACAACGACTCGGGCAAGGCGGCCGCCCAGCTGGAGAAGGCCACCCGCCAGGAGGTCGCTCCGTACGGTGTCTGGTGGAGCGACTGGGCGCAGACCTCGGACCAGTGGATCGAGCAGGGTGGTTCCACGGGCGGCCAGGGAGCCCCGTACGACTTCGCCGTGCTGCATGTGACGCCGGAGAAGGGCAGCGACGGCAAGTCGCTGGAGGAGACGGTCGGTTCGGCGCTTCCCGTGAACTTCAACGCTCCCGCCGTGCCCAAGGTGTCGAGCATCACGGCGACCGGCTACCCGGCCGCGGCGCCGTTCGACGGCCAGAAGCTGTACCAGTGCACGGACAAGCCGGGACGGTTGTCGGTGGCGCAGTCCGACCCGACGATGTACCGCATCGGGTGCACCATGACCGGTGGCTCGTCCGGTGGCGGCTGGGTGGCCACGGGGTCGGACGGCAAGCCGGCGCTGGTGTCCAACACCTCTATCGGGCCGGTCAAGTTCGGCTGGCTGGCGGGCCCGCGCCTGGGCGATGTGGCCAAGGGTGTGTACGACTCGGTGAGCAAGAAGTTCGCCGGACAGTGATGCACGCGACGTAACAGGGTTCGGACAGACGGCGGTGGACCTGCTCACAGGAACCTTCACCGGCCCACCGCCGTTCGTCCCCAACTGCGCAGGCATAGTGGGGTGTCGCGTCCGGGCGGGTGTCGCGGGGAGCCGCCCCACGCCTGACAAGCACATGACATAAACGCTCCAACGGGGGTTACAGCACCATGCGTTCCTCAAGAAGTCGGCGCACCTTCCTCACCGCCACCGGCCTGGTGGCGGTCCTGGCACTGACCGCCACCGCCTGCAACTCGGGCGACGACAAGGCGAGGGACGATTCCAACGCCTCTTCGTCGCAGAGCTCACAGAGCGGCGACGACAAGATCAAGATCCCGGACGACATCAAGGACAAGCTCAAGGAGCACGGCATAGATGTCGACCAGTGGGCGAACGGCGGCTGGAAGAACTGGGACAAGGACAAGTGGCTCAGTGAGGCCAAGGACTTCGTCAACCCGGTGATCGAGGGGCTGTGGAAGCCCGAGCGGATGAAGTCCGCCAAGGACCCGGACAAGACGATCTCGGCGAAGGACGCGGCGGCCGACCAGGGCGTCAACGACCCGGAACCGGCGCCGGTCGAGGCCAAGGCCGAGAAGACTCCGTACCACGACTACGCAGCTCCGGTCGGGAAGGTCTTCTTCGACTCCCCCGAGGGCTCGATGGTCTGTTCGGGCACGGTCGTCAAGGACGTGAACCACCCCGGCAAGTCCAACCTCGTGTGGACCGCGGGCCACTGCGTGCACGCCGGCGGCAGCGGCGGCTGGTACCGCAACATCGCGTTCGTCCCGTCCTACAACGACCTCGGCAAGTCCGAGTCCGAGCTGGGCAACGCCACGGCGTCGGAGATCGCCCCGTACGGCCAGTGGTGGGCGGACTGGGCCGCCACCTCCAACGAGTGGATCTCGGACGGCGACGAGACGGGCGGCGCGGGCGCTCCATACGACTACGCCGTGCTGCACGTGAAGCCGGAGCAGGGCGGCAAGTCGCTCGAGGAGACGGTCGGCAACGCGCTGGACGTGGACTTCTCCGCGCCGTCCGCCCAGGACGTCAGCGCGATGGGCGCGTGGGGCTACCCGGCCGCACCGCCGTACAGCGGTCTGAGCATGTTCAAGTGCGTCGACAAGCCGGGCCGTCTCTCGCTGGACCCGACCCTGCCGACGATGTACCGCATCGGGTGCACCATGACCGGCGGTTCGTCCGGCGGCGGCTGGTTCCGTGTCGTCGACGGCGAGACGAAGCTCGTCTCGAACACGTCGATCGGCCCGTCCGAAAACACCTGGCTGGCGGGACCGCAGCTGGGCAAGGGCGCCGAGGCGCTCTACGAGAACATGAGCAAGGAGTACGGCGGGCAGTAGGCACCGTCGTCCACGTACGCATGAGGAAGGCCCGCCCCCTGAGACAGGGGGCGGGCCTTCCTGCGTCCGTACGAGTGCGTACGCGTGTCGCTACCGGAGCGCCGGCGCCGGAACGTACGGCGCCAGATCCGCCGCCAGTTCCTCGTGCACACGCACCTTGAGCAGCGTGCCCTCCGGGGTGTGCTCCTCGGAGATCACCTCGCCCTCGGTGTGGGCACGGGCGACCAGCTTGCCGTGCGTGTACGGCACGAGCGCCTCGATCTCGACCGAGGGGCGCGGCAGCTCGTTGTCGATGAGCGCGAGCAGCTCGTCGATGCCCTGGCCGGTACGGGCCGAGACCGCGATGGAGCGCTTCTCGATCCGCATCAGCCGCTGGAGCACCAGCGGGTCGGCCGCGTCCGCCTTGTTGATCACGACGATCTCAGGTACGGCCGTGGCGCCCACATCCCTGATCACCTCGCGCACGGCGGCCAGCTGCTCCTCCGGCGCCGGGTGCGAACCGTCCACCACGTGCACGATCAGGTCGGAGTCGCCGACTTCCTCCATGGTCGAGCGGAAGGCCTCGACCAGGTGGTGCGGCAGGTGGCGTACAAAACCGACCGTGTCAGCCAGCGTGTACAGCCGCCCGCTCGGGGTCTCGGCCCTGCGGACGGTCGGGTCCAGGGTCGCGAACAGCGCGTTCTCGACCAGCACGCCCGCGCCCGTGAGGCGGTTGAGCAGGGAGGACTTGCCCGCGTTGGTGTAACCGGCGATGGCGACCGAAGGCACCTTGTTGCGTCGGCGCTCCTGGCGCTTGATCTCGCGGCCCGTTTTCATGTCCGCGATCTCCCGGCGCATCTTCGCCATCTTCTCGCGGATACGGCGCCGGTCCGTCTCGATCTTGGTCTCACCGGGACCACGGGTGGCGAGGCCGCCGCCCTTGCCGCCGCCCATCTGACGGGACAGCGACTGACCCCAGCCGCGCAGCCGCGGCAGCATGTACTGCATCTGCGCGAGCGCGACCTGTGACTTGCCCTCTCGGGACTTGGCGTGCTGGGCGAAGATGTCGAGGATCAGGGCCGTACGGTCGATGACCTTGACCTTGACGACGTCTTCGAGGTGGATCAGCTGGCCGGGGCTCAGCTCACCGTCGCAGATCACGGTGTCGGCACCGGTCTCCAGGACGATGTCCCGCAGCTCATTGGCCTTGCCGGATCCGATGTACGTGGCCGCGTCGGGCTTGTCGCGGCGCTGGACGACGCCGTCGAGGACGAGCGCGCCCGCGGTCTCCGCGAGGGCTGCCAGCTCGGCGAGCGAGTTGTCCGCGTCCTGAATGGTTCCCGTGGTCCAGACACCGACGAGCACCACGCGCTCCAGGCGGAGCTGTCGGTACTCGACCTCGGTGACGTCCTCGAGCTCGGTGGAGAGGCCCGCCACACGGCGCAGCGCCGCACGCTCGGAGCGGTCGAACTGCTCGCCGTCCCGCTCTCCGTCGATCTCGTGGCTCCAGGCGACGTCCTCTTCCATCAGGGCATCGGCCCGAAGACCTTCGGGGTAGTTCTGCGCGAAGCTCTGCGCGTCCTGGGAAGGGGAAGAAGAGGAGGTCATTGGATCCTTACGTCGATGGGGAACATCATGCGGCGACGGATGCCACCCGTCATCGAGAACAACGTCCGAGGCCTCCGGGAGATTCCCGGATTCCGCCGGGCCAACCCTCCGAGGGGCCGCGCCGCCGACCCGAAGATGGTCGCACGGCACGGCCCGTCTCGTCACGCGAGTTATCAGCGGCCCGTACGCGCCCGTCAGGAGCCCTTGCGCGCCTTCGGAGGGTCGCTCTTCCAGTCCGGGTGCCCCGGCATCGGCGGTGTCTTCTCGCCGTACAGCCACGCCTGGAAGAACCCGCTCAGATCGCGGACTGCGACGGCGGAAGCGAGGTCCACGAAGTCGGCCGTCGAGGCGGCGCCGTCGCGGTGGACGCGCACCCAGGTCCGCTCCAGGCGCTCGAAGGCGGGGCGCCCGATCTCCTGGCGCAGCGCGTACAGGGCCAGCGCCGCACCGTCGTAGACGTTCGGCCGGAAGATACTGATCTTCTGGCCCGGCTTGGGGCCCTTCGGCGCCGCGGGCGGTCCTCCTGCCGCCCGCCAGGAGTCGGACGCGCGATAGGCCGCCTTCATCCGCTCCTCCATGGGCCTGTGCGCCTTCTCCTCGGCGTACAGAACCTCGTACCAGGTGGCGTGCCCCTCGTTGAGCCACAGGTCGGACCAGGTGCGCGGGCTCACGCTGTCGCCGAACCACTGGTGCGACAGCTCATGCACCATGATCGACTCGACGTACCACTTCGGGTACGCGGGCTCGGTGAAGAGCTCTCCCTCGAAGAGAGAGAGCGTCTGTGTCTCCAGTTCGAAGCCGGTTTGGGCCTGGGCCATCAGCAGCCCGTAGGTCTCGAAGGGGTACCGGCCGACCTTCCCCTCCATCCAGGCGATCTGGTCGGGCGTCTTCTTGAGCCACGGTTCGAGCCGCTCGCGGTCCTCGGTGGTCACCACATCCCGTACGGGCAGACCATGCGGCCCGGTCCGGTGCAGCACGGTGGAGCGTCCGATGGACACCTGGGCCAGCTCGGTGGCCATGGGGTGCTCGGTGCGGTACGTCCAGGTGGTGGACCGGCGGGCACGTTCCGCTCCGGCCGGAAGTCCGCTGGCCACGGCCGTGTACCCGCTGGGCGCGGTGACATGGATGGTGAACATCGCCTTGTCGGAGGGATGGTCGTTGCACGGGAAGACCAGGTGCGCGGCGTCGGCCTGGTTGGCCATCGCGAGCCCGTCCTTGGTCTGCACCCAACCGCCGTCCTGGCCCTCGGCGGCGACCGGGTCGCTGGTGTGGCGCACGGTGATGCGCATCCAGCTGCCGGCGGGCACCGGCTCCTCGGGCGTCACGACCAGGTCCTCACCGGCCCGCGTGAACGCGGCGGGTGCCCCGTTGACCTGGACCGATCCCACCGTTCCGCGCGCGAAGTCGAGATTGATGCGTTCGAGCCGGGAGGACGTCACGGCGTCGATGGTGGTGACGGCGGCGAGCGGCTTGCTGTTGGTGCCGGGATAGGTGAAGGCGAGGTCGTACGACTCGACGTCGTATCCGGGGTTCCCCAGGTGCGGGAAGAGGCGGTCACCGACGCCGAGGGGTGCGGCCGGGTTGGGGGCGCTCGCGGCGATCAGGCAGACCGAGACGGCCGAGGCGAGGAGGGCCGCCTTGATACGGCGGGTCCGGGGGTGTGGGGGCCTTGGGCGGGGGGTGAGCAGCATGGATCACCGCTACCAGCGCGCGCCCGTCCCGCGGTGACGACTCGCGCCGGGCTCACCCGAACGGGTCGATAGAGAGGCCAACGGGTCGACAGGGAGACGTGGAAAGCCCAGGGACGTTATTGCGCGGCCGCCGCCTGATGCTGTGCCCGGCTCACGTCGTACACCCCCGGCACGTTGCGCATGGCCCGCATCAGCCCGGGAAGGTGCGCCGCGTCCGGGAGTTGGAGCGTGTACGTGTGGCGTACGCGCTGCTGGCTGGGAGGTTCGACGGTCGCCGAGACGATGGCGACGCCCTCCAGAGCGATGGCTTCGGTGAGGTCGGCGAGCAGATGCGGGCGCCCGAAGGACTCGGCGACCAGCGTGACGCGGCACTCGGTGGTGTCGCCCCAGCGCACGCCGACCTCCGCGCGCCCCCCGCTCTTCATGCGCGCCACTCCCGCGCACTCCGCGCGGTGGACAGTCACCACTCCCCCGCGCACGGCGAAGCCGGTCACCTCGTCGGGCGGTACGGGCGTACAGCAGCCCGCGAGCCGTACGGTCGCGCCGGGCTGGTCGACGACGGCATTCGCCGCGGGCCGTGCGGCGCGCACGTCGGCCGCCGGCCGAGGAGTCGCGGCGGGGGCCTCCGGGGTCTCCGTGCCGCTGGGTGAGGGATGCGCGGCAATCCAGCGCTGGATGGCGATCCGCGCGGCGGGCGTGTGCGCGTGCTCCAGCCACTCTCTGGAGGGCTCGGAGGCGGGGTCCTGGCCCATGAGGAGCTGCACGGTGTCGCCGTCCCGCAGGACCGTACTGAGCGTCGCCAGGCGGCCGTTGACGCGGGCGCCGATGCAGGCGTGCGCGTCCTCGCCGTACTGCGCGTACGCCGCGTCGACACAACTGGCGCCCTCGGGAAGCCCCAATGCGCCGCCGTCGGCGCGGAAGACGGTGATCTCGCGGTCCTGGGCGAGGTCTTCGCGCAGTGTGGACCAGAACGTGTCCGGGTCCGGGGCGCCTTCCTGCCAGTCGAGGAGCCTGGAGAGCCAGCCCGGACGGGTGGGGTCGGCGCGCTCGCCGTCGAAGGGGCGCTCCTCGCCGCCGTCCGCCTGCTCCTCCGAAGGAGGAGCGTAGGGGTTGCCGAGCGCGATGACCCCGGCCTCGGCGACCTTGTGCATCTGGTGGGTGCGGATGAGGACTTCGGCGACCTCGCCGTCGCCGCGCGCGACGGCCGTGTGCAGCGACTGATACAGGTTGAACTTGGGGACCGCGATGAAGTCCTTGAACTCCGAGACCACCGGAGTGAGACAGGTGTGCAGTTCGCCGAGGACTCCGTAGCAGTCGGCGTCCTCGTTCACGAGCACCAGAAGCCGTCCGAAGTCGGCGCCGCGCATGGGGCCGCGTTTGCGCGACACGCGGTGCACGGAGACGAAGTGGCGTGGCCTTATGAGGACTTCGGCCTGGATCCCGGCGTCGCGCAGGACCGTGCGCACCTCCTCGGCGATCTCCGCGAGTGGATCGCCCCCGCGTGCCGCGTTGTCGGCGATCAGCTCCCTGGTGTGCTCGTACTCCTCGGGGTGCAGGATCGCGAAGACGAGGTCTTCCAGCTCGGTCTTGAGCGCCTGGACGCCGAGCCGTTCGGCGAGCGGGATCAGGACGTCCCGGGTCACCTTGGCGATCCGCGCCTGCTTCTCGGGGCGCATGACGCCGAGGGTCCGCATGTTGTGCAGCCGGTCCGCGAGTTTGATCGACATGACGCGGACGTCGTTGCCGGTCGCGACCAGCATCTTGCGGAACGTTTCCGGCTCGGCGGCGGCCCCGTAGTCGACCTTCTCCAGCTTGGTGACGCCGTCCACCAGGTAGCAGACCTCGTCGCCGAACTCCTCCCGTACCTGATCGAGCGTCACTTCCGTGTCCTCGACGGTGTCGTGGAGCAGGGAGGCGGTCAATGTCGTGGTCTCCGCGCCGAGTTCGGCGAGGATCAGGGTCACGGCGAGCGGGTGCGTGATGTACGGCTCCCCGCTCTTTCGCATCTGGCCGCGGTGCGAGGACTCGGCCAGGACGTACGCCCTGCGCAGTGGCTCCAGGTCCGCGTCGGGGTGATGGGCGCGGTGGGCCTCGACCACATGGCCGATCGCGTCGGGCAGCCGGTCGCGGGCCGCGGGGCCGAGCAGCGCGGCCCGGCCCAGGCGGCGCAGATCGATCCGCGGAAGGCCCTTCCTGCGGTGCGACGGGGGTACCCCCTGCTCGCGCGAGCCCGAGAGCTTGGGGGAGGGCGTGGCAGGACCTGGCGTCGCGGGATTCGTCGCCTCCGCACTCATGGGCACCTCCGGCTGCGTAGACCGGCGGACGGGTGCCCCATGGCGTAGACGGCTCAGGGGATGGCGTCGATCCCCCGTCCGGGCCGGTGCTTGATGCTACCGAGCCCACCACGCTCGGCTGACCGCCTCTCGCCGAGCGTGAAACGGATCACCCATTCGAGCGAAGGTTCAGGGGTTTACGGTTTCGAACTTTTGGAAGGGGCGGGAGGTCCGGCAGCCAGCTCCAGGCCAGGGCAGCGGGGTACGGCGCCTCAGAGGCCCAAGGGCGCACGGCGTCAAACCCCAGGGGCTCAAAGGCGGGCCGCGTCGTGGCCCGGGAGGCATGGCGCCGAGTCCCGCGGAGGCTCAGGAGTGCGCGGCGCCATGTGCCGGGAACGCTCAGGAGTTGCGCGGCGCCGTACCCCGGGGAACGCTCAGCGGCGCGCGGCGTCGAGCCACTCCGCGTCGATCTCGCCCTCGGCGACGATCACCGCGGGGCCCGTCATCTCGATCTCGCCGTCTGCGTGCTCGGTGATCACCAGGCGACCGCCGGGTACGTCGACGGTGTACGTCGCCGGAGTCCCGGTCACGCCCGGGTCGGTGCCGTCGCGGCGGGCCGCGGCGACGGCCACGGCGCACGCGCCCGTGCCGCAGGAGCGGGTCTCTCCGGCGCCGCGCTCGTGGACACGCAGGGCCACGTGACGCGGACCCCGGTCGACCACGAACTCGACATTGACTCCGTCCGGGTACGCCGACGCCGGGCTGAAGGGCGGCGGCGCGAACAGGTTGCCGGCGTGCGCGAGGTCCTCCACGAAGGCGACGGCGTGCGGGTTGCCCATGTTGACGTTGAGCGCGGGCCAGCTGCGCTCGCCGACACTCACGGTGACGTCCCCTTCGGGGAGGAGCGCCTTGCCCATGCCGACCGTCACGTCACCTTCCTTGGCGAGGTGCACGCTCTTCACGCCCCCGCGCGTGGCGATCGCGATGTCCCCTTCGGCCACATGACCGGCCCGCTGAAGGTAGTGCGCGAACACACGTACCCCATTGCCGCACATCTCCGCGATCGAACCGTCGCCATTGCGGTAGTCCATGAACCACTCCGCCTCGGCCGCCATCTCCTTGGCCTCGGGGTGCGCGGCGGACCGTACGACATGCAGCAGACCGTCCCCGCCGATGCCCGCGCGACGGTCGCACAGGGCCGCGACGGCGGTCGGGGGCAGGTCAATGACGTTTTCCGGGTCCGGGATGATCACGAAGTCGTTCTCGGTCCCGTGGCCCTTGAGGAAGGCGATCCGCGTGCTCATTCCTCGATCGTACGGGGTCGGTACGACACTCCGGCCCATGTGGGGGCGTCTGCGGAGACGGCCGGGAGGACGGGTCGGGCCAGGAGGAATGGGCGCCGCGGGCCGGGCCCTGCCTCGGCATCAGCACAGCCAGGCCGCGACGTGGGGCCGGCACAGGCAGGCCGCGCCTCGGAGTCAGCACCGCCAAGCCGCGCCTTGGAGTCAGCGCAGCCGGGCCACGCGCCACACGGCGAGCACCGCCACCGCCGCGACCACCACGACGTAGGCGATCACCACGCGCCAGTCCAGGCGGCGGTCGGAGCCGCGCTGCGGGAATCCCGGCCAGGTGTAGCCGACCCGGCGGGCCGCCATCATCCCCCAGCCCGCGGCGCACGAGCAGATCAGCAGGCCGAGCATGGCGACCACGGCACCGCCGTCACCGAACTCGAAGGCCAGCGGGAAGGCGAACATCAGCGAGCCGGTCGCGGCCAGGGCCACGATGGGCGCGAGCTGCCAGATGCGCAGCCGACGCTGCGGGCGCAGCTCGACCTCGACCTCGGGTCCCGGGGACATCTCGCCAGGCTCGGGCCCGTCGGCGGTCACCCCTCCCGGGGTGTCCTCGGGTCCGTCGGAGCTCAGATGCTCCCCGCCCAGACCTGTCTCATCGCCCGGATCGATGCCCAGACGATCTCCGTCCGGATCGGCACCGTGCTCAGCGTCTCGTGCAGTGTCGCGAGGGCCGGCCTCCATCGCCACGCGCCCTCCCAACTCGGACTTCACTGGTCGATCGAAGCTCGATGATGGCACGCCGCCAGAGGCCGGGATGACGGCCGGAGCGTCCCGATGCCATGACGTGATCAGGCTGTAACCGGTCGTTCGACCAATGCCATTGCAAGCTCCGGGAGTTCCGTGAGATCCGCCGCAGCCCCACTGAGCCAATGCACCCGAGGGTCACGCCGGAACCACGAATCCTGACGGCGCGCGAAGCGCTTGGTGGCGCGTACGGTCTCGGCGCGCGCCTCTTCCTCGGTGCACTCCCCCGCGAGCGCGGCGAGCACCTGCTGATACCCGAGCGCGCGTGATGCCGTACGCCCCTCACGCAAGCCCTGCGTCTCAAGGGCGCGCACCTCTTCGACGAGCCCCGCCGTCCACATCCGGTCGACCCGGCGCGCGATGCGCTCGTCGAGTTCGGGGCGCGCGACGTCGACGCCGATCTGGAGGGTGTCGTACACCGAGTCGTGGCCCGGGAGGTTCGCGGTGAAGGGCTTGCCGGTGATCTCGATGACTTCGAGGGCGCGGACGATACGGCGGCCGTTGCTCGGCAGGATCGCGTGCGCGGCCTCGGGGTCCGCCATCGCCAGACGCGCGTGCAGCGCGCCGGAGCCGCGCAGCGTGAGCTCCTCCTCCAGCCGGCCCCGTACCTCGGGGTCCGTGCCGGGGAACTCCAGGTTGTCGACGGCCCCGCGGACGTACAGCCCGGAGCCGCCCACCAGGATCGGCCAACGGCCCTCGGCGAGCAGCGCGTCGATGCGGGCGCGGGCGAGCCGCTGGTACTCGGCGACGCTGGCCGTGACCGTCACGTCCCAGATGTCCAGAAGGTGGTGCGGGACCCCTCCGCGCTCCTCGGGCGTCAGCTTGGCGGTGCCGATGTCCATCCCTCGGTACAACTGCATGGAGTCGGCGTTGACAACTTCTCCTCCGAGACGTTGGGCGAGGAAAACGCCCAGATCGGACTTTCCTGCCGCGGTCGGTCCGACGACTGCGATGACCCGGGGGGCGGGGGGTGCGCTACTCACCGCCCCAGTCTCGCAAACCCCACTGCCTCTCCTCGAACGAGTTACGTGACGCCACGGGTCCGGCGTCGTTGCCTGTTGCGAGGTTCCAGCCGCCGGTTTTCGCGAACCGGTGACCCGGGCGACGCAATGGGACGCACCGGGTGACGCGGGATTTCGCCCTCGCGAGTAACGTATGGAGTGGATATGGGCGTTTTTGCACGACTTCTCCGGAGGTCGAAGGCTACGGAGGAGGCGTCAACCGCCGAGGCGCAGGTCGACACGCAGACGGCCGAGACCAAGGCGGAGGCGGCGGAGGAAGCGAAGGGTTCGTCCCCGACCGAGGGCGAGGCGACGGCGGAGGACACCGCCGAGGCCGCCGCCGGGGAGGACGTCGACATCCCCCAGCAGCAGACCGCCGAGAAGGCCGCCGACAACGAGGCCGGCGAGGGCGCCCGCAAGTAACTGCCCCGCGAGGGAAGGTGAACCATGAGTCTCCTGGACAATCTCAAGGCCAAGCTGGCGCCTGCCAAGGACAAGGTCTCGGACCTCGCGCAGCAGCACGGGGACAAGGTCACTCACGGTCTCGACAAGGCCGCGAAGGTGGTCGACGAGAAGACCAAGCACAAGTACAGCGACAAGATCCAGACGGGCACGGGCAAGGCGAAGGGCGCCATGGACCGACTCGCGCACAAGGACAGTGGCGGCGCCACGCCTCCGCCGGACGTGCCGACAACGCCTCCGGCTTCCTGAACTGAGCGACACACATCGGCGGATGGCCGCGGAGCACCCAGGGCTCCCGGCCGTCCGCCGTGTTCAGGTGCCTGCAGCCCCAGGGGCCGAGTGCGCTCCGGGCCGTGTTCAGGCGCAGGACCCAGTCCGCTCCGGGCCGCAGTCGAGCCGGTGAGACACAAGACGGCCGAGCCCGCTCAGGGCCGCATTCGGGCCGGCACGGCCCAGAACGGTACGGGGGCCGTGCCGCCGTGTTCGGACCCGCACGGCTCAAAGAGCCGCGACTTTTTTGAGAAGGCCGGCTACGACCAGGCCGCCACCAGATACCCCACCCCGTACGGGGCGTCGTCGTAGAGCAGCGCGCCACCCAGCCCCGCGCCCTCTGCCGCGCCCGCGAGGACCTGCCAGGGGGCTCGCCCCGAGACCTTCAGCTCGTGCGCCAGTTCGGCGTCCAACGCCTCGAGGGCAGCCACGTCCGCCGCGCCCAGCGCACGCGCGATCTCCGCGTCGAAGCCCGCCGCGCGCTCGTCGAGATAGCCCGGCGCCTTGAGCGTCCGGCACGCGCTGGCGTCGCCCATCACCAGCAGTGCCACCCTCTCGGCCCGGCCACCGATTTCCCCTCCGACTTGGATACACCGCTCGGCCTCGAGCGGTTCCCCCACCCCGAGACCTTCGACGGGAGCGTCGGACCAACCCGTGCGATCCAGCAGCCACGCGGCGACGGCGAGCGAGGGCGGAAGCTCACGTGCCGAACGCTCCGCGGACCCTGGACCCGGCTTGTCTCCGCCGAGGCGTACGTCGAGATCGACACCGAATCCGCGGAACGAGCCCCGCGTGCCCTGTGGGTGCGGACCGCGCCCGCTCTGCTCGGCGGGGCCCACGACGACCAGCAGGTCGGGGCGGGAGGCGGCGAGCACGCCCAGCGCGTCCGTGCACGCCGCGCGCGCGGCATCCAGTTCGGGCGCCGCGCCGGCGGCGACCTGGGGGACGAGCAGCGGCGGACAGGGGCAGACTGCGGCGGCTACAAGCATGATCGGCAGCGTAACGCGCTCAGTAGGTGATCTGTCCCGAGTCCCACTCCAGCTCGGTGAGCATGAAGTGGTAGGTGAAAACACCGCCGGCCGAGCCGCCGCCGATGAGCATCCAGCCGTCACCGGTGCGGTACCGCCGCATCGGCACCGGGTACAGCGGGTGCTTCGTGCGGTACAGCCGTACGAAATCACCGCGCCGTGCCACAGCCTCCTCGTGCGTGCCGTCGACCGTCGCCATCAGTTCGTACTGCCTGCGCAACGGCCCCTCACCGGCCGGCTTGTCCAGCAGCAGTGCCGTCGAGCCATTCGCCCGTCCCCCGTCGTCAACGCCCGCTCGGGTCAGTCGCAGCCGCATCCGCTGCCCGTGGCCACCGGCAGCGGCTCCGGGGCCCCGATCTTCGGCAGCCCCAGCATGACGCCGGCCGGCTTCGCGGCCTCGGCGGCGTTGCGCTTCTCCCAGGCGTCCCCCGCGCGCGTGCGGCGCACGTCAAGGACCGCGCCCTCGGCGAGCAGGTGGTGCGGGGCGGCGTAGGTGATCTCGACGGTGACCACGTCGCCGGGGCGCACCTCTTCGTCGGGCTTGGTGAAGTGGACCAGGCGGTTGTCGGGGGCACGGCCGGAGAGGCGGTGCGTGGCGCCGTCCTTGCGGCCCTCGCCCTCGGCGACCATCAGCTCCAGGGTGCGGCCGACCTGCTTCTTGTTCTCGTCCCAGGAGATCTCCTCCTGGAGGGCGACGAGACGCTCGTAGCGCGCCTGGACGACCTCCTTGGGGATCTGCCCCTCCATGGTGGCCGCCGGGGTTCCGGGACGCTTGGAGTACTGGAAGGTGAACGCCTGCGCGAAGCGGGCCTCGCGGACCGCGTGGAGGGTCTGCTCGAAGTCCTCCTCGGTCTCGCCGGGGAAGCCCACGATGATGTCGGTGGTGATCGCCGCGTGCGGGATGGCGGCCCGGACCTTCTCGATGATCCCCAGGTAGCGATCCTGGCGGTACGAGCGGCGCATCGCCTTCAGCACGGTGTCCGAGCCGGACTGCATCGGCATGTGCAGCTGCGGCATCACGTTCGGCGTCTCCGCCATGGCGGAGATCACGTCGTCGGTGAAGTCGCGCGGGTGCGGCGAGGTGAAGCGGACGCGCTCCAGGCCCTCGATCTGCCCGCAGGCCCGCAGCAGCTTGCTGAAGGCCTCGCGGTCACCGATGTCGCTCCCGTAAGCGTTTACGTTCTGCCCGAGCAGCGTGATCTCGGAGACGCCCTCGCCGACCAGGGCCTCGATCTCGGCCAGGATGTCGCCGGTCCTGCGGTCCTTCTCCTTGCCGCGGAGCGCCGGGACGATGCAGAAGGTGCAGGTGTTGTTGCAGCCGACCGAGATGGAGACCCAGGCGGCGTACGCGCTCTCGCGGCGGGTCGGCAGCGTCGACGGGAACGCCTCGAGCGACTCGGCGATCTCGACCTGTGCCTCTTCCTGTACGCGGGCGCGCTCCAGGAGGACCGGCAGCTTGCCGATGTTGTGCGTCCCGAAGACGACGTCCACCCAGGGCGCCTTCTTCACGATGGTGTCGCGGTCCTTCTGCGCGAGACAGCCACCGACGGCGATCTGCATCCCGGGGCGCTTCGTCTTCATCGGTGCGAGGCGGCCGAGGTTGCCGTACAGCCGGTTGTCGGCGTTCTCCCGTACGGCGCAGGTGTTGAAGACGACCACGTCCGCGTCGCCGTCCGAACCCTCGGGGGCGCGTACGTAACCGGCGTCTTCGAGGAGCCCGGAGAGCCGCTCGGAGTCATGGACGTTCATCTGGCACCCGTAGGTGCGCACTTCGTACGTCTTGGATTGCTGAACGTCCACTGCCTGACTCCGGTCGCCGCTGCTCATGTGACAAGGGTAGGCGGTAGCCGGAGTGCGTCCTGTCGTAGTGCGGGCCTCACCCCCATAGTGAGCGGGCCGTCACGCCGACCCGGTCCCGCAGCAGGGTGCGCCGGGCGCCGGGGTTCTCGTAGCCGACGCGGCGGGCCACCGTCGCCATGGGCAGGTCGGTGGTGCTCAGGAGGTGCCTGGCCCGCTCGACACGGAGGTCCTGGACGAAGCGGATCGGTGAGCAGCCCAGGGTCCGGCCGACCGCGCACACAGGAGTCGGGGGTGTAGAGGTAGCTGCCGCTGCCCATGCCGTACCACTGGGCCCAACCGCCCGGCACATAGCGGTCCTGGTCGTGCCAGGTGACCGTGGAACGCGGTGTCGCGGAGGGCGGGTTGGCGGCCGAGTCGCCAAACCAGTGACGAAGCATCTCGCCCTGCGGGTCGTCAGCGCAGTTGGTCAGGAACGGGTAGAAGGTCGTGCCGCAGGACAGCGGGCCGTTCCGCGTGGGCCAGCCATGACCGGACGGCAACGGCGCCCGCCGCGAGTGGCGGCCGAGCGCGGTGGCTACGGCAAGCAGCGGCTCGGTGCTACGCCTCCGCCGCACTCCAGCCCTGCTGCCGCAGGATCTCCGAGACGTCCGGAGCACGGTAGTGGTCCCCCTTGAGGACCTTGCCGTCGGCCCTGCGGGCGGCCCTGCCGTCGGGGCCCAGCTTCGTCATGTTGGACCGGTGGACCTCGGCGATCACCGCGTCGAGGTCGATCCCGTGGACGAGTGCCGTGCCGTACGCCACGTACACGACGTCGGCCAGTTCGTGCGCCAGCCGGTCGAGCGGGCCGGTGACCGCGACCTCGGCGACTTCGGCGGCCTCCTCGGCGAGGAGTTCACCGCGGTGAGCCGCCAGCTCCGGGGAGACCTCTGTCGGCACGGTGCGGGCGTCGAGGCCGAAAGCGAGGTGGAATTCACGGACCAGGGAGGCGGGAGAGGGCTGCATCCGACGACCCTATCGATCCGCCGAGGTCCTCCGACGACCCCGGTCAATGGGCCCGGCCCTGGTCAGGATCGCCCCCGAGCTGGCAGGATCGCGCGCATGTTCCAGGCACTCCCCCGTATCGGCCGGCGCCGCGCGCTGCTCGGCTCGGCGGCCGCTTTCGCGGTCTTCGGGCTGCTGCTGTGGTGGCTGCTGCCGGGCGAGGGGTCGCCCAGCGGGACGATCACATTCAGCACGGGCACGCCGACCGGGGTCTACCAGAAGTACGGCACGCTCCTTGAGGGCGCAATCGCCAAGGACATGCCGCGCGTGGACGTACGGCTGCTGAACAGCGACGGATCGCAGGAGAACGTACGGCGCGTGGCGACGGGGAAGGCCGACTTCACCATCGCGGCGGCCGACGCGGTGGAGACGTACATACTCGAGAACAAGCCGGGAGCGGGCCGGCTGCGCGGCTGCGCCCGGCTCTACGACGACTATGTGCACCTGGTCGTCCCGCGCTCGTCGTCCGTGAAGTCCGTGGCGGACCTGCGGGGCAGGACGGTCGCCGTGGGACCGAGCGGTTCCGGCGTGCGGCTGATAGCGAACCATGTGCTCCAGGCGGCCGGGCTCGACCCCGACAACGACATCGAGCCGCGGGCCGACGGCATCGCGACCATGCCCGACCTGCTCAAGCACCACAAGATCGACGCCTTCTTCTGGTCCGGCGGCCTGCCGACGAGTGCTGTGCTGGAGCTCTCGAAGACCTACGACATCAGGCTCGTGCCGATCGGCGGCTCCCTCATCAAGAAGCTGCACGCACAGGGCGGCGCCTCGCGCTACTACCGGGCCGCCGTGATGCCCGCCGATGCCTACCCCAGGGCGCAGCGCGGCTCGTCCGTGCAGACGCTGGCCGTAGCCAACTACCTGATCACACGGGAGGACGCGGACGCGAAGCTCACCGAGGAGCTCACCCGCACGGTGATCGCCAGCCGTGACCACATCGGCGCCGTGGTGCACGCGGCGCAGCTGGTGGACCTGCGCACGGCCATCTACACGGATCCGCTGCCGCTGCACGAGGGCGCGCGACGCTACTACCGGTCGATCAAGCCGTAGCCGCTCACACCTGGTGGTCGCTCCCCGGCGTGGGGCTCAAGAGGCCGGCCCTGACCTGGGCACCGTCACCGTCACCCGCAGGCCGTGCGGCTCGTGATGGGCGTACGCGATGGAGCCGCCGCCCGCCGCGAGCAGCGCCCGCGAGATGGACAGGCCGAGGCCCGAGCCCTTGATGTTCTGGTGCCCCGCGCTGCGCCAGAAGCGGTCGCCGATGCGGGCCAGGTCCTCGTCGCTGAGGCCGGGGCCGCCGTCGGTGACCACGACGGTCGAGACCTCGCCGTTCGAGGCGACCTTCACCTCGACGCTCTCCCCCTCCGGCGTGAACTTCAGCGCGTTGTCGATGACCGCGTCCAGGGCGCTGGACAGTGTGACCGGGTCGGCCCAGGCGGTGGTGGCCGGGCAGGTCCCGGCCAGCCGTACGCCCTTGTTCTCGGCGAGCGGCTGCCAGGACGACACGCGCTCGGCCGTCAGCGCGCCGATGTCGGTGAGCCGCAGATCCGCCTCGGCGTGCTCGGCGAGCGCCAGGTCGAGGAGGTCGTCGAGGACCTGGGCAAGGCGCTTGCCCTCGGTGCGGACCGAGGCGATCTCCGCATTTCCCTCCGGCAGTTCTAGCGCGAGCAGCTCAATGCGCAGCAGCAGCGCCGAGAGCGGGTTGCGCAGCTGGTGCGAGGCGTCGGCGACGAAGGCGCGCTGCTGCTCCAGCACGTCTTCGACGTTGTCCGCCATCTCGTTGAACGACCGGGCCAGGCGCCGGAGTTCCGGCGGCCCACCGGCGACCGCGACCCGGGACTTCAGGCGTCCTGTCGCGATGTCGTGTGTGGTGGCGTCGAGGACGCGTACGGGTCTGAGCACCCAGCCGGTGAGGCGCAGCGCGGCGCCGAGGGCGATAAGCATCGCGGCGATCTCGCCCGCGCCGATGAGCAGCCAGCCGCGCAGGGTCTTCGAACGCATCTGCCCGGTGGGCGAGTCGGTGACGACGACGGCGATCACGTCGCCGTCCCTGATGACCGGGGAGGCCACGACGAGACGGTGCCGCTGCCAGGGCCAGACCTGCTGCGGGTCGTGGCTGCGGCGGCTGAAGAGCGCCTCGCTGAACGCGTCGCGCCCTTCACCGGTCTTGGGCAGGAACCAGTTCGTCGGGGCGTTGGCCATGGGCCTGTCGTTGCGGTAGAAGACGCCGGCCCGTATGCCGTACACGTCGTAGTAGCGGGCGAGCTCCTTGTTCAGGGTCTCCTTGCGTTCGTCCGTGTTGTTCGACTGGGAGCCGGTCAGCGAATCGGTGACGTACTGGGCGAGGGCAGCGAAGCGCGCCGTGTCGTCGATGCGGTCGACGACCACCCGCTGCTGCTGAGCGGCCGCGACACTCACGGCGAGCGGAAGGCCGAGCGCGAGCAGCACGGCGGCCATCAGAACGATGAGCAGTGGGAGAAGGCGAGTGCGCACCCGTACCCGCTACGACGCAGGGGCGACGAGCCGGTACCCGACGCCGCGCACGGTCTCGATCAGCGCCGGCATGCGCAGTTTGGAGCGCAGGGACGCGACATGCACCTCCAGGGTGCGCCCGGTCCCCTCCCAACTGGTGCGCCACACCTCGCTGATGATCTGTTCCCGGCGGAACACCACTCCGGGGCGCTGGGCCAGCAGTGCGAGCAGGTCGAACTCCTTGCGGGTCAGTTGGACAACCAAACCATCCACGGTGACCTGGCGGTTGGGGAGTTCGATGTGCACGGGGCCGAGCTTCAGCGCGGTGTCGCCGGGGGCCGAGGCGTCGTCGGGGGCACTACGCCGGCTGACGGCGTGGATACGGGCGAGCAGTTCCCCGGTGTCGTACGGCTTCACTACGTAGTCGTCGGCGCCGAGGTTGAGGCCGTGGATCCGGGAGCGTACGTCGGCGCGCGCCGTGACCATGATCACCGGAGTGCTGGTCCGCTTGCGGATCTTGCCGCAGACCTCGTAGCCGTCCTGGTCGGGCAGGCCCAGGTCGAGCAGGACGACGCCGAACCCGTCGCCCTCGGGGACCAGCGCCTGCAGAGCCTCCTCGCCGCTGCGGGCGTGCGTGACGTCGAAGCCGTGCCGCGCCAGCACCGCGGACAGGGCGGCGGCGACATGGTTGTCATCCTCGACGAGGAGCAGTCTCATTCCGGCCCCCTCCGGTTCATCGGTCGTACGGTCTTGGCTTGTAGAACGCGGTGCACGCGCGGGTGCACCATGGAAGTCACGCCGATGGATAAGGATGGCGTCAAGGGCCTTCGGGTTGCGGAGGGCTTCCGTTACCCAGCCGGTACGCGGTCGCGTACCGGCTGCTACGACACGTGTCCGATTGCTACCGGATCGTGATGCTCAAGTTCCCCTCAGATGTAATGACGCTGGTCGTACGGGGTTACTACTGTCCTCCGAAACCGAGGAGGACGGAGCCAAAGAGCGATGACCGAAGTATCGGTGGCCAAGGACGCTGTGGCCGCGACCGACGAACTGGTCGTCCTGAAGAGCGTCAACAAGCACTTCGGCGCGTTGCACGTGCTCCAGGACATCGACCTGACGATCGCCCGTGGCGAGGTCGTCGTGGTCATCGGACCCTCCGGGTCCGGGAAGTCCACCCTGTGCCGCACCATCAACCGCCTGGAGACGATCGATTCGGGCGACATCTCGATCGACGGCAAGCCGCTGCCTGCGGAGGGCAAGGCGCTCGCCCGGCTGCGGGCCGACGTGGGCATGGTCTTCCAGTCCTTCAACCTCTTCGCGCACAAGACGGTGCTCGACAATGTGATGCTGGGACAGATCAAGGTCCGCAAGGCCGACAAGAAGGCCGCCGAGGAGAAGGCCCGCGCGCTGCTCGACCGCGTCGGCCTCGCCAATCAGGCGGACAAGTACCCCGCTCAGTTGTCGGGCGGCCAGCAGCAGCGCGTCGCGATCGCGCGAGCACTGGCGATGGACCCCAAGGTCATGCTCTTCGACGAGCCGACCTCGGCACTGGACCCCGAGATGATCAACGAGGTCCTTGAGGTCATGCAGCAGCTCGCGCGTGACGGCATGACCATGATCGTCGTCACCCATGAGATGGGCTTCGCTCGTTCGGCTGCCAACCGAGTGGTCTTCATGGCCGACGGCCGGATCGTCGAAGAGGCTGTGCCGGACCAGTTCTTCAGCAATCCGCGCAGCGACCGGGCCAAGGACTTCCTGTCGAAGATCCTCCACCACTGACGGCCCCCACATCGCGTCTCTGACGACCTGCGTCACCCGCCCTGACGGGCCCGCATCTCTTCACCAGTCAAAGGATGTTCACCATGAAGCTCCGCAAGGTCACCGCCGCTTCGGCTGCTGTGCTCGCCCTCGCGCTCGCCGCCACGGCCTGCGGCTCCGACAACGACAAGGACAGCGGCAGCAGCCCTTCGGGCGGCAGCAAGAAGATCACCATCGGCATCAAGTTCGACCAGCCGGGCATCGGTCAGAAGACGCCCCAGGGCTACGCCGGCTTCGACGTCGACGTCGCGACGTACATCGCCAAGAAGCTCGGCTACAGCGCGAACCAGATTCAGTGGAAGGAGTCGAAGAGCGCCGACCGCGAGACCATGCTGCAGCGCGGTGACGTCGACTTCATCGCCGCCTCGTACTCGATCACTCCGGAGCGCGAGAAGTCGGTCGACTTCGCCGGCCCGTACCTGCTGGCCCACCAGGATGTCCTGGTCCGTGCCGACGACAACTCGATTAAGTCGCCGTCGGACCTCAACAGCAAAAAGCTCTGTTCGGTGGTCGGCTCGACCTCGGCACAGAACGTCAAGGACAAGCTGGCCCCCAAGGCCAATCTGCAGGAGTACCCGACGTACTCGGCGTGCCTCACTGGTCTGCAGAACGGGGCCATCGACGCGCTGACCACGGACGACTCCATCCTGGCCGGTTACGCCGCGCAGTCCCAGTTCAAGGGCAAGTTCAAGCTCGGTGGCTTCAAGATGACCAACGAAAACTACGGCATCGGCGTGAAGAAGGGCAGCGACCTCAAGGCCAAGATCAACACGGCCCTGGAGGGCATGGTCTCCGACGGCTCCTGGAAGGCGGCCGTCGAGAAGAACTTCGGCCCGGCGAACTACAAGAACGAGCCCGCGCCGAAGATCGGCGACGTCAAGAGCTGAAGCAGTGCCTGAAAGGTGCGCTGTCTCCCGGGGCGGCGCACCTGGGCATCCCTACACGCGGAAGCACGGGAGATCGTGTTCGACTTTCTTGAAGGTTACGACCTGCTGGGGGCCTTCTGGACGACGGTGCAGCTCACCCTGCTCGCCGCCGCCGGCTCCCTGGTATGGGGGACCCTGCTGGCCGCCATGCGCGTCGGCCCAGTGCCCCTGATGCGCGGTTTCGGCACCGCCTACGTGAATATCGTGCGGAACATCCCGCTGACCGTGATCATCCTGTTCACTTCGCTGGGCCTGAACCAGACCCTCAGCATCAGCCTCGGCGCGGACGACTTCAAGACGATCAACTTCCGGCTCGCCGTGCTCGGTTTGACCGCCTACACCTCGGCCTTCGTGTGCGAGGCACTGCGGTCCGGCATCAACACGGTGCCAGTCGGGCAGGCTGAGGCGGCCCGTGCGATCGGCCTCAGCTTCACCCAGGTGCTCCGGCTCGTCGTGCTGCCTCAGGCGTTCCGCTCGGCGGTCGGCCCGCTGACGAACGTCCTGATCGCGCTCACGAAGAACACCACAGTGGCCGCCGCGATCGGCGTCGCCGAGGCGGCGACCCTGATGAAGACGATGGTGGAAAAGGAGGCCCAGCTCATCCCGATCGCCTCGATCTTCGCCCTCGGCTTCGTGATCCTCACGCTGCCGACCGGCCTGATCCTCGGCTGGGTGGGCAAGAAGGTGGCGGTTAAGCGATGACTTCCGTTCTCTACGATGCCCAGGGGCCACGCGCCAAGCGGCGCAACCTCCTGTACACGGTGGTCTTCCTCGCCGCCCTGGCAGTGGTCCTGTGGTGGATGTACACCCAACTCAACGACAAGGGCCAGCTCGACTGGGCACTGTGGAAGCCGTTCACCACCAGCGAGGCCTGGTCCACGTACATCTGGCCGGGTCTGAAGAACACCCTCAAGGCCGCGGCGCTCAGCATGGTCATCGCACTGCCGCTCGGCGCCGTCCTCGGCATCGCCCGGCTCTCGGACCACGCCTGGATCCGCATACCGGCCGCGATCGTGGTGGAGTTCTTCCGGGCGATCCCGGTGCTGGTCCTGATGATCTTCGGGCTTGCGCTATTCGCCAAGTACACCAACGTCAGTTCTGACGACCGTCCGCTGTACGCGGTCGTCACGGGGCTCGTGCTGTACAACGCCTCGGTTCTCGCGGAGATCGTCCGGGCCGGCATCCTGGCCCTGCCGAAGGGCCAGTCCGAGGCGGCGATGGCGATCGGTCTGCGCAAGGGCCAGGTGATGAGGCTCATCCTGCTGCCGCAGTCGGTCACCGCGATGCTCCCGGCGCTCGTCAGCCAGCTCGTCGTGATCGTGAAGGACACCGCCATCGGTGGCGCGGTGCTCACCTTCCCTGAACTGCTCGCATCGGCCAACACGATGATCGGCTACTACGGCAACACCATCGCCAGCTTCACCGTGGTGGCCGTGATCTTCATTCTGATCAACTTCTCCCTCACGACATTCGCGAGCTGGCTGGAGGGCCGGCTCAGGCGTAGCAAAAAGAGCACGGGCGCCGTAGTCGGTGCGGAAATGATTGAGGACCTCGAGACCGTGGGGCACGCTCCACCGGTCGCGCCAGGTGACAACAACAAGGCATAGGTCCAAGGAATTACCAGGTTTCCCGCGAGGGGTGGTACGTGTAGGGGGTACTATCCCTCGCCGGTTTCGCCAGACATCAGCCGACCCCGGCGCCGCCTGGGGAAAAGGCGGCAACCGGGGCCGGTGGCTCGGGCTGTGGAAGTGTTGCGCGGGGCTTCTTGGTCGGTTCAGTTGATGGGCGTGACCGAGACGCTCCTTGTGTCACCGGAGATCGGGAGGTACGGGGTGTCCCGTAACTGCGGGAGCGTGAGGAACGGCTCCGGCTTCGTCGACATCAGAGGAAGAGAAGTTCGACGTCCTTCGCGACGCAGAGCCGCAGAACGACCGTCAGCTGTTGGGCCGCATCGATGTGTGCCCGAGGGACGTCGACCTCGTTCCGCCACTGGTCGACGATCGCCTCCAGCCGGGGCAGGAGCGCGGCGCACTCGGTAGGCGTTAGCTCGCCTCCGCCGTCATCGGGGCGATCGAGGAGTGGTTCGAGCGAGGTGGAGACGTCACTCCAGGGGCGCTCTCCGCCGAAGCCCCGCACCTCGGAAAGAGTGAATCCTTCGGCTCGCGCCAGCTGTCGCCGGAACGCGGCGAAGCCGCTGTAGGACCAGGCGACGTCGGGACTGCTGGTGTCTCCGTCTCCCGGGAACAGAGTCAGCCCCACGTCGTTCTCCCTCTTGGTCGTCGAATACGCAAAGGATCAGTCGAAACCAGCGACGTCTGCAACTGAGATGATCCAGCGGTGGCTGGTGTGATCACGGCGTCAGAGCCTTCCTGGATAGCCCCTTTCACCGGGCTGAGCCCGCGCGCTTTCGGGAAGCTGGTGACTGTGCTGCGGCGCGAGGGTGCGGCCGCGGTCCGCAAGGGCCGGCCGTGGAGCCTTCCGCTGGAGGACCGGGCGCTACTGGTCGCCGCCTACTGGCGAACAAACTTGACGATGCGTCAGCTCGCACCGCTCTTCGGGGTCTCGAAGTCCGCCGCGGACCGCATCATCGACCACCTCGGACCCATGCTCGCTCTTCAGCCCCGCAAACGGTTCGCCAAGGACACCGTGCTGATCGTGGACGGCACTCTCGTGCCCACCCGCGACCACGCCATCGCCGCGCAGTCGAAGAACTACCGGTACTCCACCAACCACCAGGTCGTCATCGACGCCGACACTCGCCTGGTCGTCGTGATTGGCCACCCCCTGCCCGGCAACCGCAACGACTGCAAGGCATGGGAGGAATCCGGCGCCAAGACCGCTGTCGGCAGGACCGTGACGATCGCCGACGGCGGCTACCCGGGCACCGGACTCGTCATGCCGCACCGCCGCCGCAAAGGCGAAGACCTGCCCGACTGGAAGAAAGCCCACAACAAGTCCCACAAGCAGGTCCGCGCGCGCGTCGAACACGTCTTCGCCCGAATGAAGACCTGGAAGATCCTCCGCGACTGCCGCCTCAAAGGCGACGGCGTCCACCACGCCATGCTCGGCATCGCCCGCATGCACAACCTCGCCCTCGCCGGATAGGCAGCGGCCCGGACCGCGACCGACCACCCCAGGCGACTCAAAGATCAGTTACGGGACAGCCCTTAACTTGATCTTTAACCTGTGCGGCGTGGTCGTGGGGTGGTTGACGTCTTCGTTCGCCGTTTCGCGGGTTGTGTCTTGCGGGGTGTGTGCACGTC
>NZ_JBVHRI010000032.1:0-94898 GCF_055566975.1 Streptomyces sp. NPDC027189
CGCTCAGCATGGCCCGCCCGGACACGCCGAGGATGTCGGTGGCCACCGTGGACAGCTTGATGCCGGCATCCTCCAGTTCCTTCTCCAGCCGCTGGGCCTCGCGGCCGAGTTCCGCGGCGAGGGTGGAGCGGTAGCGGGTCAGATCCCGCAGATGCCGGATCGGCTCCGGCGGCACGAACGACGCCTTCAGCAGGCCGCACTCGCCCAGCTGGCACAACCACGCGGCGTCGGCCACGTCGGTCTTGCGGCCGGGCAGCCCCTTGGCGTGCGCGGCGTTGACCAGGATCACGTTCAGGCAGTCCTCCAGCAGGTAGAAGGCCCCGCGCCAGTAGTCGCTGGTCGCCTCCATCACCACCAGGGTGACCTGCTCAGCAACCAGCCAGTCCCGCAGTTCCAGCAGCGCGTTGGTCGTGGTGGCGAACGTGCGGATCTCCTGCCGGCGCGAGCGCCTGCCGCTCGGGTTCGGGGTGCGCACGCACGCCTTGAGGTCTTTCTTGCCGATGTCCAGCGCGGCGCACCGCTGGTGCAACACGTCCATGGGCCCCTCCCGGATCGACGTCTGCCTGACACGCCGTCCGGAGGAACCACAGGGCTGAAGAGTCTGGTCCGCGTGCTGTCGCAACAATTGACGGTCCCTGTCAGCGGTCCCCAACGCCATACTGACGCGCGAGCTCGGCTGGCATCACAGATGCATCGGCGTCCCGGACGGACGCGGGCCCATTTTCCCGCCTCCACGGCGGCCCGCGAAGCGGCCTGGATTACTGACGCGTAAATAGCAGCAGGCCAGGGTGGGTGTGGGCAGGGCTGGGTGCCCGGTGGCTGTGGGGATCACCGGGTGTCCGGGCTCGGGAGTGGTCAGGCTGTGGCTTCTCTCGGGTTGAGGGTGAGGGTGTAGCCGAGCTGGTTGAGTGCGGTGATCGCGCGTCGGGCGGCGCGTTCGGGGTCGCGCTGGGTGAAGTAGGTGCCGCCGAGCTCGTGGTAGGGCTGGTCGTCGGTGAGCATGTGCCAGACCGCGGTGATGATCGAGTGCTCGACGGCGACCAGGGCCTTGAGCGGTCCGCGGCGGGCGGCCAGCCGCTTGTAACGGGCCTGCAGATAGGTGTCCTTGGTTCTCGCCGCGCTGAACGCGGCCATTCCGAGGGCGCCTTTGAGATAGGGGTTGCCGGGCCGGACTTTGGTGTTCCTTGTGCGGCCGGCGGACTCGTGGTGGCCGGGGCAGACCCCGGCCCAGGACGCGAGGTGTTTGGCGGAGGCGAACCGGGCCATGTCCCCGCCGGTCTCCGCGATGATCACGTCGGCGACTTTCCGGTTGATTCCGGGGATGGTGTCGAGCAGGTCCAGTGCGGGGCGCAAGGGGGCCATCGCCTCCTCGATCCGCCCGGTGAGTTGGTCGGTCATGGCGGTGAGGTGGTCGTACTGGTCCAGATACAGCCGGGCCAGGAACGCGTGGTGCTCGCGGAAACGTCCGGTCAGCGCCTCGGTGAGCTCGGGGATCTTGTTGCGGAGCCTGCGTTTGGCCAGGTCCGCGAGGACCTGCGGGTCACGTTCCGGGCGGATGAGGGCTTCGAGCATGGCCCGGCCGGAGACGCCCATGATGTCGGAGGCGACCGCGGACAGCTTGATGCCGGTGTCCTCCAGCAGCTTCTCCAGGCGCTGGACCACTCGGCCGCGTTCCCGGGTGGCAGTGGTTCGGGCCCGGCTCAGATCCCTCAGCTCGCGCACCGGCTGGGGCGGGACGAAGGAGGGCCTGACCAGGCCGTGGGCACCGAGCTGGGCCAGCCAGGCGGCGTGCGAGACATCAGTCTTGCGGCCCGGCAGGTTCTTGACCTGCCGCGCGTTGACGAGGATCACGTTCAACTCGTCGGCCAGCACGTAGTAGTAGGGCTTCCAGTAGTCCGAGGTCGCTTCGATCACCACCAGCGTCACCCGCGCGTCGAGCAGATGCTCACGCAGGGCGAGAACCGCGTTGGCCGTGGCGCCCCAGGTGGTGGTCTCGGTGGTGAAGGACCCCCGCCGCCGGGTACTGGGGGTGCGGACGCACGCCTTGGCGTCCTTCTTGCCGATGTCGATGCCGGCGCAGCGTTCGTGCATCACGTCCACGATCCGCCCCTTACGTCATGGAGGCCAGGAGGAACGCCGTCCCGGGAGGGCCAGGGTGAATCAGGAATTCTGACGCACGTGCTCACAGCAACGCTCCACGGTCCCCGTGGTCGGCCCTCAGCACCATGCTGACCAGCGAGCTGCACAGCATCACAGAGGCATCGGTTTCGGCCGGAACGACCACTCCATGATCCCGAGCGGGAACTGCCCCTTGTCAGGGGCAGACAGAAGCACCCCCAGCGCGCGCCAGGATTTACCGTGCCCCCGGCGCGCACCGAAGGCGCGCTGGACTGCTGACCAGCTGTTCCGGGGCATTTCCGGGCCAAGCCCGGGCTAACTAGGTTCGGCTGGTGCGGATACGTCGAGGTCGACGAAGGCACCAGACAAGCCCTTGCCGAACCACTCCGGGCACCGGTACACGACCTCCAGCGACCGCTCACCGGGCACCAACTCGTGGGTAGGCGAGCCGGGCGCGCTTGGTGCGAATGGCTGGCGCACAATCTGGATGGCACGCACGCGGCCTATCGTCTCGGGCCAGCCGCCACTGTGCCGCCAAGGGCGCTCAGGCTGCCCAAGTCAGCCCGCTCATTGGTTGTGCTCATCTGCGGCGATCCCCGACGTGTTCACCGCCATGCCGGACCGCATCGTATAGGAAATCGCCGCGTTGACGGCCGGTGCCTGAACGAACGCCGCCCTACCGTCGGCGCCAAGGCAGTACCTCCTGATCGTCGTCTGTATCCATGCGTTGCAGTGCGGCGTTGATCGCCTCACCGATCTCGGCGAACTGGCTCGCCTACTCAGGGGTGAGCGCATCGAAGACGACGCGGCGTACAGTCTCAACATGGGCCGGGGCCGCGCACTTCAGAAGCTCGAGCCCCTGCGGGGCGAGAGCGGCGAGCTGGTTGCGGCGGTTGCCGGGATGTTCCCTGCGATCGACGTAGCCAGCTTCTTGGAGCCGGGCTACGGCGTGGGTTAGCCGACTTCGGGTGATCTTGAGGCGCTGGGCCAGCTCGGACATGGTCAGAGCGTGCCCTGGGACCGAGGACAGGTGGGCGAGCAAGGTGTAGTCGGCATGCGTAATCCCGGCTTCCCGACGCAACTGACGGTTCAGGTGGTTGGACAGGTGGGTGGAGAAGTCGACGTACGCGAGCCAAGCCCGTCGCTCCTCGGGATTCAACCAGCGCGGCCTCGTGGGCATGGCCAAACCTTACCCATAGGTGTTTGAAGGTTCAAACCTTGCGGTGAAGTCCACGAAGAGGTTGACGGACGCCACCGTCGCCACCGTCCTGGTCCTCACCGCCGTAACCACGACGGCCAAGACCGACACCCACACGCACCACCGTGCGACAGTGAGCGAACAGGAGCGACTGCAGCCGCTAGCAGGCGGACGAGGTCGAGAGCGGCAAGGTCACCCCTCCTGTGGGCAGCGACGCCCAGGCCAGTGGGGCAGCCTGGTCGCCGCATTCCGGAACAGTTCCCGGACGTCGAAGTGCCCCTAGCCACCGACCTGATGGCGGACTCGCTCCGGCGGCCTGCTCCTTCGCACCCAAGAGCGCGGGCATATCCCATCCAGGGCGTGGATGGGCCGGATAAGGGATTCGGATTACGCGGAGGATGGCGGCGGGCCCCCGGACAGCTCATAGTCGTCCCTACCCGCACGCCGCTGTCCGGATCAGCCGCCGGCGTACGGCCGTCCTCAGCATGCCGTGCGCCACCGGCGCCCGTGAATGGCATGCCCGCTCCCGCACACCGTCCCCTGGAGTCGCCATGCCCGGTTCCGTGCCCCCGTCCCCCGCGGCGGTGGGTGACGCCGCCCCGTCATCCGTCGCCGTCTCGGGTCCGGCCCATCTGCTGCGGGTGACCCTGCTGATGGCAGGCAGCTGTCTGCCGATCCTGGGGGCGGTACTGATCGCCCCGGTACTACCGAAGATGCAGGATCACTTCGAGTCCGTCCCCGGCGCCAAGGCGCTGGTACCCCTCGCGCTGACCGTTCCGGCGCTGGCACTGGCGCTGCTGGCCCCGTTCGCCGGGGTGATCGTCGACCGCCTTGGCCGCAAGCGCCTGCTGATCGTGGCGACCGTCCTGTACGCCGTGTTCGGCACGGCGCCGCTGTGGCTGGACTCGCTGGGCGCGATCATCGCCAGCCGCGCCCTGGCAGGCGTCACCGAGGCCGCGATCATGACGTGCTGCACCACGCTGATCGGCGACTATTACTCCGGTCATCAGCGGGTGAAGTACCTCGCCCTGCAGATCATGTGCGCCTCCGCGTCGGCCACCGTCTTCTTCGTGGTCGGCGGCGCCGTCGGCGCGGCGGGCTGGCGGGTCCCCTTCTGGGTGTACGCCGTGAGCCTGGTGCTCGCCCCGCTGATGGCAATCGCTCTGCCCAACCCGGCAGCCGGCGGAGCCGCCGACGACGCCCTGGCCCAGACCGAAACGGCCGAAGCTCCGGCCCGCCGTCCGTTCCCATGGCGGCAGTTGGGGGGTATCTGTGTACTCACCTTCTTCGGGGCGATGGTTTTCTACACGGTCCCGGTGGAGATGGCGTACCTGCTAGATGACCTCGGCGTGAAGAGCACCGGGGTGATCGGTCTGGCCACCGCGATCGCGAGTGCCGCCACCGTGGCCGGTGCGGTCACGTTCGCCCGGCTGAAGCGCTCGCCCGACCCGATGCTGCCGGCCGTTCTCGCACTCTCTGCGGCCGGTTTCGGAGTGATGTTCCTCGGGGGCAGTGCCCCGCTGCTGGTCGTGGGAGCGGTGATCAACTGCCTGGGCACGGGCATGCTGCTGCCCGCCCTTCTCACCAGTGCCATGTCCCGTCTGGCGTTCGAGGACCGCGGCCGGGGCACGGGGCTGTGGACGGCGGCCTTCTTCGGCGGTGAGTTCGTCTGCCCGCTGGTGCTGCTCGCCCTGGAGTCGGCGGTCGGCAGCCTGGCGGGTGCGGTGGGTCTGCTGGGGCTGGCTGCCGCCGCCGTCGCGGCGGGGCTGTGGGCGGCCCGGCGCCGTGCGGGCACGGCGGATCCCCGGTCCCTGCCCGAGCAGTTGGCCTGAGGACGCGGAAGCCCGACGGGGCCGGGGAGTGCCGGACTACGGTGCCCCGGACCCGTCACGCGTGTCGGCCTCGCCGCCGTCGTATCGGACGGCGGCGAGGCCGACACGTGCCGAACACATCCCTGCCGTGGGACGGGGTCACGGCGGCCGCCGGGCCGAGATCAGAGCAGTTCCGGTACCGACCCTGCGCCCTGCGCGGCGGGTACGGCCTCGTCCGTGCCGTGGCCGGTCAGCGTCGCGCCCACCTCCGCCGCCTTCTGCCGCAGCCAGATGTGGGCCGCGTCCTGCGCGTGTACCGGGTGCCACCACATCGCCTCCTGCACCGGTACGGCCTCGAAGGGGCAGGGCAGGACGCGTACCGCGGCGGAGCGAACTGCTTTGCGTGCCAGGCGTTCCTGGATCATGGCGATCCGGCGGGTGCCCTCGACCATGTGGGGCAGCAGCTGGAAGGTCTGGACGGAGACCTCCACCCGGGGGCTGATGCCAAGCATGCTGAGCTGCCGGGCGGCCGGGGCGTCGTAGGGGCGCTGGTAGACCGCCCAGGGCAGGCGCGCGAGGTGGTCGAGGGAGAGTTCGTCGCCGACCTCGGGGTTGTCGTCGGCGACCATGCACAGCCAGCGGTCCTGATGGACGTCGACGGAGGGGAAGCCGTCGATGATGCCATGCGGCAGTAGCAGGCCGTCGACGGTGCTCAGCGCGGTCGCGGTGTTCTCGACGACCGCGGGCGTCGAATGCTGGAAGGTGAGCCGGATGCCGGGCGCCTCCCGGTGCAGGGCGCGGGCGAGCGCGGAGCCGAAGACGGCCGCGCCGTAGTCGGAACAGAGCAGTGTGAACTCGCGTGTCTCGGCGGCCGGGTCGAAGTCGGCCTGGCTGGCGAAGACCCGTTCCAGCAGGTCGCAGGCGGTGGCGCTGCGATCCTGCAGGGCGGCGCCGAGGGGGGTCAGCTCGTAGGCGTTGCCGGTGCGGGCGAGCAATTCGTCGTCGAAATGGCGGCGCAACCGGGACAGCGCCGCGCTCATCGCGGGCTGGCTCAGTCCGATGCGCTCGCCGGCCCGCGTGACGTTGCGCTCCTCCAGCAGCGCACGCAGGGCAACGACCAGGTTGAGGTCGAGTCGGGACAGGTTCACCGGACACCTACCTAGCAAGAGAGAACCATCCACATCATGGATTCGGCACATCCACAGGATTGATTTCCGTGATTCGCCGATCGGGGTCAGAGTAGACCGCATCCCAGCAGGAGGAAATCTCATGGCAACGCTCGCGCAACCTGCCGGCTCGTTCGCGCTCGGCACGGTCTCCGCTCCGAACGGGGAGCCGTTCCCCGGACTCTTGGTCAAGGGCCGGGTACTCGACCTCAGCAGAGCCCTGGCCTGGGCACCGTCCGAGCTGCGTGCCGTGGTGGAGCGGTGGGAGGAGGCCCTGCCCGTCCTGCACGTCCTGGCGGACGAGGACGCCCTCGACTGGCAGCCGCTGGAGGGACTGCGAGTGCACGCCCCGCTGGAGCCCCGCCAGATCTTCCAGTCAGGCGCCAACTACCGGCAGCACGTGATCGACCTGGAGGTCGCCCACCGCTCCCCCGACGACCCGCGCACCGTCGAGGAGACCCGCGCCGAGATCGCCGCGGTCATGGACCGCCGGGCCGCCGAGGACCTGCCGTACGTGTTCATCGGCCTGCCCAGCACCATCGCCGGCCCCTACGACGACGTCGTACTCCCCGCATGGGCCGAAAAGCCGGACTGGGAACTGGAGTTGGCGGCCGTCATCGCCAAGCCCACCTATCGGGTGTCCGTCGAGGAGGCCCTGGAGTACGTCGCCGGCTACACCATCGCCAACGACCTCACTGACCGCGCCACCGTCTTCCGCCGGGACATGAAGGCCATCGGCACCGACTGGCTGCGCAGCAAGAACGCCCCCGGATTCACCCCGCTCGGGCCCTGGATCGTCCCCGCCGAGTCCATCGCCGACCCGGGTGACCTGCGGGTCACGCTGAAACTGAACGGCGAGACCATGCAGGACGAGTCCACCAAGGACATGCTCTTCGGCATCGCGCGGCTGGTGTCGTACATCTCCCAGACCGCACAACTCCTGCCCGGAGACCTGGTGCTGACCGGCAGCCCGGCCGGCAACGGCATCCACTGGGGGCGGCTGCTGCGCGACGGCGACGTCATGGAGGGCTCCATCACCGGTCTGGGCGTGCAGCGCACCCGCTGTGTGGAGGAGAAGGCGTGAGCCTGGACCGCCACGACCCCGAGGGCGCGATCGCCGAGGCCGCCAAGGCGTACTCCAACTGGGGGCGCTGGGGTGAGGACGACAAGCTCGGCACGCTGAACTTCCTCGACGAGGCCAAGCGTCGCGAAGGCGCGGCACTTGTGCGCCGGGGCGTGAGCTTCTCGCTGTCGCAGCGATTCGACATGAACGGCCCACAGAAGGGCTGGCGCAGACGGACGAACCCCGTACACACCATGCTCGACACCGGCACGGACGCCGCCCTGGGCAACCAGGGCTTCCCGCACGGTATCGGCGGCGCCGACGACGTGATCGCGATGCCGCTGCAGTGCTCGACCCAGTGGGACGGACTCGGCCACATCTTCGACCACGGATTCGCCTGGAACGGGCGGCGCGCCGACAAGGTGGTCACCTCCGACGGCGACCTCGTCACCGGCATCGAGCACATGGCGCCGCACGTCGCCGGACGCGGCGTGCTCCTCGACGTCGGCCAAGTCGTCGGCACCGACGGCGAGCTGCCCGACGGCTTCGCCGTTACCGAGGAGCACCTGACCGCGACCGCGGAGGCGCACGGCGTGAGCGTCGGCCGCGGCGACATCGTCCTCGTCCGCACCGGACACCTCGCCCGTGCCCGGCGCGAGGGCTGGGGCGAGTACGCGGGCGGGCCCGCGCCGGGGCTGTCGTTCACCACGGCCGGCTGGCTGCACGGCACCGAGATCGCCGCGATCGCCACCGACACCTGGGGCTTCGAGGTCCGGCCGAACGAGTTCGAGAACTCCTTCCAGCCGCTGCACCAGGTCGCCATCCCCAACATGGGCCTGCTCATCGGCGAGATGTGGGATCCCGACGCCCTCGCCGCGGACTGCGCCGACGACGGCGTGTACGAGTTCTGGCTCACCGCAGCGCCCCTGCCCATCACCGGAGCCGTCGGCTCCCCCGTGAACCCCGTCGCCGTCAAGTAGCCCTCAGCCGCCGGATGCGCCCCTCCCTGGACAGCAATGGCGCATCCGGCCCATACCTCGCACCATCTCTGGCCCGCGCTCCAGCGGGCAAGAGCCGCACCCCCGCCGCCCGAAGCCGCGCGATCCCAATCCCCGGAGGTACCCCCGACATGGCTGACAGCCTCACCCTCCCCCCGCCTCCGGCCGGGGAGACCCCCATCGTCCTGGTCATCGGCGGGGGCGCCTCCGGCAACGCCGTGACCATCCTGCTGCGCCGCGCCGGCATCGCCGTGGACCTGATTGAGGCCCGACCCGACTGGAACGCCACCACCGGCTCCGGCATCACCCTCCAGGGCAACGCCCTCAGGGTGCTGCGCGAGCTGGGCGTGTGGGAGGAGGTGAGCGCTTCCGGGTTCGCCTTCGGCTCGCTGGGGGTGACCGCCCCCGACGGCACCGTGCTGTTCGTCGCCGACGACATCCAGACCGGCGGCCCCGACCTGCCCGCCACCCTCGGCATGCAGCGCCCGCAGCTCCAGCAGATCCTCATCGACGCGGTCCGCGCCTCCGGTGCCGGCGTTCGCCTCGGCACCACCGCCGAGTCGCTGGAACAGGACGCCGACGGCGTCTCGGTGCGCTTCAGCGACGGTACCGAAGGCCGCTACGACCTGGTGATCGCCGCCGACGGCCTGAACTCGGCGAGCCGCGCCATGATCGGCATCACCGACAAGCCCGAGCCCACCGGCATGGCCATCTGGCGCATCGCGGCCCCGCGTCCTGAAGGCCTGGAGCGCACGGACCTGGCGCACGGCGGCCCGGCGTACATCGCGGGCTACTGCCCCACCAGCGAGGACACCATCTACGCCTACGTCGTCGAGGCCAACCGCGACCGCGCGTCGATCCCGCCTCAGTCGTACGCCGACGAGATGCGCGCGCTCGCACAGGGCTACGGCGGCTTCTGGCCCGAGATCGTGAAGCACATCGACGATCCGGCCAAGGTCAACTACACCTGGTTCCACCGCCACTTGGTGGAGGGCCCCTGGCACCGCGGCCGGGTCGTACTGATCGGAGACGCCGCCCACTGCTGCCCGCCCACCCTGGCGCAGGGCGCGGCAATGTCCCTGGAGGACGCCTTGGTCCTCGCCGAGCTGCTGACCACCCGCAGCGAGTGGGACGACCAGCTCTTCACCGACTACCTCGCCCGACGGCTGCCCCGCGTACGCATGGTCGTCGACGCCTCTTGTCAGCTCGGCCGGTGGACGCTCGACGGGGTACGCGACGCGGACGTACCCGGACTGATGGGCCGCACCATGAACGCTCTGAAGGAACTCCCGTGACCGAGCCCGAGTCGATACCGACCATCGACGTCCACGCCCACCTCCTGCTCCCGGAGATCGAGGAGACCGTCGCCGGCCAGACGGGCCTCGCCGAGGCCCGTGATCTCGACGCCCGACGCAACGGCCCGGCGGCCGTGACCGTGAACGGCCCCATGGTCGGCGCGCGCGTGCCGAAGCTGAAGGACGTCGCCGTGCGCCTGGCGACCATGGACGCGCAGGGCGTCGACATCCAGCTGGTCAGCCCGTCCCCGGCGCACTACCACTACTGGGCCGAACCGCGGCTGGCCGAGCGGATCTGCAGGTTGGCCAACGAGGGAACCGCCGAGCACTGCGCCAAGGCCTCGGACCGGCTGCACGGCCTGGGCCTGATCCCGCTCCAGCATCCCGGCCTCGCGGTCGAGTTGCTCGACCACGCGCTGGACCAGGGCCTGAGGGGCGTGGAGATCTCCTCGCACGCCCCCGGCCCGGACGGCACGCGGGAGGTGGAGCTGTCCGACCCGCGGCTCGCGCCCTTCTGGGCCCGGGCGGAGGAGACCCGTGCTCTGGTCTTCCTGCACCCGTTCGGCTGCACGCTCGACGAGCGCCTGGACCAGTGGTACCTGTCCAACACCGTCGGCCAGCCCACCGAGAACGCGGTCGCCCTCTCCCACCTGATCTTCTCCGGCGTCCTGGACCGCCATCCGGGCCTGAAGCTGATCGCGGCGCACGGCGGCGGCTATCTGCCCACCCACATCGGCCGCTCCGACCACGCCTGGCGAGCCCGCCCCGACGCCCGGAGCTGCTCACGGGAGCCGAGCAGCTATCTGCGGCAGCTGTACTTCGATTCGCTCGTGCACGACCCGCACGTACTGCGGGCTCTGATCAGCGCCGTCGGCACCGACCGCGTCCTGCTCGGGTCCGACTTCCCCTTCGACATGGGCACCGAGGACCCGCTCGGCGCACTGCGCGCTACGGACCTGCCCGACCACGACTTCCACGCCGTCCGCGGCGGCAACGCCGCCGCGCTGCTCAACCTCGCATGAGGAGGAATCCCCCCATGAGCAACCGTCTGCTCACCCACCTGCGGCACGTCGACCTGGCCGTGCCCGACTACGACAAGCAGCTCGACTTCTACGCCGGCGTCTGGGGCCTGACCAAGGTCGAAGAGGACTCCGGGATCTCCTTCCTGGCTGCCGAGGGCTCCCCCGAGCAGTACGTCGTCCGGCTGCGCAAGGCTGACGAGAAGCGCCTCGACCTGGTCTCCTACGGTGCCGCTTCAGCGGCCGACGTGGACACCCTCGCCGATCAACTCCTCGCCGGGGGCGTGCAGTTGATCACCCAGCCGGGCAAGGTCGACACCCCCGGGGGCGGCTACGGCTTCCGCTTCTTCGACGTCGACGGACGCACCATCGAGGTCTCGGCGGACGTGGAGGTCAGGCAGCACCGGAAGATCGAGGAGAAGGAGTCGATCCCGGTCAAGCTGTCGCACGTCGTCCTCAACTCGCCGGACCTCGACAAGACCCGCGAGTGGTACGAGCGCCACCTCGGCTTCCGCCACTCCGACACGCTCAGCTCGCCGTACGTCGGCGACGTCATGCACTTCATGCGGATCAGCAACCAGCACCACTCCATGGCCATCGCCAAGGGCCCGCACACCTCGCTGCACCACGTCTCCTTCGAGATGCGCGGCCTGGACGAGTACATGCGTGGCTCCGGCCGGGTGATGCGGGCCGGCTTCCAGAAGGTCTGGGGTCCGGGCCGGCACATGGCGGGCGACAACACCTTCACCTACTTCCTCGACCCGCACGGCAACACCGTCGAGTACACGACCGAGTTGGAGCTCCTCGACGAGGACACCTGGCACCCCCACGTCTACGACTTCTCCCAGCCCGAGGTCACCGACCAGTGGGGCACCGCGAACCCGATGAACGAACTCGTCGCCAAGGAGTCGTTCAACGACGTCGACCGCGGCGTGTTCGTCGCCCCGCCGGTCTGACCGCCCGACCGGCAAAGTCCCCAAGTCACCCGGGGGCGCGGCAGCCCTGTCATGCCCTGACTCCCCGCCGCGTCCCCGGGCTCCCCGTGCCTGCCCACCCCGCGCCGACTGGACCCCTCCCATGCGTATCGCCACGTACGAGTTCCACAACCGACGCCAAGTGGCCGTCGTCGCAGAGGACGGCACGCTCCATCCCCTGCCCGGCGTCACCTCACTGACCGGCCTGCTCGCCGAGGGAGGCGGCCTGCCCGAACTGCTCGACGCGGGCACCGTGATACTCGACGTCCCGGCCGGTCCCCACGTCACCGACGTACGACTGCTGCCGCCGCTCCAGCCCCCCACCGTGCGGGACTTCGTCACCTTCGAGGAACACGTCGAGGGCGTACGCCGCTCCGTGGACGGGGCCGCCGGTGTACCTGAGGAGTGGTACGCGGCCCCGACGTTCTACTTCGGCAATCCCTACGCGGTGTACGGGCCGCACGACGACATCCCCGTGCCGCCGGGCTCGAGCGTGCTCGACTTCGAACTCGAAGTCGCCGCCGTGATCGGCAAGGAGGGCCGCGACCTCACCCCCGAGCAGGCCCGCGACCACATCGCCGGCTACACGATCTTCAACGACTGGTCCGCCCGCGACCTGCAGTCCGCCGAGATGAGAGTGGGCCTCGGCCCCTGCAAGGGCAAGGACACCGCCACCACCCTCGGCCCGTACCTGGTCACCGCCGACGAGCTGGAGAAGTACCGCGACGCGGACGGCTTCCTGCGCCTCGCCCTCACCGCCTCGGTGAACGGCGAGGTGGTCGGCAAGGACCTGCTGTCCAACATGAGCTGGACCTTCGAGGAGATGGTCGCCTACGCCTCCCGCGGCACCCTCGTCCGCCCCGGCGACGTGCTGGGTTCCGGGACCTGCGGCAACGGCGGTTGTCTGGCGGAGCTTTGGGGCCTACGAGGCGAACAGTCGCCGCGGCCGCTGCGGCCCGGCGACACGGTCACCCTCACCGTCGAGGGCATCGGCAGCATCTCCAACACCGTGGTGGCCGGCCCCGATCCGCTGCCCATCCCGACCGGCCGTCGCCGCTCGCGGGAACGGCCGTGACCGACCTGCATCCCTGGGGGCACCTCCCGGCCGAAGGCTGGGGGAGGCTGCTGGGCAAGGTCGTCGTGGTCACCGGAGCCGCCGCCGGCCAGGGCGCCGCGGAGGCCGAGGCGCTGACCCGCCAGGGCGCCCGGGTCATCGCCACCGATGTCGATCCAACGGATCAGTGCCGCCGTCTCGACGTCACCAGCGACAAGGAGTGGGCCCAACTCGCCGCGGAAGTACGGGAGTCGTACGGCCAGGTGCACGGCCTGGTCAACAACGCGGGCATCACATGGCGCGCCCGCATCGACGCCGTACGCCCCGAGGACATGGCCCGCGTCCACGCGGTCAACGTCACCGGCCCGCTTCTCGGCATCCAGCATCTGGCACCGCTGATGCGTCCGGGAGCGTCGATCGTGAACGTCGGCTCGTCCGCCGCGCTCACCGCTCACTACCCGGTCGCGTACACGACCAGCAAGTGGGCCCTGCGCGGCCTGTCGAAGACCGCCGCCATGGAGCTGGGACCCCGCGGCATCCGCGTGAACACGATCCACCCCGGCTTCATCGAGACGGACATGACCGCCTCCGCAGCGCCCGCCTTCCGCGCGGCGAACCTCCACGAGACACCACTCGGCCGCACCGGGACCGTCGACGACATCACCCCGCTCGTGGTGTTCCTGCTGTCCGACGACGCGTCCTTCATCACCGGGGCGGAGATCCCGGTCGACGGCGGCCTCACCGCGCACGGCGGTACCAAGTCGATCTCGGACGCCCTGCGCGTGGACGCCTGAACGCAGTCCCCGAACCTGCAAAAACGCACGACAGAAAGGCCCTTCCCCACCATGGACAAGGTCCGCGCGAGCGCCGCCGAGGCGGTCGCCGACATCCCCGACGGTGCGTCGCTGGCCGTCGGCGGCTTCGGCCTCAGCGGCATCCCCGACGTACTCATCCAGGCCCTCCACGCCCAGGGCGCCACCGCCCTCGAGGTCGTGTCGAACAACTGCGGCGTGGACGGGCGCGGACTCGGAGTCCTGCTGGCCGACGGCCGGATCGTCCGCGTCACGGGCTCGTACGTCGGCGAGAACAAGGAGTTCGCCCGCCAATACCTCTCCGGCAAACTGGAGGTGGAGCTGGTCCCACAGGGCACCCTTGCCGAACGGCTGCGCGCCGGCGGAGCGGGCATCCCCGCGTTCTACACCCCCGCGGGCGTGGGCACGCAGGTGGCCAAGGGCGGACTGCCCTGGCGTTACGCCTCCGACGGATCGGTCGCCGTCGCCTCGCCGCCCAAGGAGACCCGCGACTTCCGCGGCCGCCCGCACGTCCTGGAACACTCCATCACCACCGACTTCGCCCTCGTACGGGCTTGGCGCGGCGACCGCCACGGGAACCTGGTCTTCCGCAAGTCGGCGGCCAACTTCAATCCGCTGGCCGCGATGGCCGGGCGCGTGACGGTGGCCGAGGTCGAAGAGCTCGTAGAACCGGGCGAGTTGGGCGCCGACCGGGTCCACCTGCCGGGCATCTTCGTCCAGAGGATCGTGCCCCTCACTCCAGACCAGGCCGCCGACAAGCACATTGAACACCTTTGGATTTCCGCGTCTTCGACACGAGGGACCGTACGCGCATGAGCACGAACGTCCGTACGCAACCGGGCTGGACCCGCGACCAGATAGCCGCCCGCGCCGCCGCCGAACTCACCGACGGCTCCTACGTCAATCTCGGCATCGGCCTGCCCACCCTCATCCCCGGCCACCTCCCGCCCGGCGTCCAGGTGGTCCTTCACTCGGAGAACGGCATCCTGGGCACCGGCCCCTACCCCACCGAGGGCGAGGTCGACCCCGACCTGATCAACGCGGGCAAGGAGACCGTCACCGTGCTGCCGGGGGCCTCCTTCTTCGACTCGGCCCTGTCGTTCGGGATGATCCGGGGCGGCCACATCGACACCGCGGTGCTCGGCGCCATGCAGGTCTCCGCCGCCGGCGATCTCGCCAACTGGATGATCCCCGGCAGGATGGTCAAGGGCATGGGCGGCGCGATGGACCTGGTCCACGGCGCCGGCCGGGTCATCGTCCTGATGGAACACACCGCCAAGGACGGCACCACCAAGATTCTCAAGGAATGCACCCTCCCCCTCACCGGCGAACGGTGCGTCCACCGCATCATCACCGACCTCGGCGTCCTCGACGTCACACCCGAGGGCCTGGCTCTCGTGGAATGCGCGCCGGGCGTGAGCGCCGACGACATCGCTGCCCGCACCGAAGCACCTCTGATCCACATGCCATGAACCATGGACGCGTCGGACGGGCAGGGACCGTGGTCCCTGCCCGCCCGACGTTCTGCGCCTTGTTCTCAACCACCCGGACCGCGGTGGGCGACTCACCTCAGCGCATGAACGGGGAGGGATGGGGTTGGCCAACGAGTTGCGGAGTGAGGAGCGCGCCGGCGCGGTCGGCGAGGACGGCCATCTCGTAGCCGACGAGACCGATGTCGCAGCCCTCCTCAGCGAGGACGCCGAGGCAGGAGCCGTCCCGCATGTGGTTGACCATCATGAACCCGTCGAGCATTTCGACCATGACGAGCTTCATTCCGCGGAAGCCGTAGGTGTCTGCGGCGTTCTGGGTGAGGGACACGATGCCGGACACCACGGCGGACAGGTGGTCGGCGAGGTCGCGGCTGAGGCCGTCGGAAGCCGCGATGAGGAGGCCGTCGGAGGAGACGGCTACCGCGTGGGTGACGCCGTCGGCGGTGCGGGCGAAGTCGGAGATGAGCCAGGCGAAGTTCTGGTGTGCTGAGGTCACGTCGGTTCGGGTTCCTATCTGGCCTCGGCGCGCGCGACGCCCGCCCGGAAGCCGTTGAGCATGGATGAGACGTACTGCCGCTTGTCCGGCGGCGGGGCCTCGTCGGGGGCGAGGATGCGGGCGGGGAGGGTGACGAGAGCGGACACGCCTCCGCTGGGGGTGTCCGAGAGCAGGACCTCGACGCCGAGGCGGCGGGCGAGGCGGCCACGACGTAGTGGCCGAGGTAGCGGGTGGGTGCGACGAGGAACGCTTCCTTCCCGGCGATGCGGGCGTTGGCGCGGGCCAGGTCCGCCGGAGCCATGCCGATGCCGTGGTCGACGACGGCGATGCAGTAGTCGTTGCCGTCCGCCCAGCCGTGCACGTCCACAGGCTGGTCCGGCGGGGAGAAGGTGAGGGCGTTTTCTATGAGCTCGGCCAGCAGGTGGGAGAGTTCGGCGATGGCGCGACCGCTGATCCGGCAGGGCTCGATCTTCGCTATGGCCACCCGTCGGTACTGCTCGACCTCGCCGAGGGCGGACTGCACCAGTTCGAGGCTGCCGGCGGTCACGCTGCGGACCTGGGGGCTGCGTTCGTCGACGAGCACAAGCAGGCTCTCGGCGTTGCGACGCATACGGGTGGCGAGGTGGTCGAGTTCGAAGAGCTCGGCCAGCGCCTCCGGGTCGAGCTCCTGCTGTTCGAGGGCCGTGATGAGGCTCAGCTGCCGGCGGACGAGCCCCTGGTTGCGGCGGCCGAGGCTGGCCAGGGACTCGGCGGTGTTGCGGCGCAGCATGGCCTGCTCGGCGGCCAGGCCGACGGCGGTGCGCTCAACGTTGTGCAGAGCCGCGACGGCACGGGAGATTTCCTGTGCGCCGCTGGGCGGCTGCCCGCCTTCTTCGGCCGGGATGAGTTCACCGGCCTGGATACGGGCCACGGTATCGGGCAGGCGGCGCTGGGCGACGTCGTCGGCCTCGCGAGCGAGTGCGTCGAGGGGGCGGGTGATGGAGCGACCGGCGAGAACAGCGGCCACGACGAGGGCGGCGATCGCCAGCAGGCCAAAGGCGAGGTAGCCGGTCAGGGCCGCGGCGGCATCGTCGCTGAGAGCCTTGGCGCGGGCCTGTGCGTCGGCGTCGACCCTGCGCTGTGCGTCGTACACGGTGCGGTCGGCGCGGATCATGTTGCCGGTGAACCCCGTGGCGTCGGTGTCGATCTTCGAGCCGTCGGCAGCCTTGAGGGCCGCGTTCTCGACGACGTCGAGGCGCTTGGTCACCGGCGAGGAGAACATCTTCATGACGGCATCGCGCTGGGAGGGGGTGGCGAGTCTGAAGAAGCGGGCCATGGCGGATATGCGGGTCGCCCGCGCCTCCACGAAATCCGGGTAGTTCGTGCCCCTGAACGAATCTGCGGCGAGAACTCCGCTGAGCTGGCTGCCTTCCTGGCTGCCCGCTTCCTTCGCCTCGGCGAGGGCCTGCAGGGCGGGACGGCACCGTCATCGGGCCATTCCTTGCCGGCCGTGACGACGCCGCCCACAGGCCTGGACGAGGACCATCGCCTCTCCGGGCCGGGTCGGGCACGAGTGCGCCCACGGGGCTCAACCCTTGCCGACCGGTGGCCGGGCCCACGCGGCCCGGCCACCGGTGTTGATGCGTAGGGCGCGCCTACGGGGCCATCTCGTACGCGCCGGACAGCGCCTCGACCCGCTGCCAGACCCGCTCCGTGCGTGCCTCGTCGACGACCGGCCGCCGGATCGAACCCAGCGCCCACTCCTGCTGCTGTTCGGTCGCCGAGTCCTTGCCGTGCAGTTCGACGGCGTGCACGGAGAAGTCCCGCACGAGGACGGCGAAGAGTTCGTCGAGCACGTCCTCGTCGAGGCCGGTCAGGGCGGCCTGCTCCAGGACGAGCTGTCCGTGCACGACGAGTGCGAAGAGCTGACCGACCGCGAGGACGAGGTCGAGGTCACGGCTCTGCTCCGCGTCGGGAGCGGCCATGGAGACGAACTCGCAGAGTGCGTCGGCCTGTTCGCGGAAGCGTGTCACGTTGGGCAGGTGCGCGTACGCGTCGAAGGCGGGCCGCCAGTCGTGGAAGCGCACCGCGCCGAGGCCGCGAGCCGGCCCCTGCCGGAAGAGGAAGTCGTCGTCGGCCGCGTCGAGGCGGGTCGGCACGCCGGGATACTCGGCCGGGTCGAGGAGATGGCTGCGCATGAACTTCAGGATCAGCGCCAAGTTGACGTGGACCGTGCCTTCGAGCTTCGGCAGGCCGCGGATCTCCACGGCCGCCTGGCTGAAGTAGTTGTCCTTCTCGAAGCCCTTGGCCGCGATGACGTCCCACATCAGGTCGATGACCCTCTCACCCTCCGTGGTCACCTTCATCTTCGTCATCGGGTTGAAGAGCAGGTAGCGGCGGTCGTCCGGGCCGGCGGAGCGGAAGTAGTCGACAGCACGGTCGCTGAAGAACTTCATGCCGACGAGCCTGACGTACGCGTCGGTCAACTCGCGCCGCACGTGCGGGAAGCTGGTGACGGGACGGCCGTAGAGAATGCGGTTGTGGGCGTGGGTGACGGCCTCGTACATCGCGTGCTCACAGATGCCGATGGAGGCGGTGCACAGGTTGAACTTGCCGACGTTGACGGTGTTGAGGGCGGCGTCGAAGGCGGCGCGGCCGATGTGCAGGACGTCCTCGGCCGCTACGGGGTAGTCCTCCAGCCGGAACTCGCTGACGAACTTCGAGGAGTCGACGACGTTCTTGACCAGGTGATAGGCCGGGTGACGGCTGTCGGCGGCGAAGAACACGTAGCCGTCGGGGCCCTCTACGTCGGTACGGCGGCCGAAGACGGAGACGAGTCCGGCGGCGTTGCCGTTGCCGATGTAGTACTTGGAGCCGGTGGCACGGAAGCCGCCGTTGCCGTCGGGCTCGAGCAGCATGTCGGTGGAGTAGATGTCGGCACCGTGGACCTTCTCGGACAGGCCGAATGCGAACACCTCTCCCTGGGTGAGGAGTTCAGTGGCGCGGGCGCGGGCGGCGGCGTTGTCGCTCTGCCAGACCGGGCCGAGGCCGAGGATCGTGACCTGCCAGGCGTACCAGTAGTCGAGGCCGTAAAAGCCCAGGATCTCATTGAGCGCGGCGATCCGGCTTGTGTCCCACCGCTTGTCCGGTTCCCCCTCCCCCGCGGCGGACGACGGCGTCAGGAAGGTGGCGAACAGGTTCTCTTTCGCTGCGAAGGCGAGGAAGTCGCCGAGCCAGGCGCGGGTCCGGTAGTCCTCGATCAGCCGCCCCTTCCCACGTTCCTCGAACCAGTCGACGGTGGCACGCAGCAAGCGGCGCGTCTCGGGGTCGAAGTGCGCGGGGTCGTAGGTGCGCGGGTTGAACAGCAGCTGGTTGGCCATGGGGATGACGCCTTTCGGCTGGTGGACGGACGGGAAAGGGGCGGTCGGACGGCTGGACGGGCCGGATCGGGGGGATCGGCGGCGATCAGCAGCCCGGACCGAACCGGGCCAGCGTGGCGAGCACGTCGTCCAGCCAGTCGATCATCATCCGCTCGTACGCGATGCCGCCGCGCAGGACGACGTGCTGGAGCTCTCGCTCCGCGTCGAGCGGCGCACCAGGACCGGCCGTGCTTGCTTCGGGCGTGAAGTCGCGCGCCTCTCCTGCGAGATAGTGCGCGAGCCGGTCCCGGTGCGCCTGGTGGTGCCGCTCCACCTCGCGGATCAGGGCGGCCGGGTCGTCGAAGGCGGCGCCGCGGATCTTCACGGCCAGGTCGTGGCGAACGCTCTCCGGTTCGATCGGATCCTGCAACCAGGAGGACAGCGCGGCCCGGCCGAGGTCGGCGACGGAGTACTCCTTCTTGTCCGGCCGACCCTGCTGCGGGACGTCCCGGACGTCGACCCAACCGTCGTTCTCCATGCGCTTGAGCACGCGATAGATCTGCTGGTGGGTCGCGGTCCAGAAGTAGCCGATCGACCGCTCGAAGCGCCGGGCCAGCTCATAGCCGGATCCTGGCTTCTCCAGAAGCGACACCAGGATCGCGTGTTCGAGTGCCATGCCTCCGATCCTTCTATGCAACTCGTTGCATAGCAAGCCTCGCCCGCTCCGATGCGACGCGGCTCACCCCGACACCATTCCCAACGGCAGACGCCTCAAGGACAGACGTAGGTGAAGCTCGCCTTCGCCTCCATCGGGGCCGGCTGGTGCGCGATCCTCAGGCGGGCAGTCCCCCGGAAGCGGCCCGGACCGCGGACCGTCCAGCGCAGGTACACCCTGACCCGGCGCTCACCGCGGTGGGCAGTGCGGACCAGCTCGCCCGAGTCCTGACCGTCCGCGCGCAGCCACTGGTAGGTGACGGGGCCGCCTTGCCCGTCGGTGGTGACGACACCGATCAGGTCGGCCGTCTGACCGCAGTGCAACGGCCCAGCGGGGGTTTCAACCCGGACGGAGACGACCTCGGGAGCGGGGGCCGGGCGCAGCAGCAGCCAGAGCAGGACGGCGGCGATCGTGACGACGGCGGTGGTGATGATCCAGCCCCGTCGTCCGCGTCGCGAGCGGGGGGAGGCGGGAATCGCTGCCTCGGTCCGCCATCGGGCACGCAGGACGTCCTGCTCCTCCACCGGGACCCCGGGCCCGAACCGGAGCAGGATCCCGCCGGAGTCCTCCCCGGCCGTCACCGGAGGCAAGGTGACACGGTTGCGCTTGCCGTGGACGGTCGCCTGAGTGTCCAGGGCGGTGGGACGGCGAGCGCGGCCGACCGTGGTGAGCTGGTCGGCGGCGGCTGAAGGGTGAGGTCCGGGGGCGGCCAGGGGGGCTCGCGGGTCCGGGCCTGCGGCGGTGTGGGCGTGGGCCGCCGTGGCGGGTTGATCGGCGGTGGCTGAAGGGCGGGACGAGCCGTCGGGTGCGGTAGCAGGGTGTTCGGGGGCGGTGGGGCGTGGGGCGGGGTCAGTTGCGTTCGGCGCCGGGTGAGGGTCCGTCCGTGGAGCCGGGCGACCGGGGGCCACTGCGACGGACGGTGCCGGTGCCTTCGGCGGCGCGAACTCCGGGGTCGACGCGGCCGACGCCGCGCGGAGCCCCGTGCGGCGCAGGAAGTCCGCCGGGAGCGCCGCGCGTCCGGCCACCAGGGCGGCCCTGGCCGCCGCCAGCCCCTCCGACTCGGCGGTGGCGGAGCAGCGGGCGAACAGGTCCGCCGCGGGGGTTGCGGGCTGCGTCCAGGCGGCGCCGAGGGTTCGGGCCAGGGCGGCCCAGGCAGCGGTGGCGACTGCCTGGCGGTCGGCGTGCGGCGTGTCGCCCGACACCGGTACGGCGGCCGCGTCGCCCAGCACCGTGGCCAGCTCCGCCTCGGCCAGTAGGGCGACCCCATCCGGGTCGATCACGACGGTGTCGGGGCCGAGCGAGCCGTGGGTCAGGCCTGCCGTGCGCAGGGCGAGGAGGGTCTGCGCGGTCTCGTTGAGGATGCTGGCCACGCTGCCCGCGTCCGGGCGAGGACCGTTGGCCGACGACAGGACGTCGGCCAGGGTGGGGGCCGGTGGCCGGGCCGTGAGCAGCCACACCTCACCGGACTCGGCCACGAGGTCGACCGTGCCGAGCAGTCCGGGCAGCCTGAGCTTCGCCGTGGCGAGCACCACGGCCGCCAAGCGCTCGCGCGTGCCCTCGGGCGCCAGCAGGGCGCGGTCGATGCGCAGCGCGCCGAGGGTGCGCTCGCCGGACCGGGCGGGGAGCAGGGCGTACCAGGTGCCGTGGCGCGTGTGCCGTGACCAGCCGGACAGGGGCCGGTCGGCCACTGTGGTGGCTGTCGTCATGTCGATCCGTCCTCGTCGCGGCGGGGAGTGGCTCTCGGGTCCCTCGGGAGCGGGGTCAGCACGGCGGCGCGTCCAGGGAGGCCGTCTGGGGACCGTTCGCTGCCGCCGGGTCGCTGCTGAGCGTGACGTCCCAGGTCCCCCGGCACGGGTGGTTGGAGAAATCGGCCCAGAAGGTCAGGTCGTACCGCGTACTCCCGGACAGGGGCTGGGACTGGGAGCCGTACGGGTCGGCGGGTGTGTCGACGTAGTAGTTCGCGGTGACGGTCAGCGGACCGGTGCCTGTCGTCTCGACCGTCACCGCCGCGATGAGCGTGCCCGGTTTCTGTCCACGCTGCCAGGAGCCGATGGTGAGGGTGACCGTGCCGGGGGTGGCCGCGCTCGGGGACGCGGTGGCCGGCGGCTCGGCGGTTGGGGTCGTCGCCGTGGACGGGGGCGGCGAGGAAGACGGGCCGTCCGAGGGCGTGCTGGAGGGCGGAGCGTCGGCCGTGGGCGGCGGGGCGGCGGTCGGCGAGGTGGATGCGGAAGGTGAAGTGCCCGGCTCCGTGGGCGAGTTGACCGGCGAAGGGGTTGAACTCGCCACCGTCGTCGATGTCTCGTGCGGGCGGCCCGTCGCGTATGTCGTTCCGCCCGCGACGACCACCAGCGCGGCCACCCCACCGGTCGCCACTTTCCATCCCCCGCGTTTCAGCCGGCCCAGCAGGGTCAGCGCACTGGCCGAGCCCTCAAGGGTCGCGGTCGTGGTGAACGGGAACAGCAGGGCGAGCAGCGCGGCGAGTTCGGCCAGCCGGCGGCGGCCGCGCTCCTCCCAGCCGGCGCCGTAGCCCTCCGTGGCGGACCGTTCCAGGTCGGCGAGGAACGTCTCGACGCCCGGCCGGTCCGCCGGGTCCTTCGCCAGGCCCGCGCGCAGCAGCGCACGCACAGGCGCGGGTACGTCGTCCAGCGGGGCCGGTGCGCGCAGGTGCTGCAGGCGCAGCGCGGTCACGTCGTCGCCGGGGAACGGCCGCCGGCCGGTCAGGCACTCGAAGAACACCACGGACGCCGCGTAGACGTCGGCCGCCGGGCCGGCGGGCTCGCCGTTCCACTGCTCAGGCGCCATATAAGCCGGCGTGCCCGCGGCGTCGGTCTCCCGGCCGCTGCGCACCGCGATGCCGAAGTCGGCGAGCGCGCTGGTGCCGTCAGCGCGGACCAGGACGTTCTCCGGTTTGTAGTCGCGGTGCACCACCCCGGCCGTGTGGGCCGCGCCCAGCCCCAGCAGGGAGCCCTTGAGCAGGACGAGCGCGGCCTCGGGGCCGGTCGCCCCGTGCCGGCGCAGCAGCTGGCGCAGGCTGACGCCGTCCACCGCCTCCATCACGATCGCGGCACCGGCGCGTGCCTCGACGTACTCGTACAGCCGCACCACGCACGGGTGCCGGATCTCGCCGAGCAGCCGGGCCTCGGCGCGGAAGCGGGCCAGGAACTCCCGGTCCGCCCGCAGGCGTTCACTCAGGTACTTGACGGCGACGGGCACGCCGGTCGCGGTATGCCGGGCGAGGACGACCCGGCCGCCGGCTCCCTCTCCCAGCGTCCGGACGGCCGCGTAGCCGGGTACGGCCCAGCCACCCTCGGTGTGCGTGTCCTGGGTCATGCCGTCCCCTCCACCGGCGCGGGGAGCCCGGCGCCCTGCGGTACGTCCTTCGCGTCCCGCCGGCGCCGTACCCGGCGCAGCAGCCAACGCACGGGCGCAGACCACACCGGGAAGGCGACCAGGGCGACCACGGCCGCCTCGATCACCGTGGTCCACGGCTCGGCCAGCCGGCTCTCGAGCAGGTCGCCGATGCGGGAGCGCCAGGCCAGCAGGGCGAGGCCGAGGAAGCCGTAGGTGCCCACGACGACCGCGAGGCCGTAGGCGGCCAGGCCGGCCTGACGGGGTCCGGGCCGGTTGCCCGCGCGCAGGTCCCGCCACAGGCCCGTGCGGAAGTAGGCGCTCGCCTCCTCGCGCAGCCGGGGTACTCGCAGGGCGTCGGTCAGCGCCTGGTAACCGTCCAGCGGCATCAGCGGGTTGAAGTTGTAGAGGGTGTTCAGGTACAGGCCGAAGGCCAGGTGGTAGAGGACGGCCGAGGCGGGTCCCGCGGGCAGCAGGGCCGCGCCCGTGGCACACCAGCCGGCCAGCGCCGCCGTGGACAGGGGCCCGGACAGGGCCACCACAACCCGTGACCAGCGGGAGCCGAACCACATGTCGCTGGTGTCCACGAACGCGAACGGCATGCCCATCATCAGCAGGAATCCGCCACGCCTGACCTTGCGGCCGTACGACTTCACGGCCAGCGCGTGCGTGAGCTCGTGGACGAGCAGCGCGGTCACATATCCGGCGGCCAGCAGGACCGGGCCCCACACGCCCGCCCCGCCGAAGTCCAGCAGATGATGCCGGCCCTGCGCGGCGAAGAACGCGACGAGGCCGCCGGCCACCGACAGCCAGGCGAGCAGCACCCCGGTCCGGGTGAACAGCCGCCAGCCGAAAGCCTGGTAGAGCCGGGTCACCAGCCGGTCGAGGCCGGGGACGGACACCTCCAGCTTCAGCAGCGCCCGGTACACGGCACGCGCCACCCGCCGCCAGCCCTTCGGCCGCTCCTCCTCCGGCCGCCCGGGCAGGCCACGCAGCAGCCCGGCGTCCGCGAACGCGGCCAGCGCTGACTCGATGCGGGGCAGGGCGAGTTCGCCGTAGCGGTCGGCGTAGGCGAACAGCAGGTCCCGTACGGTGTTCTCGCCGTCGACGGCGTGCCACAGGAAGACCTGGCGCTCGTCCAGTTCCAGATAGCGGCCGGTTCGGGTGCTGCTGAGCACCCAGCGGGATGCGCCACGTTCGGTGGGGATCTGCTTGAGGGCCCAGCCGGAACGGCGGCGGGGGCACGCGGTGAGCGGGCCGTTCGCCTCGGGGGCCTCCTCCTGCCCGGCCTGTCCGGCGGTGGGCAGATCGGTCAGCTGGGTGCCGACGACCATCGTGCGCGAGCCGATCCGGGTATCGCGAGGCTGCTCGAACACCATGCGTACGTCGCCGACGGACAACTCGGTGCCGTCGGCGAGGCCGGCCGCGCCGCCGTGCAGGTCGACGCCGCCGACGGCGGTGCCGTTGAAGGAGTCCAGGTCCTCGATCCGGAAGCCCTCAGCGGTGCGGAAGATGCGGGCGTGGCGGCGCGAGACGCTGGTGTCGGACAGGACTACGTCGTTGTCCTCGCCCCGGCCCAGCGTGGTGACCGGGCCGGTCAGCGCGACGAGCAGCGTGGGTTCGTCGAGGCCGCGCAGCTGGGGTGCGGCGAACGAGGTCGGTGCGGCACCCCGGCGCGGGGTGCCGCAGTGCAGGCAGTACGGGAAGTCGCGCCGCACGTGGACGCGGCAGACACGGCAGAGCATGCGGTAGCTCAGCCTCCGCCGGAACCGCTGAGGAACGTACCGCCGTTGAAGCCACCGTCCGTCTCGGGCGCGGAGGGCGACAGGTGCGTGGCGATGTCACCGGTGCCGGGTGCGTCGATGCCGCCGCGTACGGTCGTCCCGGCGCGGCCGAGGGTGCCTTCGCGGCCACCACCGCCACTGGGGCGGTTACCGTTTTCCGGGTCGCCGCCGCCCTCACCACCGCCGCCGCCACCCTCACCACCACCGTGACCACCACCGCCACTGGGACGGTTGCTGTTCTCCGGGTCGCCGCCGCCCTCACCACCGCCGCCGCCACCCTCACCACCACCGTGACCACCACCGCCACTGGGACGGTTGCTGTTCTCCGGGTCGCCGCCGCCCTCACCACCGCCGCCGCCACCCTCACCACCACCGTGACCACCACCGCCACTAGGGCGATTGCTGTTCTCCGGGTCACCGCCGCCCTCACCACCGCCGCCTTCGCCGCCTTCGCCACCGTCACGGTCGTAGATACCGCCGTGGCCGAAGTGACCGGCGTCCCCGCCGCCCTCCCCGCCTGCACCGCCGAAGCCGCCGTGGCCCCCGAGGTCGCCGAACCCACCGGAGCCGACACCGCCGTCACCGAAACCACTGTCACCGAAGCCGCCGGTGCCAAGACCGCCATCGCCGAACCCGCCGCCGGTACCGCCGAACCCGCCATCGCCGAACCCGCCGCCGGTACCGCCGAAGTCCCCTTCGGCGCCACCGAACCCACCGTCGCTCCCGGCGCCGAAGTCGCCGAAGCCCCCCTCGCCGCCACCGCCGACATGCTCCCCGAACCCGCCGAGGTCCGAACCCGGGCCCTCGCTTCCATACTCGCCGAACCCTCCGAAGTCACCGAAGTTGCCGACCTGGTCCGGCTCGCCGGCCAGTTCGGCCGAGGACCGGTCCAGCAGGGGGCCGCCGAGCAGACTGTGTGTGCCGGTGGCGGCCGGGTCCAGGCCGCCGGCGCCCTCCTGGCCCTCGGCGGGACCTGACAGCTCGTAGCCCTGGTCGGTGGAGGCCGGGGCACCGGCATCGTGGTCGCCGGAGACCTGCTCCGCCGGGACGGCGTGGGTCGTGGAGGCCTCGTGCGTCACCGCGGCCTGGTGGTCGGCCGGGACGGCGTGGTCAGCCGTGATGTCGTGATGCGCCAGCGCGTGCGCCGCGCTTCCGAAGAACAGGGACGACTTGGACAGTCGTGGGTCGAGAGCTGCCGGTCCCCCCTCGGTGCCGGACTCGACGCGGAGGGAGCGGAGTTCGGCGACCTGGGCGGGCGACAGGCCGAGTCTTCGCGCCACCTCGCCGGTGTCGCCGTCGAGTTCAGCACGGAAGGCCGGGTCGACGGCCAGGCGGGTCAGGGCAGCACGATATGCGTCGTCGGTCATGGTTCGGTCTCCGTCGGTCTGCGGGCGCTGATGCCGATCGCGGCGGAGCCGAGGATCCCCCTGGTCGGCGGCAACTGCCATTTCCGGCCATCCCCGCCGATACCTGCAGGAGACGTTATAGAGCCTTGGCATGGACGGCGCAAGAGCAGCGAGCAGGGCAGTTGACGGGTGCCGGGCACCCCAGCCGCGCCGCGCACCCACCGATCAGATATGGCCACCGACCCACCGGCCTGCCGGCGAAATGACGAACAGTCGGAGCCGGCCTCTGTCAGCCCTCCCAGTCTCCCCGGCGGAAGCGATCGACCCACTCCGCGGGGGCCCGCAGGCCACCGAAGGTGCAGAAGTGCGCCTTCACCTCGTCGTGCCGCGTGGGGTCGCACCCCGTGCGAGCGCACCGTCTCGGCGTCTCGCGCTGACTTTCGTCGCTGCGGTCCTGGCCGAACTCCACGACGCTGGAGAGGTCTTCGACCGCCGCTACCTCTCCGAAGGCTCAATGGCCGAATTCCTCAATCTCAAGGCGACCGGGGACGAGCGCCGCTTCCCGCACCGGAGCCAAATCACCTTGACCAGTGACTACACCACTCGGCGGCAACGCCAGTGCGTTAAGGGTGTGTGCGCCCTGTCAAGAGGGCGGGACCTCTGGTAGTTCGCATGGTGTCGAAGCCATTGCGAGTGTCCCGGAGGTCCCGTTGCCGCAGAATTCTGTCAGCGTCAGGTCCGGCGCGACGGCCCTGGACGTGTACGCACCTGGTCATCTGGGCGAGTTGACCGAGATCATCGACCCGGGTTAGTCGACGCGGTCCTGGAGGACACCGGTGTCCGCACGCAGCGGCTGCGGCTGCTCCCGGCGCGCGTCGTGGTGTACTTCGTGCTGGCCCTCGCCTTCTTCGAGCGATCCTCCTACCAGGCGGTATGGGCCAAGCTCACAGCGGGACTGGGCAGCGTGCGCGTGGCCCGCCCGTGGCCCTCGTCGCTGGCACGTGCCCGGCGCCGGCTGGGAAGCGGACCGCTGCGCCACCTGTTCTCGATCCTGGCCGGACCAGTGGCCGACCACCGCCAGTCCTGCGCCTTCTACCAGGGCCTGCGCCTGGTCGCCGTCGACGGCACTACTCTGTCCGCTCCCGACGAGGAAGCGGTGACCTGGCATTTTCGCAAACACATCGGCCGGGTCCGCGCGTTCGGCTACCCGCTGGTGCGCCTGGTGGCCCTCGTGGAGTGCGGCACACGGGCTTTGGTGGACGCGGTCTTCGGACCCGACGACGTTGGTGAACTCGCCTACGCACGCCGTCTGCTGGGACATATGGACGCATCGATGCTCCTGCTGGCCGACGCCTACTACGACGCGTTCGACTTCCTTCAGGCCGTGCAGGACACTGGGGCCCGTTTCGTGCTGCGCTCGACCCGCAAGCGCCGCCCGACTGTGCACCGCCCCCTGCCCGACGGCTCCTACCTCACGGCAGTCCTGCCGCGCCGCCACCGTGCCAGGGCGAGCGGACAGCGGGTGGAGGTGCGGGTGGTCGAGGCGTGGCTCACCGTCGTCCTCGCCGACGGCACGCGGCGCACGGAGCTGTGGCGGCTGCTCACCAATCATGTCCTGCGGTGATCCGTACATCCGGCAAGAATCCCGTTGTGGATGCAGGAGTTGCTGCCGTCGTGGGTGCGGCCATAGGTGGAACCCTCGCGAGTCTGGCTGCTGCCGGGACGGGCTGGTTCACCGTGCGGGTGGCACGTCTCCAGAAGGAGACACAGCAGGCCGAGGCAGCCCGTCAGCGCCGCTTCGAGAGCTTGCGCGAGCGACGGGAGCCCCGTTCCAAGGCGTACGCCGATCTCCTCGATGCAGGTCAAGAAGTTCTTGACCTGCTCCGCTCCTCCTCTTCCATGGAGAACATGGCCGAGCGCATCGACAACCTGTACTCCACAGCTCGTAAACGCCGTGCCGCTGTGGCGATCGTCGGACCTGAGCCTGTCGCCCTGTCAGCCACCGAACTCCTCCGCAACGTAGCGGTGATGAGAAACGAGGTCATGCACCTGCGCCGCTTCAGCGGCATCTCGGATGTCGAACGGGCACTAGAGCTGTTCACGCGGGCTGCTCGTGCCGCTCTGTAGGACGACGGCGACGTGCCGCCTGGATCAGGATGAGAGCGGCAGCTCCGCAAGCATCACGGCGTACACCGGGGAGTCCGGGAAGGGCTGGCGCTCCCCGACCTTCCGGAAGCCCCAGTCCTCGTACAGCGTCTGGACCCTGGGGTGTTCGACGTCCACCAGAAGGACGGCGAGGTCCTCGTCCCGGCCCTCCAGGAGAGCCCGGGAGAGCAGGTCCGCCACGCCCTTCTTCCGCCAGTTCGGGCTGACGGCCAGTTCGGAGTACGAGAAGGTCACCGCCTTCTCCGGCGCCTGGTCAAGGTGCTCGCGCCACCACTCACGGCCAGGGACCGCAGGAGCGCCGTAGGCGAAGCCCACCGCCTCGTCACCGTCGTACGCGAGCACACAGGCGAAGTCGGCGTTACCACCCCAGTGGTCCACGAACCAGGGGAACTTCTTCTTGAAGTCGTCGTCCCGGTCGGGGCCCGCCGCTGCGGCGTGCAGATCGATGATCGTCTGCCGGATCTGCGGCAGGTCGTCATGCCCGAAGCGGCGGATGTCCAGCCCAGCGGCGCTCACAGTCGGCTCCATTCGGATCGGTAGCGGTCGCCCCACTCTCGGGCGATCGTGGCGTCTGGCGCAAGAGTGATCAAGTCCCGGTAGTAGTCACCGAGCAGAGACCGAATCCGTCCAGGGATCGGGTGGCCGGCCATCAGCTTGAAGACCGTGGAGGCCGTGGTGCACGCCTGGTCGACGTCGCGCTGGTGGAGCTGGGCCAGGGCGAGCCGCGCGGTGGCCAGAGCCCGGTTCCTGCGGAACGCCTTCGGGATCGTCCCGAGAGCCTTGTGGGAGGCGGCCTCCGCCTCGGCGGAGTCCCCGATCCGGTCCCGGACGATGGCGGTGATGGCCATCAGCTCAGACAGCCCGTAGAAGGCGATCCAAGACGGCCTGGGCTCGGCCGTCTCTGCCTTGCCCAGGGCCTCCTGGGCGTGTCCCAGGGAGCGCAGGGCGGCCTGACGGTTACCGAGGTTCGAGTGGCCGATGGCCGTACGGGCGTGGGCCAGGGAGCTGTACAGGGGCTCGCGCCGGGCGATGGCTGTCCCCTGGGCCGCGTAGGCGGCATCGACGGCTTCGGCGTACTCGTCCCGGTGGTGGGCGAGCATCGCGTACGAGTTCCAGACCCGCATCTCGGCGACGGGATCCTTGGCCATCCCTGCCAGGTACAGAGCCCGGCCGAGGAGCTGGGAGGCCCGGTCCATCTGGCGGGCGTCGATCGCGCTCCAGGCGGCCGTGGCGGTGTAGTCGGCGGACACCGAGAAAAGCCTCTGGCGGATGCGCTGGGTGGCGCCGAGCTTCTGCTTCTCCAGGGCCTCGGCCGCCCCGGCCAACGCGGCTCTCTCCAGGCCCTCGTGGCCTCCTCTGTTGCGGTCCAGCGCCATCAGGGCGTCCAGCCCGCTACGGAGCCGGATGACGTCGGAGGTGCCGACCTGGGGAGGGGCACCGACGAAGGGGACGACCACGGAGGCCGTCGTGCCGGTGGTGGCGGTGAGGAAGTTCCTGCGGTCCACAGGGGACTCCGGTTCGCTGGCGGGACGTGGTCTTCGGGCCGGAGGGCTGAACCCCAGCTCCTCGACCGTGCATCCGAATACTGCCTCCAGCGCCTGCCGTTGACGGGGGTGGGGCCACCTGGTTTTTCCGGTCCGCCAGTGGCGGACAGTCCGGTCGCTGACCGTCCCGTCGTGTCCGGCACAGATCAAGCGGGTGTTGATCGCGTCCGCTAACTCGACCTGGGTCATGCCCCGCTCGTCCATCACGCTGATGAAGCGCTCATTGCCGTCCACATACCCACGGTAGGCAGTGAGTCCCTATCCGTGAGCAGGAACGCACAGAAATTTCCGGTCGGGCCCGATGCACAGCGGGCAGATATTTCCTGCCCCTCAGCAGCCAGGAGCCGTTCACTCAGGTAAGGCCACTCACACCCGCACCCCCTGAGGTCCTGATGACTGTGACGGCAACGCCACGCCCCACGGGGCACCCCGGTTACTCGCAGACTCTCGATCGCGTACCGGAGAGCGCGGGCGTTGCTCGCAGCCTGGTACGTACGGCGCTCACCGCCTGGGGGCAGGAAGACATAGTCGACGATGCCCTGATCCTGATCACCGAGTTAGTCTCCAACGCCGTCGACCACGCTCGCCTCCCCGCGATCCGGATCATCGTCCTACGCAAGGAGGGCTGGGTCCGGCTCGCAGTGGTCGACCGCTCCCGGGACATCCCCCTCATGCGGACGGACTCCAACGGCGACCAGATCCGGGGCCGTGGCCTCGTCCTGGTGGAAGCCCTCTCGGACCGCTGGGGCACCGACCTCCACCGCTGGGGCAAGACGGTCTGGGCCGAGATCCGATACGAGGGAGCGCGGTGAGGGACAGCAAGCCGTGGATCGGCGACCAGGTGTACGACCACGAGGCTCAAAGGAACGGGATCATCACCGACGTCCACGGCGGCACGTACGTGCTCCGACCGCTTGCCGGGGGAGGCGCCGAGTGGGACGCCCCCAGTGACGAGAAGCTGAGCGTCAGCGTGCCGCACCCGGAGCGGATCGGGTGGCTGAGGGCCTGAAGAGCATCGTGTTCCCCTGGCTGAGCGGCCTGCCGGACGAGCAGGCGTACGAGTTCCTCAGTGAGGTGATCGAGGCCGCCAACGCCGCCGGGACGCACACCGCCTTCCTCCAGACCCTGGACGCCCTCGTCGTCGAGTGGCGGGACGAGCAGAGGTCTCCCAGCTCCCTCGCGGGGTCAAGCCCGTAGAGGCTCCACCGATCTCGCGAGGCGAGAGGAGGGCCCCGGTCCCCGAGAGGTGGCCGGGGCTCTTTCGTGGCCTCGGAGGATCAGTCCTCCTCCTCGAACACGAAGTCCTCGTCATCAAAGTCCTCGATCTCCGGGTCCTCACCCTTGGGGTAGGTGATCGGGTCCGGGTCCCAGTGGCGGTACTCCCAGCGCGCCTGAGTAGTGATCTGTTCGATGCTGTCCGTCGGCATGTGGGCGCGAGCCGCCTCCATGGCAGCCATCACTACCTCGCCGTACGTGTCGCTCAGCCGCCTGGACCGGGTCACCTTCTCGTTGACCTCGATCTCCAGCTTGATCGTGAGGATCTTCTTGACGCCCACGGGCCCCTCCCTCGTCGTTGGACGACCAGTCTGTTCCGCAGCGCCGACCAGCCGCCGGGGATCACTGGAGTTGGCGCCGAAAACCCTCAAGTAGATGTTCTACAAGGAAAGTGTGGTGGGCGACCTTGAGAACATCCACTGCTTCCAGCTCAGCGGCCGTCGGCGATCTCAACAGGGCGCGCTGGGCCGGGGGTTCGAGGTCGCCCGCAACAGCAGCCGCAGTCCCGCCGACCGTACGATCAAGGCGACACTGGCGTCGTTCGGGCCGTCCGGCGTCGGGGCCGGGCTCGGAGGCGGCCACAACACCCGCCAGTCGAGGTTTCCCGTGCGCCGCCGCTCCCCCGCCACGGCCCGGGTCACGGGGATGTGCCGTGTCGCCGCCTCCCTTCGTACGAACTCGACCTGGTCCGGCGGCTCTTCGAAGCCGGTCGTCTCGATCGCGCCCACCGAACGCCCGCGCAGCACGCCCGGCAGCCCCGCGACATGATCGGCGTGGACCTGTTCTCCACGATCTGCATGTCTCATGAGACATCGGGCTGCCCAACGCTTGCAGGAGGGAGGCAGATTCTGCCGTGATGTAAGAGCTGGCGTGTTGAGACATCGAAATGACCCGATCGACGTGATGCGGATCACATCACGCGGTGGAGGCCCAGTTGCACCCGCGTCTCACGGCGGCCGCGGCCGCCGTGAGTAAGGCCATCGCCCGCTGGGTCACGTGCCGCGAGGTAAGCGGCAACGCGTCGGCGGGCAACAGGACAGTCAGCACCGCTCGCGCGAGCGCAGGTGTCCGGCCGGGCAGGCTTCACAGCCGCGGTAGTCCACCAGTCCACTGGCTGCCGCGGCGGCGAAGAGCCGCCTGTCGTTAATGCGCGCGATCCCCCGCCACGCCCCGCCCCCCTGTCGGCCAGCCATGGCCGCAGCGCGCACTACTCAACACGAAGCTTAATCTCCCGATTGTGTTCAACATGGTCGACAACTACTCCTTCGATCGAAGAACCAACCGCTGGCCAATGTGTCGAATCAGTGATTCTTCCATTCGGTACATACGAGACGGCGTCTACCACGAATTTGACGCTTGAGAACTCTGGAACATGCACAAACATTCCGAATGGGTACGACTTCTTGACGATACCCTGCACTCGCGTCCCGAATGGCAGGAGCCGCTTCGCCTCACTCCAGTCCTGGTCACGATTCATTATTTGTACCAATCCCTCGGATATTGATTAAGCTTCTCAAGGTCATAGTTAGGGATTGTGACCTCCTGTGCGGGGCCCCCTTGGTAGTTGTATTGATGCTTCCGGAAGTATTTTTCGTAGTCGGCGGCGGGAATTTTGATCACAATTACCCCTTCGCCATAGGATTCAGCATATCCTTCCGCCACCCTTTTCCCGTCATCACCGAGACCGAAATAGGCCTTTCCATCCCATTCTGCGTACATGTCATCCGGATCTCCAGGGAAATCTTCCTTCCTGTATCCATTGACTCTTTGATGCTCCCCGAGGCCTCGTTGAGGAGCCTTATACAGGAAGACTGAATCTGCGCTGCCCCCACTAAATGCGGGATCACTCGAGTGCGCCGCTCCGGGGCCGAACCGCGGGGGAAGTGCAGGCTTCTTGCTGAAGAGTCCCTTGCCCCACCGCCAGGCTGGCCCTACGAGACTGCCGAGTCCGCCGGTGAGAGCGCCGACGAGGAGGTCGAGAGGGGTGGTCGGCTGGCATTGAGCGGTGTTGATGGCCCAGGCGAAGCCCATGCCGATTGCGGCGTCCGTGGCAACTGTGACTGCAAGGGCGCGCCCGCCCTGCAGCCCGAGCTGGGTTGCCAGGCTGGCGCCAGCTGGGGCGAGGAAGCCGCCGGCCGCGCCGATGACCATGCCCTCGCCGGTAGCTGCGGCGAAGTCTCCCCAGTCGAAGTCGTCGTGGTGGGTGAAGGCGTAGACGCCGCCGCTGACGATGCCGCCGATGGCTGCTCCGATGCACATCGGGCAGTTGCCGGAGGGGTCGGAGAGGTTGGCGGGGTCGTTGTCGGCGTAGTTGTAGGGCGACTGATTGGGGCTGTCGGCAGCGGCCGGGACCGGGTCTTGGGTGGTGAAGCGGCGCTGGGTGGTGTCGTAGGAGCGGGCGCGCAGTTGGAGGCGGTCGGGCAGGTACTGGTCTTTGTACTGGCCGGTGTAGCCGAAGATGCTGGTCTGGCCGTCGGTGATGGTGGCGGTGCCGGTGGAGGTGCCCCAGGCGCTGTAGGTGTAGTGGTAGTTGTCGACGCCCGCCGCGTCGTAGACGGCGCTGACGGAGTTCTGTCGGTCCTGGGTGAAGTAGTAGTTGCCGGCGGTGCGGTCCATGGAGCGGGCCGTGCCGTCCGGGTCGTAGTGGTAGTCCGCCAGCAGGCCGCCGGAGGAGTCGGTGTCGGTGGCGATCTGCGGGAGGTCGCCGTTGATGTCCCAGCGGGACGTGCGTATCAGCGCGCTGTTCTTGTTGGAGACGGTGCGGTTGCCGTCGGCGTCGTTTAGGAACGAGAAGTTGTCGCTGCCGATGGTGGCGGACTTGACCCGGCCTGCTGGGTCGTAGGCGTAGGTGCCGTCGTCGTCCTTGGTCTGGTTGCCGTCTGCGTCGTAGGTGTAGCTGGTCTTGGTCGTGCCGACGGTCGTTGAGGACAGTTGGTCGCCGGCGTCGTACTCGTTGGTCGTGGTGGAGCTGGAGCTGGTCGTGCTTTTGAGGTTGCCGACCTTGTCGTAGGCGTAGGTGGATCCGCTGGTGCCGGTCAGGCAGGAGGTGGCTGAGGTGTCGGTGCAGGCTCTGGTCATGCGGCCTGTGTCGTCGTAGCCGTAGCGGGCCGGGTAGCCGGTGCCTGGCTTGTCCGCGACCAAGCGGTTGTTCTCGTCGTAGGTGTAGGTGTTGCTGAGGGTCGGCGTGGTCATGGAGGCCAGGCGGCCGGCCTCGTCGTAGGTGCGGGTCTCGCTGCGGGCCGTGGTGGTGGGCAGGGCGACCGAGGTGAGGTTGCCTGCCTTGTCGTACCCGTAGCTGACGGCCTTGCTGTTGGCCGTCTGGGTCTTGATCCGACCGACCTTGTCGTACGTGTAGCTGGTGGCCCGGCTGTCCGGGTAAGTGCGCGACTTGAGGGTGTCGTCCGTGTTCCAGCTGTAGCTGAACGGCTTCGTAGCCCCCGGTGACGTGATCGAGAGGATCTTGTCGTCGTTGTCGTAGGTCAGGGTGCGGGTGCCGGTGGCGTCGGTGACGTCCTTGAGGCGGCTCGCGTCGTCGTAGACGTAGATCTCTGTCGGGGTGCCGTCGGAGTAGGTGATTTTCGTCGGCAGGTTGCGGGCGTCGACCGTGGTGATGACAGTCTGCGCGCGGGCGTTGGTGACCTTGGTGCGGTTCCCGTCGAGATCGTACTCGTAAGTGACGGTCTTGGAGAGCGGGTTCTTGACCGAGGTCAGTTGGCCTTCGGCGTTGTAGCCGTAGGTGCTCGTGTGGGTGTTGGCGTCGGTGGTGGTGTCCAGCAAGCCGGCTGTGTTGTACGTGAAGGTGGTGGTGCCGGCGTCCGGGGCGGTGACCTTCTTGGGCCGGTTGAGCTCGTCGTACTCGTAGACCGTCTGCTTCTTGCGTGCGTCGGTGACCGAGGCGATGTTGCCGAGAGCGTCATAGCCGGTCGACTGCTTGTGTCCGAGCGGGTCGGTCACAGAGGTGGGATGGCCGGCCGGGTCGTAGCCGTAGGACCACGTGTACTTCGCCGGGTCAGCACCACTGACATTGCCCCGCGGGTCGACGGAAGTGTCGAGCTGCCCGTCGTCGTTGTAGCTGTAGCTGGTGCGCTCGGCTTCCGGGGAGACCTCTGCGGAGAGGTGGCCGTCGTCGTCGTACTCGTAGCTGGTCGTGTAACCGGCCCAGGTCTTCGACGTGGCGAGCCGGTTGTCATCGTCGTAGGTGAGCGTCATGCCGTGACCGAGGCCGTCAGTCGTCTTGACGACGCTGCCGTTGTCGTCATACGTGACGCTGCGTGTGTGGCTGAGCGGGTCGGTGACCGACACGGGCCGGTTGTCGGCATCCCAGGTGAATGCGGTTGTCTTGCCCAGCGGGTCTGTGACGGTCTTGCGGTTGCCGACCTTGTCGTAGCCGGTCGTCCAGGTGTACTGCTTCGCGTCGGCGCCGGTGGCGTTGCCGCGAGCGCTCACCACCTGAATCTGATTGCCGGCCTTGTCGTACTGGTAGGTGACGACCGCACCCCGACGGTTGGTCTCCCTGTTCAGACGGCCGACCGGGTCGTAGCCCAGCACGGCCTGCTTCAGCGCCGGATCCGTGACGGTCGACAAGTGATTGGCGTCGTCGTAGTCATAGCTTGTGGTGCGCTGACGGGCATCGGTGACCGTCTTGAGATTGCCGACCTCGTCGTAGCCGTAGGCAGTGGTGTTGCCGCGCGCGTCGGTGACCGTCTTCACCCGGTCGGCGTCGTCGTAGGTGTAGGCGGTCGTGTACTTTGCCGGGTCCGCTCCGCTGACGTTGCCCCGCGGGTCGACGACCGTCTTCACCTGTCCCGACGGGAAGTAGGTGCGGGTGGTCTTGTTTCCCTTCGGCGTGGTCACCGACGCCAGGTTGCCGTCCGAGTCGTAGCCGTACTTCGTCTGCTTCCCGCGTGCTGTGGTGGCGGTCTCCAGCAGTCCGGTGGTGGGGTTGTAGCCGTACGCGGTGGTCTTGCCCAGCGGGTCCTTGATGGTGATGAGCTGGTTGGCCGTGTTGTAGCCGTAGATGGTCTTGTTGTACTCGCCGTCCTCGTACGTGGCCACGTTGCCGTTGCTGTCGTACGTCCAGGACTCGTCCGACGCGGAGTTGGACCGCCCTGTCATGCGGCCCGAGCTGTCGAACGTCCACTGGGTCTCGCGGATCTCCGCGTCCACCGCGCTGGTGCGGTTGAAGAACTTGTCGTAGCGGTAGTAGCTCTTGTTGTTCAGCGGATCGAGCTGCGTGAAGAGGACGTTCTTGTAGTAGACGTCCGTCCATACACCCTGGTCCGGTGCCGTGACGTCGACCTGGTTGAAGACACCGTTCTTGGAGTACACGAAGCTGGTCTTGTGGCTAAGGGCGTCCGTCTGGGACGTCACCCGGCCCTGCGTGTCGTAGACGTTGAACGTGGCTTGCTTGTTGCGGGCGTTCGTGACCTTGTTCAGGCGGCCCGAAGTGTCGTAACCGTAGGTCTCCGTCTTGCCGTCGAGGGCGGTCACGCTTGTCAGCTGGTCGCCGGTGTAGCCGTAGTCGACTACCCGGCCGTCCGCCAGTGTCACCTTGTCCAGCAGCGCACCTGTGTACGCGAGCGTGGCCGACCGGCCCGCTGCATCCGTGATCTGTGTGGGCTGGGAGCCGGTGTAGGTCAGGGTCAGACCGCGGCCTGTACGGTCCTTCAGCGCGGTCAGTTGCCCCAAAGCATTGAAGCCGTAGGCCGAATGATCCGCGGTGGTCAGCTGGTAACCACTGCCGTTCGCAGCCAGCTTGGAGCGGGCCTCACCTGGAGTCGTGAACGTCCCGTCGGACTTCTTCAAGTAGGCGTGCCGGGTCCCGCCCTCGCCTATCAGGACCGCGTCACCGTTGGACCCGATCGACAGCCGGGTCTCCCATGGCAGTTGCCAGCCCTTGCCCAGCGCGCCGGTGAGCGTGTTGTCCGAGGAGTAGACGCGTCCAACCGTCAGCGGGACTCCGGGCGCAGGAACCTGGGCGTCGGTGAAGGCTTCCGTGAACGCGCCCGTGGCGGTGTTCACCGGGTCCGCGCGCATCACCGTCGTGCCGGCCGAGCCGCTCGCGTCACCGCAGAGCGCACTGCAAGCCGCTCCGTCGGGCAGGGCCGGAACGATGTAGTACGAGTTGTACGAGCCGCAGGTCTCCGTGGAAGTGGGGTCGTCCGTCACGGTCGTGCACGCGTAAATGAAGTACTGCGGCACCGGGTTCGTGCACTCTGGCGTGGGCAGCGTGATCAACGCATTCACTACCGGCAGCTCCACACCGGTGTTCAGTGTCGGTGCTGAGACCGTCTGGCCGAAGTCGAACCACTTGATGTCGTCGTTGCTGAGACGGCAGCTGTAGGCGTCCAGTTTCCAGCGCACCTTGACTGGGTGCACTTCGCCAGTGGCCCCGCCGGCCTGGTAGATCGCAGCGGACAGCTGGAGCGGCTCGCCCGGAACGGCGGCACCGATGTGGTTACCGAGCGCCATGAGGAAGCCGCCCTGCTGGGCAGCAGTGTTCCCGAACGGATCGGCTGTCACCTGCCACAGTGCACCGCTCGAATACGAAGCTGCGGCTGCGGCCGTATCCACACGGGTTGTAAAGGAGGCGGGGCGGACACCAGAACCCGAACCAGCAGCCACGCCCAGGGGCTTCGGCCCTGCGGCCTTCAAGTGCCGCTGGTTCTGCCGGTGCAGCTTGATCTGCGCGGACGTGGCGGGCTTGCTCTTCGTCGGGCGCAGACCACGCGACTTGGTCGGCTTCGCGCGGTCCCGGGTCTGCTCCCGCCGCTCCTTGGGAGACACCGGATCCTGATGCGCCGCAGGCTTCGGCCCCCGGTACGCCGCGCTGTCGGACCCACCGGCGTCGTCGACGGCCACTCTGATCAGCCAGCCACCACCGGCAACTACCGACAGCACCAAGGCCACGATCAGCACACGGACACGCCCGGACACAGACGTCAACACATCCCCCACCCCCACACATCGTGCACATCACTGGTCACTCAGTGCACAACCTGTGACGACTCTGCCGCGCGCCTCCATCAAAGATCAAGCATGGAAAGATTCCACTAGTTCTGATAACGAGTCATCTGGCTGGGGCATCCATACGGATGCGTCACCTCGCCACGCATAACCGCTTCGAACGGGGCCCCGCCACCGCGGAGTCCGCGCAGCCCTGCGCCCTCAGCAATGAACGAGGACAGGGATCGCGGCCTCTGCAGCATCGACGCTGAAGCCCGGCCAGACCCGCGCACAGTGTCCCCGGCGCACACCAAGGGGTGGCACCAATCGCGCGCGCTGCGGCCTAGGCGTTCCCTGCAGTACAGGTCACCACCCTTCAGCCCACCATGGTCCACGTCGGGAAGCTGCCGTAGCCGTTGGCCACCAAGGACAGAGGCGACCATCCCAGGGTAACGATTCAATAAAGGTGTTACATATTTGATCTTTTAGATGCCTAATTCAGACCTTTCGCTGCTTGATCTTCGACCCGTGATCGCGACAAAGTCTTCACGGGTTGTGCACTGAGTGACCAGTGACGTGCACATCGTGTGCGAAGGTGGCAGATGCTGACGCCTTACTCCGGGCGCACGACCCTCCCAGGCGTCCTGCAGGAAGTCTGCTGTCGCACCCGCCATGGCCGTTTCAGGTGGCTCGTTCAGCACTTCGCGTAGCAGCTGGCGGCGTGCAGCATGCAATTCAGGGCATATGGGGCGCCAGAAATCGCGGGATGCGCAGAACTCGAGCTGTACGGACGTTGCGTCCATTGGGCAAGTCGATCACGGCCGATCCGGAGGCACTTCCTCTGGAAGCAGCTTCCAGGCCAGATCATCCCAAATATATCGACGGGCACTTTTGAGCCTGTTCACATCGGGGAGAAATCAATGAATAAGAGCATGAAGAACATCTGCGGTGTAGCCCTTGCAGGGATTTTCCTACTTGGCGCGAGTCCGGCCTATTCCCTCTCGGCAAACACCAACGGCGCCGCAGCTTGGACCTCTGAGTGCAATAAAACCCAATGCAAGAACGATGATGGGTACGTCTGGATTAAGGACATCAAGGCTGACGGCCACCCGGTGAAGGCACAGTACGAAAGAGCTCTCTCGGGAAACGTTGACACTCTGTGGGAGAAGCGCGGGAATGGTAATTCGAGTGTGAGTTCGTTCGTCAGTGAGGGAATTGTGGCCTTGAAGACGTGCGAGTACATCAACAACTGGCCGGACGATTGCAGCGGCTGGGACCGGTAGAGGTAGCGTTCGATTCAGGCCTCCCTTCTTCTTTGGTTTCTCGCCAATTCGGAAGGGGGGCCTAATCTTTTCTTGAACCCGCTGCACGAAGAAGGATACAAGCATGGATTCAATTCTTGAGATCAATGATGTGTCGTACAGAATCGCAGAGCGACAACTCCTGGATTCGGTGAGCCTGCTACTGAGGCGTGGTGAATCCCTGGCAATTTCAGGGCCTAGTGGCAGTGGTAAGTCGACACTTTTGAACCTCGTTCTGGGATTGCAGCAACCATCCGAAGGTTCGATAACTGTAGCCGGATTCTCGATAACGGGCGCATCACCCCGTGAGATAGCTCGATACCGCAGAAAACACATTGGAATGGTATTCCAGTTCGGTGAACTTCTGCCGGAACTGAGTCCCTTGGAGAACGTTGCCATTGCCGGATTGCTCAATGGAGCTCACAAGAAGCAAGCTTTTTCCCGTGCCGCAGAACTCTTGCAGGATCTCGGGATTGCGCCGGAACTAAAGCTGACTGGTGCGCTATCAGGAGGCGAGCGCCAGAGGGTAGCTGTGGCGCGTGCTCTGATTAATCATCCCGCACTTATCTTGGCAGATGAGCCCACAGGGGCACTCGACACGGCAAACAAGGAAAGTGTGGCAGAACTCCTGTACAGCCTTCCCGGGAAATGGAGCTGCGGTTTGATTGTAGTCACACATGATGCCTACGTTTCCTCAGGTGCGCAGCGAGCACTGTGTTTGCGGGATGGCCAGGTCAATGTACAAAGCCGAGAGAGCACGGAGTTTCCTTCATGAGAATGGTAGATGGACGACCGCTCAGCCTACAATTGCTCGCGGCGGGGCGACGGGCTTCCACATCGGCCGAAGGGGGAAAGATAAGGTTCTGGTCAATCTGCCTGTCAACCTTTATATTCATCCTCGCCATCTTTTCCCTCATGCTTGCGTCAGCGACTTATGAGGGGCGAGACATTCGCGGTGCTGCTCGAAGTCCACTTCCAGTTCGTCAAGACGGGACCCATAGTGCGGTAGCTCTGTGGTCACCGGATACTGACGACATCGACGGATCGCAGTTCTTCCTGGCTTACATCGAACCCCTCTCGGACAATGCTCCACCTCCCCCTGGGCTTGTGAAATGGCCTCAGCCTGGTGAGGCTGTGCTGTCCGAGGCGCTCGTCATGGCCGGCGCAGACGATGGCATCAAATCTCGTTACGGAAGATTTGCAGGATTTATATCCTCTGATGGCCTGCAGTCGCCGTCCGAAAGATTTGCCTACGTGCGACCGGCCCGCGCCATGCTCGACTCTCGGGATATGTATAAAATTTCTGGCTTCGGGAGACCGTCTGAAATATATTGGGGTGAGAGTAGGTCGCTGCCGAATTTCACCATGTTTTCTGCCGGAGTCGTCGGATTCCTTCTGTTGCCAGCCTCGGCGCTTTTGATCTCTTCGGTTCGTACCGGTTCATCTGCACGGGAGCGCCGTGTCGCGTTGCTCGAGCTTCTCGGTGCTGGGCTGCGCTCCAGGATTATTTTCGTAATCGGTGAGTCTATAACACCGGTAGCGGTTGGCTGCCTCGCCAGCATTGCAGCCGTCACGCCAGCTTTGAAATGGAACATTCCTTTCCCTGGTGTGGACTTTATTCTTTATTCTGCCGATGCTACACGCTCTCTACAAAAGCTCGTCGGCACCTTTACCCTCTCCGTGATCGTAATTCTTTTCGCGGCTGTAGCCCTAACCCCAGGAACCAGAAAATCCCGCTACTTCCATATCGGAACTCGCGTCTACAAACACACGAGATGGTGGCCTTGGATCTTTCCGCTGTCATTCATATTGGCAGTTCGTGGCCCGGGACTAGCGAGTACCGAATGGCGACTCCCCATATACGTCATAGGGACGTTGGGAACCCTGACTGCACTTCCTTCACTAGTAAGCCTAGCGGTAGCTCAGGGAGGCTCGATTCTTTCGGCAGCGGGGACAAGAGCAGGGAACTCCGGGATGATTTTTTCGGGGCGCAGGACGGCACTGCAGAGCCGTTCTACGGCTCGATTCGTTACAGCATTGATGGTAGCCATATTTCTCGTCGTACAGACGCAACTCTGGACAGGCCTGCTTGGCGCTAATGCCAAGCTGGCAAGAGATTCTCAAGATCGAATCGGCACTTCACTTGTGACGGTCTCGGGTGCCTCTACAGCATCAAAGGTTCGGGATTTCTCGAATTCGCTTCCCCAGGATGTTGAGATCGCGGCGATAAATATGTCAGCGCCAAATGAAAGTGGCCTGAGATCCCTTTCAATCTCTGGTTCATGTGCAGCGCTACGCGCCCTGGCAGCACCCTGCAAGCGTTCCGAAGTTCCCCCACGAAGCATCGATCAGAGAGTTTCAGAACTTATTCGCTGGAACTCGAGTGGGGCGCCGACGGTTGGACGTATTGAAATCAGACTAAATCCTGTTTACCGCCTCGATACTGACCATACCGAAAACAGTTCCCTCTTTCTATTCTCGAAATCCGGCAAGAATCTCCCCGTCTCATCGTTGCGAATGATCGCACGAAGCACCCTCGCGATGAGGGCAAAGGTAGAGCCGTTGGGGAATAGCTGGGAACTGGGCGCGAGGGACCTTGCGTCTTCCGCAAAATGGGTTCGGCTTCTCGGCATCATCGGTATGGTGTTCACCCTATTCGCTGTCGGGATTAGTTTCCTCGGTGAGTTCTTGCGATTCGGGCGCGAGGTTGCGCCAATAATTATCCTGACGGGAAATGTAAGGATTTATGCTTCTATAGCATTCTGGTCAATGTTCGTGCCATCCGTCCTGGCTTCCCTAGGAGGCGCGCTAGCTTCCTCATGGCTAACATCCCCGATAACTGCGGGCTACGGAAACCCTGTCTCAGGTGCTCTGTACCTTTCGGTCACGGCGGCAGCAATTACGGCTAGCGCCTTTCTCTGCCTCTGTGGATGGCGAATCATGACTCGTATGGCACGCTCCTGGCGTTCGCAAGACGACGTCTGCTGACCCTGTCGGTGTGTCCGCCCGGATCGCGGGCCGCAAGGAGCACAAGGGCGTGATCAAAGCGACGGTTGTCTGTCGAGCCCGAGCAGAGTGGCCAGCTCCGGGCCCTGCTGGCCACGTGGTCAGAGGAGTACAAGGCGGAGTTCGGAGGGCGCCGCCGCGCTGAAGTACCCGCTGCCTGGCCTGGTCCGGTGCACCTGCAAGGTCCCGCACGTCATCGGTCAGCCCTGCGGCTGCAAGGAGACAGGGAAGCCTCACCACAAGATGAGCACGAGCGAGCGGGGCGACAATGGCATGCCCATCGATACGTGCATGCGGTCAGGCGCCTCGGCGAGCGGCGCATTTTATCTTTGACTGCCCTTTGAACCAAGTGACTTGACAACCATTCAGCAGGGTCGATTACGGTTCATCCGCACGTCTGTGGCCTTCTGGGCCGTCTTGCCCCCGTGCCGCCGTCGGCGGAGGGATGAAGTCACTCCAGTGCGCACACCGTTCCCGCACAGGGACAACTTTCTGCGCGGTGAGTGCCTGGCAGGCGGTTCTGCCGGGCAGACGGTCGAGCCGATGGAGGCCCCCACAGGGGCCCCTGAGGTTTCGGCGGCCTCGCGCCCACCCCTGGAACGGGTGGCTGCGTGATCCCGGGTGCGTGCCGTGCCCGGCGATCCAGCCGGGGGGAGAGGTGGTGCGTCGTGGCACCCCGCAACGGCCCTCAGGGCCCCTACCCCTATCCGACCAGCATCGATTGGTCGGAGAAGCTCTTCGAGGCAATCGTCAACACCTGCGAAGACGAAGGTCTCGTTCCGTTGCCCGAGGCTGCCGTGAAGCATGGCCTCGCACCGGCCCTCGGAGTTGGCTAGGCCAAGCGCATCGTGGAGACGCAGCGCTCCGGACGCCGGGTGCTGCGCCAGTCCGCCTACCACGTCGAGGGGCGTGACACACCGCAGACCATGCTCTGTCTCAACGTTGATCTGCACGGAGCCGGCTCCGTGCCGTGGTGGCTTAACGACCGCACTCGCACCAGCTGGGTACGCTCCACTCCGGAGGCCGTCGAGCTGCAGCCGAAGCTGGTAGCCGCCGAGATCAGCCTGGCTCGCGCGGAGGCGGCGCTGAGGCGCGTCAAGGCGGCCGTGCGCAAGACCGGGGCCGCCGCGACGCAGGTGGAAAAGGAGGCCGCCCAGACCGCGCTCAAAGATGCCGAGGAGCGCCACAAGCAGGCGGTGGAGCAGCACGAGAGGGCCGAGGCTGCGCTCAACGGCCGCCGCCCGCTGCCCCGTATCGAAACGCACCGCGAGGACGGCCGCCCTACTGCGGCGCTGACCACCGAGTTGCTGCCTGTCGAGGTCGCGGCTTCCGTTCAGCAGTACGCCACGGCCATGCTTCGCAAGCGAGGACAGCTGCGCCCGTACGACCTGGAGGAGTCCCTCGTGCAGGAGGGACAGCGCGACCGCGCCACCGTCGTCCTGCAGCTATTCCGGATGACGGGCCTGGACGGTGAGGCCATCGAGGCCTGGCGTCCAGTGCGGGTCACCGGTAACAACCGCGCCGACTGCAGCCTGGAGATCTACGGGCTGCAGGCCCACCAGATCATCATGGGTGTGCCGCAGCCGCTGCTGCTCATCGAGGGAGAGAAGGAGGACCCCGCTCTCATCCTGCGCGGGCACAGCGCGATCCTGCGGCGCTTGAGCACTCGGCTGAACACTCGGTACGCCAATCCGGACCGCGACGCGGATGAGACCGCCGAACGCGCCAAGAAGATCGCCCAGGTCCCGGTGCGTGTGGTCGTTGGCGCTGCGGTCCCCGAGCGCCTCGAGGCCTCCCTGCGTGAACTGAACGTCCATGACCACCTGCGTGGCCAGCTGGCTTTCGTTGACACGGAGCGCAGCCTCGCGCTGTGGTCCAGCATCGTCAAGGCGTATCAGGACGACGGCCTGCTCGCCAACCTCGTCCTGAACCAGGCTGTCCAGGATGGCAGCGCGCCCGACGCCGTCCTGGACACAGGGTCAATTGCTGACGCGCTCCTGGGTTCCGGCCCCCTCGAGCCTCTCGCTGTGCTGCTGCCTGCAACCGAGCCGGTCACCCCGCATGCCCTGCGCGACGCGGCGATCCGGTGCATCACAGCAATGATGTTCCCCCTGGTCCCGCCCCGGCCCGCCGGCCAGCGGTCCGGGACTCACCGGCGCACAGGCCGCTACTGGCCCGTTGTCAGGAAAGCGCTCATGGAGGCCCCCTGGTGTACTGGTAACGGTACCTCGGGTCAGAAAGTCAGGCGGCGCACCGAGGTCTGGGCCACGGCCGTCGCCCAGCAGTTCGTCCACCGTGGCAATCTGCTCGCCGGCATGATTAACGCTCCCGAACCGTTCATCACTGCTGGCCAGGGCTCCGAAATCGCAGCAACCGTAAGGGTGTGCGTCGCACACCCTCCAACGCCATCGCTGCGCTCACCCGTGCCTACGACAAGCCCGACCATCCCCACGTCACCCGCCAGCTGCTCCTGTCCTTCGCACGCTCCGTCCTCCACGCCCCGGACGCCACCGAGGGATTCCCTGGCTGCCCCGCTGGCACCTTCTCCGCCCCCGATGCCAATGGGATGCCCCGGCTTGGCGTTCTGGCCGATAAGGAGTGGTTCGACGACCTCTTCCCCAATCTCCCCAGGGAGAACACGAACGGCCAAGATGAGGGGATTGAGTCCGACCAGTCGCCACTGGAGGAGGATCCCAAGCAACAGGAGGATGACCTTGAGCCGCCGGCCTACACACGCGACCAGTATGAGAGCCAGAGTGCCAGGACGGCTCGGCTCCGCCTGGAGTTGATCGACCAGGTAAGGGCGACTCACGCCGCCTTCGAGGCCGCTGGCGAACAGGCAGCGTCACTCAAGTCTCTGGCGGAAGACGCAGGACGTGCCCGGACCCTGGCCGGAGTGGAACCTGCAGAGCCAGAGATTGTGATGATCCACCTCCAGGACATCAGGACCATCCTCGCGATCACGGAAGGGCTGTCCAATCCGCTGACGGAGACCATGAAGACGGTGATCGACCTGTGAAGCGCGACTGCTGCCCCGAGCCGCTCGCCGGCCCCACCATCGACGACCGCGCCCTGATGTATGCCCGTACCAGCCTGGGACCGCTGACCAGGGGAGACTGGCCCCGCAAGATGGACCTTGGTCTCCCCGCGCGGTACGCCACTCTAGACGCGCTCAGCAACGTGCTGGTGTGCCTCTATCTGGCCGTAGACGCTGACGGCCGACTCCGCTGGCTCGGCAAGGCATGGCGCGATGGAGGGGTAGCCCACCGCCTGCGGGAGCACCTGTCCCACCCGGAACGCCAGCGGGTCTTCGCCCACGTGTATATCGCCGAGGCAGACCCCAAGTGCCGTCCAGAGGGCCTTCGGTGCGCAGAGGGAATGGCCGCCGACCTCCTGCGACTTCGTGGCCGCCTCGGCCCCAGAGCCTGGCCCTCAGCCACCGACTGGAACCGTCTCGTCGCCGCGGCCTGAGAGCCACATCCGACGCCCCTGGCATGAGCTAACCATACGAAGAGCTCGCGCTACGGGATGAGGACAACTACCACGAAGCCCTCGGGGCTTGTGGAGAGCCAGGTGCGGCGCCAAGTCACATGCCCGGTTCGGGAAGCGGCTCCGGGGAAATGTACCGGTCGAAAGACCGGCACCGCGCCCCGGGCCGACTTCACCAGCTCAGCTCTCGATGTGAGGTCTCAGGAGATGCTTGACCGTTTGTGCTCTGGACATGGTTGACACGTTCGGCTGAACGTCCGTCGTCTCCCAACTGCCGGTAGAGCATGGGTGCTTCTGTCGGAGTCGCCCCTGAAGAAGTCCGGGACTGCCTCTGGGTTGTCCTCTGGGGAGAGCTGGTGAGGGCCGGGCCATGGCCGCGACAGTAGAGGCGGGTCGTTGCGGCCGGGGGTGGGGCGGTGTTGCGTGTCGCGGGAGTGCAGGATGCCTGGTGGGAGGTGCTGCCGGAACATGCGCGGCAGTTACCCGCCGAGCTGGCTCGGGTCGATGCGTTCTTGGACGACGAGCGATTCATCGCTCCGTGGCGGGCGAGGTTCACCGAGCGGCTGGGGCGGCCGTCGGTACCGGTGGAGACGCTGCTGCGCCTGCTGTATCTCATGCACCGCTACCAGCTGGGTTACGAGACCCTGTGCCGTGAGGTCGCGGACTCGTTGAGCCGGCGCCGGTTCTGCCGCATCCCGCCGGCCTCCCCCGTGCCGCACCCGACCACGTTGATCAAGCTGGTGCGCCGCAGCGGAGCGCAGACGGTGAAAGAGCTGAACGCCGCCCTGTTGGGCAAGCTGGTCGAGGACAAGCTGCTGCGGTGCCGCAAGCTGCGCATCGACACCACCGTGATGGAAGCCGACATCGACCATCCCACGGACGCCGACCTGCTCGAACACGGGGTACGCAAGCTGGGGCGGCTGGTTGGGCGGATCAAGGCGTCGGAGGCGGCCAAGCGCACCCGCTTCCGTGATTTCAGCCGGTCAGTGGGGCGCCATTTGGAGGAAATCTCGCGCACGCTGCGGCGGCGCACCGGCCAGGCGCTGGGCGAGATCGACCGGCTCACCGGTGAAATCGCCGCCGTGGCCCGCGCGACATTGCGGGACGTGGCGGCGGTGGAGCGCAATGCCCGGCGCACGCTGGGCAAGCGGCCTTCGGGACGACTTGCGCACCTGGTGGGCGAGCTGGCCGCGACCGCGGCGGGCACCCGCCGACTGCTGGAGCAGACCGCTTTGCGGCTGGCGGGCATCCGCACCATCCCCGAGTGGCTGGTCTCGTTGGCCGACCCCGACGCCCGGCCGATTCGCAAGGGCAAGCCCCAGCACCCCACCCAGTTCGGCTACACCACGCTCGTGGCCGAGGACCAACGCGGCTTCATCGTCGACCACCAGGTCCAGCGAGGGAATCCGGCCGATGCGCCGCAACTGGTTCCTTCGGTGGAGCGCACCGTGTCACTGACCGGCCGCCCCCCGGCACAGTTGTGGCCGACCGCGGCTTCGGCACCGCGGCCAACGATCTCGCCTTGGCTGAACTCGGTGTCCAGCGGATCGGCCTGCAACGCGCCGGAAAACCTGGAAAGACACGGCGTGAGTACGAGCAAAGTCGCCCATTCCGGCGGATGCGTAACTGGAGAGTCGGCGTCGAGGCCCGTATCAGTCACCTCAAGCGCAGCTTCGGCTTCCGTCGCACCCGCCTGCGTCGCCTGGCCGGCGCCCAGGCCTGGGCCGGACTGGGGATCTTCGCCTACAACCTCCAGCGAATGAGCGTTCTCACCCGGTAAGGCACGGACCATCGACAAGCTGACAACACACCGCCATCCCACAGCAGGGCCCCATCACCGCCCGAAGCCTTTTTCAGGAGCAAGTAGCTAGGACGATAGGGGCCCCGCCGGGCCGCCGGCGACCCAGCCCAGTTCGTACGCATTCCAGCCGAGTTGTAGTCTGCTCGTGACCCCCGCCAGCGCCATCAGCCCCTTCACCCGCCGTTGTACGGTACGCAGCCCCAACTCCAGCTGTTTGGCGACGCTCGCGTCGGTCATACCGGCCAGCAGCAGGGAGAGGATCTGAAGATCGGTGGCGCCAGGTCCCGCCGGCTCCTCCTCGATGACCTCTCCGCGCCCGCCGAGCCGCAGCGCCAGCGCGTCTCGCCACACCTCCTCGAACAGGCCCATCAGCGACTCCAGCAGCCCGCTCGCATGGACCACCAGGGCCGCGGGCTCAGCGCCCCGCGCGCTGAGCGGCACCATCGCCAGGGTGCGGTCTGCCACGACCAGTTTGGTCGGCACCTGTTCGACCACCCGGACCTGTTCACGGCGTCCCAGCCCCGCGGCCAGCTCGGTGAGCTGGCCGGGCAGCGACAGCGCCTCGCGCTCGAGCACCACCCGGTAGGCGACCCCGCGGTTCACGGCCCGCTCCTCGGCCGCGTTGTCCACGGGAGTGACGGCGACCGGTTTGCCGGTGACCAGGACGCAGATCTCCTGGGTCGCGCCCAGCTGGAGCTGGAGGAAGCGGTGCGAGACGGCGCTCGCGCCCGTCACCACCTCGACCAGGTCGTGTACCGCAGGCTCCGCTGCCTCGGCGCGGTACTCATCCGCCAGCAGCGCCGCGGCCAGTTCGGCCTGCTCCAGCTCATGCCGCTGCTGAGTGAGCAGCGCCCCCAGGGCGACGCCGGGCGGGGCCGCCACCCACCGTCCCGCACGGGCCGAGGACTGGGCAGCGAGGCCCTGCTGCTCGAGCCGTCGTAGCGCACCTGCCGTGGCGGTCTCGGTGAGCGAGAGCCGGTGTGCGAGATCGGGGACATCGGCGGCGCCGAGCATGACCAGGACGCGGTACGCCGATTCCTGCGTCTCGTCGAGACCTATTGCTCTCAGCACCCCTGCCTCCATCCCGGAAGCGAAGCTTCCACGGCGTCCGTGGCGGGAAACGGCCACGGCATATTCCCGCCGCACAACATCATTCCCTCACCGCCCGCTCCTTTGCCAGGGTGTCGCCACCGCAGCAATGACAAGCAAGGGAGAGCGATGCGCCCGATATCGCGTACGGCCCTGGGGGTGGCAACCGCCGCCGTCCTGGCCGTCACCGCGGTCGCGCCGTCCGTGGCCGCCAGGCCGCAGGACGACGCCACTGGCAGCAGACCACTCGTCGGAAGCAAGACGGCCGTGGCACGGCAGACGGACAAGCCCGTCACGGTCACCCTCGTCACCGGCGACAAGGTCCTGGTGAGCACCGACCGTTCAGGGCGCAGCGCCGCGACCGCGCTGCCGCGCGAGGACGGCAGTGTGCCGCTGCTGGAGACCCGTCAGACGGGCCAGGACCTCTACGCCTACCCCGAGGGCGCTGCCGAGGCCCTCGCCGCCGGCAGGGCCGACGAGGAGCTCTTCAACGTCACCGGCCTGATCCGGCAGGGATACGACGACGCGCACACCGACGCCGTCCCCCTGATCGCCGTCTACGACGCCTCCGTCGACGTCGCCCGCACCGTGCCCGTCACCCCGCGCGGCGCCGCACGCGGCCCGGTGCTGAAGGCGGCCGACGGTGTGGCGCTGAAGGCCGACAAGAAGCGGGGCGCCGACTTCTGGGCGGACATCACCTCCCGCCGCTCGCGCTCCGGCTCCGGCCTCAAGAAGCTCTGGCTGGACCGCAAGGTCGAGGCCACCCTCGAGAAGTCCACCGCCCAGATCGGCGCCGACCTGGCCTGGGCTGCCGGCTATGACGGCAAGGGCACCAGGGTCGCGGTCCTGGACACCGGCGCGGACGCCGAACACCCCGACCTGAAGGGCCGGATCGCCGCATCCAAGAACTTCACCGACTCCTCCACCGACGGCGACCTGCAGGGCCACGGCACCCACACCATCTCCACGGTGGGCGGCACGGGCGCGGCGAGCGGCGGAAAGAAGAAGGGCGTCGCGCCGGGCACCGAGCTGCTCAACGGCAAGGTCCTCAACGACCGGGGCTCCGGGGCCACTTCGTGGATCATCGCCGCATGCAGTGGGCCATCGACAACAAGGCCGACGTCGTCTCCATGAGCCTCGGCAACCCCGCCCCCACCGACTGCACCGACCCGATGAGCACCGCAGCCGAGCAACTCGCCCGGTCCAACAAGACGTTGTTCGTCATCGCCGCGGGCAACTCCGGGCGGCTCAACTCCGTCTCCTCCCCGGGCTGCGCCCCCAGCGTGCTCACCGTCGGCGCCGTCGACCGCGACGACTCCACGGCGTACTTCTCCAGCCGCGGCCCGGCCCGTATCTCGCACACGCTCAAGCCCGAGATCGCTGCCCCCGGTGTCGGCATCTCGGCCGCCGCGGCGGGCGGGCGCGGCATCTATGCGTACCGCTCCATGTCCGGTACGTCCATGGCCACCCCGCACGTCGCGGGCGCCGCCGCCGTCGTCAAGCAGCGCCACCCCGACTGGAGCGCGCAGCAGATCAAGGCCGCGCTCGTCTCCTCCGCGAAGACCTCCATACCCGGCGACGTCCGCGAGACCGGCGGCGGTCGCCTCGACGTCAAGGCGGCGATCGACGCCACGGTCCTCGGCGCCCCGGCCGTCCAGGGCGGCGCCTTCGACTGGCCGCAGAGCAGCGGAGACCGCACCACCGTCGAGGTGCCCTACACCAACACCACCGACCGGCCCGTGGAGCTGGACCTCGCCGTCCAGCGCGTCACCGGCAACGACGGCACCGACGTCCGCTCGCCGATCGCCAGGCTCGGCAAGGACAGCGTCACCGTCCCGGCCGGAGCCACCGTCAGGGTCCCGCTGAACCTCGACCCGGCCGCGCACCTGGAGCCCGGCCAGTACGGCGACATCACCGGCCGGGTGCTGGCCACCGCCAACGGCGTCAACGCCTCCACGCCCTTCTCCCTGTACGTGCAGCCGGAGACCGTCACCCTGCGGGTCAAGACCGTCGACCGCCTCGGCAAGCCGGCCACGGGCGCCTCCTCGCTCGACGTCGTCAGCACCGACACCGCCGCCGGCGAGCGCCGCTACAACCAGGGCGCCACGGACCAGGAGTACCGGCTGCGCGCCGGCAGCTACCTGCTGTCCAGTTTCGTCGTCACCCCCGACGCGGGCGAGGGCGCGAAGCTCGCAGACTCCATCGCCTACCTGGGCCGTCCGCAGCTGGAGCTGAAGAAGGACACCACCGTCGTCCTGGACGTCCGCGACGCCCACCGACTGCAGATCCGGACCGAGCGGCCCACCGAAGTGCGCTCCGGCACCCTGGCCTTCGCTCGCTCCTGGGACGACACCTGGCAGCACGCCGGAGCCCTCTCCGGTGGCCGTACGGTCCGCGGCTACTACGCCTCCGTCGAGGGCGAGGCCACCGACGGCGACTTCGAGTTCAGCAGCTACTGGCGCGCCGCCGCCCCGCTGATCTCCGAGCTCGCCGTCGTCGGCGGCGAGACCCTCCACCCGGTCACCGCCTCCACTGGCTCGGTCAACCTCGACGGCACGGGCGAGGCCCCGCTCGTCGACGCGAAGACCGGCACGCCCGAGGAACTCGCGGCCGCCGGGGTACAGGGGAAGATCGCCCTGGTGAGGATCGCCGACAACCAGACGTACGTCGCCCCGCTGGCCCGCAACGCCAAGGGCGCGGGCGCCAAGGCCGTCATCACCTACCACTCCGCCCCCGGACGCTGGCTGCCGGTGACCGGCATCAACGGCGGCGATCTCCCCGTGCTCGCCGTCGAGTCCACCGAGGCGACCGCGCTGCTGGACCGGCTGGCCGGCGGCGAGGTCACCCTGCGCTGGAAGGCCACCGCGAAGAGCCCGTACGTGTACAACCTCGCCTTCCCGCAGCGCGGTGAGGTGGACGAGGACCGTACGTACCGGGTCGATGACGACCGGCTCGGCCGGAGCGAGTCGACGTACCACGCGATGGGCGTCGCCGCCGACTTCATCGACGTCGTCGGCGCACAAAGGCCGAACGGCGCACGGGTGTTCTTCCCCCTCGACACCGCCGCGGCGCCCGGCGCCCGGACCGAGCTCTTCACGCCCGGCGACACCTCCTGGGACCGCTTCGTCTCCAGCAGCTTCCCCTGGGGCGAGCTCATGGCCGGCCGGCCGCGGGCGTACCAGGCGGGGGAACAGCGCACCGAGCAGTGGTACGACGGAGTGATCGCCCCGCGCGCCCCGATCGACGCCGCCGGCAAGCCCATGCTCGCCGCCGAACGCCAGGGCAATCTGATCGGCTTCGCCACCGCGATGTGGGGCGACGGCAGCCACCACGCCGTGGACGGATCGTTCGGTGACATCGGCAACCTGCGCCTGCGCCGCAACGGCGAGCAGATCGGGTCGAGCTACTACCCGTTCGGGGTCTTCGAGGTCCCGGCCGAGGAAGGCACGTACGAACTCGAACAGTTCATTGAAAAGTTCGGCGCGCCGGCCAAGGTCTGGCAGCGCTCCACCGCCGTCAAGACCGTCTGGAAGTTCCGCTCCGCGCTCGACGAGAACGTCTACTCGCAGGGCATCCCGATCCTCTTCCCCCGCTACGGGCTCCCCGAGGACGGCCTCAAGACCCTCGCCGCGGCCGACGGCCAGAAGATCACCCTGACCGCCACCGGCCACGGGGGCTACACCCCGGCCGCCCTGGTCACCGCCAAGTTGTCGTACTCGTACGACGGCGGTACGACCTGGACCGAGGCCCCGGTCACGCAGCACGATGGCACCTGGACCGCCACCGTGGACCACGCAGGCGCCTCCGGCAAGCAGGTCACGCTGCGGGCCGAACTGACGGACGCGAACGGCAACTCCGTCACCCAGACCGTGGCCCGCGCCTACGACGTGCGCTGACCACGAACGACCCCGCCGGGCTTCCCCTGAAGTGAGGGAGGGACGCCCGGCGGGGCCCCTGACGTCGCCGAGCCGGCGCAGGACTTCTTCGTGCAACCGCCCCCACACGTCGGCTCTGGAATCACCTGGAACAGCCAGGTCGGGGTGGGGCCGGAAGTCTCATCCGCTGGTCTGCCTCGCGGATCTTGCCCAAGTCGGTTGCCTGGAGAGACCTTTGGCTCTCCAGGCAGCCTCAGAGCGCAATCACCATCCTTGACTGTCCAAACGGGTATGGGCTGCTCGCTCGGCCTCGTTGCCCGCTTTAACTCCAGCATTTCCTTGCGGAGTTGTTTTGGCACTGCTCGTGCGACCGGATTGTTGGTTAGGGTGACAAAGTAGAGGCTGATCCCGATGCCCTTGGCCAGGGCGATGGCCAGGCTGGCGAGTGCGGGGCTGCACAGGCTGGCGGCTCCCGTGGAGCCGTACAGGCCAGGAGCGGTTCTTCGGTGGGCGGTTATGGTCGCTGGAGGGTGAGTCGGACACGACGGGGGGCTCGCGTTGGATCGCCTGGCCGGAGCGGACCTGGAAGTCGGCCAAGACCAGTTCGTGCTTGACGGGTTTGTCATCTTGCTCGGTCCAGCCGCGCAGCGCGTACGGGCTGACGATCCCGGCCATGTCGGCGGGCGGCAGCGGGCAGTAAGCCGTGGCGTTCCCAGAATTCCGGGCACCGGAGTCGTCCGGAAACAACGCCCCGCCGTCGTGGGGCGCGGTCCCCGGCTCCGCCAACGCGGTCAGCGTCTTGTTGCGGTCCCGCGGCGCCGGCAGGGCGGCGACGTAATCCCGCAACGCCCGACGCTGCCCACGGCAGACAAGAAGGTCACTACCGCAGGTCGACCGGACGCGGTGGGCGTGTGACCGGCCGGCCGGAGCCCGCGGTGCTGCCCCGGTCGCTGCGCGCGTGGCTCGGGCCGATCGCGGCCCTCGCCGCGCTGGTGGTCGGCGTGCTCGGGGTCTTGTACGCCGGCCACAGCGAGCCCGGCAGGGTGGACAGGTGGATCATCCAGCCGACGGCGGACAGTGTGCGGCCGCCCTGGAGGCGCGTCGCTCTGGCCTTGGACTTCTTGGGGGAGCCCGCCGGATCGGCGATGCTGGTCGTGGCCATCGTGACGGGCTGCCTGCTGCTTCGACGTCCTCGCGCAGCGGTGCTCATCGTTGCCGGCGTCGGCATGACCGTGGGGACGGCGACGCTGCTCAAGCATCTGGTGGGACGCACCATCCACGGCGACGGCAACCTGTCCTATCCGAGCGGGCACACCGCCTTCTTCACCTCACTCGCCCTCATCGTGGCGCTGCTCGCGACCGGCCGGTTCGGCCTCGGCAGGACGGCCGGCACGTCACTCGTACTCGCCGCGGCGCTCGTGGCCGGCGCCGCGATGGGATGGGCGCAGGTCGCCCTGGGCGCGCACTACCCGACCGACGTCCTCGGCGGCTGGTGCACCGCGCTGGCGGTAATTCCGGCGACCGCGTGGCTGGTCGACCGGATGGCCGACCGGTTGGCCGACGCCGGTCGGCTGGAGCATCGCTGACGTCACGTCACGTCACGCCAAGCGGCGGAACACGGGCTTCACCGGCCGCCCGGCCAGCCAAGGGGTGGGGTCAGCGGCGTCCAGTGCCTTCCGGTACACCGCACACGCCTGGGCCACCACATCGACGGTGCGGTCGATGTCGGCGTCGCTGAGCGCGCTGCTCACCACGAACGACGGGGCCAGCACCCCGCCCGCGAGGAGCCGGCGCAGGAACAGGGTGCGGTACTGCTGCGACGGCTGCCGGTTCTCGTCGAGGGTGGCGAAGACCAGGTTGCTGGCCCGGCCCCGGACGACGATGTGCTCGCCGACGCCCATGCCGGCCGCCGCGTCGCGAACACCGGCGGCCAACCGCTCGCCGAGGGCGTGCAGCCGCGCGGTGACGCCCTCCTCGACGTAGGTGGTCTGCACGGCCATCGCGGCTGCCAGGGAATGCGTTTCCGCACCGTGCGTGGTGGACAGCAGGAACACCCGGTCGCCGGAGTGACGCAGCCCGCCCCGCTCCATCAGATCGCGGCGCCCAGCCAGCGCGGAGACGGCGAACCCGTTGCCCAGCGCCTTGCCGAACGTGGAGAGGTCGGGCACGACGCCGTACAGGCCCTGAGCGCCCGCCTCGGACCAGCGGAAGCCGGTGATCATCTCATCGAAGATCAGTACGCATCCGTGCCGGTCGGCCAGCTCGCGCAGGCCGGCAAGGTACCCGGGCGGCGGCTCGGTGTGGCCGCCAGGTTCGAGGATCAGGCAGGCGACCTCGTCCTGGTACCGGGTCAGCACCTCCTCCGTGGCGGCCAGATCCCCGTAAGGGAACGCCACGGTGAGCTCGGTGGTCGCCGCCGGAATGCCCGCGGACATCGGCGTGGTGCCGATGAACCAGTCGTCGACGGAGAAGAACGGATGGTCGCCGCAGATGGCCACCCGCGGGCGCCCGGTGACGGCGCGGGCGAGGCGCACCGCGGCGGTGGTGACGTCGGAGCCGTTCTTCGCGAACTTCACCATCTCGGCGGTCGGCACCGTGGCCAGGAAGCGTTCCGCGGCCTCGACCTCCACGATGGACGGCCGGACGAAGTTGCTGCCGCGGTCGAGTTCCCGCCGCACCGCCTCGATCACACGTGGGTGGGCGTGGCCGAGGCTGACCGACCGCAGGCCGGACCCGTACTCGATGTAGCGGTTGCCGTCGATGTCCCACACGTGGGCACCGTGGCCGTGGCTGATGACCGGGGCCAGGTTCTCGGGGTACTGGTCGTCGCCCTTGGCATAGGTGTGCGCGCCCCCGGGGATCATGGCGTGCAGCCGCTCGTTCGCCAGCCGCGACCGGGGCAGGAGGAACTCTTCGGTGTCCACGCTGACTTCAGCTCTCTTTCTGCTTCAGGGCCTCGGCGAGTCTCGGCGCCTCCCGGTCCCGCTGGGACATCGACGTGACCGGCAGCGGCCAGGGGATGGCGAGCTCCGGGTCGTCGAAGGCGATCGTCACGTCCTCGGCCGGATCGTGCGGGCGGTCGATCCGGTACGAGGTGTCGGCGGTCTCGGTCAGCGCCTGGAAGCCGTGCGCGCATCCCGCCGGGATGTACAGGGTCACCTGCGTCTCGCCGGACAGGTCGAAGAAGGCCCGGTTGCGGTAGGTCGGCGAGTCGGGCCGCAGGTCCACGACGACGTCGAAGATCCTCCCGTACGAGCACCGCACCAGCTTGGCCTCGCCGGCGCCGGAGCGCAGGTGCAGGCCGCGCAGCACGCCCCGGACCGAGCGCGACACACTGTCCTGAATGAAGGCGTCCGGGTCGAGGCCCACCGAGCGGACCACGTCGGCGTCGAAGGTGCGGCAGAAGAAGCCGCGCTCGTCGGCGTACGGCGTCGGCTCGAACAGGTACGCACCGACGATCTCCGGGACTTCGGTCGCTTTCACGGAGCCTCCCGCAGGGCGTGGGCGTGGTCGGCCGCAGGGAACAGGGCCGTGGTCAAGGCGGTGAATTGGAGCTCGAGTTGCCGGGCGGCGGCCAGGTTCCGCTCGGCGAGGGTCCGCCGCAGTTCCGCCGAGCTCTTCTCCAGGGCCCGGAACTGCTCGAGCAGCCGGTCGGCGTCGACCTCGCGAGCCGGGTGGCAGTACGCGCCCAGCCCCATCTGAGCCATGAGCGCTTCGCTCTTCACCGCATAGCTGAGTGCGAGCGTCGGCGTGCCGACCTTCAGCGCGCAGATCAGGTTGTGGTACCGGGTCGCCACCACGGTGTCGGCAGCCGCCGTCTCCTTCATCAGGTCGGCCAGCGACGCCACCTCGGCAGCCGTGACCAGCGGCGAGTCCACCGCGTCGAGGATCGCGGCGACCACCGGCGCGTCGACCTGGTCGCCGTGGAGCAGCCGGACCGGCCTGCCGTCCTCGACCAGCGCGCGGACGAACCGGGTCGTCCCGTCGAGGTAGCGCCGGTGGATCTCCTCGGCCCGGGCGCGGTCGTCGTTGCCGCCGTGGAAGGCCATGACGCCGACGCAGACCCGGCCCGGCTGGCCGGAGGGCGCACTCGCCCGCAGCGTCGGCAGGGAGAAGGCGAGGTCCGGGTAGACCTCGTCGCGCGCGGTGTCCACGCCCATCGCCCGCATCGCGTCGCGGGACGGGGCGTCCCGGTACGACCGGTACGCGGCCAGCCGCGCCGACCAGCGCACCAGGGCCCGGGTCGGCCGGTTGCCGATCTCGGCGGCGCCGACGCTGACCAGCGCGACCCGGGTGCCCAGCAGCCGACCGCTCGCGCAGAGCAGGAACAGCGAGTACGGGAAGCCCCACGGCCGCAGCGGCAGCGTGGCCTCCAGGACGCCCATGCCCGGCACGATCACCACGTCGTGCCGGCGCACCCAGGCGGCGGTGCGGAAGACGTCGACGAGTTTGCCGAGCCCCTTCGCCGCGATCGCCCTCGCCCGCGACGCGGTCCGGTACTCCCCGCGGTACCAGTGCAGCCGTGTCGCTGGGATCCCGAACCGGGTCGTCACGGCCTCGGGCCCGCCGCACAGCGCGTCCACGACCGCCTCCGGGTGCTCGGCGCGAAGGTACCCGAGGACGGCCTCGAGCGACCCGTCGTTGCCGAGGTTGCCGGAGCCGAGCAGGCCGAACACCCCGACGCGTACCGGAGTTTCGTCCGCGGACGTCATGCCTGCCTCCCCTCACGGCCGGCGACGAGGGCGTCGACGGAGACCGTGAGCAGGGACGGGTCGACCGGGGCGCGGTCCTCGACCCGCTCGCCGGCACCCGGCCGGACCCGGCTGGTCATCCACGCGGCCAGGTGGCGGTAGCACGCGCGCCGGTCGGCCGGGGACAACGGCGCCCGCCGGATCGCCGAGGCGAAGCCCCAGATGTACTCGGCGAGCAGCCGGGGCGTCGGGTGCAGCGGGCCTGCCCGGCGCGGGTCCAGGTTGACGCACCGGGAGCGCTTGGAAGGGTTCGCCCGCTCGGCGCGGGTGGGGTGGTCGCGGCGGAAGTACAGCAGCTCCGGCACCTGGTGGAAGGGCCCGTGCAGGGTGATCTCGGCGACGAACGTGCGGTCCGCGTGGTGGTAGCTGTCCATCGGTTTCACCCGGCGCAGCACGTCGGCCCGCATCACCCCGTAGAAGTCGTCGCCACCCGGCTCGAACAGCAGACTGCGGAAGCGCTCCGGCGCGTGCGGCGAGTCGGTCGCGAGCGTGTACTCGTAGGGGACCTTCACCTGGCCGTCGCCGTCGATGACCGCCTGGTCGGTGTGTGCGAGGATCACGTCCGGCCGCTCGTCCAGCGCCTCCACGCAGCGCCGCAGCAGGTCACGGCCGTAAAGGTCGTCGTGCGAGGCCCACTTGAACAGCTCGCCGCGGGACTCGGCGAACACATGGTTGTGGTTCGGTGTGGCGCCGATGTTCCGGGGCACCCGGAGGTACCGGATGCGCGAGTCCTGCGCGGCGTACTTGCGGCAGATGTCCTGGGTCCCGTCGGTCGAGGCGTTGTCGGATATGACCAGCTCGAAGTCCTCGTAGGTCTGGCCGAGCAGGGCGTCGAGCGACTCCGCCAGGTACTCCTCGCCGTTGTACACGGGCAGGCCGATGCTCAGCCTGGGTTGGGCGGTCATGAGGTCCTCACTTCGCGGATGGGGTCTTGGTGGTGCTCGCGCAGGGCCGACCGCAGCTGCAGCCACCACACGGCAGAGCTGCTGACGGTCGCGGCGGCGACGCCCCAGGCCGAGCCGACCGTGCCGGCCACGGCCGCCCCGCCGAGCCCGCCGCTGACATAGCAGGCGGAGGCGAACAGTTGGGAGCGCAGGCTGCGCCGGGCCGCGCCGAGCGCGCGCAGCCCGGCCGCCGCGCCGGTGCCGAGGCCGGCGCCCGCGACGCCGAGAGTGATCGGCACGATGAGCTCCGAGGCGGAGTGCCAGACGTCGCCGAGCACCAGCTCACCGAGCCGGTCCGGCATCAGCAGCAGCGACGCGCCCCAGAGCAGCGCGGCGGCGGCCTGCCCGCCGCCAAGGAGGAGGCAGAACTTCCCCAGCCGCTGCGGGGCCTGCCGCAGCACCCGTGCCGCCTCCGGAACGGTGACCAGAGACAGCCCCATCAGCACAGCGAGGAACGGACCGAGCAGCAGCTCGGCGCCCCGCACCGCACCCACCGCGCCGACCCCGACGATCACGCCGAGCCCGTACGCCCGCAGCTGGCTCGCGCCGCTGAGGCTGACGTTCTCGACCAGGTACCGGTAGCCGAGATCGCGCTGCTCGCGAAGCCATCCGCGCGCCTCGGCCATCCGGGGCCGGATTCCGGACTGGATGTAGCCGTACCCCGCCGCCACCGTGGCGGACGCGCCCCAGGCGAGCACGAAAGCGGCCACGCTGCCCACACGGGCCGCCACCACCATGGCCGGGACAAGTGCGACACCCCACACGACGTCGTTGAGGAACGCCTTCCGCCCGGCGCCCGCCGCGAAGAACGAGAACCGCCAGGCGTCCTGGAGCAGCAGCCCCGGCAACATGACGCCAAGGGCGGCGAACGCTGGCCCCATGCGGCCGCCGAGGCCGAGCCCGGCGACCAGACACGCCGCGCCGAGGGCGACACCGACGCCGAGTGCGGTACCCGTCGACCGGCCCACCGCCCCGCGCCAGGACGTGCCCGGCACGCCGCTGAAGCGCACCACGAGCGGGTCGGTGGCCAGCCCGCGGGAGACGTTGAGCACCACGCCGTAAGTCACCCAGGCGAGGCTGAACACGCCGAACGCGGTCACGCCCAGCGAGCGGGCCACGTAGATGCCCACCGCGAAGTTGCTCACGCTGGAGGCCGCCTGGTCGGCCAGTCCCCAGGACAGCCGGCCGGCGAGGGCCCGCTTGGCGGATCCGGCCGGTGGCGCCGTTGTCCGCGGATTCTCCCCCTCGGTGGTCATCGGCGTCATGCCTTGATCAGCCCGGCGCCGCGCAGGGCGTCGGCCGCGACGGCGACGGCGCTGAACGGCAGCCCGGACCGCTCGGCGACGTCCAGCAGACTGTGTTCGCCGTCGGAGAGGTTGAGCACCCAGAGCATGGCCATCTGGGCCTGTTTGGTGTCGCTGCGACCGCCGAGCGCGTCGTACAACCCGCGCCGGCCCAGCTGTGGTTCGCCGTAGGGGCTGAGGTTGACGTACCGCTGGTTGCGGTCGAGGACGGCGAACGCCTCGCGGCAGACTGCGAGGGTGTCCGCCATCGCCTCCGGGGAGACGAAGTCCAGGTTGTCCGCCGAGGTGTGGTACTCCGGGTACCCGGCGTACGGGGTCCGGGTGAGCGAGCCCACGCCGAGATCAAACCCGGGCGAGCAGAACTGCCGCTCGTCGTAGCCGTACGGAGTGAACTCGGCGACGCGGTGCGGGCGTTCGGAGGCGGCCAGCACATGCCGCATCACCCGGTCGATCTCCGCGTCGCCGCGCCTGCTCTGCTTGTACGTCAGTTGACCCGGGTCGCCGGCGCAGGCCAGCACCAGGCCGTGCTTGACCCGCTCCACCCGCTCCGCGTTGCGGGCCAGCCAGGTGATCGCCCCGATGGTGCCGGGCGCGAACAGGAACCGGTAGGTGTAGTACGGCGTCTGCTCCGCCAGCGCCCGGGCCAGGAACGTCGCCACCGCGATGCCGGCCAGGTTGTCGTTGGCCAGCGACGGGTGGCAGACGTGGCAGGAGACGATCACCTCGTCTTGGACCTGCCCGGGGACCACGTGCTCGGCGTAGGTGAGATGGCCGTCCGCGAGTGTGGAGTCGATGCACACCTCGTACTCGCCGTCCGGCATCGCGTCCAAGGTCTCCTGGGCCAGGCAGAACCCCCAGTCCGGCTTGTAGTAGCTGGTGCGGTACGGCACCCATGCCGGGTGGTCCGGCAGGGTGTGCAGGTGTCCGCGCAGCTCGGCCAGCGGCATGGTCGCCGACACCGGCACGCTGTAGCCGAGCACGTGCAGGCTGGACGCAGCGAAGTCGACGACCCGCCGGCCGGCCGTGTCTGCGATGTACGCGTCCCGGATGTTCCACTCCTGCGGCACCGTCCAGTCGAGCACCTGCGTCCCGGTCGGCACCTCGTGCACCTGCAACGGGATGTACTCGCCGATGATGTCCAGGGTGGCGCGCACACCGTCGCCGGTGATGCTCCGGCACAGCGGGTACAGCCGCTCCACCAGCGCGTGCATCTTTTCGCCGGCCTCGGTCATCGGCGCCACCGCAGGGTGTCGTCGACGGTGCCGGCGTCGGACGCCGCGCGCAGCACGGCGAGGCGGGTGAAGCGTCGCTCGAAGTCCTCCCGGGTCAGGTCGAACTTCCGGTAGGCGTCGGCGAGTTCGAGCGCGCCCTGCTTCACCGTCCACTCGCAGTCGAAGCCGGGGATCGCGGCGCGGAACCGGGAGAAGTCCACCCGGTAGGACCGCGGATCGGCACCGTTCTCCCCCGTGATCACCACCTTCGAGCCGGATACCGCCTCGGCGACCTGCTCGGCGATCTCGGCGACCGTGACGTTGTTGATCTCGCTGCCGATGTTGAACGCCCGGTCGTGCACCGCTTCCCGCGGCGCGGTCAGCGCGGCCGCGAAGGCCCGTGCGATGTCGGCGGCGTGCACCAGCGGGCGCCAGGGGGTGCCGTCGGAGAGCACCAGGACCTCGCCGGACAGGAGCGCGTGGCCCACCAGGTTGTTCAGCACGATGTCGGCGCGCAGCCGGGGTGAGTAGCCGAAGGCGGTGGCGTTGCGCATGAACACCGGGGTGAAGTCGCCGTCGGCCAGTGCGTGCAGGTCGTCCTCCACCCGTACCTTGGACTCCGCGTACGGCGTCACCGGGCGCAGCGGGGCGTCCTCCCCCACCAGGTCGTCGCCGCCGGCGGCGCCGTAGACCGAGCAGGTCGACGCGTACAGGAAGCGCCGTACTCCGGCGTCGCGGGCCAGCCGGGCCAGCCGCACGGACGCGTGGTGGTTGATGTCGTAGGTGAGCTCCGGCGCCAGCGATCCCAGCGGGTCGTTGGAGAGCGCGGCCAGGTGGATCACGGCGTCCACCCCGGCCACGTGGTCGGCCGTGACGTCGCGCAGGTCCACACGATGCCCCGACGGGTCCGCGGGCGCCGGGCCGAGGACGCAGTCGGCGAACAGGCCGGCGTCGAGGCCGACGACCTCATGTCCGGCGGCCGCGAGGACCGGGGCCATCACGGTGCCCAGGTAGCCCTGGTGTCCGGTCAGCAGTACGCGCAAGGTTCAGTCCCCCAGATTGAGCGTGAGTTTGGTGACGGCGAACGCCTCGGCGTAGCGCGCGTGGCATTCGATACCGCGGATCCGGGCAAGGCCGAGGAATGCCTCCCGGTCGTACCAGGGCCGGTGCCGCTGCGAGGGGTAGTGCTCCTGCAGCAGCCGCACCTTCAGTTCGGCGATCTCCGGCGACAGCGGCTGGTACGCCGCCGGTCGGCCGAGATCGCCGTCCCACTTGACGATCTCGTAGCCGAGGACCATGTGGTCGCGGAACGCGGTGGGTATCAGCTTCGCCAGGCCGCGGTGATCCTGGTGCGCGTCATCGGCACGCGGGGCAAGGACGAGATCCGGCTCGGTCTGTCCGCGCAGCTCCTCGACCGCGGCCTTGGCCTCGTCCCAGTGCACGGGCATCCGGCCGTCCGGCAGCTTGAGCACGGTCAGCCGCAGGTCGGCGCCCGGGCAGAAGGCGGCGAGCGCGGCCCGCTCCTCCTGCTCCCGCTCGCTGCCACCGCCGGAGAGCACCAGCGCGTCGACGCGGGTGCCCGGATGCGCGAGGCACATCGTCAGCAGCGTGCCGCCGGCGCCGATGGCGATGTCGTCGCAGTGCGCCCCTACCGCGACGATCCGGTCCAGGCGCCCGGCCCCGAGCCGGATCACGCTCTCGCTCCGGCACTCGCGCCGTCGTGTTCCCACACGGCCCACGGGCGGTCGCCCCGGGCGTAGGCGTCGTCGAGCGCGGCCCGCTCCTTCACGGTGTCGGTCGGCTTCCAGAAGCCGCGGTGCTGATGCGCCACCAGCCGTCCCTGCTTGGCCAGTTGGGCGCAGCCGTCGGCGACCAGGTCCCCGTTCTCCGGTATGTGGTCGAAGACCTCCTGGCGGAGCACGAAGTAGCCGCCGTTCTCCCACAGCGGCATATCGCTCACCGCGGTGATGCCACCCACCAGGCCGTCCTCGCCCAGGTCCACGCAGTGGAACGAGGACTGCGGCGGTACCACCATCATCGACGCACCGGCGTCGCGCCGGGCGAAGTTCTCGATCATCTGCGGCAGCGGGGCATCGGTGAGCACGTCGGCGTAGTTGGCGAGGAACATCTCGTCGCCGTCCAGGTGGTGCCGCACCCGGCGCAGCCGCTCCCCGATCGGTGACTCGATGCCGGTCTGCGCGAACGTGATCGTCCAGTCCGCGATGTCGGTGGACAGCAGCTCGGTCCGCCCGCCCCGCAGCACGAAGTCGTTGGACGTCGTCTCCTCGTAGTTGAGGAAGAAGTCCTTGATGTGGTGCGCCCCGTACCCGAGGCACAGGATGAACTCCGTGTGCCCGAAGTGCGCGTAGTAGCGCATGACATGCCAGATCAGCGGTCGCGGCCCGACCATCGCCATCGGCTTGGGCACGTCGTCGGAGGCGCCGTTGCGCATCCGCATCCCGTAACCGCCGCAGAACAGAACGACCTTCACGACTTGACCTCGACAATGCTCAGTTCCGGGATGGGAAAGACAAGGCCGCCGCCCCAGTCGTGCACGAAGGACAGCTGCTCGACCAGCTCGGCCCGCAGGTTCCACGGGAGGACGAGGACGTAGTCCGGCTTGTCGGCGGCTATCTGCTCGGGCGGCAGGATCGGGATGCGGGTGCCCGGGGTGAACCTGCCGTGCTTGTAGGGGTTGCGGTCGACCGTGTACGGGAGCAGGTCGGGCCGGATGCCGCAGTGGTTGAGCAGGGTGTTGCCCTTGCCCGGGGCGCCGTAGCCGACGACCGTCTCGCCGCGCTCGGCCGCCTCGATGAGGAACCGCAGGAGGTCCCAGCGCACCTTGGCCACGCGAGCGGAGAACTCGGTGTACCCGGACAGCTCCTGCAGCCCGGCGGCCTTCTCCCGGGCCAGCACGTCGGCCACCCGTTGGGTCGGCTCGCCGGCCACCTCGGTCGGCCGGGCCCACAACCGGATGGAGCCGCCGTGCGTGGGCAGCAACTCAACGTCTACGAGGGCGAGTCCGCCGCTCGCAAGGGCCCGGATCGCGGACGCGACCGTGTAGTACTGGAAGTGCTCGTGGTAGATCGTGTCGTACTGGTTCTCCTCGATCAGGGTCAGCAGGTGCTGCACCTCGATGGAGACCCAGCCGTCGTCGGCGACCAGGGCGCGCAGCCCCCGGGTGAACCCGACCACGTCGGGGATGTGCGCGTACACGTTGTTGGCCACGACCAGGTTTGCCGGGCCGTGCTCTTCGCGGACGGCGGCGCCGGTGTCCGGGGCCAGGAACTCCGTGAGCGTGGGCACACCCGCCTCCCGCGCCGCAGCGCCGACGTTCACGGACGGCTCGATGCCGAGGCAGCGGATCCCGCGGTCCACCACGTGCCTGAGCAGGTACCCGTCGTTGCTCGCGACCTCGACCACGAAGGCGTCGGGGCCGAGGCCAAGGCGCTGTACGGCGTCGGCGACGAACGTGCGCGCGTGCTCCACCCAGGAGGTCGAGTACGAGGAGAAGTACGCGTACTCCTTGAACGTCTCCTCCGGCGTGATCAGCGGAGGGATCTGCGCCAGCCAGCAGTCGGTGCAGACCCGCAGGTGCAGCGGGTACGCGGGCTCCGGCTGGTCCAGTTGGTCCGCGGCGAGAAAGCTCTCACACGGTGGCGTCGCCCCGAGGTCGACGACGCTCGCCATCGCTTCCGAGCCGCAGAGTCGGCATCGTGTCATCTACTGTCCCCATCCCCCTGCTCGCGCGGGTGTCCCCGCCGCGAGTCAGTGCTGACCGACCCGCGATCGCGGTGCGGTACTCCTCCACCAGGCGCTCCAGCCCGACGGCCGGGCTGAAACCCTGTTCGTAACGGAGCCGGGCCGCTTGGCCCATCTCCCGGTTGCGGGCCGGCTCGGCCGCGATCCGGCGTATGCAGGCCGCGAGTGAGGCGGGCTCCCCCGGCTGGTGCAGCAGCCCGGTCACGCCGTCCTCGACGAGTTCGACGAAGGCGCCGTGACCGGCGGCGACGACCGGCACCCCGGCCGCCATCCCCTCCACGACCACCAGGCCGAACGCCTCCAGCCACGTCGAGGGAGCCACCACGGCGACCGATCGCGCGACGGCCTTCCGGCACTCCGCCGGGTCCAACAGGCCGACGTAGCGCACGTCGTCCCGGCCCGCCGCCCAGGCGGTCACCTCTCGCTCCAGCGGCCCCGCGCCGGCGATCACGAGCGGTACGCCCACACCGCCGCTCGCTGCGATCTCGTCCCACGCGGCCATGAGCAGCCGTACGCCCTTGGCCTCCGCGAGCCGGCCGAGATAGAGCAGATGCTCTCCCCCGCCTTCTCGGCAAGTGCCCGGGTCGGGCACGAAGTTGTGCTTCACCGCCAGCCGCTCGGCCGGCATGCCGGCCCGCACCAGGACGTCGCGCTGCGCCGCGGAGATGCAGAAGAACCGCTCCACGCCGGACCACCACCGCCGCCGGTTGACCGACAGGCTGACCGCGAGTGGCACCGTCGCAAGGCGGGAGTTCCGGTAGCAGCCGTGCCGGACGGCGGGCAGTGGTGCAGAGCCGACGCACTCGGTGCACGGCCGGCCGTCCCGCTGCAGCGTGCCGGGAGGGCAGACCTGGGTGTAGTTGTGCAGCGTGGCGACGGCGGGCACGCCAGCGTCGGCGCAGGCGGCAAGCACCGCGGGCGACAGGAGCGGGAAGACGTTGTGGACGTGGACGACGTCCGGCCGCTCGGTGCGCAGCCGGGCGGCGAGCTCCGTGCGGACCGCCGGGTTCCACGGCACGAGCAGCGGCACCGCGGCCTTGCCGAGGAGGGACCGGGCGGCGATGTCGTCGCTGCGCCGCTCGAACACCTCGACCCGGTGGCCGGCCGCGCGCAGCAGCTCCACCTCCTGGTCGACGACCTTGTTCTCCCCGCTCGGCTGCGCCGAGCCGTAGCGGTTGTGCACCACGAGGATGTGCATGCTCACCCCACCTCCGATCTCTGGGCCCAGCGCGGGATGTGTCGTCGAGGGACTTCGGGCGTCGCGAGAGGAGCGGCCTCGGCAGGTGCCGCCAACAGAGAGGCGGCCAGGGCCAGATGCAGCAGATACGGCGAGGCGTCGCCAAGACCCGCCTCGGTGTACGACGCGATCGCGCAGTAGCTGATCAGAAAGATCGCGCAGGCCCTCTGCAGCGACGGTGGCCGCAGCAACGCGACGCCGCCCAGCACGATGATGATCGCCGCGACAAGGGTGACGCCGACCAGGCCCTGCTCGTTGTAGACAGCCAGCCAACTGTTGTCGATCGGCAGCCCGCCGAACGACTTGTCGCCCAGGCCCACGCCGAACAACTTCTCCCCGGTCGTCCGGGGCGCAGCCAGCAAGGCGTCCCAGACCTTGGCCCGACCGGTGAGGCTGGAGAAGTTCTCCTTGCTCTGTCCGCGCAGGAACCACGCCTGGAGCACGGAGCCGAGCGCCACCGCGGCCACCGTGGCGCACAGCACCGCCCAGGTGAAGAAGCGGCGGGCCGCGGCGCTCGTGAGGAGGAGCGAGCCGATCGCCAACGCCAGCCCGATGAACAGGCCGAGCGTGGCCGTCCGGGTATGGGTCAGCGCGAGCAGGACGAGTGACGGCACGATGACCACCACCGCGCTGGTCCTGTCGGTGCGGCGGCCCAGTACGAGCAGCACGGTGAGCCCGATGATCACCGCGGCGTACTGGCCGATCTGCGGCGGGGTGAGCGGCCACAACGCGCCCACCAGTCGCCCGCCGTAGAGGTCGGGCAGCGCCGCGCCAGGTGAGACGACCAGGCCGGCGGCCACCGACCCGAGCACCGCGAAGTACATCCGGATGTGGTGCCGGACGAACGTCAGGCTGCCGTCCCACCAGCGGCTGAGCAGCCACAGCGTGCCGACGAAGAGAGCCAGCCTAAAGCACCGGAACAGCGCGCCGAACCCGGACTCCAGATGCGCGCTGGAGATCATGCTCGTCACCAGTAGCAGGGTGAGCAGGAAGACGTACGCACTGGCTCGGATGCGCAGCCGGAGATTGACCGCGAGCGCCAGCGCGAACGCGGCGACCAATGCGCCCATGGTGGCCATCTGGATGAGGGAGCGGGGCAGCGGGATGATGGTCTTCGCCCCGGCGGAGCCGAGCGTGTTGAGGACCAGCAGCCCCCAGACTGTCCCGACGATCTTCGGCGTGTGGTCCGCCTCCATCTCAACCACCGTCCCGTGCGCGGAAGGTGCTGCCCGCGTCCTGCTGGTACGGCGTGCCCTGCCACTGCACGACGTCGAGCACCCGGCTCGGGTCGTAGGCGACGAACTTCCATGGTCCGACGTAGACGTTGTCGTGCCAACGGTTGTGCTGCTTGCTGGTGATCGCCTCGGCCACCCGCTCGCCCTTGTACGGCGACCAGTCCGGATAGGTGCCGTAGTTGGCCAGCACCGCCATGCGGTCGCACTTCACCGTGCACTTGACGACGGACTTGTCCAGCACGAAGCGGTTGTCGTGGATGTCCACCCGCTGGGTCTTCCACCGGCAGTCGGCGTAGAGCGGTGCCTTGGCGATCGCCGGCTTCGCGCAGCGGTGGGTGTCCCGGACCAGCAAGGTGCAGTCACCGGACGAGGTGTTGGCCGGGCTGTTGCAGAACCGGTCGGCGTTTTCCCACAGGGTGATCCCGGACCAGTTGTTCTCCAGCACGTTCCGGTAGATCTCGATCTTGTCGGTGCGGGCTTTGATCCGTGGTTCGCCGCCGGACTCGGACAGGTAGACGGTCGCGTACGGGAAGTTGTCGCCGCTGTCGGCGTACTTGCGGCCCTCGACCCAGTTGTTCCGCCGGATCGTGTTGTTCCGGATGACCGCGTTGTAGCTGGTCTCGTAGATCAGCGCGGCACCGTCGTTGGCCTCGAGCACGTTGTCCTCGATGCGGAAGTCGTTGTTGTTGGTGTCCGCCCACAACCCGGCTCCACGGTTGTCGTGCACCCAATTGCCGCGTACGTCGGCGCCGTTGACGGCCCAGAACTTCACGCCTCCGGTGCAGCCACAGCCCGGCTTGCGCCGCTCCCAGTCGCCGGTGTTGTTGCCCACGATCTCGTTGCCCTCGACCACCAGGCCGCGGATGGGACCGCCGTCCTTATACGCGTTCATGCCGTACTGCCCGTTGCTGCGCAGGCAGCTGGCGCGCACCCGCTGGCGGGCACCGGCCATCAGCCCGGCACCGGAGTTGTACTGGATCGTCGCGTGCTCGATCACCCACCCGTCGGCCGAGTCATGGTTGACCACGCCCTCGTCCGGCGGCGCCACGAAACCTTGCACGGTCAGGTAGCGGATGGTGACGTTGCGGGCGCTGCCGCCGAACGCGTACTGGTTCTTCTTCCGGCCGTCGAACACCGCGCCCGGCGCACCGAGGTAGCGGTCCCCCTCCTTGGGGATGACCTGGGCGTAGCGGTCCGGGTCGAGCCTGTGCTTGCCCGGTCGAAGCCAGAACGTGGTGTTCGGGGGGTTGCTCTTGGTCTTTGCTGCCAGGTCACCGACCACCGCGGGGTCGACGGTCACCGCGCCCGCCGGCGCCTTCGCCGGCCCGGCCGTGGGCTTGGCGCACACCCGGGCCACGGACACGGCCGCGGACGTGGACGTGGACGGCGCGGCCTTCGGGTCCGCCCCGGCGCCCGACGTGCTCACACAGCCGGTCGCCAGCAGGGCCAGCGCCAGCGGTGCCGCCGCCAACTCCCAGTGCCGCATCTTGATCCCCACGCGCCCCCCTAGCCGTGGAACCTGAGCACGGTGGTGAAGCCCTCCGCGCCGTCGGCGAAGCCGGTGCCGACCAGCGTGGTGGTGGGTTCCTTGCGCCCGAATCCGGCGGAGTACCAGCCGAGCGGCGGGTCGGTCTCGCCGCGATGCGCCTGCCAGGACAGCTGCCCGGGCAGGTCGAGCACGGCGGAGCGGTCCTCGCCCTCCCGGGTCCAGGTGAGCTGTGCCCGGTTGTCCACCAGGTCCGCGGCGATCGTCGGGCCGAGGTGGAACGCCAGGTGCACGGCCCGGCGCGGGCCGCGCACCTCGTCCACCACCCTCAGCTCCTGGCTCGCGGCCGTCAGCTCCACCCGGCGGCGGTGCACGGAGCCCTGGTAGCCGTCGTGCTCGGCACACCAGCGGGCCACCCCCTCGCCGGATGTGTCCGCGGCCAGGACACGGCTGCGGGCATGCCGGGTCCACAGGAACGGGCCGCCGGAGACGGACTGGTCACCGCCGTCCAGCTGCAGGGTGTTGTGGCCGAGGGTCGACCGGAAGTACTGCCGCCACTCGGGCTGCCCGTGGTAGCAGTACGTCCCCGGGTCGGCGAGCACATCGACCCCGTCGTGCCGGACCTCCACGGACAGCGCGTCCGCGTGGGCATGCGCGGCGATGGACAGGAAGCCGTGCGGACCACCGTCGCAGCGGCACCAGATCTCTTCCAGGCCGCGCAGGATGGTGAGCCCCGCGTCGGCGAAGTGAGCCGGTCGGCTTGCGGGGCGGGTCACAGACGGTTCAGTGGGTTTGATGAGCGCGGCCAGCAGCGGGGTGCGCACATCCGTGCCGGTCACCGCCGGCCACCAGGCGAGCCGGCCGAACACGGCGTCCCCGGTGGCCAGCAGCGAGGCCCAGCGGTCGGTGCCCGCGCCGTCCACGATCAGACCGTGCCCGTCGTCCGCGTCCCCCTGGCGCGGCGGCCGGAGCCGGCTGTCCACGATGGCCGCGAGGGCGTCGGTCATGCGCAGCAGCACCAGCCGGACGGACGCGGGGACCGGCACTCCGGCGGCATCCGCCTCGGCCACCGCGGCCAGGCCGAGCTCCAGCACCAGTCCGTGATACTCGGTGGCCAGCTCGCGGTTGAGGCCGGAGGCGTAGGTGTTGCTTCGCAGGTGCCGCTCCAGCGACCGCAGCGCGTCAGCTCGCCAGCGCGCCGAGGAGGGGAACCACCCGAACGCGCACGCTGCGGCGAACTGCCCGGCGGCCTCGGCGATGACGTGGTTGTTCGCCGAAGACCCCCGGCTGGGGAAGGCGGCCAGCCAGCGCTGGTGGTGCCAGATCTGGTTCAGCGCCACCGGGTTGTCCTCGAACAGCCCTGCCGCGCCCGGCCAGTCGTCGAGCAGCCGACGGATCCACACCCAGGACAGCAGCCGGATACCCAGTTCGATGCCGCTGATCCAATGGACGCCGCGCAGCGGTGGGTTGGCCGCCCACCACGACCGCAGGTGCTCGGCCACGCGCTCGGCGTACCGCTCGTCTCCGGTGATCGCGTAGGCGGCGGCGAGCACGGTGAGGTACTGGTGCCGGGACAGCTCCCAGATCTGCTTGATGTCCCCGACCGCGTCCTCGTTCCGGTACGGCACGTCGAAGGCGTAGCCCCACGGAGCCCGGCGCCCGGTCTTCGGGTCGCACCACCAGTCCGGGTCGGCCAGGTCGTCGCGGACCACCCCGAAATACTCGACGTGCCCGTACATCAGCCGGTCCGCCTCGGCGATGAGGCGTTTCGCGGCGTCGGGATGTATGGCGGCAATCGTCCCTGCGGGCAGGACCGCGGTGAACCGGGCGCCGGTCACGCTCGGGCAGTCGGGCCGCGCCGACCGCCACCGCCGCCTGCGCACCGCGTCGCCCACCCGGCCGCCGACCTCCCGCGGCCCCATCCGGGAAAGGCGTCGCAGGTACCAGCCCGCGCTCATGGTCATCGTGCCCGCTCCAACGTCACCGGCGCGCCGCCGGCCAGTCCGGCCTGCACGGCGAGGGTGGCCGCCGTGGTGGCGACCAGCGACTCCAGCGGCACCGGCATCGGCCCGCCGGTCCGCACGGCCTTGATGAACGCGGCCAGCTCGGCGGACTGGCCCTTGTCCCGGGCCTTGGGCAGCCGCGAACTGACCCACTTCTTGCGGCCGTACACCGAGGCACGGACGAAGTCGTCGAGCCGCAGCACCTTGCCGTCCGCGACCAGGTCCAGCGTCTCCTTGGGGAAGCCGGGCGCGCCGGTGGTGACGTAGCTGATGGTGGCGGTGGACCCGTCCGGGTAGCGCAGCACGACCTGCAGGTCCTCGTTGCCGGACGCGGCGACCGCGTACACCGAGACCGGGTCTGCCTCGAGCAGCCAGCTCGCCGTGTCGATGAAGTGTCCGCCCTCGCCGGCGAACCGTGAGCCCTCGGTGCCCTGTTGGAGGTACCAGCTGCCGTGCTGGAGTCGGCCCGCGTTGACCAGGTAGCGGAGGTTCGCCGGACCGGTCCGGGCGCCGAACCGCTTCCTGGCCTCCTGCAGCAGCGGCGCGAACCGGCGGTTGAAGCCCACCTGCAGCCGGTCGTTGCCGGACTCCTCCACCGCCGCGAGTACGCCGGCCAGCTCGTCCTCGGTGAGCGCCAACGGCTTCTCCACGAACACGGTCTTGCCGGCCAGCAGCGCTCTTCGGGTCAGTTCGGCGTGCGAGCTGTGCCGGGTGACGACGAACACCGCGTCGATGGACTTGTCGCCGAGCACGGCGTCGAGATCGGTGGTCGCCTCGTCGAAGCCGAACTTCCGCTGCGCGTTGGCCGCGGACAGCGCCGTTGTGGTGACGACGGTCGACAACTTCACGCCGTCGCGCTGTGCCAGGTGCGGCAGCAGCATCGACGTCGCGTAGTTGCCCGCGCCGACGAACGCAAGACGTACCGGCGTCTTGGCGGCCCGGGCCGGGGTGGACACTCCGCCGCTGCGTCGCTTCACCGCGGGCACGGCCACCGCCGGGGCCCCCGCTTCCTCCGCTTCCCCCGCGCGTTCGGGGTACCGGAACAGCACGGCCACGGCCTTCAGGTCGCCGTCCTTCAGGCGCTGGTACGTCTCGACGGCGTCATCGAAGTCGGCGACGTGGGAGATCAGGGGTTCCACGTCGACGCTGCCGCGGGCGAGGAGATCGAGGAAGCACGCCAGGTTGCGGCGCTCGGTCCAGCGCACGTAGCCGATCGGGTAGTCGCGCCCCTCGAGCTCGTACTCCGGGTCGTAGCGCCCGGGGCCGTAACTGCGGGAGAACCGGACGTCGAGTTCCTTCTCGTAGTACGCGTTCCACGGCAGGTCCAGGCGGCACTTGCCGATGTCGACGACCCGGCCGCGGTCCCGGCAGAGCCGGGCGGCCAGCTCGACGGGTTGGTTGCTGCCGCCGCCGGCTGCCAGGTACACCTGGTCCACGCCGTGGCCGCCGGTGAGTTCGGCGACGGAAGCCTCCACGGCCGCGGACGCGGGATCGCCGCAGGCCGCGGCGCCCAGGCGCTCGGCGAGCTCGCAGCGCACCGGGTCGGGGTCGACCCCGACGACGCGGACTCCCGAGGCGGCGAGGAGCTGCACCACCAGCTGCCCGATCAGCCCGAGGCCGATGACCAGTGCCACTTCGCCGAGCTGCGGCTCGCCTTGGCGGACGCCCTGCAGCGCGATCGACCCGACGGTGCCGAAGGCCGCGTGCCGCGGTGCGAGGCCGTCCGGCACCGGGGCGTAGAGGTTCTTCGGCACCCAGTTCAGCTCGGCGTGCAACGCGTGCTCATTGCCGGCGCAGGCCACGAGGTCGCCGACCTTCACGTCGTCGATGCCGGCGCCGACCTGCTCGACCACCCCGCACAGCGAGTAGCCCAGCGGCGTGTAGGAGTCCAGCTTGCCCATCACCTTGCGGTAGGTGGCGGGCACCCCGTTGGTGGCCACGCTCTGCATGACCTTGGCCACCTGGTCCGGCCGGGAGCGGGCCTTGCCCAGCATCGACATGCCGGCCTCGGACACCTTCATGAGCTCGGTCCCGGTGGATATCAGCGAGTAGGCGCTGCGGACCAGCACACCGCCCGGCTTGCACCCCGGCACCGGAACGTCGAGCACCGCCAGCTCGCCGCTCTTGTAGTTCTGTACGACCTGTTTCACCGAAGTCCTCTTGTTTCTACGCCGTCACGGGGGAGTTCTGGCCGGACCCGGAGGTCGCGTCGCGATACCAGTACTCGAGGGTCAGCACATGCCACAGATGCTTGGAGAAGTCCCGCTGCCCGGCGGCGTCCTCGGCGACCATGCGCGCCAGCGCGTCGCGGCGCAGGAACCCGGAATTGACGAGCACGCCGTCGTTGACCACCTCGCGCACCAGCGGTGCCAGATCCCGGCTCATCCAGGCCCGCAGCGGGGCGCTGAACAGGCCCTTGGGCCGGTACACGATCTCCCGGGGCAGAATCGAGGTGGCCGCCTCCTTGAGGACTGCCTTGCCCTGCCGTCCGACGATCTTGCGATCGCCGGGCACGGCGAACGCCGCCTTGACCACCTCGACGTCCACGTACGGCACCCGCACCTCGGTCGAGGCGGCCATGCTCGACCGGTCCGTGTACGCGAGGTTCAGGCCCGGCAGGAACATCCGGGCGTCGCCCAGGCACATGCGGTTGACGAAGTCGTCGAGGTCGTTGTCCTGGTAGATGTCCGCATGCTCGGTCAGCACGTCCTCGACCGTCCCGGCCAGGTCCGGATCGACCAGGGCGAGCAGCTCGTCCTGGTCGTACATGGTGTAGCTGCGCCGGAACGCGGTCTCCTCCGGCAGGTCGGCGAAGGAGAGGAACCGCTTCGCGAAGCGCACCGACCGGTACCCCCGGCGGGACGTGGCGACCGGCAGCCGGTCCACCACCCCGGACACCCCGCGGCGCAGTGGCCGCGGGACGCGCTGGTAGCGCAGCGCGAGCAGGTTGGCCAGGTGCTTGCGGTACCCGGCGAACAGCTCGTCGGCGCCCATCCCCGAGAGCATCACCTTGACCCCGGCCTCCCGGGCGGCCGAGCAGATCAGGAACGTGTTGATCGCGGCGGGGTCGCCGATCGGCTCGTCCAGGTGGTACGTCATCTGCGGCAACAGGTCGAGCACGTTCGGAGCGATCTCGATCTCGTGCAGGTCGACGCCGAACCGCTCGGCCACCTGCCTGGCATAGCGCAGGTCGTCCGGCATCGCCTCGAACTTGGCGTCCTCAGCGCGGAACCCGATCGTGTAAGCGGAGATCCCGGGCTGGTCGCGGGCCGCCAGCGCGGTCAGGTAGCTGGAGTCGAGGCCGCCGGAGAGGAAGGTCGCCACGGGTACGTCGGAGAGCAGGTGGCGCCGAGTCGATTCCTCGACGATGGCGGCTATGTCGGGCTGCTCGCCGGCCCGGGCCCGCTCCCGGCCCTCTGCGGCGACGTCCTTCAGGTGCCAGAACCGGCCGCGCTCCACCCGGCCGTCGGGCCGGCACCTCAGCCAGCTCCCCGGCGGCAATTTCTCCGCTTCGCGGAACGCGCACCGCGAGTCCGGCACCCAGTAGTACAGCAGCGAGGCCACCAGCGCCGCATGGTCCACCTCCAGCGACCCGCCGGTCGCGGCGGCGAGCGCCTTGAGCTCGGAGGCGAACACCAGGCCCTCGCCGCGCCGGAGCAGGAACAGCGGCTTGATGCCCAACTGGTCGCGGGCCAGCACCAGTTCGCCGGTTCGTTCGTCGAAGATCCCGAACGCGAACATGCCGCGCAGCCGGGGCAGGCAGTCCGTGCCCCAGCGCCGCCAGGCCTCGAGGAGCACCTCGGTGTCGGAGGTACCACGGAAGCGCACCCCGGCGGCTGCCAGTTCGGCACGCAGCTCGGGCGCGTTGTACAGCTCGCCGTTGTACGTCAGGGCGAGGCCGTCCGAGACCATCGGCTGGGCGCCGGTCTCGGACAGGTCGATGATGGCCAGCCGGCGGTGCCCGAGCTGCACTTCGCCGTCGCCGACGGGGTGGCCGTAGCGGCCCGCCCCGTCCGGGCCGCGGTGGACGAGGGTATCGGTGAGCCGGTCGGTCACGACCTTCCCGTCCGGCCATCGATAAGTGCCTGCGATGCCACACATGTCCTACCGCACCTCCTCGTTGCTGTCCGGGACCCGTGCGGCCCACATCGGCTGCCGTTCCGCACGCCGCCGTCCCGTCCCGTTCTGCGCGGCCGAACGCTCGTTCCGGCCACGCAGCGCGGTGTGCAGCCCGTCCCAGAGCGTGCCGTCGGTCCGGTCACGCGGATCGGGGTCGATCAGCACCACACCGATCACCGGAATGCGCTGGTCCGCGAGCTGCCGCGCCACGGTGTGCAGCCATGCGGCGCTGCCGTGCCCGGCACGCACGACGAGCGCGGTCTGGGTGCCGAGGTACTGGAGGTCGGTCCACGCCGTGCCGGGCGCGACCGAGCCGACGCCGACCCTGCGCTCCTGATGCGACATGGCCTCGGCACGCTCGCCGCTGACCACGGTCGGGTCTCCCGGCTTGGGGCGGCGGCCTGCGAGTTGCGATCTGGGCAGACCATCGATGATGACCACTGGCCCGTCCGCCGCCAGTGCCCTGGCGAGGTCCAAGGCGATCACGCTCGTGCTGCGCGCACAGCCCAGTTCCAGCAGCGACACCGGTTCCGCGGAGCCGCGCACGGTGCGGGCGAGGGTCCCGATGAGCCGTTCGCGTGCCGCCCGGGTCCGTCGGCGCTGCCACAGCCAGCCCTTCCGGCGGGGCAGCTCCGCGATGACCGAGGCGCCCAGGTTCGCCGCGATGTCCCGGCGCAATACGGGGCGGTCCGCCACCACCACACCGACCGCGGCCAGCGCGAGCCCGACGACGAGCCCGAGGACGAGCCCGATCGCGGCGTCGGTCACAGCGGCCTTGGGCAGGGAGTGTCGCACCGCGCGCGCGGCGTCCACGATCTGCGTGCCGGCGATGACCTTGGGTGTGCCGGTGCGTGCCTCCGCGGCGCGCTGGTCGAAATCGGCGATCCGCGAGTTGAGTTCGGCCCGGCGGGCGAAGAGCGACTCGATGCTCGCCGACGCTGTCGGGTCGCTGTCCGGCGATCGGTCTCCGATCTCCTTGTTGACCTGGGCGAGCTCGTCCCGCGTGCGGTCACGCTGGTCGAGCAGGGCCTTGGCCTCGGCCTTCGCGGCTTCCTGCATCCGCGTCACGTGGTCCGCGACGAACGCATCGGCCAGCGCCTTGGCCCGGGCCACGGCTTCCGCGTCGCTGTCACCGGTCACATCGATCTGCAGCAGGTTGTTGGTCAGCCCGGTACCCCGGTAGTCCCGCATGAAGTCCTCAGGTTTTTCCGGGGACTTGAGGGACTGCAGGGCCATGCCGGCGACCCGCGTGGTCTGCAGCAGCGCGACGTCGGTGCGGATCAGCGTTCCGGTGTCGTTCGGCTGGTCCTCCTCATGCGCGACCAGCACCTTGGTCACCGCGCTCGGCGGCGACGGCATCAGGACCGCCACCGCCGCGCCGACCAGCAGGCCGAGGAGCGCCATGGCGCACCACAGGCGGCGGCGCCTGCGCACCGCCACCACCAGCGCCTGCAGGTCGAGGAGCGGAGCGGCAGCCGACGACTCCGAAGTCGTGCTCGTCGTCACGCTGAACCTCCCGTCGCGTGGCCGGGCACCGCAAGCGCCAGAGTGGCGTCGTCCGGAAGTTCGCCGGCAGACCGCGTGGGGCGGGACTGGACCGTGCCGGCGACGACGACGCCGACGACCTCGTGCCTGCCGTCCGCGCACGCCTCGGCGATGCCGGTGAGCTCCTCCGCTGTCCAGCTGCTCGCGCTGAGGACCACCAGGGCGCCGGACTCGGTGTCGCGGTCCGGCACCATCGGCCGGTCCACCGACACCTCCACCACCCGCAGCAGCGGATCACCCTTGGCCTCGGCGACGAGCTGCCCGGCGGCCCGGCGGGCGATCTCGTCGCCGTCCGGTACGACGACCAGCAGCCGCCGGGGAGCCGGCAGCTGATCCCGGAGGCGAGCGCACACCCGCCGGTAGCGGAGCCGTCTGCCGGCCTCGTCGCCGGACTTCTGCGGGGCCGGTATGTCCCACCGCGTGTCGACGCCGAGGAGTCGGCGGATCCGGGCTCGTGGGCCCCCGCCTTCCGGCCGCTGCGCGCGCCGTTCACCGGGCACGTCGACGGTGCCGAGGATCGTCGAGCCCAGCGCCGCGGCGATCTCCGGTTCGGTGCGCAGTCGGCGATTCATCCGTGCGGCGACGAGATGGCCGATGACCGCGAGCAGGAAGAACAGCAGCGCCCCGGCGACGATGAGCTGCATCCTCGTCGGCGGCGCCTCGCCGGTCGGCCGGGCGGCCGGGCCCATGACGACCATGCCTGCCTTGTTGGTCGCCGGGTCGGCCTCGCCCAGCTTCTTCATGGCCTCCCCCAGCGAGGTGCGCAGGTTCTCGAGCGCGGTGCGGGCCTGCACGCTCTCCACGGTCTGTCCCGGATCGGCCGCCTTGGCCAGGTCGGTGATGCGGCGGTTGGTCTCCGCCACCTTCTTCCGCAGCGCCTTGGTCTCCGTAGTCGCTCCGGCGTCGGTGCCGCTGCCCGCGATCTGCGCGGCGAACTGCACGAACTGCTGGGCCACCTGGTCGGAGAGCTGCTGCGCGCGCTTCGGGGTGTCGGCCGTACCGGAGATCGTGATGATGTTCCCGTCGGCGGCCTTGGCGCTCACGTTGTCCCGCAGCTCGGTATCGCTGACGCCGGACCAGTGGAGAGCGGCGGCCGCGCGGTCGACCACTGCCGAACTGGTGGCGATGTCCACCTGGGTGAGCAGCTCGCGCTCCTCCCACACCCCTGGCAGCAGTACCGGTGCCGACGCGGTGTATCGCGGCGGGAACACCAGCACCGAGGTGCCGTAGCCGACGAGTGCGCCCACCACGGCGAGGACGGCGAGAAGCCGCCACCGCCGACGGAGTATCCGCCCGATCGTGACGAGGCGGATGGTGTCTTCGTTCAACTGCGCTGCCTCTTCCTTGTGCGCACCGGACCGCCCGCCGACACCGCAGTGCGGTCACGGCACGCGGCGGCGTAGGCGGCGAGCAGCGACGCCTGCGAGTTAGGCCAGGAGAGCTGCCCGCCAATCCGCTCCTGGCCGATCTTGCCCATCCGGGCCCGCTTCTCGGGATCGTCCAGCAACACCGTGATGAGCTTGGCGAATTGGGCCTCGTCGTTGGCGGGCGCGTAGACGGCGGCGTCACCGGCGGAGACGCGCGCCTCCTTCAGGTCGAACGAGACGATCGGCCGACCCATGGCCATGTACTCCAGGACCTTGTTCATGGTCGACACGTCGTTGAGCGGATTGCGCGGGTCGGGAGAGAGGCACACGTCCGCGGTGGACAGGTAGCGCACCAGGTCGGCGTCCGGAATGCGGCCGGTGAACTGCACCTGCTCCGTGAGCCCGAGCTGCCGGGACAGCTCCACCATCGCGTCGAAGGCGTCACCGGAGCCGACGAACACCGCATGCCAGTCGGTCCGCCCGAACTCGTCGCGCAGCTTCGCGAGGGCGCGCAGGGCGTAGTCGACGCCGTCCTGAGGGCCCATGACGCCGAGGTAGCACAGCAGATGAGGCTTGCCGCGCTTCAACTCCGGCTCGGGCGACACCGGTTGGAACCGCTCTATCGCGGGCGCACTGCGCACCACGAAAACGTCCTCCGGCCGCCGACCGCCACGGCGCACCGCGACGTCCCGGTAGCTCTCGTTCGTGGCGAGCACGACGTCAGCGGCCCGGTAGGTCAGCCGTTCCAGCGTGCACACGGCGCGGTAGAGCCGGTCTTCACCGCGGCCGAACCGGGAGAGGTACAGCTCGGGTACCAGGTCGTGCTGGTCGAAGACGAACCGCGCGCCGCGCCGCTTCAGCCACAGTGCCGGCAGGAACAGCAGGTCCGGCGGGTTGCAGGCGTGGACCACGTCGACCGGGCCGACCTTGCGGGCCAGCCGGGCCGTGTGCCACAACGCCGATCCGTACTCCCGCAGGTAGCCGGCCGGTCCTCCGGTGGCCGCGCGCAACGGGTAGCGGTGGATCCGCACCCCGTCGATCAACGCCTCCGGTTCCGTGTCCCGCTTCTCCCCCCGGGGACAGATGACGTGCACCGTCCAGCCCGCGTCGCGCAGCGTCGTGCACTCCTGCCACACCCGTCGGTCGAACGGCACCGACAGGTTCTCCACCAGGATCAGCGCGCGTCGGTTCGACCCGTCGCCGCTGATTGCGTTACCAAGCAAGGCCTATGTACCCCGGTTCGGTCCGGCGCGTCTCGGCGTCGGGAAGGCGGATGAGGTCGACGATCACCGGTCCTTCGCCATGGCGCAGCGCTGAAAGCACGGCCGGATCCCTGGTCCCGACCAGGCACACCTCGGCGTGCTCGAGCACCTCGTCGACGGAGTCCGCGAGCAGCTGCGCGAGGTGCGGCAGCCGGGTCTCGATGTACTCGCGGTTCGCGCCGATCAGCCGGGAGAGGCTCACGTTGGCGTCGTAGATCTTCAGGTCGAACCCCTTGCCGAAGAGCCTTTCCGCCAGCTCGACGAGCGGGCTCTCGCGGAGATCGTCGGTGCCGGGTTTGAAGGACAACCCGAACAGGCCCACCCGGCGCTTGCCGGTGCGCTCGACCAGGTCCACCGCGCGCTGCAGATGGTCGGAGTTGGAGGGCAGCACGTGGGCGAGGATGGGCACCGAGACGTCGGCCCGCTGCGCCGCATGGACCAGGCTGCGCAGGTCCTTGGGCAGGCAGGAGCCGCCGAAGGCGAAGCCGGGTCGCAGGTAGGCGGGGCTGATGTTCAGCTTGCGGTCGGCAAGGAACACATCCATCACCTGGTGCGAGTCCACCCCGAGCGCCTGGCACACCGCGCCCAGCTCGTTCGCGAAGCCGATCTTGAGGCCGTGGAAGGCGTTGTCCGCGTACTTGATCGCCTCGGCCGTCGGGACCGGCACCCGGAACACCTCGCCGGGCAGGCCGTCGTACAGCGCCGCCACCGCCTCGCCGCTTGCCGGGTCGAGCTCGCCGATGACGGTCTTCGGCGGATCGAAGAAGTCCCGCACGCTCGTGCCCTCGCGCAGGAACTCCGGGTTGACCGCGACCCCGAAGTCCACCCCGGCCGTGCCGCCGACGTTCTTCTCCAGGATCGGTACCAGCAGGTTCAGGCAGGTGCCCGGGAGCATGGTGCTGCGGAACACGACGGTCTGCCGTCCGCCCCGCTCGGCCAGCGCGGCGCCGATCTGCTCGGTGACCCGCTCCAAGTACGTGGTGCACAGGCTGCCGTTGGGCTCCGACGGGGTGCCCACGCAGACCAGCGACACCTCGCTGCCCATGATCGCCTCACGGACGTCGCCGGTGGCGCGCAACGCTCCGGTTCGCACGACCTCGGCGATGAGCTCGCCGATCCGCTCCTCGACCACCGGGGCCTTGCCGTCGTTGACCAGGTCGACCTTCACCTGGTTCACGTCCACCCCGATGACCTCGTGACCCAGGCTGGCCAGGCACGCGGCCGACACGCAGCCCACGTAGCCGAGCCCGAAAACGCTGATTCTCATGAACCGTTCCTCCCCCCAGGCAGGCCCTCGTGGCCTGCGGTCCGCACGTCGTCCGGACGACGACCCCCGCGCATCAGTAGGCCCCCTGGCCATGGAGCACCGCACGCAGCGTCTTCCACAAGATCACTGTGTCCAGGGCGAGCGACCAGTCCTCCACGTACCGCAGGTCGAGGCGGACCGCCTCCTCCCACGGCAGGTCGCTGCGTCCGCTGATCTGCCACAGGCCGGTGAGTCCGGGCTTGACCAGCAGCCGCCGCCGGATGTCCGGGCCGTACGCAGCGGACTCCTCCGGCAACGGAGGCCGCGGACCGACGAGCGACATCGATCCGGTGAGCACGTTGAAAAGCTGCGGGAGCTCGTCGATCGAGTACCGGCGCAGCACTGCTCCCACCCGGGTCACCCGCGGATCCCGGTGGAGCTTGAACAGCAGCCCTGCACCCTCGTTGCGGTCGGCCAGCTCGGCCCGTGCCCCGTGGGCCCCGGCGACCATGGTGCGGAACTTGAGGATGGTGAACTCGCGCCCGTCCTTGCCGACCCTGCGCTGGCGGTAGAACGCCCCGCCCCGGCTGTCCACCAGCACGAGCAGCCCGACGAGCACCATCAGCGGCGCGAACAGCACCAGCAGGACCGCTGCGCCCACTCGATCGACGACCCCTTTGATCGCCCGGCGCCCCCCGGTGAAGGTCGGCATGCTGACCCGCAGCAGCGGTATCCCGAGCACCGCGTCGACGTGCAGCCGCGGGCCGGCCACCTCCATCAGCACGGGGGCCACGACCATCTCGGCATCGCTGCCCTCGAGGTTCCAGGCCAGCCGCTGCAGCCGGTCCGGTGTCCAGTGCGGGTCCGGTGTGACCGCGACGACACGGTAGCCGCCGTGCTCGACGTGCTTGGCGACGTCCGTCAGCCGGCCGATGACCGGCACTCCGCCCAGTTGGTCACCGTCGAGTTCGAGACCGTCCGTCGTGCACACTCCGTCCACCCGCCATCCGAGGTGCGGGAACTTGCGGGTTCGGCTGATCAGGTCGTGCACGGTGGCCGGGCTCCCGGCAGCGAGCACCGGTCTCAGGCACCGCCCTTCCTTCCGCCGTTTGTGCAGCGAGAGGCGCAGCAGATACCGCGCAGTCATGGTGACGAGCGCGATCGCGGGGATCGCGACGAAGATCCAGAGCTTGATGTTGCGCGAGGTGAGAGCGATCCCGCCGAGCGCCAGTACGACGGTCGCCGTGAACAGTGAGCGTCCGAGCCGGCGGAATTCCTCGGCGCCCTGGCCGAGCACGGCCGGAGCCCACGACCGGCTCACCGCAAGCGCTCCCAGCACCAGCAGCTCGGTGCCGAACGCGAGAATTCCCCACTTCTCGTGCCAGTTGGCCGCGTCCCGGGCCCCGAAGAAGTTGCCGATCGCCGCCACCACCAAGGCGGTGGCCACGGTATCGCTGATGATCACGGTACGGCGGTACCGCTGCTCCCAGTCGTTCGCCGGCTGGCTGATCGCCCCGTTCGCCAGACGCCCGCGCGCCGACGGAAAAGGGCCGACTAATCCCCCCTGCCGCACAGAACCCCCCCGGTCCCCATTGGTACGACGTGGTCGCCCAACACTGTTCCTCCCCCCGGGAGGCCCCCGCCCCCCGCACAGTTCCTCCCCCTCGGGAGGACCCCGCCCCCCGCGCTGCGCTGTTCCTCCCCCCAGGAGGCCCTCGCCCCTCGCGCATGACATCGCGGCTATTTCAGCGCTACTTGAACTGCCAGACTCTCGAGGTGCACGGGAACCCGTCGAAACCTCGGGTGCTCCCCGCACCCAAAGGTCCCTCTCGGGCTCAAGAATTGATCACCCACACGTCTGGCCCCGGAGACGCAGCTGCTGGCTGCCCGCAGCGTCTGACCTATAGATCATGATTTGTCGCCTCGTGTCCCAGCATGCGAAGCACGGTCAATCTAGACCATCGGGGCCCGTCTGAAGAGAGGGATGTGTGTAATTTGTGCTCAAGATTTGAAGCTGCGTCCAGGGATCGGTGACGTCTGCGGGTGCCTTGATGACGAAGACGTGCCCTGTGACCTGTGGTGACGGGAGTTCTCCAGGCGGCCGACACCGGCAACCCCGAGGCATCCCGGCACCGCAGGCTGGGCCGCACTCAGGGCCTTTTCGGCGGATTCTTGTCGGTGAGCACGGGGCGGTGGTTGCGGGTGCGGGCGATCGACGGCACGTAGGAACGGATCTTCACCGATCTGCTCGCGCAGGCAGACGCCCAGGGCGACCTCGACCGGGTCGTCGCCGTGGACTCCATGATCGTGCGCACCCACGATTGCAGAGGGCATCGGCCTCCGCAGACATGAGCGCGTCGGCGAACGTCTTGACCATCGCGCGCAGCATGTCCGGACTCGCCGCGGCGAGGTTGTCTTCGGCCAGGACGTGCAGGGGCACACTGTCGGGTGCGGTCATCGTGCTGATCTCCTTCGAGCTTCGACACCTCGAAGATCAGCCGGTGGCCGTTCATCTATGCGGGCATCATCCCGATGCCGGAGCAAAACCCCAGATCAGGTCGAACCCGTACACCACTTCCCAGGACGCAACCAGGCCCGGCCCAACGAAGCGGCAGCGAGGCACTGACCAGCCACTTTCCCTGGGACCGAAGGGCCCTCCGGAGCCGTGCGCGCAGGTTGGAATGTTCCCTGCCCAACTCTGGAAAAGGCGCCCAGTCAGAGACCCCTCGGCCGTCTGCTCGGTTGGCTCAGGCGTTGGGACGCTTGCCGTGATTGGCCTTCTTCTTCTTACGGCCGCGTCGCTTGTTTCCTCGCTTAGCCACGGTGCACATCTCCCTAATTCGGGACTTCTATGCCTTCGCCAGTCTAGATTCGGCCCCGGGTATCCGCATGAGCGGTACCGCGGCCACGATCACCAGTGGCCAGTTCACGGTGCTCCTTTGTCCCGGGCGACGTAGCGGATGACCTCGACCTCGTCGAGGATGACCATGCCTTCGCTGATGAGTTCGTCCAGTTGTGGGAGGAAGGCGCGGATGAGGTCTTCGGTGTCGACGATGATGACGGTCACCGGCAGGTGTTCGCTGACGGCCAGCAGCCGGGGGGTGTGGATCAGCGAGGAGGCTCCGTAGCCTTCGACGCCTCGGAAGACCGAGGCTCCGGCCAGCCCGGTGGCGCGGGCCCGGTGGACGATCTCGGTGAAGAGGGGCTTGTGGTGCCAGGTGTCGCTCTCGCTGATGAAGATCGTCACGCGCAATGCCGTACCAGTCAGTCTCATTGCTGCTGCCTCCACCTGTTGACGCGGCGGGTCGGTGTCGCCGCGATCCATACCGACGCCAGGGCGGCCGGCATCATCCCGGCCAGATGAACGAGTCCGGTGCGGCGTGGCCGCCGTTCACGAGTTTCTGTATGGCCACGGGGACGGGGCTGCGGATGCGCTCATGGTTGCTTACCTTTCTCTTCCGTTCCTCAGGGTCACGAAGCGGAACGCCACAGCAGCCCTCCCTGGTCGGATGCTCCCTGAATCCCGATCACACAATGCCCTCGGAGCGGGTCACAGCCAGGCCAGGAGGGCGTAGCCGGCGGCTGCGGCGGCGAGGCCGAGCAGGAGGCTGCCCAGAGCATTGAGTCCGGCTTCGGCGAGGGAACCGTCCTCAAGGAGGCGGAGGGTCTCGAAGGAGAAAGTGCTGAAGGTGGTCAGTCCGCCGCACAGGCCGGTTCCGAGCAGCAGCATCACGGACGATGGCAGGCCGTGGGCTGCCGCAGCTCCGGCCAGTGCGCCGAGGATGAACGAGCCGACCGCGTTGACGGCAAGCGTGCCGAGGGGAAAAACGCTGTCGTGGCGAGCCTGGACGGCCTTGTCGGTGAGATACCGCAGCGGGGCGCCGATCATGCCGCCCAGGAAGACCATGAGGACGGGCATCAGCGCGTCTCCCCCTCGGCGAGCGGACGAGGCACGCCGGTGTGGTGGGCGACCACCTGCACCGGGTCCAGGGTCACCAGCGCCTGGGGGACGACGTCACGGACCTCCGAGAGGAAGGCACGCACACGGTCCTCCTCGTCGATGACCACGACCGTCAGGGGGAGGTCTTCGGCGAGGTCGAGCAGGCGGGTGGTGTGCACGAGCGAGGAGACGCCAAAGCCCTCGAAGCCACGGAAGACGCTGGCGCCGGCGAGCCCGGCGCGGTGCGCCCGGTGGACGATCTCGGTGTAGGCCGGCTTGTGGTGGTACTGGTCCCACTCACCGAGGTAGACGGTCATGCGCAAGCCCGGGCCTTTGAGGGGCGCGCGTGGCGCGCGAGGGGGAAGGCCGTCATCCGCCTGGTGGCGCCGGGGAAAGTGCGGGTTCATCGCGAACTTCCTTTACGGGGCGGACCGCCGGGTGAGGCGGGTAGCCGTGCCGGCGGGGGCGCGGAGGGTGTCTGGTCGCGGCGGCTGGGTCCGCGTCGCACTGGTAGCCCGGCGGCCCGGCGGGCCACCGCGATGCCTGTCCAGACCGCTACGACTCCGGCGACAAGGCTGGTCAGGGCGTAGGCGTCTGCCATAGACCAGTGGGTGGTGGCGAGCAGGTGGCGTATCTCCACGGTATAGGTGGAGAAGGTCGTGTAGCCGCCGAGGACGCCGACACCCAGGAACGGGCGCACGTAGCGGGAGGGCGGCCACACCTCCAGGACATAGACCATGAGGAGTCCCAGCGCGAGACTTCCGGAGATGTTGGTGACAAACGTTGCCCAGGGAAATCCCTGGTTCGGGGTCGGCCAGGCGTGTGCGATGCCATAGCGGGCAACGCTGCCCAGTCCGCCGCCCAGGGCGATGACTGCCAGGACGTCCGCCTGCCGGGGCCGCCAGGTGCTGGGGGAAGGCTCCTGGGGTGGAGCCTGCGGTTCGGCGCTGACGGCGATGTCAGGGTCGACCGGCAGGGTCTCAGCTGGGGGCAGGTCGTCGCGGGGCTGGGCCTCGGGGCCCTCTCCGCCGGACATGCAGCACTCCCTTGTGCGGGCTGGGCCAGGGGTTCCACGGTGTCCCGCGCGGCGCAGCGGGCCGCCCTCGTGGGTTGCAACGGCCGCCAGGGGTGGCCGTGCGGGCTCCCGGTATGACGTCCTGGTTGCGGCGGGGGCGGGATGGCCGGGGCATGATCTTCTCCTACCTGTAGAGATGCCTGCGTGGCAGGTATCAGGTAGGGACTGTTGTCGACCCAGTCGTTGCGGTCGCGGTTCCGGCGAGCCCCACCGCCCCCTTCTTGTACTTCACAGCGTACGACGCAAATTCGCCCGTATACGACATAGGACCCTTGTATCCCCACCAGCCACGCCCGTGCGCGGCGCCGGTCGCGGCGGACTCCCGGATCGGAGCGGTGCGCGGCGCCGACGGCCGCGGACCACTGGACGCCCCGGGCACGCGGGAGTGCAAGCACGGGCCGACGAACTTACGAGGCGGCGACCGACGAGTCTCCGGTGCAGTCATCCTCCAGCCATGGATGAATACACATGGTCCCCAGGCCCCGGAGTGCCGGCGGCGGACGCAGTTCGGCAGAGCTGGGCGCCAACCGTCGCGGCGCTGACTGTGGGGGCCCGCACAGCAAAGCGCCTGCAGCTGGTCGAACGCCGTCGGGAGCCGCCGCCAAGTGCGTCCCGAGGCGACTACGAAGATGATCGCTGCCAGCTGCTCGCGATCACCTGCCCGACATCGGCGCCACGCTGCGGACGCTTGACGTGTGTGTTGTCGTTGTCGGTGCACGCCGTGCCCGGGCCCATCGCCCTGCGAGAGTGGGGCGCCGATGACCCTCGCCAGGTGAGACAAAATGCGCACTCCTCCTAAAATGACATAAGGCCGTTTCCTGGCCCCGGCTGGTTGCACCCTGATGGAACGCTTAGCCGGCCGGCAGAAAAGCGTGTCCCACTCCTGAAGGGCCGCTCTGATCGATATCGCCCGTCAATGGCTCGGTAGACAGAGGTTACGGCGGTGGTCCCCGAGGAATGAGGGATGGAATCCGTTGCCTGAAGGTGAGGGTGATGCCGGTGGACGGGCGGGCGAGGGTGCTCAGCGAGAATCCGGGAGATCCTTTTGCTGCGAACCGCGGCGCCGCGGTCGCACTGGACCAGGGCGGGAGGGTGGTCGCCTGGAGCGTGCGAGCCGAGGAACTGCTCGGTCATACGGCGAGGGAGGCGATGCACCGTTCGGTCTTCGATTTCCTGGTCGACCCTCCGGACGTTCCGGCCCTTGCAGACGCAGTCGCGCTGGGTACGCGTGCCGAGAGCTGGTTCGGGGTGCTGCCCGTGCGGCACCGTGCGGGCCACTGGGTGGAACTGGGGGTGCGGGCCCGTCCGATGCTGCGGGGCGACTCCACCTGCGAGTGGTTTGTCGTCGGTGCGCCCGCCGAGGAGGTCGTCGATTGGGAACGGGACCACTCCGTCCTGGACGGGCTGTTCCGGCGCTCGCCGATCGGTCTTGTCCTGCACAGCCCCGATCTGAGAGTTCTGCGGGTCAACCGTGCGATTGAGCGGGTCACGGGGATGTCGGCCGAGGAACATCGGGGTCTTCGCACGGGCGAGTTGCTGACAGGCCCGGACGCACACATCGCGGAAGAACGCGTGCGCCGGGTACTGGAGACCGGCAAGCCCTTGGTGGGCACCGAGCAGTCGTGTCGACTGCGCAAGTATCCCGGCCGCGAGCTGGTGGTATCCGTCTCGTCATTTCCGATCGAGAACTCCTCCGGGGAGATCCTCGGTGTAGCGGAAACCATCGAGGATGTCACCGAACGTTACCAGGCGCGCCGACGACTGGCTCTGATCAACGAAGCCAGTGCACGCATCGGTACGACGCTGGACGTGGCCAGGACAGCCCGCGAGCTGGCCGATGCGGCGGTGCCGGGTCTCGCCGACTGCTTGTCGGTGGACTTGTTGGAGCCGGTGGTTCACGGCGAAGAACCCGCCCCGGCGACAGTCGGCCCGATCCGCCGGATGGCCGTCCGGAGCGTCCCGGGGATCGTGGAAGAAGTGATGTACGCGGTGGGTGACCTGGTCCCCTTCTCACCGGACTCGCCGCAAGCGAGGTGCCTGGCCGGGCGGCGGCCGGTACTCGAAACGGACCTCTCCCTCATTCCCGAGTGGTACTCCCTCGATCCTGAGCGGGCCAGACGCGCCCGCGAGCTGGGTCTCCGCGCCCTGATGGTGGTGCCGTTGGCCGCACGCGGGCTCGTACTGGGCCTGGTCAGCATGTGGCGCTACCAGCGCCTCGAGCCGTTCGACGAGGACGACCTCACACTCGCCCAGGAGTTCGCCTCCCGCGCCGCCGTCTGCATCGACAACGCCCGCCGCTACACCCAGCAGCAGCAGACCGCGCTCACCCTGCAGCGAAGCCTGCTGCCGCCCGACGTGCCCGAGCACCCGGCCGTCGAGGTCGCACATCACTATCTGCCCGCCAGTGCCGACTCCGGTCTCGGTGGTGACTGGTTCGACGTGATCCCGCTGTCCGGGACACGTGTAGCCCTGGTCGTGGGGGACGTGGTGGGCCGCGGCATTCACGCCGCGGCCACGATGGGCCGACTGCGCACCGCCGTGCACACCCTCGCGGCCCTCGATCTTGAACCTGACGAAGTCCTGTCCCGCCTCGACGCCCTGGTCGACCTGCTGGCCTCGGAGCAGGAGCTGGCGGACAACCGCGCGCAAGGCGAGCAGATCGTCGGTGCCAGCTGTCTGTACGCGGTCTACGATCCCATCTCCCGCCGGTGCACCATGGCGCGGGCCGGCCACCTGCCGCCGGTCCTGGCGACCCCCGACGGGCAGGTAAGAGTGCTCGACCTGCCCGCGGGTCCACCGCTCGGCCTCGGCGGGCTGCCCTTCGAGGCGAGCGAATCCGAGTTGGCCGAGGGCAGCACGCTCACGCTCTACACCAACGGGCTTCTCCAGGCTCCGCAGGGCGACATCGACGTGCAGCTGGCCCGTCTGTGCGACGTGCTCAGCCACGTCGCCGACCCGCTGGAGCACACGTGCCAGACCGTGGTGGACACCTTGCTGCCCAAGCTCCCGGCCGACGACGTCGCGCTGCTCATGGCCCGTACCAAGGTGCTGCCCGCGGACCATGTCGCTACTTGGCAACTCCCTGCGGAACCGACCGCCGCCGCCCTGGCCAGGGATCTGACCACAGCCAAGCTGGCCGAGTGGGAGCTGGATGACCTGGCCTTCACCACCGAGTTGATCGCCAGCGAGCTGGTCACCAACGCCTACCGGTACGCCCGCGCACCCGTAATGCTCCGGCTCATCCTTGACCGGCAACACCTCATCTGCGAGGTCGGCGACGCCAGCAGCACCTCACCCCATCTGCGCCACGCCCGCAGCACGGATGAGGGCGGCCGAGGATTGTTTCTGGTGGCCCAGCTCACCCAACGGTGGGGAACCCGCTACTCGCGACGGGGCAAGACCGTCTGGACCGAACAAGCCCTGAGACCCGTCTCGGCCACCGGCTGACTGAACCGTCATGCTCGGACCCCGGATCATGGCGCGAAACACACGTCGCGCTCATTCCGCAAAGCCCGCCCCGTCGAACAAGCCGACGTCAGGTCGCGCCCGTGCGCGCGGGCGGCCAGCCCTCAGCCTGCCCCCCGTCGCATGGCACCGGCAGGGCGGTGACGTCCAGCCGCACCTGCCGCGATCCGCGCATGAAGACCCCAGCCGGCCGCGGGTCGCGCATGTGCGCCGTACAGCCCGGCCTCGCGGGTGACGCTCAGCAGAGAGCGGCGACGGCCGTTCGGCAAAGGACGTCCTCGGCCCGGTCCCACGACCAGCCGTTGTCGACCACCAGGGTGCGCCAGCCGGTGGGCCCGAACCAGAACCACAGCAGATCCGCCGTCTCCTCCACCGAGTAGGAAGGGGCCGGACCCAGGGTGTGCAGGTGACGGGCGGCGGCGCGGAGGGCGTCCCGGTAAGCCTCAGTAGCCCGCTCCCACAGCGCCTCGCCGGTCTCGTGAACGGGCAGCGCCTTGCGGATGGCCTCGTGCACCGTGAACTGTCCCTCGTTACCCATCCGCGTGCCATGGGCCAGCGCCTTGAGGACCGCCTCGGGTGTACGCAGGGCCAGTACCTGCCGCATGGCCTGCTCGTAACCGGAGTCGGCCACCCCCTGGTCGACGATCCGGTCCAGGATGTCGCCCTTGCTCCCGACGCTCGCGAAGACGGTCTTCGACGCGACGCCGGCAGCCGAGGCGATGTCCGCCACGGTCACCCGCCCGTAGCCGCGCTCGGCGAACAGTTCGGCGGCCCGCTGGAGGATCAGCGCGCGCGTCTGCGCGGCGGCCTGCTCGCGCAAGGGGGAGACGTAGGGGCGCTTGGAGGGCATGGCGCCATGCTAGCCAACATGATGGCATCATTGCCCTATTCATTAGGCTACGTATAACCTCAATTCGCGAACAGTCCTGGCGCAGGTCGCGATATGCCCTTGCCGTCGGACTGATGACGCCTCCGCACACGTCACACAGTCGACGAAAGGCACGGACAACATGGGGATGGACACCACGGACCTGGCCCACGGCCTCTTCCGGATCCTCGAGACGGGGGATCCGGACCTGGCCACCGATGTAGTGCACAAGGACTTCCAGAACCGCGAAGCGCTCGTGTCACCCGGGGCCTGCGCGACCCCGGGACCGGCGGGCGTCCTTGCCTCGGGCGCGTGGATGCGATCGGCCTTCAGCGGCTTGCGTTTCCCCATACTCGGCATTGCCGGCAACGACGACCAGGTCTGGGTACGGCTGCGCATGCAAGGCCGCCACACCGGCCCCTTCGTCCGCTTCCGCGAAGGCGCCCTGGACCAGGCCATACCCCCCACCGAGCGTGAGATCGACTTCGAGCAGATCCACGTGCTCGACCTCCTCGACGGCAAGGTGGTCCGACACGAAGCGGTACGCGACGACATCACCATGCTGGGCCAGCTCGGCGTCTTCCCCCCGGCAGCGCCCACTGCCGTGCGGATGCTCGTCTGGCGAGTAACCGGACGAGCCACTCGCGCGGCCGCCCATGTCACGAAGCAAGCGGCCGACGCAGCTGCCCTCCTGCATGCGACACCGCGCCCGAACCAGTGAGGTGACCAGTCCCGCACAGGTCAGCAGCAGGGGCGCAATCGCATTGACCTGCCGTGCAGAAGGTCCCCGGCTTCCGGCTCCTCCGGAAGCGTGCCCTGCTCGTGGCCGACATCCCGTCCACCACAAAGCGGCACTGCAGCGACGGCCTCATGAACGGCTTCACCCCGGCCGGCGTCGGCCACCAGCGGTGGTGGACCTGCCCCCGGATGCGCCGGTCGTACAGGTGGCGCACGGGCTCCAGTGTCGCGCCCGGCAGCGGCGGCATCGCCGCGGCCGCCGCATCCGCGCGGGCCTGCTCCGGGGAGCGGGCGCCCGGAATCACCGTGGTCGCACCCGGCTGCTGGATGATCCACCGCAGCGCGGACTGTGCCGAGGTGGCGTCCTGGGGTGCCAGTTCAACGAACTCCGCCGCCGCCTCGACGCCGGACTCGAAGTCGACGCCCGAGAACGTCTCGCCCCGGTCGCAGGCCTCGCCGTGCCGGTTGTAGGTGCGGTGGTCGTCCTGCTGGAACACCGCGTCCTTGGTGTACTTGCCGAACAACAGTCCCGACGCCAGCGGCACCCGCGCGATGATCCCCAACAATACGTGCTGCTCCATACGGCGATCCCATGTACCGCTACCAGGTCGGCGGGAGCGAGTATGACGGCCCGGATGACGGAGTGTCACCGGCGCACCAGCCAGGCCGCCGCCGGCGTGATGGCTTCGGTCTGCGGTGGCGCGGTAGCGCCGCAGGCCGGCGCGGAGGCCCCGCCGACGCGCAACCACTCAACAGCCGCCCCGATCCCCCGAAGCAGCGCACCCTGCCCCCACCCACCCTTCCCTTCTTCTTCCGTGTGCTGGGTGGGTGCAGGGGGCTGCTGAGGGGGATGTCAGGCTCCCGACCACGGAAGTATCGCGTGGTGACCAGCGGTGATGCAGGGGACAAACTCTGGTGAGGGCAACCGAAGTTGAAAGAGTTGCGGCAAGAGATGGCGCATCTCTTGCCGTAGGAGACGTGCTGTGCGGCGGCTCGCCGGCGAGCCGACATCGCCTTGCCGGGCGCCGTGCGCGCAAGGACGTCGACGGGGCACCGCGGCTGGCCGCGATGCCTCTGCTCGAGGCGCTTGGAGTAGCTGTGGGCCGCAGCGCTGGGAACTGGCCTCAGGAGTCCCGTGGTCGGGTCTGTGGTCGGCCCCGATCACGCACCCCCGGCCCCACCCCGCAGCCATGCGCAGCCCTTGTGCGCAACCGCCTCCGGGTTGCGGGGTGAGGGCTGTTGGACGCTGCCCGCTCGGAGGCAGGGCCATCGACTTGCCTCCCTGGTCGAGAGAGAACCGTCCAGCAGACGGACGGTGACCGAGGAAACAGGAATGCCGCTGTGCACAGACGTGGCCACTCCCCCGATGGATCACGGCTCCACGCGACCCTGGCCTCGCGGAGCGTAGTCCAGAATCATCCGATCTGGCACGGGATTTCTGATATGAGCGACTTGGGCGTTGGCCTGCCGGTCGTCGTGTGCAACCCCCTCGCAACCTCGCACGGAGTTCACTGAGTCACCGGACCGACGACGGCCCGGTGACCAAGAACCGGCTTGCTTGGGGTGGTTGGCGTGAACGAGGAAGTCCCGCGCGTGGAGCTGACCCCCGCCGCCACCGACCTGCTGCGGCGGCTGCGGGCGGTCCACGGACCGTTGATGTTCCACCAGTCCGGCGGCTGCTGTGACGGCAGCGCGCCCATGTGCTACCCCGAGGGCGAGTTCCGTACCGGTGGCTCCGACGTGCTGCTCGCCGAGCTGGCGGTCGAAGGGGTCGAGGAGCCGGTGACGTTCTGGATGTCGAAGAGTCAGTACGAGGTGTGGAGCCACACCCGGCTGATCGTCGATGTCGTGCCCGGCCGGGGCAGCGGCTTCTCTCTCGAGGCACCCGAAGGAGTGCGTTTTCTCATCCGTTCGCGCGTTGTCGGTGCCTAGCCACCGACACGGTCACCGCCATCTGGTGCACTTCCCCTGAGTCCTGGGAGAGTTGACGAGACATCAGGGGGCACGGTGACGCGTCGCAACGGACGTTTCAGAACGGCACTGACAGTTGTCGCGGCATGGAGTGCGCTGGCCGGTACCGCCCTGGTGGGAGCGGTGCCGGCCAGCGGCGCGGAGGGGGCCACGGGCACTGCCGTCGCCCCCGGCGTCGAGTACACGCAGTTGGACATCCCGGCCGCCAAGGGTGTGGCGCACGCACATGTGCTGAGCGTCGATCTGCGCAATCCACGCGTGCGGGTCGACCTGCTGTATCCCGGAGCCGTGGCGTCCCGGGCGCCCGTCTCCCAGCTGGCCGACTCCCGGGGCGCCGTCGCGGGTGTCAACGGCGACTTCTTCAACATCACGGAGACCCAGCATCCGGGGGTCGAGGCGACGGGCGCGACGGTGGGCCCGGCGATCGCGAGCGGGCACGAACTCAAGGCGGCGGTGCCGAACGGTCAGCGCTTCGGGCCCGCCCTGCCGCCCGGCACGACCACCGAGGACGTGCTCGGCGTGGGCGTCGATCGCAGGGCCCGGCTCGACAGCATGGCCCTCGAAGGTTCCGTACGCAGTGACGAGGGGCTGTGGCCGCTCCGTGGGCTCAACCAGTACGCGCTGCCGGAGGGTTCGATCGGCGCGTTCACCTCGCACTGGGGCAACGTCTCCAGGGTGCGCGCCACCTGCGGCACGGACGTCAACCGGGGCGCGCCGTGCAGCACCGACACCTATGAAGTGACGGTCGAACACGGCCGGGTGGTGTCGGCGGCCAACACTCCCGGCGGCGGCCCCATCGCTGCGGGCACCACGGTGCTGGTGGGCCGCGAGGCAGGCGCCCAACAGTTGCGGAAGCTGCCGGTGGGCGAACCGGTCGCGGTGCGGCACCGTCTGGTGGCGAAGGCCACCAGGATCCCGTACCGCTTCGCGATCGGCGGCTACCCGATGCTCGTCGACGGCTCACCGCTTCCCGGCCTGGACAACAGGACCTCGGCCGTACGGACCGCCGTGGGCATCTCGCACCACGGACGACGCCTGCTGCTTCTCGCCCTCGACGGCGCGCCCGAGTTCCGCAACGGACTCACCATCGCCGAAGTGACCGAGGCCATGCGGGAGTTGGGCGCGGACGACGCCCTCAGCCTCGACGGCGGGGGCTCCACCACGATGGTCGCCCGGCAGCCGGGGGCGGCCGCCGTCAGCGTTCTCAACCACCCCAGCGGGGGCGCCGAACGCCCCGTTCCGAACGGCATCGGCGTGTTCTCCCGGACGTGACCCGCGAGGCCGTGACGTGACAGGCCTCGCGCGTCACGGCCTCAGGCTGCCCACGAGGTCCGCCGTCGCGGTGAGTCCGCTGTGGATGGTCGGCGCCATGCTCGTGCTCGCCAGATAGAAACCGAGCAGGGCGCAGACCAGGGCGTGGGAGAACTTCAACCCGCCGTTGCGCAGGAAGATCACCGCCAGGATCAGAAGCAACAGCACCACAGAGATGGAAATGGCCATCGTCAACCTCCTCCGCCACGTCCGCTTCGCGGCGTTCGGCCGCAAGTGTGGCGTAGCGGAGGGTTCGTCCGGGCGGCTGACGTGTCCTCCGAACGTGTGGTGTCTGGGCCGGCTAGTACGTCCGTTCGTGGGCGCCGAGGAACGCTTCGAGGCCCGCGAGGTCGTCGGTGTTGAGGTAGTCGACGTCGGCGGCGAGCAGTTCGCCCCACAGAGCGTCACGGGCCGGGCCCGCCACATCCGGCGTCGCCCAGAACCGGACCTTCTGACGGCGCGCGTGCGCCGCCGCCATGATGCCGCGCAGCTTCTCGCGCTCGGCGTCGGGGAACGGGCCGTCGCCCAGCCAGGTGAAGTTGAGGGTCCAGTTGTCGGAGATCAGCGGGATGAAGGAGGCGGGCGCCGCGCTGCCGAGGTCGGCGAGCCGGCCGTCGTAGAAGGCGCGACGCACGCTCTGCGCCTCCATGGGCGTACGGGCGGCCCGGTCGCCGGAGATCACGGCCGTGACGGGACCGGGGTACACGCGACCGTGCGCGAATGTCGTGAACAGGTGCCGGTAGCGGCGCAGATGGCGGTCGAGTTCGAGGTAGGTCGACGAGCCCTCGGTCTTGATGTCGATGAGGAGTTGCAGCGGCGTGCGGTAACCCCGGTACACCGCACCGTGGTTGGCCTTGACGCGGGCGGCGAGGGGTTCGAGATAGAGGGACTCGAGGGTGCGGGCCGGGTCGAGTTCGACGGGGTCGTGCGCGACGAGGAGCTGATCGCCGACCAGGTAGATGTCGGCCTCGACACTGCCGAAGCGGTGGTCGAGGGCGTCGTACAGGGGGCGCGGGTGCTCGTAGTCGTTGTGCGCGTGGGCGCGCCACAGCGGGCGCGGGCCGTGCTTTTGCTCGCTCGCCCGCGCGTATGTGGCGGGCAGCGCGACGGCGCCCGCGAGGGCGGCGCCGAGGGTGGTGAGGGCTCTGCGGCGGGTGGTAAGGGCCATGCTCTGCCTCCCTGGAAGTGCCGTACGGAAACCATGGGGGTGTCCCCGGTCGAGCGAAGTCGAGACTGGGGGAGAGTATGCGTTCCGAACGGTCCCAAGGAGCAGTGGCGTGCGGGGAGTTGGCCGGACTGCCGCTGTGCGTTCACTTCTGCGGGGCAGGGCACACGGAAAAGCCCGCCCCGGTTGGACGCTGTTGGTAAATCGGGTGCGGTCGTGACGACGGCCTGCATGACCCCGTTGGGGTTGTGCAGGCCGTCGTCGTGTTCAGGGGTGGGTTCGGTGTCGTTGCGTGGGGTGGATCTGGTGGAGATCCCGGAGGAGACTGCTCGGCTGGCGCGTGCGGTGTTCCCGAAGGGCTGCCTGGTGATGCGGGT
>NZ_JBVHRI010000033.1:0-87864 GCF_055566975.1 Streptomyces sp. NPDC027189
CCTGGTAACAGGCACGGCGGGTTCGGCGAGAGGTCCGGGGAAACGGACCGGGAGCAATCCCGGCACCGCGCCCCGGGCCTACTCAGCGACGAGGCGGGGTTCACCCGGAGGCCGCCGACCGGACGTACTTGGGGACGGCGCGGCATCACCCCGGTCGTGAAGGTGAACGGCCGGGGTTCCGGGCGGGTCTCGGTCGCCGGGCTGATCGCAATGCGTCCGGGCTCGCGGACCCGGCTGTGCCACCGTCTGCGACGCCACACCGGACGCAAGGGCGAGCGCCGCAGCTTGTCCGAGCGCGACTGCATCGCCCTCGTCGACGGCGTGCACCAACTGGTCAAGGCGCCGATCGTGCTCGTGTGGGACCGCCTGAACACCCACGTTTCCCACAAGATGCGCGACCTGATCGACGTACGCGCCTGGCTGACGGTGTTCACCCTGCCCGCCTACGCACCCGAACTGAACGCGGTCGAGTACCTATGGGCCCACGTGAAACACAGCCTCGCAAACTTCGCCAGCGTTGCCCTCGACCGACTCGCCGCGCTCGTGCGCAACCGACTCAAGCGCTTCCAGTACCGCCCCGACGTCCTCGACGGCTTCCTCGCCGGGACCGGACTCGCCATCGACCTCCCGCCACCATCACCCTGAACACTTGGTCAGTTAATTGGTTGCACGCCACCGAGACGGGGTGTCTGATCCCGGCTATGACGATTGTGCTGAGTACGCCGACGGCCGACGGAGTGCGCGAGGCTATTGCGGCGCTGCGGGAGTGGCAGCACGACGAAGCGCCGATGCAGCTGCATCCCGGGGACATCGGCTGGAACTACCGGTTCGGAACGGCCGAGACGGCCGCGGTGGTCCGGACCTGGAGCCGGGACGGACGGATCCTCGCTGTCGGGATGCTGGATTCGCCGACGGTGGTGCGGATGACGGTCGCTCCCGACGCTTTCCATGACGAGGACTTGGCGCGGCGGCTCATCGAGGACTTCTCGCTGCCCGAGCGCGGCGTGCTGCCGGAAGGAGCGGTATCCATCGAGGCGCCGCAGGGCCTGCTGCTCCACGACCTGTTGACCAAGGAGGGCTGGGGCGTCGACGAGCCGTGGACGCCGCTCTTCCGCGACCTCGCCAAAGCGGTGGAGGACCCCGGCGTGCGGATCAAGGAGATCGGCCTGGAGCAGGCACAGGACTTCGCCGACGTCCTGCGGTCCGCGTTCAACACCACGAGGCCCACGCGCGAGTACCGGCACAAGATGTCCGCGGCACCGTTCTACGCCGACGCCCGATGCCTGGGTGCTTACGACGACCAGGGCAACCCCGCGGCGGTGGTGACGGTCTGGTCGGCCAGCCCGGAGAAGCCGGGACTGGTCGAGCCGATGGGCGTCCACGCAGACCACCGCGGCCGCGGCTATGGCCGGGCGATCACCGTCGCCGGGGCGGCCGCACTGCGGGAGATGGGCTCGTCAAGCGTGCGCGTGTGCACGCCGAGCTCCAACGTCGGCGGCGTCGCCACATACAAGGCGGCCGGGTTCGCGGCGCGGCCGGAGATCGCCGACCGGATCCGGAAGGTCTGACGTCGGGGTCTCCGGACCTTCTCACCATGCCGCAGCGCCTCGTACGGCGGCCGTACGAGGTGCTCTGCTCTCGGCTCGATCGGACATCCACTGCTCCAACTCCGAGGGAGTCCGGCCGACGAGGGCGGTTCCATCCGTCATCCGCACAAACCAGCCAACCACCTCGATGCGCCGAAGTCAGTAACGGGCTGGTTGGTCGGCCATTGACGGCTAGTGGCGGTCGGGTGTGGTCGTGGCCACCAATGTGGAAGCAGCCCTCCACACCCGCCAGACCACCACCCGCCCCGATCAGTACCTGGACCCGATCTCGCTCGGCTGGTGGTAGACGTTGGCCATGCCGGGCCGGTTGTTGAGGTCCTGGCTCGCTAGGCGGGATCGCCACTGTGCCCGAAGGCCATCGCCGCACGGCAGATCTCGAGATGGTCAGCGCAACCGAAGTACCAGGGCCCCGGGGAGAGTCCTGATCGTCCATTTTGATCACGGGATTCCGTGGAGGGCAAGGATGGCTTCGGGCTGGGTGTGGGCGCGTCGGCCGCAGGCGATGTTGGCCCAGCCGGCCCGGTGAAGGGCACCACGGGCGAGGTCGCGTAGTGCGCTCATGACGGCGGGGGTGTGATGGCGGCGGACCTGGCTGGCGTCCTCGGCGAAGGTGACGTCCTTGGTCCAGTGGACGGTGTTTTCGATGATCCAGTGGCCGCGGGCCCAGGCCGCGATCTCGGCCGCGCTTGCCTGGTGCGCGGGCAGGTCGGTGACGGCGTAGACGGTCTCGGTCTGCCATTTCGTCGTTCCGATGCGGCACCGCTTGCGGTGGATCCGCACGACTTGGCGGGCGTGGGGGAACAGCAGCCCGTCGACACTGCAGACCTTCACCTCGCGGACGTCTTCCCGGCCGTGTCCGCGGTCGCGGGAGTGGTGAAGCACGGGTACGTCCTTCCAGGGCAGCTCCCTCAACTGCCCTGCCAGCGTGGGCTGGTTGTTCTTCACCGACAGCAGGTAGTGGGCGCCTCGGTCCTCGACGAGGTAGCGGGCGTGCTCCTTCTGCGCGTGCAGGGCGTCCACCGTGACGACGGCATCGGCCAGGTCCGCGTCGTCCATGGCATCCAGCAGCGGGGCGAACTCGGGGATTTCGTTCGTCTTGGCGCCGATCTCGCGCAGAGCGGCGGTGAGGGCGTCGCCATGGCGGACGGCGGTGATGACGAAGGCCCGGCTGCCGTCGGTGCGGACGGCACCGCGCAGGCACTTGCCGTCCACCGCGAACGCCTGGCGGCGCGGTGGTGGCTGCTCGCCCGTGCGGTTGGCCACCCGATGGGCGCGGCGCTGTTCCCGCTCGGGGACGCCATCAGGGTCGAGTACGCCGGCAGACGTGCCGGTCAGTGCCGTCAGGTGGGCGAATCCGGCCGCGGTCAGTGCGCCCGGGTCCACCCGGGCGAACAGGTCGCGCAGGGTCCGTTCCCCCGGCGCCCGGAAGCAGCGCGCGAAAGGATCGAACGGGCTGCCCAGACGGGCGAGTACGTCCTGGTCCAGGCGGCGGACCCACTCGGCAATCGCCGTCAGCGAGTTGTGCCCCGCGCACGTCATGGCACACACGCCCACGGCGAGCAGTGTCACCAGTTTGAAGCGCACCCCGCGCCGATCGCGCGGATCGGGAACCCGGGCCAGCGCATCGAGCAGCCCCGGCGGCACCACCGCCTCGGCCGGAGAGAGTGAGGGCGCCGCGTTCAGCGCAGGAGGCGTAGGCGATGGTGGGATAGCGAGCACGGCCTTGCGGATCTTGAAGCAACGACAGCCAACGGGCGAGTGGTATCAGCTTCACGCCTTCGCACAGCCGGGCTGGATCAGTAACCACACGTGATCAGGGTCCTTCTGTCGGCAACAGTCCACGCAGATCAGTCGCCGTTTCTTCTAGCGAGGAGAGCTCATCCGCCAGATACCTCCCGTCACGCGTTGTTGGGAGTTCAAGCGGACGCGTAAGACATGTTGCCAAGTACGTCGCCTTCCCTTCCAGTTCACGGTCGAGGAGAATTAGCATATGCTGCACATCCGTTTGAAGTAATGGCGGCCAATTGCTCGCCTTCTTCAAACGCTTCACATGGCGGACTCCGACAATCAGTCCTCGCTCACACCACTCCAGCGGTTCAGGGCAGCCTGAAGCGTGAACATAGTCAAGCGCCGAATCACGCGCCTGATGGATAGCCATCGGGAGTGCAATCGCATTAGCCGAGTATCGACCACGCCGCTCCCAGTTCCGTTTCGCACCCCCTCTGTAGGCCGAGCGAAGTTGCCGAACTTCAGGCATAAGCCAGCCAGCCAAGCCCCCCAGCATATTGAGGATGGCCAGATAAGTGCCAGCCAGGATGGGACTGTCCGAAAAAGCCGGAACCCCAAAATCGGCAGTAGTCACCATGATAGAGGAAGCCAGAAACGGCAGTAATTCTCGAGTGGATCTGAGCACCCCTCGCGCCACAGCCCATAGGGATCGCCCCTCGGGGGCGTAATTGATTTCCCGCCTAGCTGTTCTGATGAGTTCATCGACGCCTTGCCGGGCGGCCTCCACCGGGACTCGCCGCCGCAGTGCCCCACGGCGGCCAGCAGCCATCACAGCGTCCGCAGCGTCAGCCACCAGTGCCTCCAATGGTGGTGGAGGATGGTATCCACTGTAAGTAAACATTGCCGGGAGGATCAACCACAGTGCGGTCTGCATCTCAGCTTTCTGCTTTTTGCCGAGCTGATACTTCCCCCTTTCCCGGGAGGCCAAATTTTCCCACACCCCGGTTCGCTCAATAATCTTTTCCACACCCTCAAGGACAATCAGAGATTGCTCTCTCACTATGGGAGATAGCTCACCGGATACGGATTCACCTTCAATCGTCGCACGATCGAGGCCCTCCTGTGAATTGACCAGCTCACTAAATAGCCTCCAAAGCTGGTCCCATTCGTGGTGTTGATCGGATCCAAATCCGGCATCGTTCATTCCCCACCCCCAGTTGCACTGCCCAGTGTGATACCCGCGCGTGGGATGCGCCAAGGAACAGCGCGACGACCACTGGTTGAACACGCTTGAAAGTACGCTTATCCGCCCATCGTTTTGCCACCCTTGGCGTAGACCCTTCAGCTGTAGATCATGGCAGCTGTGGCAGTTCGGTGATCTCCTTCCGGGGGCAATACTGCTAACCTTAAGATCATTTGTCTGTTTTCTGTGAGGATTTCGGTGTCTGTGTGCGTAGAGTTCCGTCGTGGCCATGGATGCTGACGGGGCGTCATCGGGTTCGCTGCAGGAGTTCATGTCGTTCGGGGTGCTGCCCCAGGACCCGGGGAGAGCCGCGTTCGCCCGGTTTGATCGCGTAGAGCGCGGAGGGGCGCGGATATGAGACGAGCACGACACTTGTGGATCATGGAGTTGTCTACGCTTCAAGATCCGCAAGGCCGTGCTCGCTATCCCACCATCGCCTACGCCTCCTGCGCTGAACGCGGCGCCCTCACTCTCTCCGGCCGAGGCGGTGGTGCCGCCGGGGCTGCTCGATGCGCTGGCCCGGGTTCCCGATCCGCGCGATCGGCGCGGGGTGCGCTTCAAACTGGCTGACTTTGAGTTGGAGCAGCGACCTGATGCACGGTTCTCCGGACCGGCGGTGACCGTGTACTGCGGTCGGTCAATCGGCCTGGCAGGCCGTGCGGTCAACGCCCTGCGCGGCCCGCAGGTGGAAGCGCAGCTGCGAAGGGCCATGGAGGCCATGGGCCCGCCGCGGCTCTTCACACTCGGACCTGACGGCTCGCTGATCGAGCGCGACGGCCTTTAGCTCACGACCTCTTCGTCCCGAAGCAACTTGGGCGTGCGATTGGCCTCGGGCTGACGCGCCTCTCACCTGCTGGGATGGTCCGCAGACGTGCGCGGTTGTCTGCCGCTGTTCGTCGGCGTTGTCACGCAGTTAGACACTCACGCGCCCCCTCGATGCGAACTACGGGCGGGACGGTCGCTGAGGTCTCCTCGGCTGGTCAGCCAGGCACCGGCGGCTGGTACCGGTCGGCTGCGGTCACGGCGGTTGCTGTACTTTCCTGCTGTACGTGGCTCGGGCCGAGGGGAGGCGGGCGTGTGGGCGTTGGGCTTCGTCTTCGTCGTCGTGCCGTGTTTCGCGATCATCGGCTTCACCTGCTTCGCGGCGTGCCGCGCCCAGCGACACAAGGTGCTCAGGGCCGCGGCCTACGCCTTTCTGGCCTTCGGCCTGGTCTCGGCTCTTACCCCCATTGGGGTCGTGGTGTGGCTTCTCACCCTCTGAGGACGCTTCGGTCCGCTGGACGCTGCCGCCAGGGCACCAGTTTGGAAGATCGCGTAACCGGACCCGGGCTGACCTGGTGGAGTGCTGACCTGGACGTTCCCGCCCCGCTTGCTGAGGTTCCCCGTTGTTCCCCGCCGCTTGCTGCTCGTTCGGGCACGTAGGGGGAGTGTGGCTCTCTGCCGGGTTCTCGGCCTTTCCGCGTCCCAATCCCACCCCGGGCCTTGGTCGGCTCCCACGCGGCCTGTGAGCCCGTGACAGGGGCTGGCGGGGGCTCGTGCTTCCCGCAGCCGCCCGTGCCGCATGATGTCCAGCATGTCACTGACCTTTGGCCCGGACCGGCAGACCCGCGAGTTTCAGTGTGACTGCTGCCAAGCTCCCATTGAACGAGCGTGGAACTTCATCTACGCCGACGGTGCCGCGTATGCCACCTACTTCGCGAACTGCTACCACCACAAGGACAAGGACCACGATGCGTGGATAGACGTGATCTTCGGTACGTGGGGCTCTGGCTCTGAGCAGTGGACCGATCACGTCGCGTTCGCCTGTCGCGTCGGCCCAGTGGCTGGGCAGAACACCCCGGCTTCGACCCTGGTGACTGCCGGGCTCGCGTTTCCGGACGGTCCGCTGTTCGGCACCAAGCTCGATCGCGATGCCGCTCTTCAGCACCCGAAGCTGTCCGAGTTCTGGGACGTGTCCGACTTCATCCTGGAGCACGACCCGCTAGTACGTGGTCATGTCTACGGGCACTGACCCGCGAAGGTCGGCGGAACGACTTTGGCCGGGAGCTGCTTTGGCGCGAGTGATCATGGCCCCGTAAGCTTCCGGCGCGTCGGGCAGTTTGTGGACCTGCCCGGTAAAGCACGACGTTGGGGCCATGATCTGCGAGGCTCGCGCCAAAGTGGCTGGCTAAAGTCGCTACGCCGACCGCCCCAGCCACAGCGGGTTTCTCTCGTCCGCCCGCAGCACGTAGCGCGCCGCAGGGCGGGGCCGCCGCTGGCGAAGACAGGGCGGCGGCCCCGCCGACAAGGCGGCGCGCGCCCGCGCCGTGCGCGGGCCTTGATGAATGTAGGGAAAGTTTGGCCGCATGGCGCCCTTGTACAGGGGCATCGTCGGCTGCTGCCATGAGTGCTGGGGACAAATGCGCACTTGGGGGGGGCGGAGCCGATGGCAGACCTCACGGTGAATCCGTGGAAGCGACACGGCAAGGACAGGCTCTACGTGAACCTGCCGGACGGCACGCCCGTCGCGTGGGCGGACCGGGATTCCAAGGTCATCACCGTCAAGGTCACCGAGCACCGGCATGAAGCTGTCGCCCTACTCCGTCAACGCCTCGGCGATCCGGTGACCGTGCGCACCGACCGCCCAGACGCCTCGCCTTCTCGTCGGCCTCGGCCGGCCCAGCCTCCTCAGCAGCCTTCACCCCCGGCGACGCTCCGAGATGATCGACGTCCACTGTCTCTGCCCGAACTCACCGTTGCCGATGACTTGGCGAAGAACCCTCCCGGTGCAGCACTCCTCAGCGACATGGCCGTTCGTGGCCCCTCGGTTGTTGCGCGAGCCTGGTCCAAGCTGCTGAAACGCCCCTCGGGCTGGGAGTCGTGGCTTGACGGCCTCGAAGGGGAAAAGAGGGTGGGCCGTGAGCTGGAACGTCTCACCGTTCATGGCTGGCGAGTCCTGCACGGCATCCCCAAGGGCAATGGCGGGGACATCGATCACCTGCTGATCGGTCCCGGCGGGGTGTTCGTCGTCAACACGAAGCGGCACCCCGGTGCTTCGGTCTGGGTCGGCGACGAGGTGGCCAAGGTCAACGGTTCCCCGCACCCGTACCCCGCAGCGAGCAAGGCGGAAGCCGCTTATGTGCGAAGGGTGTTGGAACGCTACGCCGACTTCGCTCCCGACGTGGTGCCCGTCCTCGCCTTCGTCGATGTCGCCTCAGTGGTCCGCGCACCGACGCAGCACACCGTGCGGACCTACCAGGAACGGGAGGTCTCCGCCCTGGCGCCGTTGACTGGTCAACTCACCCTGGAACAGGTCGATTCGCTGTTCGCGGTGGCCCGGCACAAGCGCGCGTGGCTTCGCACGGACCCGCCTTCGGCACCCGGTCAGGCTTCGGGGGCTGGGGAGACGTAACAGACAGCGTCGATCTCCTGCCCTTCGCCGTACGCGTGCCTGGCGGTCCCGATGCGCTGCATCCCTATCCGCTCGTAGAGCCGGATGGCTGCCTTGTCCTTGGTCATCACGTCGAGAACGACCCGTAGTCCGTGGTCCCGGGCGTAGTCGAACGCGGTCCGGATCAGCCGCTCGCCGAGCCCTTCGCCGCGCGCCTCGGGTGCGATGAACAGACGGGCGCCTACGGCTACGTGGTCCGCGGTGTCGCCACTCTGCTTGAGCCACATCTCCACGGCGTCCTCGCCCTGCGGCCGGCTGAGCATGGCATGCCCGACGATCTTGCCGCCCCCCTCCGCCACCCACGCCTGAAGAACGCCCGCGGGGCTTAGCCATTCCAATGGGGCGTCGACACCTTCCACCGGGTATCCGTCAGCGGCGTGAACGGTGACAAGGGCCGCCGCCGCTCCCGGTAGGTCTGCTTCAGTGCGGGGGCGGATGGTTGTGGTCTGCCCGGCTGCGTCGCTACGACCCCCGCCGGCCTGGGCGACAACGGAACTCCTGGCCGACTCGATCCAGGCCGCCGCGGTCCACCAGTACGCCTCCGTGTCCGTGGCCCCCGCTGGGGACCAGCCGGCACGCACCTTCCAGTGGGGCAGGCAGCTCGACATCCGCCCCGTGCGGGCTTTCGGCGACGGCTCCGCGCTCACGGAACAGGCGGTCGCCTCCTGCGTCGCCAAGTACGCGACCAAAGCGGCAGAGACGACCGGCACTCTCGACCGCCCGGTGAGCAACCGCGAAGCTGCCATCCTCTTCTTGCGGGCCATCATGAACACGGCCGTGGATGACGGGCTGATCGAGCGCAATCCGTGCCGGGTCAAGAGTGCGGGAACGGTCACCCACACCGAGCGTCCGTTCCTCTCCGTGCCCGAGGTGTACCGGCTCGCCGACGCGGTCCCGCCGCACTGCCGCGCCCTGGTGCTCCTGGCCGCGTTCGCCGCGCTCCGCTTCGGTGAGCTGGCCGCTCTCCAGCGCCGGGACATCGACCTGGAAGCTCGCACCGTGTCTGTCCGCCGCTCGTACGCCGAAACCCGAACCGAAGGCCTCACGGTCAAGGCGCCCAAGAGCGCGGCGGGTGTCCGCACCGTGGCGTTCCCGGCCTCGCTCGTGCGCGAGCTGGCGCACCACCTGGCGGAGCATTCGGAGGCCGGCCGGACTGGGCTCGTCTTCGTCGGCGCCCGCGGTGGTGTCCTGCGGCGGAACAACTTCCGGCGGCTCTGGCTCCGCGCCCTCGCCGCGACCGGTCTCGGTGACGTCCGCTTCCACGATCTCCGGCACACCGGCAACACGCTCGCTGCCACCGGTGGCGCCACCACCCGCGAGCTGATGCACCGCATGGGCCACTCGTCGGTGCGGGCCGCGCTGATCTATCAGCACCTCGTCAACAGTCGCGACCACCAGATCGCCGACTACGTCGACGGTCAGATCAAGAAGGTGAAGCGGCCTCCGCGCGGTCCATCTGGCACGTGAGTGGCACGGCGGCCCCCACCGGCCGGAAACGACAGAGGCCCAGATCACCGGATTCATACCGGCTGACCTGGGCCTTGTTCGTGTCCTGAGACTGGTGGGCGCGGACGGTTTCGAACCGCCGACATCCGCCTTGTAAGTTCGCTCGCTGTGCGGTGCGGCGTGCCGGAACGGGGCCTGCTGGTCGCTCACCGATCCGGCTGTGGCCGCTTCGGTGCACCATCGTTCGCCGCCGTTGATGTCAGCTGGTGATGTCAGACCGACGGGCTATGCGCTGACGGCCAACTCCCGTGCTCGTTGACGGGCTTGGGATCTCAGTTCCTTGAGGCGGCCGTGGAACGGGTTGTGCCGGTTCTGGTCGAGGTTCAGAGGCAGGTCGAGTTGAGAGATGAGCTCCGACTCCATGGTCCACGGTTCGTCATGCTCGATCCAGCACACTCGGGCGTTCTCCGCCATCCACTGACTGAGGGCGGCTTCCCCGGTCTTGCCGAAGGTCATGCGCTTCCCGCTGCCTACGCGGCGCAGCTCAAGCCCGAGCAGGCAGCCGAGGGTGCGGCGAAGCGTCGATCCGGCCGCACTACCCCGGTAGTGATACCGCACGCGCTTGCGCAGGTTCTGCGTGCTGGTTCGGTTCGCCATGTGTCGCGGGGCTATGCCGACGTAGAGCAGGCGCCCGGCAGCGAGATCTGCACAGGGAGCCTTCTCGAAGTACCACCCGTAGACCCCGGCCGCCGCCGGCACGGGACTGGGACGCAACAGAACCTCCTGTGCCGACCACAGCCGATCCGGTTCGGTGAGAGCAGCACGGGCCACGGAGCCTCCAAGATCGGCGGGCTGTTGGCCGCAGAGTACTGGCTGACCACATGAGCCACGGCTGCAGACCGGGCACCGCGGCCTCGTAAGGGCGGCTGTACGAGCCAGCGAAGGCGCGCAGGTCGCCCAGCGTTCAGCGAGGCCCAGACCAGCGGTGCATCTCGACTGCGGCGAACCGTCGTTGACCGTGACTGACCGCATGATGTGGCACGCCTGTGGCACGCGGCCTTCCGGACCGTAGCTCCAGGGAAGGCTCTCGGGGCCGTGGGCGCTCAGCCTCTGCTTCCCCTTCACGAAACCAAAGACGAATCCAACGACACGGCGGCTGGGGCGGGCGGAGCTTGCAGTCCGCGGCGGCGGCCGTCAGGGACAGCAGCCCCTCGCAGCCACGGTCTGGCTCCGCACATGATCCGAGAAACAGTGTCTAGTGGGCGACGTCAAGCGCTGCCGGGTGCGATCAGTAGCCGAAGAAGTGAAGGGCCGGGTCTCTGACCTGCGGCCGTGCATTCGATCAACGCTGCGACCTGCGACTTGACTGTCGACGGTTGTCAGCGTTGGTCGTCGTTGAGCAGCCTCGCACGGCCCAGGGGCGGCCCGAGCGGGGGTGCTGCGGTGTGCCAATACGCAGCTCGTGTGGTCAGAGTTTTCACTGATGCGCCCGAGGGCAGACAACCCTCTGACTTCAGGCAAGAGTCTGGACATCGGAAGATCTTGTCCATCATGCTTATATGCCTCAGTGTGCCGTCTAGGCTGCATGTCCGGGGGGACTTGGTGAGCTCAACTGCTACACGCCTGACCTGTTTCGCCATCCTTTCTGCTGTTGAAGAGGACTTGCGGAATGCGATTCTAGATGTTTCCTCGGATGAGGACGACGCCAAGTCGTTGCTTAAGGGTGAGCGGTACGAGAAGGCCCTTTCGCGGCGTAGTCGCGACATTGGAGAAACGGCGAAGAAGACTCTCGGCTCGCTCGTCCCATATTTGGATTTTTCTGACGCCTACTAAGTGTTGGCCACTCTTAAGCACAGGCTTCCAGAAGATGCACAGGACGCGCTGTCGAAGTTCGCTCCACGGATCGCAAAACTAACGCAAGTTCGTAACAGGGTGGCACACACGCGCCCGATGGAAGTGGACGATCTGGCCGCCGTTTACGACGCCATTGAGGAGGCGTGTGAGTCATCCACTGAACTGTGGACCAACGCTGGTGTGGCGCTGCGGCGAATTGAAGAGGATCCAGCGTCCGTCCTAGGGCTCACTATTAGCCTAGTAGCGGATCCAGACAATGCGCCCCAGCATAACCTGCCTGCGCCAGAATTCGATGAGACAGGCTTCTTTGGGCGCCGCAAAGAAGTTGATCGCATCAAGAAGGCGATTAAGGGTGCATACCCTGTGGTGTCGATCCTTGGCGATGGAGGAATCGGCAAAACATCGATCGCACTGAAAGCCGCATACGAGCTTCTCGACGACCCAAAGAACACGTTCGATGCTTTTGTGTGGGTGTCGGCGAAGGCTACGATTCTGACAGTCAATGAGATTCAGCGCATCAGTGACGCTATTGAGAGTTCACTCGGGCTGTTTGCCTCAGCGGCCGAGCAGTTGGGGGGCAAGAAGGCGGCATCCGCCAGCGACCCGATGGAGGAGGTCCTTGAATATCTTGCACATTTCCGCGTCTTGTTGATTTTGGACAACTTGGAAACTGTCCTGGACCAAAGGCTTCGTGACTTCTTGCTTGACCTTCCAATGGGAAGTAAGGTGATGATCACTAGCCGTATCGGGCTCGGCATTGAAAACCCTGTCTCTCTCTCGGCCTTGTCAGATCATGAAGCCACCCGTCTTCTATACGCGTTGGCAAGGATTCGTGATGTGAAGGCACTTCAAGGGCTCCCGGCGCCAGCTGTCACAAAGATGGTGCAAGCCATGAAGGGGCACCCCGCCTACATCCGGTGGTTTGTTGCTGGCGTTCAGGCCGGCAAGAGGCCGGAAGAGCTACTTCAGGGAAATGAGCTACTCCTCGACTTCTGCATGTCCAACGTGTACGGGTATCTATCCGATGCGGCGCGTTCAGTGCTTCGCTCTATGCAGGTACTCCCCGGGCGTCGGAGTCAGGCGGAGTTGGCATTCATCAACGATTACTCCGCAAGCGCAATACAGTCGAGTCTCCTGGAACTGATGAGGACCAACTTTGTGCAGATGCAAGGCGCGTCTATGGGGGATACATCAGAGACCACCTACCATCTATCAGATTTTGGGAAGCAGTACCTCGACACTAGGCATGCGGTCAAATCTGAGCAGCGCTTGTGGTTTGAAACTAGAAGCAAAGAACTGACGGAACTCGGCGTCGCCTTGCAAGCCGAAAGTACGGCTTCCCCGTATGACCCGAGGACCATTGACGTGAAAGGCCCCGGGGACTTCAGTGTTGCTCGAATCCTACGGGAGGCTTTGCGCGAGTACGACCGAGGTGAATACGACGCAGCCCTCATCACCTGTCGTGAAGCACAAACGCTGGCGCCCGTCTACCACGAATCGTGGCGCGTTGAGGCTTTCGTCCGCACTGGAACCCGTGATACCGGAGCGGCTCGCGCGGCTTTCGAGCGCGCAATTGAGCTAGCGCCTGACTCGCCAACGTTGAATTATTTCTATGGATCGTTCTTGGTCAATGATGGGATTGATCCACAACTTGGACTAGGGCTGTTGCAGAAATCAGCGATGCTTGCAGATGTGCCGCCGTCGGTGATTCTGGAAATCACTTGGGCTCACATCCAACTCACTGATTTCGACTCGGCGGTTACCAGCGCTGCTCACGCCATGTCGCTTAGGCCCTCCACGGAGGACGCATCAGTCGCACTGACAATGGGCGGCCGGGCAGCCGTGTATGGTTCCCGCAAGCAGAGTAATGAACTCGCTTTCGATAAAGTAGCCGAGCTCATCGAAGCGTTGGTTGAGCTCGCGGAAGGTTCACGTGTCGAGACGCTGAACGGAGAAGGTGCAGACCGTCTCATTCAGCTATCTGCAATCTGCGACGAGCTGCGCGAGAAGGTCGATGACGATTTCCTGGCGGGAAGTTTTGACAATTTTGCGGCTCGCTTGAGGGACAGGATCCGAGCAGTCGATCCGGATCTACTAGGCCGTAGAATCGGTACGGTCAAGAACAAGAATCCAGAGCGAATGTTCGGATTTATTCGTTCATGGAGATCCGACTACTTCTTTCATCTGAGCAATTTGTGCTCGCAGGAGCAGTGGGGCTACTTGATCGAAGGAGTCTCAGTTGCTTTCGACCCAGCCGATGATGGACCACGCGGTGAACGCGCTATCCGCGTGCGTTGGCTGGGGTGATGTTGCCGCTTGAGGCTTGCCGCTGCCGTGAGGTCGGTGGAGTCTCAATAGGCGAGTTAAGCGGTACACGATCTTGAAAACCGTCGTGGCGCGAGTCACCGTGGGTTCAAATCCCACACCCACCGCAGGTGAAAGGCCCCTGACCAGGTAAATCAGTCAGGGGCCGTTCTCGTGAGCGTTGTCCGCCAGCGACCGTGACTCCCCGCTGTTTCCCGACCGAACGGGCACGGGAGGGGCACGTCGTCCGGTGATCTCTAGACGGCGAGCAGCCCGGCGAGCAGCACAGCCGCTACTGCGGAGAAGACCCGTGGCTTCCTCCAGCCCGGTCCCGAGGCTTGGCGGTTCAGCTCCCACATGAACACCAGACCGCCGACAAGGCCCAGCGCGCTCCGCAGCAGGAAAACGGTGGTGTGCACAGGGATCCTCCAGAGACCTTCGAATGGACGGGAAGGCTACATCCCGGTGGGGTCGCGTGGATGGCCGGCCGGTCTGCGGTCGACGACGCTGAGAGGTTGGCTCCGAGACTTTGGGCTGGAGCTGCCATGGGGCGAGTGATCATGGCCCCGTAAGCTTCCGGCGAGTCGGGCAGTCTGTGGACCTGCCCGTAAAGCACGACGTTGGGGCCATGATCTTCGAGGCTCGCCCCATGGTGGCTGCCTAAAGTCTCGGAGTCAACCGGCCCATCAGCGTGCTTACCGTTCTCCACTCAGGCCCGCACTCGCTGCGGCCCAGGGCTTGGCCCCGGCGCCGAAGGCGCAGAGGGGCCAAAGCCCAAGGGCCAGCCCGCGCTCGCGCGGGCACTTGATCCCTGGAGCCTGGACGAGACGCTCGACTTCCTCACTGCCGCTCGGACTGATCCGCTCTACCCCGCTTTCGTGCTCTCCATCGCCCTCGGTCTCCGTCGTGGGGAGGTCATCGGGCTCCGATGGCAGGACGTCGACCTCGACAAGCGCGAGGTCAGGGTCCGAAAGCAGCGGCAACGGGTCGGCGGTGAGGCATACGAGGACGACCCCAAGGGCCGACGCCGTAGGCAGGTACTGCCACTGCCGGCCATCTGCGTGGCCCCACTGAGGTACCAGCGCATGCGGCAAGCCGCGATGCGTGAACGTGCGGGTGATCGCTGGGAGGAGAGCGGCTACGTCTTCACCACGCGGACGGGGCGACCGATCGAGCCGCGCAACGTCTACCGCTCCTTCACCCGGGTCGCCAAGAACGCAGACCTACGGGTCATCCGACTGCATGACGCTCGGCACGGCTGCGCGACCCTGCTCACCGCGGCCGGGGTGGCGCCACGCGTCGTGATGGAGATCCTGGGCCACAGCCAGATCGCCGTCACGATGAACGTCTACACCCACGTGGTCCAGGACACTCAGCGCGAGGCAGTCAGCCACATGGACCGGCTCCTCACGCGGCGCCTACAGCGCGAGTAGACCCGGCGCTGATGTCAGACCTGGATGTCAAAGACCCCCAGCCATGATCGGCTGGGGGTCTTTGGCCTGGTGGGCGCGGACGGTTTCGAACCGCCGACATCCGCCTTGTAAGGGCGGCGCTCTACCGCTGAGCTACGCGCCCAGGACGAGTCGACAGCCTACATTGCCCGAGGGGATGCCCCGCAAACCCGTATCCGGGGGGATGCCCCGCAAACCCGTATCCGGGGAGTGCGGGCGGACGGGCCGGGGCGGGGGTTATCCCCACCTTCGATCCGGGAGCCGCCCGGATCCCCCTGCGGACCCCGGATCCGTACGGTCGAGGAGACTTCGCAGCCAGTCCTTCTCAGGGGGAATCACCATGGCCCGTACCGTTCCTGCCCGCGCGGCCGCCGTCGCCGGCGTCGTCGTGGTCCTCGTCGCGGGCGCTACCGCCTGTGGCGCGTCCGCGGGGGACGACAAGAGTCCCGATCACCGGTCCTTCGCGCTGCACGGGCGCACACTCACCGTCGACTCGGACGACTCCGCGCTCGATCTCGTGGTCTCGGACTCCGCCAAGGCGGACAAGGTCGAGGTCACCCGGTGGTTCCGTGGGCGGGTCGTCGTCGGTGGGGATCCCAGGGTGACCTGGGCGATGGAGGACGGCGATCGGCTCGTGCTGCGGATGAAGTGTTCGGGAGTGGTGGCCGACTGTTCGGCCAGGCACCGGATCGTGGTGCCGCGCGGCATCGCCGTCACCGTGCGGGACGGGGACGGAAGCGTGCGCGCGCAGGGCTTCAAGGAGGCCCTGAGCATTCGTACGTCGGACGGTTCCGTGCGGGTGACGGATTCCTCGGGGCCGCTGGACCTGCACAGCAGCGACGGGTCCATCCGTGCGCTCGGCGTCGACTCGCGCCAGGTGCGCGCCCGTACGCAGGACGGTTCCGTACAGCTCGAACTCGGCGCCGTGCCCGACCTGGTGGACTCCCGCTCACAGGACGGTTCCGTCACCATCGCGCTGCCCCGGGACAGCTACCGCGTGACGACCGGGAGCGGTGACGGCTCAGTGAATGTGTCCGTACCCCGCGACCCGGCCAGCTCCCATGTGGTGTCCGCCCACACGAACGACGGGAAGATCACGGTACGAACCGCGAACTAACCGGCCCGTGTGTTCGTCCTTAACCGGTGGGAGAATGACAGCCGGGCAAGGCGGATGACAGCACGGGAGAGGGATGTGACGGCGACACCTTCGCAGCCGTATTCGCCGTTTGTGCCATGCGCACAGCAAGCGCCTCGTCGCCCCTCGACCGCTCGGCGGTACCGGGCCCGCCGCGCCCTCGGAATCTCGCGCGCCACCCGTGACGCGCTCACCCTCATGACCGTGCCGCTGCTCGCCGTGCTCGTGCTGCCCGCCGCCTTCGCCGGTGGCGGCACCCGGCGGTGGTTCGGCGGTCGCTCCGAGAGTCAGCGGGCCGAGGCGCAGGCCGCCAAGGACGCCGCCGCGGCCGCCTTCTACGAACTCGACACCGCGCAGCGCGATCTGCGGATCTCCATCGAGACGATCACGGCCGTCGACGACTCGCCCGCGGCCCGCCGCGCGGTCTCCGACTTCGAGGCGCTGGGGCGGCGCATCGACGAGGCCAGTCATCAGTACATCACCGCCGTCGACGCCCACGATCTCGACCGCGACGACCTGGAGGCGTCGGTCGCCGTTCGGGCCCGCACCGAGCTGACCGCCGCCAAGGACGAGCTGGGCCGGGTCAAGGGGGATCTGGACCGGTTCGAGCGGGGGCTCGGGCCGCTGCTCGGCAAGGCCGAGACGCAGCTCGCCCGGCTCGCCCCTGCCGTCGAGCGCGCCCGCCAGGCCTTGCTCGCCGCGTCGAATGCGTTGGACGGCGTACGGGGCTCGGGGCTCACGGCCAATGACCTCGCCGCCCGGCTCGCCGCCCTCGGGCCCGAGCTGACCAAGCTCAACCAGGGGGCCGGACAGCACGGCGTACCGGAGACGCTGGAGCGCGCCGAGCGGGTCTCGCGGGAGGCCGGAGCGGTGCGCGCGGAGGCGGAGCGGCTGCCCGAGCGGGCCGCCGAGATCGACCACCGGCTGGTCTCGCTGCGCACCCGCGCGCAGGCTCTGACCACCCGGTCCGGGCAGGTGGAGCCGATCCTGAGCGAGCTGCGGCGGCGCTTCTCGGCCGCGTGCTGGCAGGACCTGCAGCACGTGCCGGAGCAGGCCGCGGAGAACGTACGGCAGGCCGAGCTCAAGCTGAAGGAGGCGCAGGCCGCGCGCGACGCGCAGCGCTGGCCGGACGCGACCTCGCTGCTGTCCACCGTGCGGGCGCTGCTGAACAACACCGACGAGGCCGTCTCGGCGGCCGGCGACCGGCTGCGGCGGCTGAACGCGGTGGCGAAGAACCCTCAGCAGGAGATCGACCGCACCCGGTTCGCCATCCGTGACGCCCAGCGGCTGGCCATGGCGGGCCGCAGCACCCCCGACCAGCGACACGCCCGCCCGCTGGACGACTCCGTCGCCCGTCTCGACCGCGCCATCGCCACGCTGGAGGGGCGCCACCCCGACTACTGGCACTTCCTGACCGAGACCGAGGCGGTACGGCAGACGGTGGCGCGGGTGGTCTCCCAGATCCGTGAGGAGCGGGGCGGCGGAGCCTGAAGTCTCCGCGCTCCGGTGTAGGGGGCCCGAAGTCTCCCGCGCTCCGGTGTTGGGGGTTCCGGGCCTCCCGGGCTCCCGTGTCGGACGTCCGAAGTCTCGCGGGCTCCCGTGTCGGACGTCCGAAGCCTCCCGGGCTCCCGTGTCGGACGTCCGAAGTCTCGCGGGCTCCCGCTTCGGAGATCCGAAGCCTCCGGGCTCCCGTATCGGGAGCCCGAACTCTCCCGCGCTCCGATGTTGGCGGCCCACCACCCCCAGGCGGATGCTGAAAGAACGCACGGCCCCCGCCGACCGGAAAGCACGGCCCCCGCCGACGCGAAAGCACGTCTCCGCCGACTGCCCCACGACAACCCGTACTGGAAGGCCCGCCATCCCAAGCGGATCGAGCAGGAGCAGCGACTGCGCGCCAAGGCCCACGCGCTGGCCCTCCAGCGGGCCAGGGAGCGCGAGCTGCCCGGGCGACCCTCGTCGGCGGCGCGGGGCGCCCGCTAATCTGGGCCTCATGCCTCGCTACGAGTACCGCTGCCGGACCTGCGGCGACACCTTCGAACTGAGCCGACCGATGGCGGAGTCCTCCGCCCCCGCGGACTGCCCCGCCGGACACGACGACACGGTGAAGCTGCTGTCGACGGTCTCCGTGGGCGGAACGTCGTCCGCCGCGCCCGCTCCGGCGCCCCGCGCGGGTGGCGGTGGCGGCTGCTGCGGCGGGGGCTGCTGCGGCTGATCCCCGGACCCCGGACCCCGGGGGGGCGCTCCCCCCGCTATCGCCGCCGCGCCAACGTCATCCCGTCCGCCACCGCCAGCATCACGCTGTCCACGCGGTCGTCCGCCTTCACGTGCTCGTTGAACTCCTTGATCGCCGCGGCGAGGCCGGTCGCCCCGGGGTCGGTGACGCCGCCGTGCAGGAAGACGTTGTCGACGACGAGCAGTCCGCCGGGGCGCATCCGGGGCACCAACTCGTCCCAGTACGCGATGTAGTTGTCCTTGTCCGCGTCGATGAAGGCCATGTCGATGTGCGGCTCGTCCGGCAGCCCGCGCAGCGTCTCCCGCGCGGGCGCGATCCGCAGCTCGATCCGGTCGGCGACACCCGCCTTCGCCCAGGCCTCCCGCGCGTGCTCCGTCCATTCCTCGGAGATGTCGCAGGTCAGCAGCGTCCCGTCGGGCGGCAGCGCCTGAGCCATTGACAGCGCCGACAGCCCCGTGAACGTACCGACCTCGACGATCCGGCGCGCCCCCGTCAGCCGCACGAGGAACGCGAGCAGCGCCCCCTGCTCCTCGGCCACCTGCTTGCCCGCCACCAGCGGGAGTTGGACGTGAGTGACCTCGACCAGCATGCGCTGCACGGGGTCCAGCGGCGGGTTGTGACCGAGCATGTACGCGTAGAGCTCGTCTGTCAGTGGAGTGCTGTTGCCCTTGGCCACGTGGCTCTCCTCACGTCGGCTCCCCTGCCCACGGTAACTCTCGGGCTCAGCCCGACGCCCGTCCGTCGCAGGCGTTCACGAACTCCCGCAGGATCCGCTCCCCCGCGGCGATCCCCCGCTCCGGAAGAGCCGTGATCGCGGGCGCCGTCCAGTCCGCCTCGGCCAGTTCGCCGTGGCCGGGGCGCCAGCCCCGGTCGGCGGCCAGCAGCAGGTCGGCGTCGAGGAGGGAGTCACCGGCGGCGAGGGTCAGGGTCGCGCCGGTGCGGCGGGCGAGCTCGTGCATGGCCGCGCTCTTGGTGAGCGGCTTGGGTACGGCGTAGATCTTGCGGCCCTGCAGGGACACCGTCCAGCCGCGGTTCTCCGCCCACACGGCCAGCTCCTTCACCCACTCCTCCGGGAGCAGCTCGCGCTCCACCACGAGGTAGACGAACAGGTCCTCGGCCACCCGGTGCTTGCGGACCCAGGCGGGATCGGCGGTGGCCGCCAGGTGCTCCCGCACCTCGTCCAGCGGCGCGCACTCGGTGGCGAGCCGCGCCGTCACGCTCCCGTGCCAGTCGCGGTCGGAGACGCCGTCGACGAGCAGGTGCCCGCCGTTGGCGCAGATCGCGTACTTCGGGGCCGGGCCCGGCAGGTTGATGCGCTGGTACTGCTTGCGGGTGCGGGTCGTGGTGGGCACGAAGACCGCCGTGTCACCGAGTTCGGTGAGCAGGGCGGCTGCCGTCTCCGTCATGTACGACAGCGGCTTGCTCTCGTGCACCTCGACGCACAGCAGCCGGGGTGCGCGGGCGTCCGGCATGGTCAGCGCCAGGGCCGCGGAGGAGTAGATCAGCGTACGGTCGAGGTCGCTGGCGACGAGCGTCTTGGGCGCGGACATCAGGCCGTCACCGCCTTGCCGTCGGCACCGGTCGCGCCGCGCGTGTACTTCGGGTGGATCAACCCCACGCAGGTGTACGGGAGTTCGGCGACCTCCTCGACGGGTACTCCGCGCTGCTCGGCGAGCAGGCGTACGTGGTCGAGGTCGGCGCCCGCCCCGGCGCGCGCGAGGATCTTCCAGGGAACGCGGCGCAGCAGCACCCGGGTGGTCTCGCCGACGCCCGGCTTGACGAGGTTCACGTCGTGGATCTCGTGCTCCTCGCTGATCCGCTCGACCGCCGCCCAGCCCTCCCAGGTGGGGGTGCGGTCGGCGGAAAGGAGCTCCTTGGCCTGGGCGCAGGCCGCGTCGGTGACCTCGGCGAAGTGCGCGGCGACGGCGTCCAGGAAGGCGACGGAGACATCGGAGCCGGCGAGTTCGCGATAGAACTTCGCGCCGTGGAAGTCGTGCTCGCCGACCAGGTCGGCACGCAGGACCGTGCGCGAAATCAGCCCGGAGACCGTCGAGTTGAGGCAGGCGGAAGGGATGAGGAAGTCCTCGCGGGTGCCGTACGTCCGCACGCACGAGCCCGGGTCGGCGAGCACCGCGATCTCCGGGTCGAAGCCGGTGATGCCCTCGGACGCCTCGAACTCCCGTATCGCGTCGGCCAGTTCGCGGGTGATCGCGCCCTTGCCGGTCCAGCCGTCGACAAAGACGACGTCCGCCGGGTCGTGGTGGGCGGCGAGCCAGCGCAGCGCGTTGGCGTCGATGCCGCGGCCGCGGACGATGGAGACGGCGTAGTGCGGCAGGTCGAGGTCGTGGCGGTGCTTGGCCCAGCGGCGCATCAGGACACCGACGGGCGTGCCCGCGCGGGCCAGGGACACAAGGACCGGGCGCGGAGAACGTTCGGCAAGCACCAGTTCGGTGACGGCGCCGACGGCCTGGGCGATGCGGGCGGCCGAAGTGTCGAGGGCCGCGTGGAACAGCTCCTGGTACTGGGCGGTCGGCTGGTACTCGACCGGAAGCGACTCCGCGTAGTGGGCGCCGCCGCTCTGGATCGCCTCCTCGCGCTCCTCGGTCGGCGCCTCCAGGCCCACGTCCGAGAGGTCCTGGAGCAGCCAGCCGACCTCATCGGCCGCGTACGAGGAGAAGGCGGGGCCGCGGAGGGGCTCGGGCAGCATGGAGGGCCTTTCGGTAATCGGCCGTGCGGGGACGTACGACGGGACGACGGCGAGCAGGACGCTCGGGGTGTGCGCCGCCAGCTGGGCCAACAGGCCGTCGGGGGCGTGCAGTTCGGGGGTGTCGGCCACCGAGTCGACGACGGCGACGACGGCGTCGAAGCCGGCGCCCGCGACGTTGTAGGCGTAGCGCTCGCCGGGGCCGTCGTCCGGGTCGTCGTGGGCGGGGAAGACGAGTCGGGTGCGGATCGCGTAGCCGGGGTCGTCGAGGGCGAGAACGGGCGAGCGGGTGGTCGTGGAGGAGCGGACCTCGGCGGTCACCACCTGCTCCAGCTCCCGGGCCAGCCTGAGCGGCGCGTACATCAGCTCCTCGAAGCCGAGCACGAGCACGCGCCGGGCGCCGTCCGGCAGCGCGTCGGCGATTCGCGCGGCCATGGCGGGCAGAGCGCCCTCCAGCCGTATTCGCTGGCCCGGCGTGAACCCGTGCCGCCCACCGTCGGGGACGCCGCGGGGCCAGCCGAGCTCGACGCGGGTGGCCTGCCGCCCGGCACGCCCGGGCGCCGCCGGGCCGGGCGCCGCCGGGCCGGGCGCCGCCGACTCGTGGGCGGCGACCAGCGCCTGCCCCTTCTCCAGGACACTCTCCGGGAACTTCACGGTCCCCGACGCCGCGGACACCAGGTCGACCCGCGCGCCGATCTCCCGGGCGAACTCCTCCAGGCGGCCCAGGTCGGCGGCCGAGCGCATGTCGACCAGCGCCACGACCACGTAGCGCTCGCGCGGATAGCGCTCATGCAGGTCACGGATCGTGTTGAGGACGGTGTTGCCGGTGGAGAACTCGTCGTCGACCAGGACCAGCGGGCCGGAGCCCGCCAGCAGACCGGGGTCCTCGGGGAGGAGCAGATGCGAGGTGGCGTGCGAGTGGGACTCCTCGAAGCCGCCCGCCCGGGCGACGCCCGTGACCGGGCGGCGGGTGGAGTGCAGGTAGGGAGCGAGGCCGACACCGTCCGCGACCGAGTGGCCGAGGCCGGTGGCCGTCTCGGCGTACCCGAGGACCACGGCCGCGCGGGCGTCCTCGGTGCCCAGCAGGTCCCGCACCCGGCGGCCGAGCGCGAACCCGTATCCGTACACCACGGACGGTGACTGCGGTACGTGTTTGCCCAGGACGTTCGACACGAGCAGATGCGCGCGCCTGGGGTTGCGGCGCAGCGCGAGCCCCAGCAGGTCGCTCAGCCTCTCGTCACCGACGAGTTCGACGCCGAGCCGCTCGGCGACCCACGTCCCGGTCCACACCGCGTCGTTCACTGCGCCGTTCACTGCGTCGTTCACTGCGTCGTTCATCAATTCCTTGTTGATCGGGTTCCGCATCACTGGTTCGCGCCGGCTCACGCCGGGAGCCCGGCGGCGAGCAGGTCCACGAAGCCGATGTCCTCGTGGGCGACGCCGAAGACCTCGGCGCGCTGGAGGGTGCGCTCGGCCCAGGCGCGATGCGGCTTCACTTCATTCATTTTGTTCGTGTACGCCGACCGGAGCACGCCGCCGCCGCGCTCGGGATTCAGGATGTCCTGCGCGTCGCTGTACTCCTCGTGACTGACGACGGACAGCGCGTGCACGGGCAGCACGTGCGAGGGATGGATGCAGGTCTTGCCGAGCAGGCCGTTGGCCTGGTCGAGGGTGATCTCACGGAGCAGGCCGTCCATGGCGTGCTCGATCAGTGCCTCGCGCAGCTCCTCCGCCTGCCCCTCCAGGAAGGGGCTGCGGCGCAGCTGCGGCTTGAACATGCGCTCCTGGACCCGGAAGTACTCCCACACCGGCCCGGTCACCGTGAAGCCGGTGCCGTCGGCCCGCCCCAGCATGTTCACCACATCGGCGATCACGGAGGCGACGACCTGGACGTCGTACGCCGTCATGTCGGGGGCCCTGCGCAGCGCGTACGAGGAGCAGAAGTCCGTCACGCCGAGACGCAGCGCGAGCACCCGGTCGCGGTACTTGCCGACGGCGCGGGAGATGCCCTCCAGGGTGTCGACGCGCGACTCCCGGTACAGCAGCTCGGGCGATTCCAGCACCGGCATGGCGAACAGACGCCGCCCGCTCGTCGCCTCGGCACCGGCGAGCGCCTCCAGGAACGGCATGCCGCGCTCCTCGGTGAACTTCGGCATCACGAATCCGGACAGCAGCCGGACGGCGGGACCGAGGCGCTGGACGAGGTCGGGGATCTGCTCGGGGAAGCGGACCCGGACGAACAGCAGCGGGGCCTCACCGGCGTCCTGGCGTGCCGCGAGGTCGGTGAACTGCCGGACCAGGTTCTCCTCGGCGTCCACGACCTCCGAGTCGTCGATCGAGTCCTCCAGGCACAGCACCATCGAGACCACACCGCGCCCGGCCTGCTTGATGATGTCGTCGGCCAGCTGCGGCCGGGTCGCCGGGCTGTACAGCGTGGCCCCGAGGGCCGCCGCGAGCACCCGGGCCGGCGAGTCGGCGGTGAAGACGCTGGGCTCCTGGAAGAAGAGGCGCTGCCGCTCTTCAGGGGCGATGTGACCGAAATGACGCATAGAACTCCCCCGTGGCGGCTAGGTGGCCCGATTCAATGTGGCCGGTAATAGTACGTATGGATCCATGTCAGGGGTTCCCACCCGGCATGAAGTTCAGGTAACTCGGCCGTGTCCAACACTCACCGGTTCCGGGGAGACCCCGCGTTGTCGTGACCAGGACCGAGAGGGCAGGATGACCGCATGACGCACGCGATGCTGAAGGGGTCGAACGTCCCGCTGGACGCCACGGCGGTGCGCGCGGTGCTGCGCTGGACGCCCGGGCAGGGTGTCCCCGATGTCGATGCCTCGGCGCTGCTCCTCGGCCCCGACGGTCGTGTGCGATCCGACGAGGACTTCGTCTTCTACAACCAGCCCCGCCACCCCTCCGGCAAGGTCTGGCGGCTCGGCAAGAAACGCGTCGCCGAGGGCCTGACCGACACGATCCAGACGGATTTGGCCGGTGTCGAGTCCGGTGTCGGACAGATTCTCCTGGTCGCATCGGCGGACGACGTCACCTTCGACCGCGTACGGGCCCTGCGCATCCTGCTGTACGACGCCACGGTCGCGGACGGCGAACCGCTGGCGTACTTCGACATCAAGCCGGAGACCGGCGCGGAGACCGCGCTGATCTGCGGCGAGCTGTACCGGCGCGGTGAGGGCTGGAAGTTCCGGGCGCTCGGGGAGGGTTACTCCGACGGTCTGGTGGGGCTCGCGACCGACTTCGGGATCTCGGTCGACGAGACGGAGGCCGCCGCCGCGCCCGTGACCGGATCCGCACCCGAGGCCGCCGCGTGGGCCGCGCCCGTCGCCGCCCCCGAGACATCGGTGCCGCTGCCGCCCGAGCAGCCCGTGCCGGTTCCGCAGCAGCCCGCGTACGGGTATCCGCAGCCGCAGACGGCTCCCGCGGCTGCCGCCCAGCCGGCGTACGGCTATCCCCAGCCCACCAGTCAGCCGGCCTACGGCTATCCGGGACCCCAGACCGCGCCCGCCGCCCAGCCCGCGTACGGCTTCCCGCAGGCTGTGGGCGCCGGCCCCGACCCGGACTTCCGGCTGCCGCCGCAGGGGCCGCAGTTCATCGGGCGTTAGGGGCGCCCCGAAAGGGCCCAAGGAACTGCGCGACCAGCCACCCACAAGCCGCAGCCGCCGCCCCCACAGCTGCGCCCCGGGCTCTTGGGCGATTACCTGTCCACCTTTGACTTGTAGCCGCGGCCCCACTGCAGCCCCCACCCGTAGAGCCGGTCGAGTTCGGCCTGGAAGCCGTAGACGAACTTCACCTCGCGGCGCACGGTCAGCTCGCCCTTGTTGTTCTGGATCATCACGACCGCGCAGGACCGGGCCTGCGGATGGCGCTCCTCGAGGCCTATCTCGATGCGCGGGCCGTTGCTCGGGTAGAGCGTGATGATGGCGTGCGTACGGTCGAAGGCTGGCGTCTGGTCGTAGATGTAGACGAAGACCAGAAGCCGTTTGATGTCGTTGCGGTGGTCGAGGTTGACGAACGCCGTCTCGCCGGACCCGGAGCCGAAGCGGTCGTCGCCGCTGAGCTTCACATACGGCGGGGCGTTGAGTTCGCCGAAGAAACTGCCGAGTGGCTGGACCACGCCCTTGGTGCCGTCCGTCAGCTCGTACATGACACCCAGGTCGAGGTCGACGTTGACCATGCTCTGGGTGTGCGCCTGGACCACTTCCGGCTTGAAGGTGCGGAAGGGGTGGCGCAGCAGGCTGCCGCGCTGCGGGCCGCCGATGTCGGAGCTGCGCATCCGCCAGGACAGGTTGATGCGCAGATTGCCGGTGGCCGCGCCCTGTTTGGTGAGCGAGACCGTGTGGTTCCGTTTGGTCAGCTCGATGGAGTTGGTGGCCGCGCTGCCGGAGTCGAAGTCCGCCGAGCGTCCGCGCCACAGGTCCTGCCAGATGCCCATTCCGCCCCCACGTTCTCGATATGCGGCGGGGCGGCCGTGAGGACTCGTCCTCGACGGCCGCCCCGCTCAGAGCGTTCCTCAACGGGGCCCGGTTCACACGCCGACGAACCGAGCCTCAGCAGAAGGGGCTGTCACACCCCGGACGAGACCTCGGCCTTCTCGTCCGAGGCCTCACCTTTTCCCTCGGCCGCTGCGAGCGCCCTGTTGCGGCGCACGGACGACCAGAAGGACCAAGCGATCAGCAGGACACCGACGAGGCCGGTGATGACCTCGTGGATCTGGTACTGGATGGTGACCATGAGGATCACGGCGAGGGCGCCGATCGCGTAGTGCGCCCCGTGCTCCAGGTAGACGTAGTCGTCCAGGGTGCCCTGGCGGACCAGGTAGACCGTGAGCGACCGGACGTACATGGCACCGATGCCGAGGCCGAGCGCCATCAGCACGATGTCGTTGGTGATGGCGAAGGCGCCGATGACGCCGTCGAAGGAGAAGGACGCGTCCAGCACTTCCAGGTACAGGAACATGAAGAACGCGGCTTGGCCGGCGAGGACGATGGCCGGTTTCTTCTTGCCGGTCCGCTCGGCCTCCTCCTCTTCCTCGTGCTCCCGCTCCTCCTCTTCCTCGAGCTTGTCCTCGAAGTAGCCGGAGAGTCCACCGACGACCATGTACGTGATCAGGCCCGCGATGCCGGCGAGCAGGACCGTCTGCGCCTTGTCGACGTGCGCGCCGCCGTGCTGGTGGGCGTGGGTCGCGAAAGTGAACGAGGTGATCAGCAGGACGACCAGGGCGATGCAGACCGCCAGCATGTCGACCTTGCCGAGCTTGGCCAGCGGACGCTCGATCCAGCGCAGCCACTGGATGTCCCGGTCCTCGAAGATGAAGTCGAGGAAGATCATCAGCAGGAACATGCCACCGAAGGCGGCGATCGCCGGGTGGGCGTCGGTCACGAGTTCCTGGTAGTGGTCCTTGTTGTTCAGCGCGAGATCGACCGCGTCGATCGGGCCGATCTTGGCGCTGATGGCGACGATCACGACGGGAAACACCAGTCGCATACCGAAGACCGCGATCAGCACGCCGACCGTGAGGAAGATCTTCTGCCAGAAGGCACTCATCTTCTTCAGGATTCCGGCGTTGACCACCGCGTTGTCGAAGGACAGCGAGATCTCCAGGACGGCCAGGATCGCCACGATGCCAAAGGCGGTCCACCCCCCGTAGAACGCCGCTGCGACCAAGCCGAGCGCGGTGACCGCAAACGACCAGCCGAAGGTTTTCAGAAGCACTGGCTACCCAATCATCGTGTGTGTACGGGTCTCCCCCGCGCCGTACTCGGCTTTACCTAACGTTGACCACGAAGTCTAGAGGGCTGCCCCTTCGGCTGGCGTGGGTGGGCCCTAGGAAACATTGACCCCGAAGTCGAGGGCGATGCCCCGCAGGCCGGACGCGTACCCCTGTCCGACCGCGCGGAACTTCCACTCCTGGTTGTAGCGGTAGACCTCGCCGAAGATCATCGCCGTTTCCGTGGAGGCGTCCTCGGAGAGGTCGTAGCGGGCGAGCTCCTGGCCGTCGGCCTGGTTGACGACGCGGATGAAGGCGTTGCTGACCTGGCCGAAGGTCTGGCCGCGGTTGTCGGCGTCATGGATGGAGACCGGGAAGACGATCTTGTCCACGTTGGCCGGCACCTTGGAGAGGTCGATCAGGATCGACTCGTCGTCGCCCTCGCCCTCACCCGTGAGGTTGTCACCGGTGTGCTCCACCGAGCCGTCCGGGCTCTTGAGCTGGTTGTAGAAGATGAACCACTCGTCCCCGAGCACCCGGCCCCCGTTGCACAGCAGCGCGCTGGCGTCGAGGTCGAAGTCGGCTCCGGTGGTGGAGCGCGCGTCCCAGCCGAGCCCGATCATCACCTGCGTGAGGTTCGGTGCGGCCTTCGAGAGGGAGACATTGCCCCCCTTGGCGAGCGTGACGCCCATGATGCTGGTCCTCCCCGAGGTCAATCTTTCAGTTGTGCAGCGGGCCCGGCACCGCACGTGAAGGTGCGGCGCCGGACCGAAGAGCCGACGGCTGTACGGCTCAGACGTTCACGCCGAAGTCCTGCGCGATGCCGCGCAGGCCCGAGGCGTAGCCCTGGCCGATGGCGCGGAACTTCCACTCCGCGCCGTGGCGGTAGAGCTCGCCGAAGACCATGGCGGTCTCCGTCGACGCGTCCTCGGAGAGGTCGTACCGTGCGATCTCCGCCTCGCCCGCCTGGTTCACCACGCGAATGAACGCGTTGCGGACCTGGCCGAACGACTGCTGACGGTTCTCGGCGTCGTAGATCGAGACCGGGAACACGATCTTCTCGACGTCGGCCGGAACGCCGACGAGGTTGATCTTGATCTGCTCGTCGTCGCCCTCACCCTCGCCGGTGATGTTGTCCCCGGTGTGCTCGACCGAGCCGTCCGGGCTCTTCAGGTTGTTGAAGAACACGAAGTTGGCGTCACTGCTGACCTTGCCCTCCGCGTTCGTCAGGATGGCGCTGGCGTCGAGGTCGAAGTCGGTGCCGGTGGTGGTGCGGACGTCCCACCCCAGACCGATGATGACCGCGGTCAGTCCCGGGGCCTCCTTCGAAAGCGATACGTTGCCGCCCTTGCTGAGGCTGACTCCCACGAGTCCTCCCAATGGTGTCCGGGGGCGGGAAGCCCCGTAGTGCGTTGGTATCGGATCAACGTCTCGATCCTAGTGACGGGTTCCCGCACCCCGCAGGGCTTGGAACCGAAGAATCACAGGGTGTCGAGCGCCTTGACGTACTCATTCAGGTCACGCGCGTCCGGCAGACCGTTGACGACGGTCCAGCGGACCACGCCCTCCTTGTCGATGATGAACGTGCCGCGCACCGCGCAGCCCTTGTCCTCGTCGAAGACGCCGTACGCGCGCGAAGTGTTGCCGTGCGGCCAGAAGTCGGACAGCAGCGGGTACTCCAGGCCCTCCTGCTCGGCGAAGACGCGCAGGGTGTGGATGGAGTCGTTGGAGACGGCCAGCAGTTGGGTGTCCCGGTCGGTGAACTGCGGCAGGTTGTCGCGCAGGGAGCACAGCTCGCCCGTGCACACGCCGGTGAAAGCGAAGGGGTAGAAGAGCAGCACCACGTTCTTCTCACCGCGGAAGTCGGACAGCTTCACGGTGGCGCCGTGGTTGTCCTTGAGCTCGAAGTCCGGGGCCTTGGTGCCGACCTCGATCGCCATAGTCACTCGCTTCCCTTCCAGGGGGCTGTTCGGGTGAGACCAGCCTACGCAGCGATCACCGCGCCCCGTACGGGAGGCCGACGCGGAAACGCCGGGCGGGCTGAGAAAACTCAGCCCGCCCGGCGTTTCGAGGACGAGGCCCTTCAGGCCGACTGCCCGGGGGGTCGGGGGCGGGAGCCCCCGGAGATCCCCAGACCGACCCAGCGGAGCGTCAGCGCTTCGACTTCGGCGTGGCCAGGCGCGTGCCCGACCACTCCTTGCCCACGGAGATGCTCTTCGTCTGGGAGAGGCCGGCGGTCTGTGCGGCATCACTGATGTCGCTGGGCTCGACGTAACCGTCCCGGCCGGTCTTCGGGGTCAGCAGCCAGATCATGCCGCCGTCCTCAAGGAGACCAATGGCGTCCACCAGGGAGTCCGTGAGATCGCCGTCCTCATCGCGGAACCACAGCAGCACGACGTCGGCGACGTCGTCGTAGTCCTCGTCGACCAGATCCTGGCCGATCTGCGATTCGATGCTTTCACGGAGCTCGTGGTCAACGTCGTCGTCGAAGCCGATCTCCTGGACCACCTGTCCGGGCTCGAACCCCAGCCTGGCGGCCGGGTTGGTCCGCTCCTCCGCGTGGTCCGCGGTCGCGCTCACGGCTTGCCTCCTGATTGTGTTTCGGTAGATGTCCAGCCACGCGCGTGCGCGAAGCATTGGCCGTAGTCCACACGGGCGGGACGGATCGCGCAAGTACCCGGCCGTCGAGACCGCCGAAACGGTGACGATCCCGGCGGTGTCGCCGCAACTCCAGGCATGGAATCGCGACGCTTCGTGACGCACACCACACCTTTCTGCCCGATTTGCGAGTTTCGGAACCCTTGGAGCGTACGAGACCCGAACGACTTTGCGGAACGCGTCATGGAGTGCAGCGTATCGTTACGTTTTGGTCGGGCCCGTCCCAACGGTCTGCAGAAATGTCTCGGTTACCACGTAGTAGAGATGACGATTCCGCCCCCTAGGTACACGATGGGGAACGGTGCAGACATAAAGCAAAGCGGCCCTCTGACAGCGAAGGAACAGCGTGGCTTCCGGATCCGATCGCAACCCGATCATCATTGGCGGCCTTCCCAGCCAGGTCCCGGACTTCGACCCTGAGGAGACTCAGGAGTGGCTCGACTCCCTCGACGCCGCCGTCGACCAGCGCGGCCGTGAGCGGGCCCGCTATCTGATGCTGCGGCTCATCGAGCGGGCCCGCGAGAAGCGCGTGGCCGTGCCGGAGATGCGCAGCACGGACTACGTCAACACGATCGCCACCAAGGACGAGCCGTTCTTCCCGGGCAACGAGGAGATCGAGCGCAAGATCCTCAACGCGACCCGCTGGAACGCGGCCGTGATGGTGTCCAGGGCCCAGCGCCCCGGCATCGGGGTCGGCGGCCACATCGCGACCTTCGCCTCCTCCGCCTCGCTCTACGACGTGGGCTTCAACCACTTCTTCCGGGGCAAGGACGAGGGCGACGGCGGCGACCAGATCTTCTTCCAGGGGCACGCGTCGCCCGGCATCTACGCCCGCGCGTTCCTCCTCGACCGGCTCTCCGAGCAGCAGCTCGACGCGTTCCGCCAGGAGAAGTCGAAGGCGCCGTACGGCCTGTCCTCGTACCCGCACCCGCGACTGATGCCGGACTTCTGGGAGTTCCCGACCGTCTCGATGGGCCTCGGCCCGCTCGGCGCGATCTTCCAGGCGCGGATGAACCGGTACATGGAGGCGCGCGGCATCGCGGACACCTCCAAGTCCCACGTGTGGGCGTTCCTCGGCGACGGCGAGATGGACGAGCCGGAGTCGCTCGGCCAGCTGTCGATCGCGGCGCGCGAGGGCCTGGACAACCTGACCTTCGTCGTCAACTGCAACCTCCAGCGCCTCGACGGCCCGGTGCGTGGCAACGGCAAGATCATCCAGGAGCTGGAGTCGCAGTTCCGGGGTGCCGGATGGAACGTCATCAAGCTGGTCTGGGACCGCAGTTGGGACCCGCTGCTCGCCCAGGACCGCGACGGCATCCTCGTCAACAAGCTGAACATCACGCCCGACGGACAGTTCCAGACGTACGCCACCGAGACCGGCGCGTACATCCGCCAGCACTTCTTCGGTGACGACCACCGGCTGCGCGCCATGGTCGAGAACATGACCGACGACCAGATCCTGCACCTGGGCCGCGGCGGCCACGACCACAAGAAGATCTACGCGGCGTTCTCGGCGGCCAAGGAGCACAAGGGCCAGCCGACGGTGATCCTGGCGCAGACGGTCAAGGGCTGGACCCTCGGCCCGAACTTCGAGGGCCGCAACGCCACGCACCAGATGAAGAAGCTGACGGTCGCCGACCTCAAGGGCTTCCGCGACCGTCTGCACCTGCCGATCACCGACAAGCAGCTGGAAGACGGCCTGCCGCCGTACTACCACCCGGGCCGCGACTCGGAGGAGATCCAGTACATGCACGACCGCCGCAAGGGGCACGGCGGGTACGTCCCGACGCGCGTCGTGCGGTCGAAGCCGCTGGCCCTTCCGGACGACAAGACGTACGCGGGCGTGAAGAAGGGCTCGGGTCAGCAGTCCATCGCCACGACCATGGCCTTTGTGCGTCTCCTCAAGGACCTCATGCGGGACAAGGAGATCGGCAAGCGCTTCGTGCTGATCGCACCCGACGAGTACCGCACCTTCGGCATGGACTCGTTCTTCCCGAGCGCGAAGATCTACAACCCGCTGGGCCAGCAGTACGAGGCCGTGGACCGCGATCTGCTCCTTGCGTACAAGGAGTCGCCGACCGGCCAGATGCTGCACGACGGCATCTCGGAGGCGGGCTGCACGGCGTCGCTGATCGCCGCGGGTTCGGCGTACGCCACGCACGGCGAGCCGCTGATCCCCGTCTACGTCTTCTACTCGATGTTCGGTTTCCAGCGCACCGGCGACCAGTTCTGGCAGATGGCCGACCAGATGGCGCGCGGTTTCGTGCTCGGCGCCACCGCCGGCCGTACGACGCTGACCGGTGAGGGCCTCCAGCACGCGGACGGGCATTCGCAGCTGCTCGCCTCGACGAACCCGGGCTGTGTCGCGTACGACCCGGCGTTCGGCTTCGAGATCGCGCACATCGTGCAGGACGGTCTGCGCCGGATGTACGGTCCGGACTCGGAAGACGTCTTCTACTACCTCACCGTCTACAACGAGCCGATCCAGCACCCGGCCGAGCCGTCGGACGTCGACGTGGACGGCATCCTGAAGGGCCTCTACCGCTTCAGCGAGGGCACGTCGGGATCGATCCCGGCGCAGATCATGGCGTCCGGTGTCGCCGTCCCGTGGGCGATCGAGGCGCAGAAGATCCTCGCGGAGGAGTGGAACGTCCGGGCGGACGTCTGGTCGGCGACCTCCTGGAACGAGCTGCGGCGCGAGGCCGTCGAGGTGGAGCGGCACAATCTGCTGCACCCCGAGGAGGAGCAGCGCGTCCCGTACGTGACGCAGAAGCTGTCCGCCGTCCAGGGTCCGTTCGTGGCCGTCTCCGACTGGATGCGATCGGTTCCCGACCAGATCTCGCGGTGGGTGCCGGGGACCTACCAGTCCCTCGGCGCGGACGGCTTCGGCTTCGCGGACACGCGTGGCGCGGCCCGGCGCTTCTTCCACATCGACGCGCAGTCGATCGCGGTCGCGGTGCTGACCGAGCTCGCGCGCGAGGGCAAGGTCGACCGGTCGGTGCTGAAGCAGGCGATCGACCGCTACCAGCTGCTCGATGTGACGGCGGCCGACCCGGGCGCGGCGGGCGGCGACGCTTAGACATACGTACGACGACGGAGGGGCGGGGGGGGCCTTGGGGCCCCCCTCCCCCCCGTCGTCGGGTCTCCGGGCACTCCGCTTTCTTTCTACGATGCGGGCATGAAGGATGAATCGGCACAGGCCCGTTGGGAGCTGCACACCCAGCGGCCTCTGCTCGCGCTCGCGGTGGCCTTCGCCCTCGCGTACGCCGTGCCGATCGTGGACAGCGACGCGAGCCGCTCGCTGACGCTGACGTGCACGGTGGTGGAGTGGACGGTGTGGGGGTCGTTCGCCGCCGACTATCTCGTACGGCTCGTACTGGCCCGGCAGCGGCGGGACTTCGTCCGCACCCACTGGCTGGACCTGTGCGCGGTGATTCTGCCGATCCTGCAGCCGCTGCGGCTGCTGCGTCTGGTCTCCACGCTGATGCTGGTGGGACGGCGGGCACGGATGGCCTCGCAGATCCGGCTGACGACGTACGTCGGGGGCGCGGTGATCGGGCTGCTGATGTTCGGCTCGCTGGCGGTGCTGTCCGTGGAGCGGGACTCACCGAACGGGAACATCAAGACGCTGGGCGACGCGGTGTGGTGGTCGTTCACGACGATGACGACGGTGGGGTACGGGGATCACGCGCCGACGACCGGTCTGGGCCGCGTGCTCGCGGTCGGGCTCATGCTCTCCGGGATCGCCCTCCTCGGTGTCGTCACCGCGAACATCGCCGCGTGGTTCATCTCCCGGTTCGAAAAGGACGACGTGGAGGAACGCCGGCAGACCGCTGCGATCGAGGCCCTCACGGAGGAGGTACGCGCACTGCGCGCGGAGGTCGCGGCGCTGTCCGGCGGGGCGCCTCCAGGAGTACCGCTCCCGGTGCCGGGCACGGCAGAGGAACACTCACGCTAGCCCCGGGTACGGTCGCACCCGCCCTGGCTGCGCGCATGCCTGCCGCCGGGGGCGGCGCCCTGGACGCCGGGCGCCGTCTCAGCCGTCGTAGCTGTGGGCGTGCGTGCCGCTAGGGGCGGCGCCCATCCCAAAGAAAGCGGCGCCCCGTACAGCGCCGGGCCGCGCGACCCACCCCCGGACCCCCAGCCCCGGTGCCGGGGACCTTTGGCGCAACGGCACGCGGCGTTGTGGCTGTGCCCACCCGTCCCGCCCTGCGGGACGATTGCCCACAGCGGTAACCGCGGCCCGGGTCGATTGCTCACAGCGGTAGCGGCTGCCGGCGGCTGCACGTGATCGCGGGCGCGTGTGCGGCCCGGGTCAGAGCCAGCCGTTGCCCGCGCCCGTTGAACCGGCCAGCCAGATGATCGCCAGGAGGGTGTCCAGCCCGCCCAGGATCAGGGCGATGAGGGCCGGCAACGGGCGGGAGCCCGTCCAGCGACGCCCCAGGGACAGCCAGCCGCAGACGATCGCCAGTGGGCCGAGGACGATGCTCAGCGTGAAGAAACCGGCGATCGCGCAGACGAGGCCGATGATGCCCAGGGTCGCGCGATCCGGCCCGGTCCGTGACCTCATACGGCCACGTGAACGGGGGTACCTGCGCGTACCGTGTCCGAAGCCCGCCATCATCAACTCCTGAACTCCCTTGACCTCTCGGTCGGTTCGGGTCGATGCGCCGGGTACCCCCGTTCCTCGCCTTCAGACCTGCACACGCGCTGCCCCCCTCCGGCAGCGCGCCGCAGCTCCGGCCGCCCTCCACGCCGTCGATGCCGTACGGAGGACTTGACCCACTGTGACCTGCGGCGCGCACCCAGCGGGAGGGTTCTTCAGCTCAGTCACCCTGATAGGCGAAAAGGCGAAACCGGAATAAAAGACGGGCCGTCAGATGTGCCCGGCCCCCGCCCCCGCGGCCTCCGCGTTGTCGCCCCGCTTGGTGAGCATCGCGACGAAGACGGCCACGACGGCGACCCCGGCGGCGACGAGGCACGCCAGGCTCATGCCGGAGATGAAGGTGTCGTGCGCGACGTCGGTGATCTGCGCGGCGATCGCGGCCGGCGTGTCCTTGGTGACCGGCGCGGCACCCACCTGGACCGCCTCGGAGGCCTGGTCGAGCTGGGCCGGGGTGAGCGGCGGCAGCTTGGCGTCCGCCCAGTTGCCCGCGAGGTCGCCGTCGACCTTGGAGGCCATGACAGCGCCCAGCACCGCCGTACCGAGGCTGCCGCCGATCTGCATGGCGGCCTGCTGGAGACCGCCGGCGACACCGGAGAGCTCCATCGGCGCGTTGCCCACGATGACCTCGGTCGCGCCGACCATGACCGGCGCGAGGCCGAGGCCGAGCATGGCGAACCAGAGCGACATGAGGCCGCTGCCCGTGTCCGTCTTCAGCGTGGACATGCCGAACATGGCGATCGCGGTGAGGGCCATGCCCCCGGCCAGCGGGATGCGCGGGCCGGACTTGGTGATCAGGGCGCCCGCGAGGGGCGAGCCGACGATCATCATGCCGGTCAGCGGCAGCAGGTGCAGACCCGCGTCGACCGGGCTCATGCCGTGCACGTTCTGCAGGTAGAAGGTGACGAAGAACAGGCCGCCCATGAAGGCGATGGCCATCAGGACCATCAGGACCACGCCCGCCGACAGCGCCACGGAGCGGAACAGCGCCAGCGGGATCAGCGGCTCCTGCACCCTCGTCTCCCAGAAGGCGAAGAGCGCGAAACCGAGCACCGAGGCGCCCAGGAAGGTCCAGGTCAGACCGTCGCCCCAGCCCCAGGTCGGGGCCTTGATGAGCGCCCAGACCAGGCAGAACATGGCGCCGGAGAGCAGCGCGATGCCGAGGATGTCGAAGGAACGGGGCGCGTTCTTGGCGCGGTGGTCGGTCAGGATCAGCACACCGAGGACCAGCGCGATGACGCCGACGGGCACGTTGATGAAGAACACCGACTGCCAGCTGACGTGCTGGACCAGCAGACCGCCCAGGATCGGGCCGCCCGCGGTGGAGGCGCCGATGACCATGCCCCAGATGCCGATCGCCATGTTCAGCTTCTCGGCCGGGAAGGTGGCTCGCAGCAGGCCGAGCGCGGCCGGCATCAGCAGCGCGCCGAACAGACCCTGGAAGACGCGGAAGGTGACCACGAGGGGGATGCTGTCGGACAGGCCGATGGCGCCGGAGGCGGCGGCGAAGCCGACCACGCCGATGAGGAAGGTCTGCCGGTGCCCGAACCGGTCGCCGAGCTTGCCCGCGGTGATCAGGGTGACCGCGAGGGCGAGGAAGTAGCCGTTGGTGATCCACTGGACGTCGGCGAAGCTCGCGCCGAGGTCCTTCTGGATGGCCGGGTTGGCGATGGCCACGATGGTGCCGTCCAGGGCCACCATCATGACCCCGACGGCCACGGTGATGAGGGTGAACCACGGATGGCCGCGGAGCCCCTTGGCGGGGGCCTGGTCCGACAGGGCGAGCGGTGTCTTGTCCCCCGAGCCCGTCGTGTCGATGGTGGTCTGACTACTCATGCTTTCGAGGTTAGTGACAGCCACTGACAGTTGACAAACCAATTCACAAGTCGGTAACTGTCACGTCACTCACGGATAGGCTGAACCGGGCGAACAGTTCGCAGGAGAGGACCCATGAACATCGCGGACACGGCGGAGGCGGCGCCACACCCGGGGCTGCGCGAACGCAAGAAGCAGCGCACCCGCGACGCGCTGCTGCGGGCCGCCCTCGAACTGTTCACCACCAAGGGGTACGAGCAGACGACCGTCGACGAGATCGCCGAGGCCGTCGACGTCTCCCAGCGCACCTTCTTCCGGTACTTCGCGGGCAAGGAGGACGTCGCCCTCTTCAGCCAGCGGATCGCGGAGTCGCACTTCCTCGCCGCCGTGTGCGAACGCCCGCCCCACGAAGCCCCGTTGGAGGCGCTGCGGCTGGCCGTCCTGGAGGGCTGGGACACCATCGGCGAGGCGGTCGACGCCGTCGTCCCGATCGAACTGCACATGCGCACCTTCCGGTTGATCGAGTCGACGCCCGCGCTGCTCGCCGTCCACCTGCGCCGCTCCGCCGAGCTGGAGGAGGAAATCGCACGGGTGATCGCCGAGCGTGAGGGCCTCGACGTGGACACCGACCCGCGACCGCGTGTCGCGGTGGCCGTGTTCGGCGGAGTGATGCGCGTCACGGGCCGGTTGTGGGGCGCGGGCGAGGACAACAGCGTCGAGGCGATCCGCGAGCTGACGGCCTCGTACCTCGATCATGTGGGGCCCGCGCTGGCGGAGAAGTGGCGTACGGAGTGATCGCCGACAGCAGCGGTGAGCACCGGGGCGGGCAGGGATAAAGCGGCGCACGGAATGATCATTGACGCACACGGAGCGTCACCATTTAACTCAAACTGAACCCGCTTTGACCCAATTACCCCGCCAGAAACGTGATACCGCTCACTCGTTTAACGGGAGGCACCTCACTTCTCCTAGGGTGTCCTCTCAGTGACTTCCTTCGACACATCCCCCCAACTCAGCGTTTGGCGCGCATTGCTCGCGCTGGCCGTGGTGTTCGTGATGCTGGCCACCGGTGGCTGGACCGCGCTGAACAGCCATCGGGCAGCGACGCCGCTCCAAGCGTCACGCTCGGCGTGGGAGCACGGCAGCCTCGGCGGGCACCGGCTCCCGGACCTCGACTCGGCGCCCGGCCGGCTGGCCCGCTTCTTCGCCACGCTCGACGCCCACCAGCGCTCCCGGCTCGCCCACCGCTACCCGCTCACGGTCGGCAACATGAACGGCGCGCCCGTGACACTGCGCTACAAGGCGAACCGCATCGCCCTGGACCAGCAGCGCAAGGTCGAGCGCAAACGCATGCACGACAACCGGCTCTCGACCCTCGGTCAGCACGAGGCGGGCCGGCGTATGCACCGCTATGAGGCGCTGCTGCACAAGGGCCGCAAGATCCTCGCCTTCGACCCCATGGGGACGGGGCGGATCGCCGAGGTCTTCGGCAGCCTCGACAAGGCCCAGCGGATCTCGGTCGTGGTGCCCGGCGTCGACACCGACCTGCTCAACTTCCAGCGGACCAACAAGCCGAACTCGGCGCCCGTCGGCATGGCGCGTTCGCTGTACGCGGCGGAGCACGCGGCGGATCCGAGCACGCGTACGGCCGTGATCGCGTGGGCTGACTACACGTCACCCAGCGGGCTCGGCATGGACGCGGCCACCGCCATGCGCGCCGAGGAGGGCGCGGTCCGGCTGAACGCGCTGCTGCGGGCGCTGCCGGGGAGCTCGCCGGTGGCGCTGTACTGCCACAGCTACGGCTCCGTCCTGTGCGGGGTCGCCGCCCATGAGCTGCCCTCCCGGGTCTCCGACATAGCGGTGGCGGGCAGCCCCGGCATGCGCGCCGAGAAGGCGTCCAACCTGCACACCTCGGCCCAGGTCTGGGCGATGCGGGACTCCGACGACTGGATCGCGGACGTACCGAATCTGGAGGTCGGGGGACTCGGACACGGTGCCGATCCGGTGTCGAAGGGATTCGGGGCGCGGGTGCTGTCGGCGAAGGACTCGAAGGGCCACACCGGCTATTTCGAGCCGGGTACGGAGAGTCTCCGCAACTTCGCGGAGATCGGCATTGGTGCGTACCGCGCGGTGACGTGCGCGCACGACGATGACGCGTGCCGGACGGGTTTGTCCGGCACCGTGTCGGGCTGACGCGCGTAGAGAACGAAAAACTGCGGTCCGCCCAGGGAGGCGACGGAGGCTTGCGTGCCGCATACGATGGCCCGCATGGGTGACGTACTGGCCGGATTTCATGCCGCCTGGGAGTTCGAGTCCGACTCCGTGCTCATCCGCTTCGAACGGGGGATCCGGACACCGAAGCTGTTCCAGGCGCTCGGCGAACGCCGCATCCCCCTGGAGGCGATCGCGGCGGTGACGCTGACGCCGGGGAAGCGTGGCACGGTCGTTCTGCGTGCCGTGCCCCGAGCGGGTGCCGATCCGCTGATGGAGGCGGCCGCGGGGCAGCTCAAGGAGGGGTGCGATCCGTATCGGCTCGTGCTGCCCGCCGAGCGCGAGACGCTCGCCGAGTACTACGCGGACGAGCTGCGCGGACAGCTCACCGAGGACGACGAGCCGGCCGAGCGCTACCTGGTGAGCCCGCCCGAGGCGCCGCTGCAGTTCAAGGCGTACGACGGGAAGGCGTCCTTCGACGGCAAGTCGGTGTCCTTCCGGTGGTTCTGGACGGGTGCCTCCTCCGCGAAGTGGAAGGCCGGCGACCAGAGTTTCCCGGTCGCCGACCTGAGCGGGGTCGAGTGGCGCTCTCCCGAGGTCTTCGAGGGCCATCTGCGGCTGCTGCGCCGTCAGCCGGCGCCCGCGCAGCCCGCCCAGGCCGATCAGGATCCGGCGGCGGTTGTCTTCGGGCTCGGCTACGGGCCGGTGCACGAGTCGCTGCCGTTCGCGGCCGCCGTCCTCTCCGCGGTGCGTGCCTCCGGCTCCGGCGCGCTGCCGTCGGCCGCCGCGCCGCGCCGCGATCCGGCCGACATCGCCGAACGGATCCGGCATCTCGGGGAGTTGCACGAGGCGGGGCTGGTGACGGACGAGGAGTTCACGTCCAAGAAGGCGGAACTCCTGGCGGAGCTGTAGGGGTTCGGCCGGTCGCCCCGACGCCGACAAGCCGGATTCGCCCCCTCCGCCCCTGCCCGTCCCGTCCCTGGGGCTCCGCCCCCGACCCCGTTCGCGCAGTTCCCCGCGCCCCTTTTCAGGGGCGCGGGGAACTGCGGGATCTTTTGGCGAGGGGGCGAAAAACGCGGTTACTCCCGGCCCGCCGACGCGAACGACATGTCCGGGTAGCGGTCACCCGCGACCTTGGCGGCGATCGGCTCCAGCAGGCCCAGCTCGTCATCCGTCAACACGATGCGCGTGGCCGCCGTGTTCTCCTCCACCCGCGTGCGCTTGGTGGTGCCCGGGATCGGCACGACGGCGAAGTCGTGGACGGTCGCCTGCTGTTGGACCCACGCCAGGGCGATCTGGCCCGCCGAGGCACCGTGGGCCTCGGCAACGGCTCGGATCGGGTCCAGCAGCGCGGCGTTCGCGGAGGCGTTCTCCCCCAGGAAGCGCGGGTGCGTGCGGCGAACGTCGTCCGCCGAGAGGTCCTTGTCGGCGTTGGCGAAGGAACCGGTGAGGAAGCCCCGGCCCAGCGGCGAGTACGGGACGAGCGCCACGCCCAGTTCACGGACGGCGGGCACGACGTTCGCCTCGATGTCCCGGCTGAACAGCGACCACTCCGACTGCACGGCCGCGATCGGGTGCACGGCCTGCGCCGCGCGCAGCTCCCCGGCGGTGACCTCGCTCAGCCCCAGGTGTTTGACCTTGCCCTCGCGCACCAGCTCGGCCATGGCGCCGACGCTCTCCTCGATCGGCACGTTCACATCGCGTCGGTGCATGTAGTAGAGGTCGATCACGTCGACGTCCAGCCGCTTGAGGCTGCCCTCGACGGCCTGGCGGATGTACGGCGGGTCGTTGCGGATGATCCGCTTGGTCCGGTCGCCCGCCGGGACCGTGAGGCCGTACTTCGTCGCGATCACGACCTCGTCCCGGTGGGCCTTGAAGAACGGCGACAGGAACTTCTCGTTCTCGCCGCCGCCGTAACCCTCCGCGGTGTCGTAGAGCGTGACACCCAGCTCCAGCGCCCGCTCCAGGGCGGCCCGGGACTCGTCCGCGTCCGAGGGGCCGTACGCCCAGCTCATGCCCATGCAGCCGAGTCCCTGCACACCTACCTCGGGGCCCCCGGCGCCGAGCCGCACCTTGGAGATCTCGCTGTCCGTCATCACGGCCTTTCCGACGCCAGGGCCCGCCCGGCGTCCGCATAGAAGCTGATCTTGTGGTCGAGCACCGCGAGCGTGTCCTGGAGCTCCGCGATCCGGGCCTTGACGTCCCGGCGGGTCGCCTCCAGGAGTTCGTAGCGCGCGGTGTAGGTCTGGTCGCCCTCGCGCACCAGTTCCGCGTACCGCACCATGTCGGCGACCGGCATCCCGGTGAGCCGGAGCTTGCCGACGAGGCTCAGCCAGTCCAGGTCGCGGTTGCTGTAGCGGCGCTGGCCGGTGTGCGAGCGGTCGATGTGCGGCATCAGGCCGATCCGCTCGTACCAGCGCAGGGTGTGCGCGGTGAGGCCGGTGAACGCGACGACCTCGCTGATCGTGTAGTTGTCCTGGCCGTCCGGGCGCCGGTGCCGGTCGGGCGGCGCCGCGCAGACGTCGGTCCTGGTCCTGGCGCCGGTCTCGGTGGCCTCGGCCGTGGTCTCCATCACCGTCATGACCCCCACGCTAAAACCTTGGAGTGCACTCCAAGCAAGCGGAATCCGGGGGAATTCCGGAGACGCCGCCCGGCCTCGGCAACTACCGTGCGGATCATGAGTCTCGTACGCCGTGCCGTGCCCGAGGACGCCGAGGAAGTGCTGCGGCTGCGTCAGGTGATGATCGATTCGGTCTTCGCCGCGGACGGCTCCGCCGAGTGGCACGCGGAGTCGCTGCCGACCATACGCGGCAAGCTCGCCGAACCCGGCGGGAACTTCGCGGCCTTCGTCGTCGACCACCCCGACCGCCCGGACGCGCTCGCGGCGCTCGTCGCCGGGACCCTGGAGTACCGGATCGGGCGTGCGGGCAATCCGCACGGCGCGGTGGGCCACGTCTTCAGCGTCGCCACCGATCCGGACGCGCGGCGCCGCGGTTACGCCCGCGCCTGCATGGAGACGCTCCTCGACTGGTTCCGTGAGCGGGGCGCCGCCCAGGTCGACCTCAACGCGTCCGCCGAGGCCGAGCCGCTCTACGCCTCCCTCGGGTTCGTGCGCAAGCACGACCCCTCGATGCGGCTGAACCTCTGAGCCGCTTAGCCGCCTCACAAGCATCTGCTTGCCGAGTACATCCTCGACCAGCGGTGGCTGGTGGGCCCCGTCCGCACGCTCCAAGCGAAGGCCTTACAAGCCCGGCTCGCAAAGGGCGTCACGGCTCCCAGCACTCGAACACCCGGTGAGATCCACCCGACGTCGCCGGGGCCCTTCGCCAGGAATTAGGCTCGTACGCATGTCCTTGCACAGCCTGGCGTTGATCGAGAACTGGCCCGTTCCCACGGCCGCGGCGGCCGTCGTCCGCGCGGACGGCACGGTGCTCGGGACCCATGGGCCCGTGACGCATCGCTTCCCGCTCGCCTCCGTCACCAAGCCGCTCGCCGCGTACGCCGCGCTCGTCGCGTACGAGGAAGGAGCCATCGAGCTCGACGAGCCGGCGGGTCCGCCCGGTTCGACGGTCCGTCATCTCCTCGCGCACACCTCCGGGCTCGCCTTCGACGAGCACCGGGTGACGTCCGCGCCCGGGGAGCGGCGGCTGTACTCGAACGCCGGGTTCGAGGTGCTCGGGGACCACATCGCCAAAGCGACGGACATTCCCTTCGGGGAGTATCTGCGGCAGGCGGTGCTGCAGCCGCTGGGCATGGCCTCGACCACGCTCGACGGGTCGCCCGCCAAGGACGGCGTCTCCACGGTGGACGACTTGGTGCGGTTCGCCGCCGAGGTGCAGGCACCACGGCTGCTTGACCCACGGACCGTCGCGGAGGCGATGACCGTCCAGTACCCCGGTACGAAGGGTGTCCTGCCGGGGTACGGGCACCAGAACCCCAACGACTGGGGGCTCGGCTTCGAGATCCGTGACTCCAAGTCGCCGCACTGGACGGGGAGTTCGTCCTCGCCCCGGACCTTCGGGCACTTCGGGCAGTCCGGTACGTTCCTGTGGATCGACCCGGACGCGGGGGCCGCGTGCGTCGCACTGACAGACAGGGCGTTTGGGCCGTGGGCCGCTGAGGCGTGGACGTCGTTCACGGACGCGGTCCTGGCGGAGCTGCGGCGCTGAGGTCCCCGGCGGTTTTTCGCCCCGTCCGCCCCTACCCGTCCCGTAACAGCCTTTCGGCTGCGGGTGGGTGGGGGCTTGTCGCGCGGTTCCCCGCACCCCTGTCAGGGGCGCAGCCCCAAGGAACGGGCAGGGGCGGAGGGGGCGAAGAACATCGGTTCAGTCCGCGGTGCCGACACCCCGCACCGTCACCGGAAAGCCCCGGCGTTGCGTTCCGCCCACGCCGCGAAGCTGCCCGGTTCCCGGCCCAGGACGCGTGCGACGTCGGGGCTGACCCGCCGCTCGTCCTCGGTCGGCTCACCCAGGATGGCGAGGGTGCCTTCGACCACGGGCAGCGGCATGAAGCGGGCCATCAGCTCATGGGCCTCCTCGCGGGTCTGCTCGGTGAAGCGCACCGGTTCGCCCAGGGCGGTCGCGATCGCAGCCGCCCGCTCGCGCGGGGTGGTCGCCGCGGGACCGGTCAGGGTGTACGTGGCCCCGAGGTGAGCGTCCTGCCGCAGGGCCGCGGCGGCGACCGCGGCCACGTCGTCGGGGTCGACGAAGGGCAGGCCGACGTCGCCGAACGGTGCCGCGGCCGCCCGCCCGGTGCGGATCGACTCGGCCCACGCGAAGGCGTTGGTGTCCATCCCGCCCGACCTCAGGACCGTCCAGTCCAGCCCGGACTCCCGTACGGCCGCCTCGAACCGGTCCGGGTGCCGGTACGCCTCCGGGCGGGTCGCCACGCCCTGCGAGGACAGCAGCACCACCTTGCGGATCCCGGCGGTCTTGGCCGCGGCCAGGATGCCGTGCGGGTCCTCACCCGCGACCAGCAGGAACAGCGCCTCACCGCCTTCGAAGGCGGCCCCGAGGCCGGCCGGCTCGGCCAGGTCGGCGGCCACCGCGCGGACTCCCGGCGGTACATCGGCCTCCGTGATGTGCCGGGCCACCGCCGTCACCGGCAGCCGGGCCTCGGTGAGCGTGCGCACCAGCGCCTGCCCGACGTTCCCCGTCGCCCCTGTCACTACGAACATGTCGATCTCCCCGAATCCCGAGTAAGTTAGTTGACTGACTAACTCTGTTGGGCAGGACGCTAGCACGGTCCGACCCACCGCTGTCTATAGTTAGTCGGGTGACTGACTCAGAAGAATCCCGGGGTCCCCGGGCGAAGGCGGCCGGCAAGCGGCGGCAACTGACGGCGGCCGCCGCCCGGGTCCTGCACGAGCAGGGCGTGGAGCGCACGACCATCGCCGACATCGCCCGCGCCGCCGAGGTCCCGGCGGGCAACGTGTACTACTACTTCAAGACCAAGGACGAGCTGGTCGAAGCCGCCCTCTCCGAGCACGCCTCCCATCTGGAGACCCTCACCGGCCGGCTCGATCAGCTCGCCGACCCGCGTGAACGCCTCAAGGGGCTCGTCGACGCGTGGGTCTCCCAGCGCGACACCGCGGCCCGCTACGGCTGCCCCACGGGCACCCTCGCCGCGGAGCTCGACAAACGGGCCGAGGGCGGCCTCGACCTCACGGCCGGCCGGGTCATCCGTCAGCTGCTGGAGTGGGTGGAGGTGCAGTACCGCCAGATCGGCGTGGCCGACCCCGAGGACCACGCGCTGGCGCTCGTCGGTGCCTACCAGGGCATGGCGCTGCTCTCCAACGCCCTGCGCGACCCGGAGATCATGACCCGCGAGGGAGCCCGCCTCACGCGCGAGCTCGACAGTCTGGGGTGACGCACGATTGAGTTGACGGTACGTCAGCTAATCGTCATCTCCCACAGCAGCAGCTCCGCCGGAGAGCCCGCCAGCGCCTCCAGGTCCTTCGCCTCCGTGATGCGGGCCGCATCGCCCGGTCCCAGCTCCTCGCCGTCCAGGCGGACTTCGCCGCGGACGCAATGGACGTACACGAAGGGCGCGTCGGGCACCGCCGTCCGCTCCCCCGCCGTCAGGCGGCGCACATGGAACATGGCGCCCGCCTCGGGGACCGCGTACGGAGTGGAGTCCGCGATGCCATGGACGATCTCGTACGACGGGTCGCCACCCGGCTCCAGCGGGGCCAGCCACATCTGCACGAAGGTGAGCGGCTCCGAGCCGTCGTTGCGCTCCACGTGGCGGACGCCGCCCGCCGAGCTGAGGCGCTGGACGTCGCCGGGGCGGACCACCGACTCGTACCCGGCCGAGTCCCGGTGGGTCAGTTCACCCTCCACCACCCACGTGATGATCTCGGTGTGGCTGTGCGGGTGCTCGTCGAAGCCCGCGCCGGGCGCGAGCCACTCCTCGTTGCAGGCGATCACCGCGCCGAAGCGGAGGTTGTCCGGGTCGTAGTGCGGGCCGAAGGAAAAGGCGTGGAGCGAGGAGATCCCGGCCGCCGGGTCCCCTCCGCGGTAGCGCTCGTCGGCGCGGCGGACGTCCATCACGTCCACCACCGTAGCCCCGGCCGGGCACCCTCCCCGCGCTTACTTGCGACCCGCCGCCGCACAGCTCCGTCCTGATAAGGCAGTCTTGTCCCGTGCCCGAACCCGAATCCAGCAACACCGAACGCCCAGCGCATGCCATCCACGCGCACTCCGCGACCCTGAAGCGGCTGGAGAAGTCGTCCGGCAGCCTCGCCGCCCAGGCCATCGCGCGGATGGACGAGACGCTGCCGTGGTACCGGGCCATGCCCCCGGAGAACCGTTCCTGGATCGGTCTCGTCGCCCAGGCCGGTATCGCGGCCTTCACCGAGTGGTTCCGGCACCCCGACGCCCCGCAGGCCATCTCCACCGATGTGTTCGGGACCGCTCCTCGGGAGCTGACCAGGGCCATTACCCTGCGCCAGACCGTCGAGATGGTGCGGACCACCATCGAGGTCATGGAGAGCGCGATCGACGAGGTCGCCGCTCCCGGTGACGAGTCCGTGCTGCGCGAGGCCCTGCTCGTGTACGCCCGCGAGATCGCCTTCGCCACCGCTCAGGTGTACGCGCAGGCGGCGGAGGCACGGGGTGCCTGGGACGCCCGGCTCGAATCGCTCGTCGTGAACGCGGTGCTCTCCGGTGAAGCCGATGAGGGTGCCGTCTCCCGGGCCGCGGCCCTCGGCTGGAATTCTCCCGAACATGTCTGCGTGGTGCTGGGTACGGCGCCCGACGGTGACAGCGAGCTGACGGTCGAGGCGATCCGGCGGGCCGCCCGGCACGCCAAGGTGCAGGTACTGACCGGTGTGCTCGGCGATCGGCTCGTCGTCATCGCGGGCGGCAACGACAATCCGCTCGCCGTCGCCAAGTCGCTGATCGGGCCGTACGCCGCCGGGCCCGTCGTCGCCGGGCCGATCGTGCCCGATCTGCTCGCCGCGACGCGGTCCGCGCAGGCCGCCGCCGCCGGACTCAAGGCGTGTTTCGCCTGGCAGGACGCACCGAGGCCGGTTCTGGCGGACGATCTGCTGCCGGAACGCGCGATCGCCGGAGACCCGTCCGCCCGCGAGCAATTGGTGGAGGAGATCTACAGACCGCTGGAGGAGGCCGGCTCCGCGCTCCTGGAAACGCTCAGCGTCTACCTGGAACAGGCGAGCAGCCTCGAAGGCGCGGCCCGGATGCTCTTCGTCCATCCCAACACCGTGCGCTACCGGCTCCGACGTGTGACTGACGTCACCGGCTGGTCGCCTTCGGATGTACGCTCCGCGTTCACGCTGCGAATCGCACTGATCCTGGGGCGTCTGGCCGATGGAGATCCACAAACCTAGCCTTTTGTCGGGGACCTACAATTCCCCTTCGTGTTCTTCGTCCCTGTCCCCACGGGCGGCCGTGGCCGTCCACAAGAGAGAGTGTGAGAGTGCTCGTACTCGTCGCTCCCGGCCAGGGCGCTCAGACGCCCGGCTTCCTGACTCCTTGGCTCGACCTCCCCGGCGCCGCCGACCGCCTCGCCGCGTGGTCGGACGCCATCGGGCTCGACCTCACCCACTACGGCACGCAGGCCGACGCGGACGCGATCCGGGACACGGCTGTCGCGCAGCCGCTCCTCGTCGCCGCCGGTCTCCTGTCCGCCTCGGCACTCGGTGACATCAGCCCCGGTGCCGTCGCGGGCCACAGCGTCGGCGAGATCACCGCCGCCGCGTTCGCGGGAGTGCTCGACGACACCACCGCGCTGCAGCTCGTGCGCAAGCGGGGCCTGGCGATGGCCGACGCCGCCGCCGTCACACAGACCGGTATGTCGGCGCTGCTCGGCGGGGACCTCGAGACGACGGCCCCGCACCTGGAGAAGCTCGGCCTGACCCCGGCGAACGTGAACGGCGCGGGCCAGATCGTGGCCGCCGGCACGCTGGAGGAACTGGCCGCCCTGGAAGCGGACAAGCCCGAGGGCGTACGCCGTGTCGTGCCCCTGAAGGTCGCGGGCGCGTTCCACACTCACCACATGACCCCGGCGGTCGACGCGCTGGCCGAGGCCGCCTCGGGCCTCGACCCGGCGGACCCGCGGATCACGTACGTGTCGAACAAGGACGGCCAGGCCGTCACGGCCGGCTCCGACGTCCTGGCGCGTCTGATCGGCCAGGTCGCCAACCCGGTCCGCTGGGACCTGTGCATGGAGACCTTCAAGGAGCTCGGCGTGACCGCGCTGGTCGAGGTGTGCCCCGGCGGCACCCTGACCGGTCTGGCCAAGCGCGCGCTGCCCGGCGTCGCCACGCTGGCGCTGAAGACCCCCGACGACCTCGACGCGGCTCGCGAGCTCATCGCAGAGCACAGTGCCTGAGAAGGAGCCCGAGAGCATGTCGAAGATCAAGGCGCCCAAGGGTGCTCCCTTTGCACGCATCCTCGGCGTCGGCGGCTATCGCCCCGTCCGGGTCGTGCCCAACGAGGTGATCCTGGAGACGATCGACTCGTCCGACGAGTGGATCCGCTCGCGCTCCGGCATCGAGACCCGGCACTGGGCGAACGACGAGGAGACCGTCGCCGCGATGTCGATCGAGGCGTCCGGCAAGGCCATCGCCGACGCCGGGATCAACGCCGACCAGATCGGCGCCGTGGTCGTCTCCACCGTGTCGCACTTCAGCCAGACCCCGGCCGTCGCCACCGAGATCGCCGACAAGCTCGGCACGAACAAGGCCGCCGCCTTCGACATCTCGGCCGGCTGCGCGGGCTTCGGCTACGGCCTCACCCTCGCCAAGGGCATGATCGTCGAAGGTTCGGCGGAGTACGTCCTCGTCATCGGCGTGGAGCGGCTGTCGGATCTCACCGACCTGGAGGACCGCGCGACGGCCTTCCTGTTCGGTGACGGCGCGGGCGCGGTCGTCGTGGGACCCTCCGAGGAGCCGCACATCGGTCCCACCGTGTGGGGTTCCGAGGGCGACAAGGCGGGCACGATCAAGCAGACGGTGCCGTGGGACCGTTTCCTCCCCCACTCTCGACTTCGCTCGAGCGGGGGCACCCCCACCGGCGACGTCTCGGAGCTTCCGCTCGATTCCAAGGGCGAGATCAAGTTCCCTGCGATCACGCAGGAGGGCCAGGCGGTCTTCCGCTGGGCCGTGTTCGAGATGGCGAAGGTCGCTCAGCAGGCGCTGGACGCGGCCGGAATCACCCCGGACGACCTGGATGTCTTCATTCCCCACCAGGCCAACGAGCGGATCATCGACTCGATGGTGAAGACGCTGAAACTGCCGGCGCATGTCACGGTCGCCCGCGACGTACGCACCACCGGCAACACCTCGGCCGCCTCGATCCCGCTCGCGATGGAGCGGCTCCTGGCGACCGGCGAGGCGAAGAGCGGCGACACCGCGCTCGTCATCGGCTTCGGGGCGGGTCTCGTGTACGCCGCCACGGTCGTTACCCTCCCCTAGGCACACCGTCCGGATCATCTCCGGCCGGAGTACCGCCACACCCTCTGGATACATACCGAAGGAGCGCCTGACATGGCCGCCACTCAGGAAGAGATCGTCGAAGGTCTCGCCGAGATCGTGAACGAGATCGCCGGGATCCCCACCGAGGACGTCCAGCTGGACAAGTCCTTCACCGACGACCTGGACGTCGACTCGCTGTCCATGGTCGAGGTCGTCGTCGCCGCCGAAGAGCGCTTCGACGTCAAGATCCCGGACGACGACGTCAAGAACCTCAAGACCGTCGGTGACGCGACGAACTACATCCTCAAGCACCAGGCCTGATCTTCCGATCACCTGGGCTGAAGGCCCGGTTCACCCGGGCTGAAAGCCCTTGGTCCGCCTGGGCTGTATGCCCCGCCACCCGGCGGTGGCGCCGCTGAATCCTCGTATCCGTTGGAGAAAGAATTCCCGTGAGCCCGACCAATCGCACCGTGGTCGTCACCGGTATCGGCGCAACCACACCGCTGGGTGGCGACGCAGCCTCTACCTGGGAGGGCCTGGTCGCCGGACGTTCCGGTGTCCGCGCCCTGGAGCAGGAGTGGGCCGCCGATCAGGCGGTCCGAATCGCGGCGCAGATCGCCGTGGAGCCGGGCGAGGTCATTCCCCGCCCGCAGGCCCGCCGCCTGGACCGCTCGGCGCAGTTCGCGCTGATCGCGGCCAAGGAGGCCTGGGCGGACGCCGGTTACACCGACAAGGCGGGCGAGGACCCGAACGTCGACCCCGACCGGCTGGGCGCGGTCATCGCCTCCGGCATCGGCGGCGTGACGACCCTGCTCGACCAGTACGACGTGCTGAAGGAGAAGGGCGTACGCCGTGTCTCCCCGCACACCGTGCCGATGCTGATGCCGAACGGCCCGTCCGCCAATGTGGGCCTCGCCGTCGGCGCCCGCGCCGGCGTGCACACCCCGGTCTCCGCCTGTGCTTCGGGCGCCGAGGCCATCGGCTACGCCATCGAGATGATCCGCACCGGCCGTGCCGACGTCGTCGTCGCCGGTGGCACCGAGGCGGCCATCCACCCGCTGCCCATCGCCGCGTTCGGCAACATGATGGCGATGTCCAAGAACAACGACGACCCGCAGGGTGCCTCGCGCCCCTACGACGTCGCCCGTGACGGCTTCGTCCTCGGTGAGGGCGCCGGCGTCCTCGTCCTGGAGTCGGCCGAGCACGCCGCCAAGCGCGGCGCCCGTGTCTACGCGGAGGCGGTCGGCCAGGGCATCTCGGCCGACGCCCACGACATCGTGCAGCCGGAGCCCGAGGGCCGCGGCATCTCGCACGCACTGCAGAACCTCCTCGACAACACCGACTTGAACCCGGCCGAGATCGTGCACGTCAACGCGCACGCGACCTCGACGCCGGCCGGCGACGTGGCCGAGCTGAAGGCTCTGCGCAAGGTGTTCGGCGACGACGCCGACCACATGGCGGTGTCCGCCACCAAGTCGATGACGGGGCACCTGCTCGGTGGCGCGGGCGGCGTGGAGTCGGTCGCGTCCGTGCTCGCGCTGTACCACCGGGTCGCGCCGCCGACCATCAACGTCGACAACCTCGACCCCGAGGCGGAGGCTGCCGCCGACATCGTTCGCGGTGAGGCGCGCAAGCTGCCTGTCGAGGGACGGATCGCCGCCCTGAACGACTCGTTCGGGTTCGGTGGGCACAACGTGGTGCTGGCTTTCCGGTCTGTCTGAGGCCGTAGTTGTACTGAACGGCGTGTGGCCCGTAGTCCTTGTTCGGGAGTACGGGCCACACGCCGTTTGATGTCTGTTGTTTGCCGGCTGCGGGCCTGTTCGGGCTGGTCGCGCCCACGCGGCGGAGCCGCACATTGATACAGCCCCGCGCCCCTTGAGGGGCGGTCCTGCACAGGGCGCTTGAAAGCCAGACGCTTGCAAGACAGGTGCCTATACGTCAGACCACCTGGTGCAGCCACCGTACCGGGGCACCCTCGCCCGCGTACCTGAAGGGTTCCAACTCGTCGTCCCAGGGCTTGCCGAGGAGCTTGGCGAGTTCGGCCTCCAGGTCGGTTTCGCCTCGCTGGGAGCGGAGGAGGGCGGCGCGCAGGCGGTCCTCGGGGATCAGGATGTCTCCGTGGATTCCGGTGACCGCGTGGAAGATACCGAGCTCGGGCGTGCAGCTGTAGCGCTCGCCCTCGGCCGTGGGGCACGGTTCGGCGGTGACCTCGAAGCGCAGCAGATGCCAGCCGCGCAGCGCGGAGGCGAGCTTGGAGGCGGTGCCGACCTCGCCCTTCCAGGAGAACTCGGATCTCCAGGTGCCCGGTGCGGCGGGCTGCCGGATCCAGTCGAGGTTCACGCGCGTGCCGAGCACCCCCGCGACCGCCCACTCGACGTGCGGGCACAGCGCGCGGGGCGCGGAGTGCACGTAGAGAACTCCACGTGTCGTCACTGGGGCCTCCGGACAGAGCGAGACATCTTGTAACTTAGCGGAACGGCAGTGGCGGGGCGGCCACGGGGCGAGGCTACCGTGCGGCGGCGCAAGGAGTGTGACGTACCGTCGGTCCCGACGCCTGGAAACACCGAGGTTTCACCCAACGGGACGCGCGTGCTGACCGACCGTGTCCAAGGGGTGGCGATCGACCCTGCACATCGAACGAGGGGACCAGGGGATGCGGAACCGCAGCCACCGTTCACGGGCCGTCCTCGCCGTCGCGGCGGCGGCTCTGCTGGGTGTCGCCGGGTGCGACGCCTCCGGTGGCAACTCCCCGGCGCCAAGAGGTACGACGGCGAAGGCGCTGCCCTCCCCGAAGCCCACCTGGGACACCAGCCCGCAGTCGGTGGCCGCGGTCGGCGACTCCATCACCCGCGGCTTCGACGCGTGCACCGTGCTGTCGGACTGCCCGGAGGCGTCCTGGGCGACGGGCAGCGACACGAAGGTCCGCAGTCTCGCCGTACGGCTGCTCGGCACGGCGGGGGCCGCCGAGCGCAGTTGGAACTACGCGATGACCGGTGCGCGGATGGCGGACCTGCCAGGCCAGATGGCCCAGGCGGCGGCCAAGAAGCCGGAGCTGGTCACGGTGATGGTGGGCGCCAATGACGCCTGTCGCACCTCCGCCTCGGCGATGACCTCCGTCGCCGACTTCCGCACCGACTTCGAGGACGCGATGCAGACACTGCGCAGCGCCCTGCCCAAGACGCAGGTGTACGTGTCGAGCGTGCCGGACCTGAAGCGGCTCTGGTCCCAGGGCCGCACCAACCCGGTGGGCAAGCAGGTGTGGAAGCTGGGCATCTGTCCCTCGATGCTGGACGACGCGGACGCCCTGGACTCGGCGGCGACCCTGCGGCGCGCCAGCGTGCAGGACCGGGTGGAGGCGTACAACGAGGTCCTTCGGGAGGTCTGTGCCAAGGACCGGCGCTGCCGCTTCGACGGGGGTGCGGTCTTCGACTACCGCTTCGGCACGGACCAGTTGAGCCACTGGGACTGGTTCCACCCGAGCAAGGACGGCCAGGCCCGGCTGGCGGAGATCGCGTACCGCATGGTGACGGCGAAGAAGCCGGTGGCCTGACCGCTCTCGCACAGATCGCTGGCCTAGGCTTTCGATCATGCACAGCGAAATCTTCGGCACCCTTCCCGACGGCACCCCGGTCCACCGCTGGACATTGGAGCGGTCCGGCGTGCGGGTGCGGGTCCTGACGTACGGCGGGATCGTGCAGTCGGCCGCGGTTCCCGACCGGGAGGGGCGGGCCGCCGACGTGGTGCTGGGGTTCCCGGACCTGGCGGGCTACCTCACCCATCCGGAGCCGCACCTCGGGGCGCTGGTCGGGCGGTACGCGAACCGGATCGCGGGCGGCCGCTTCCCGCTCGACGGACTGACCTACTACCTCGCCCAGAACAACGGGCCCAACTCCCTGCACGGCGGCGAGCTCGGCTTCGACAAGCGCGCGTGGGACGCCGAGCCGGTCGAGCACGGCGTCCGGCTCACCCGGGTCAGCCCGCACGGTGAGGAGGGCTTCCCGGGCCGCCTGGAGGTCTCGGCGACGTACACCCTCGACGAGGACGGCGCGCTGCGGATCGCGTACGAGGCGGTCACCGACGCGCCGACCGTGGTGAACCTGACGAACCACACCTACTGGAACCTGAGCGGCTCGGGAAGCGCGGGCGGGCACGAAGTCCGCATCGCCGCCGCGCGGTTGACGCCGGTGGACGCGGACCTCATCCCGACCGGGGAGCTCGCCCCCGTCGAGGGCACGCGCTTCGACTTCCGGCAGGCGCGGCGGGTCGGCGCCGGGTACGACCACAACTTCGTGCTCGACAAGGGGGTCACGGCGACGGCCGCCGAGGTCGCGGAGCTGCACGACCCGGCCTCCGGGCGCGTGCTGACCGTGGCGACCACCGAACCAGGGCTGCAGCTCTACACCGCGGACCACCTGGGCGACCCATTCGCTCCCGGCGACGGCGTCGCGCTGGAGACGCAGCACTTCCCCGACTCCCCGAACCGGCCGGAGTTCCCGAGCACGGAACTGCGGCCGGGCGAGGTGTACAAGTCGGAGACCCGCTTCGGATTCGGCGTGCGCGACTAGAGCCTTCCGGCCGCTAAGAGCTCTCGCCGCGCATCCGCTTGGTCGCCTTGCCGAGGATCGACATGGCGCCCAGGCAGATCGCGGTGACGGTGCCGCCGACGGCGATGGGAAGCGGGTCGAAGCCCTTGATCCCGTTGAAGAGGATCAGCGCCCCCAGCGCCATGATGATGGAGTACAGGCTCTGGCCGACCCTGGCACCGGCCGGGACGACCTGGAGCAGCTGCGGGATGGTGGTCGCGGCGGCGATCCCCATGCCGAGCGGGATGAACGCGGCGAGCATCAGCCCGCCGAAGCCGAACGAGTTCCCGTACGCGCCCCAGTCGGCGCCCTTGACGAGCAGATAGCAGGCGGCGCTCAGGGACAGCAGGACCAGGACGCCATTGACGTACGCGGCCTGCGTGGCCGCCTTGCGGGCGCTCGGCAGGTGCGCGGCCGGGGAGCGCCAGGCGTCCGGGGTGAGCCGGCGCAGCTGCTCCTTGAGACCTCGCGCCTTCATCAGGGCGAGGACGCCGATGACCAGGCCGACGAGACCGAGCGCGGTCCCGGCGAAGCCGATCGGCTTCTCGGTGATGCCGTAGTGGGCGCCGCCGAAGGTCAGCGGGATGCCCAGGACGAAGCCGAACGCGTACACCTTGCTGGCCTGCTGGATCTTCAGCACCAGCTCGCGCTGACCGGCGCTCAGGTTCGGGTCCAGCGTCATCCGGGCGTCGCCCAGGTTCTGCTGAGGGGCCATCGGCTGCTGCGGGGCCATCGGCTGCTGGGGTCCCGGCTGCGGCGGGTAGGGCTGGTACGGCTGTTGGGGGTATCCCTGCTGCGGGTGGCCCTGCTGGGGCGGGTACGGCTGCTGCGGATAGCCCTGCTGAGGCGGGTACGGCTGCTGCGGATAGCCCTGCTGAGGCGGGTACGGCTGCTGTGGGTGGCCCTGCTGGGGCGGGTACGGCTGCTGCGGGTGGCCCTGCTGAGGCGGGTAGGGCTGGTACGGCTGTTGGGGGTATCCCTGCTGCGGGTGGCCCTGCTGAGGCGGGTACGGACCTTGCTGCTGACCTGGGTACATGCGCTTCTCCCCCGAAACGGCGTGTGTCGGCCCGCGAGTCTGCCACAGGTGTCGGAGAGCCCACGAGCCCCGGCCCGGAGGTCAGGTTCCGGACCGGGGCTGCTCGGTGGGGAGCTTGTCCCGGATCAGACGTTAATCGCCGCCGCGACCCGGCGGTCGGTGATCGAACGGCCCGCCTGAACCTTGTACGAACCCTTCACAAACGCCCACGATTTGGCGTTCTCGTCCCAGATCTCGAACGCGCGGCGTGGGAGTTCCACGACGGCCTCGACGCTCTCGCCCGGTCCGGCCTCGACGCCCGCGAAGCCGGCGAGCCAGCGGGCGGGCCGCTCGGCGTCGGCCTCCACCGGGGCCAGGTAGACCTGGACGACCTCGCGCCCGGCTCGCTCACCGGAGTTGCGCACACGGATCGTGGCGGTCGTCCCCGCGATCTTCAGGGACTCATACGTCCAGTCGGTGTAGCCGAGGCCGTGTCCGAAGGGGTACGAGGGCGTCTTCCCCTCCTTCTCCCAGGCGCGGTAGCCGATGAACACGCCCTCGGTGTAGCGGAGTTCGCCGTCGGCCGGGACCACCTGGGTGACCGGGGCGTCCGCGAAGGAGCCCCAGGTGCTGGGCAGCCGGCCGCCCGGCTCGTGCGCGCCGGTGAGGACGTCGGCGAGCGCGGCGCCGCCCTCCTGGCCGGGGAACCAGCTCAGCAGTACGGCGGCGACCTCGTCACGCCACGGCAGTTCCACCGGGGAGCCGGAGTTGACGACCACGACGGTGTTCGGGTTGGCGGCGGCGACGGCGTGCACCAGCTCGTCCTGGCGGCCCGGGAGTCGGAGGTCCCTGCGGTCGAAGCCCTCGGACTCGACGCGGTCGGTGGTGGCGACCACGACGACTGCGCTGTCGGCGGCGCGGGCGGCCTCGACGGCCTCGGCGATGAGCTCGTCCGGGTCGCGCTGCGGCTCCTGGTGGGCTAGCGCGAAGCCGACGACCTTCATCGGGATGCCCTCGGGGAGGGTGACCACGTGGGTGAGGGAGACCTCGACCGGCCGGCCCGCGGTCAGTTCGGCCTGGGCGCGGGGCACCGGGGCGCCGAAGAACGCCTCGAAGGGGTCGTCCTTGTCGGTGCGCTGGGCGTCGTCGAAGTACGTCGTGCCGTCGACGGTGAGGGTGAAGGCGCCCAGGCCCTTGATGCCGAAGGTGTGCGGGCCGCTGTCGCGCGGGGTGAAGGTGCCGGTCAGTTCGACGGTGTGGAGGGTGTCGTGGGTGACACCTTCGGGGAGGTCGTTGCCCATCCACTGGATCAGGCCGTTGGGCGCGGAGCCGCTGCCGATGATCTCGCCGTTCGTGTCGCGGCAGACGGCGCGCAGCTCGAACCCCTTGTCGGCGACGGCGAGTTCCTCGGTCGGGTCGGCGCCGACTGCGTACGTCAGGCTGCCCTCGGGGAGAGCGGCGGTCAGGCCGTCGAGGGGCGAGACGATCCGGGAGGGGAAGACGGTGGCGGAGCCGCCGCCGAGGACGCGGGCATCGCGGGCCGCGGCACCGATGAGGGCGACGGTGCCGGGCTTCAGCGGGAGGGCCCGCCGCTCGTTCCGTACCAGGACGAAGGCGCGGCGGGCGATCTCGCGGGCCAGCGCCTCGCCGTCGATGGGAGCGGGCGGCTCGGTCACGACCGGCTCGGCGCCCTCCAGGATGCCGACGCGGGCGGCGAGCCGGAGCACGTTGCGGACGGCCTCGTCGACCTTGGCCTCCTCGACCTCACCGGCGCGCACGGCGGCGGCGAGCTGTGCGCCGTACACGGTCTGCGGGCCGGGCATGGCGACGTCGAGGCCGCCCTCGATGTCGGCGGTGGTCGAGCGGGCGGCCATCCAGTCGGAGACGTTGAAGCCGTCGAAGCCCCATTCGCCGCGCAGGATCTCGTTCACGAGGTAGCGGTGCTCGGTCATCGTGGTGCCGTTGACCGAGTTGTAGGCCGTCATGATGCCCCAGGGGTGGGCGTTGTCGACGATGGCCTCGAAGGGGGCCAAGTACAGCTCGCGCAGGGCGCGTTCGGAGACCACATTACTGACCGTGAAGCGGTCGGTCTCGGCGTCGTTCGCGACGAAGTGCTTGACGGTGGTGCCGACGCCGCCGGACTGCACGCCCCGCACGTAACCGCTGCCGATCCGGCCGGTCAGATACGGGTCCTCGCTGTACGCCTCGAAGTGGCGCCCGCCGAGCGGGGAGCGGTGCAGGTTGACGGTCGGGGCGAGCAGGACGTGGACCTTCTTGCGGCGGGCCTCCTGGGCGAGCAGGGCGCCGGCGCGGTGGGCGAGGGCCGGGTCCCAGGTGGCGGCGAGGGCGGTCGGGGACGGGAGCGCGATGGACGGGTCGTCCGCGGTCCAGTGGATTCCGCGGACGCCGATCGGACCGTCGGACATGACCAGGGACTTCAGCCCGATCTCGGGGAGCGCGGGCAGCGACCACATGTCCTGGCCGGACAGCAGCCTCGCCTTCGCGTCCAGGTCGAGCTTGCCGAGGGCCGCCTCGACGACCGCCTGGCGGGCCTGATCGGCCGGAGTTGCCACCATCGCGGTACCTCCTCGTTGAAGTCCATGGACGCCTTCAATCCTGCCTCGGTCGCTTGCGAGGGAATCGGAACCGCAACCATCAATTGAGCAACCCCCAAGGCCAGCAACCACATCCGCGAGAGCGGCGGCGGTTCAGCCGCAAAGGAGGGCGCGGTGCGCCGAGATCGTCCGGGCGGCCCTGGAGGTGATCGCCGAGCGTGGCTACCGGGGCGCGAGCCTGGCCGCGGTCGCGGAGCGCGTGGGGCTGACCCAGCAGGGACTGCTGCACTACTTCCCTACGAAGGACGCCCTGCTCGTCGCCGTCCTCAAGGAGCGCGACCAGTGGGACGCCGTGCCGGACACCCAGTGGCGGGTCGATCTGCTCGCCTCACTGGTCGAGTACAACGCCATGCGGCCCGGGATCATCCAGACTTTCTCGGCACTGCTCGGCGAGAGCGTCACGGAGGGACATCCGGCGCGCGAGTACTTCACCGAGCGGTACGCGCGGGTGCGCGCGAGCATGGCGGCGGTGCTGCGCGCCGAGTACGGGGAGCGGCTGCCGAGCGGACTCACGCCCGAGCGCACCGCCCCCTGCTCGTGGCGGTGATGGACGGACTCCAGTACCAGTGGCTGCTGGATCCGGAGTCGGTGGACATGCCTGGCGCGTTCCGGGACTTCCTGGCACTGCTGGGCGACGACTGAGGTCACCTCTCGGGGACGGCGGCGACGACCTCGACCTCGATCAGGGCGTCCGGCTTGAAGAGGCGGGAAGCCTCGAAGGTCATGCTGGTGGGTGCGGTGCCGGTGAGGAACTCCCGGCGTACGGCGCCGTATTCGGCGAGCTTGTCGATGTCGGTCAGGTACGTACGGATGTTGATGATGTCGGCGAGGGTCGCGCCGTGCGCCTTGAGCAGGGCGCCGATGGCCTCGAAGACGCCACGGCTCTGAGTGGCCAGGTCCTCGCCGTCCGCCACCTGGCCGGAGAGATACAACAGCGCACCTGCGCCCGGGAGTTCGACGCGGGCGACCTGGGAGTAGTAGGCGTTGGCGGGCTGGGGCGCGGAGGCCGGGTTGTCCAGCGTGATCTGCACGGCGTTCCTTCAGCTCGATCGACGGATGTGGGTGACGGCCTCGGCGATGTCCGCGTGGGCGATGTCCGGGTCCGCGGCGGCCCGCCTGAAGTGCTCCAACACCGCCTCCATGACCGGGAGTCGGGCCGCCTTGGTCGCCAGGTCGGCGTCCTTGACGGCGAGCGAGGTGTCGAAGTGCACGCCCTCGGCGAAGGCGCGGGCGGCGGCGCCGCCGAGCGGGCCGTTCGCGAGGGCGGTGCGGGCGGTGCCCCCGTCGATGCCCAGCGCGTCGGCGAGGGCCATGATCTCGGCGACGAGGGCGACTCCGCCGAGCACGGCGGCGTTCACGACGAGCTTGAGCGCGGCGCCGGAGCCGAGCGGTCCGGTGCGGGTGACGGTGCCGAAGTGCGCCAGCACATGCTCGACAGGGGACACATCACCGCCCGCGAGGATGCCGAGTTGGCCCGCGGCGGCCTTGTCGGTGCTGCCCGCCACGGGCGCGTCGACGAGCGTCACCCCCTCCCCGAGCCGGGCGGCCAGCTCCTTGATCACGTCCGGGCCGACCGTCGACATCTCCACCCAGTACGCGCCCGGGCGCAGCTCCGGCACGATCGCGTCCGCGACCGCGTCGAGCGCGGCCGGGTCGGCGAGCATCGTGATCACCACGTCCGCGTCCCGTGCCGCCTCGGCCGGGGAGGCGGCGAGGGTGGCGCCCTCGGCGACGAACGGCTCAGCCTTCGCGGCGGTACGGTTCCAGACCGTCAACGGGTGCCCGGTGCCGAGCAGTTGGCGTGCCATCGCGGCGCCCATGTGGCCGAGTCCGAGAAAAGCGATCTTTTCCATGTCTTCGACGCTAGGCACCCACAGGCGATGCGACAAGCGAATGTCTAGCATGTGCGTCATGCAGAACTCGCATGACACTCGGATGGTCGGCGCCGTCGACGCCAGGGGTCGGCAGAACGATGTACCCGATCTCTCGACCGTCTGGCTGCGGGTCTTCCTCGAAGTCGCCCGGCACGGTTCGTTCACCGTGGCCGCGCGGACGCTCGGGTGGACGCAGTCCGCGGTGTCGCGGCAGATCTCCTCGCTGGAGGCGTCACTCGGCGGGGCCCCGCTCTTCGACCGGCTCGCCCGGGGTGTACGGCTGACGGAGGCCGGGCGGGTCCTCGTACCGCACGCCGAGTCGGTGGTCGAGCGGCTGCACGGGGCGGGGCGTGAGCTCGCCGCGCTGCGGAAGGTGGCGGGCGGGCGGCTGCGGGTGGGCGCCTTCGCCACCGCGGACGCGGCCCTCGTACCGCGGGCCATCGCGGCGTTCCGGGCCCGCCACCCCGGGGTCCGGCTCACCCGCGAGGAGGGCTTCACCCCCGCCCTGCTGGACCGGCTGACGGCCGACCACCTCGACCTGGCGGTGGTCTCGACGACGGGCCGCGCCCCGCTGGACGCCTACACCCTGCACCACCTGCTCGACGAGTCCCTGTACGTCGCCGTCCCCGCCGGCCATCCGCTCTGCGCCGAGCCCTCCGTACGACTTCCCCAACTCGCCGACGCCGACTGGATATCCGGCGGATCCCGGCCCGAGGGCACCCTGCTCGACGCGGCCCTGCGGCACGGGTTCCGCCCGCGCGTCGCGCATGTCGTGGCCGAGTGGACCGCCAAGCAGGGGTATGTCGCCGCCGGTCTCGGGGTGACGCTGATCCCGGCGCTCGCCGCGGAGTCCGTACGGCCCGACATCGCGCTGCTGCCGGTACTCGACGAGGACGCGCCGGCCCGGGCGGTGTACGCGGCGACGGTGCGCGGGCGGTCCCTGGCACCGGCGGCCGAGGCGTTTCTGGCCGCACTGCGGGATTCGGCCGCCAGGATTCCCGGCACCAGGGCGACTTGATCCGGACACCAAGGGCTCCCGGACCAGGGGACTTCATCAGGCCTCCCCGGTGCCGCACCCGTCACGCACCATGGCGTACGCCCCAGCCGTCACGGGATACTTCCGCCGTCCGGAAGCACCCCACTGCGACGGAAGGCCCGAACTCCCTTGACTCACATACGCGTTCGGATCGGCGTACTCGGACTGACCCTGCTCGCGGGTCTGACGGCCACGCCCAGCGCGTCGGCCGCCGACAACTCCACCGTCGAGGAGCAGCGGCTCGACAGGACGGCACCCCAGGAGATCCTGCGGCGTTCCGGGTTCGACACCGTGGCACCGGCGTTCGCGCGGGCGCTGGGCAGGGCGGACTCGTACGAGCAGGCCCGGCACGTCGTCGTACAGCAGGGCGCGCGGCTGTGGCGGCGGGCCGTCGACCGGGCGCAGGGCCGGGGTCCGGCGGGCGGAGACCTCAGCCGGGACGACGACCGGCCGCTGTACTGGGCCCGGCTCGGCATGACGCGCGAAGTACGCCAGTGGGAACCGGAGTTCGGCCTTTCCGGAGCCCAACGCGGCGAACTGCTGGACGCGTTGGAGCGGAACTCGCGCGGCCAGAACGCCATCCGTTACCCGCATGCCAAGGGTGTGAAGCGGATCCTGGTCACCGGTTTCGACCCGTTCACGCTGGACCGCGACATCCGGATCTCCAATCCCTCCGGGGCCACCGCGCTCGCCCTCGACGGCACGACGATCCAGACGGCGGACGGTCCGGCGCGCGTCGAGACGGCCATGTTCCCGGTCCGCTGGCAGGACTTCACCGGGGGCACCTCCCAGGCGTTCAGCTCTGGGGGAGGCACGGTGGAGCGCACGCTGCGGCCGATTCTTCCGCACGTGGACCTGTTCACGACGGTCAGCCAGGGCCGCGTCGGCCGCTTCGACGTGGAGCGGACCAACGGGGCCTGGCGGGGCGGCTACCCGGACAACCTGAACCTCTCGGTGACCGAGACGGTCCCGGTCACCGACCCGGCCTCGCAGCCGCAGTGGACGTCGACGACACTCCCGTACCAGGAGATCGTCGCCGCGAACACCGGCCGCTTCCCGGTGTACGACAACACACCGGTGACCGAGATCCCGGCGGGCGGAACGGAGCCTGTCGTACGCCCCGACGGCCCGACCCCGGGTTCCACGGCCCGCGCCGGCGGCGGCAACTACCTCTCCAACGAGATCGCCTACCGCGCGACGCTGCTCCGCGACCGCCTCGGGCTGCACTCCACACTCCCCGGAGGGCATGTGCACACGCCGGTGCTGCAGTTCGGCACGGGCAACACGGATCCGGCGACCGGGACGGTCACCGATCCGGAGTTCGTGCGGAACCGGCTGGACATCATCGCTCAGGTGCGGGCGATCCTGACGGTGGCGGTGGACGCGACCGCCACCGCTTCGGCGCCCGGTCCCGCTCCGGCTGCGGCTGCGGCTCCGGCTAGTGCGACGGAGCGAACGCGAGGCTGATGCCGAGCCCGGCCAGGACCGATCCGATGACCTTGTTCAGGACCTTCTGGCCACGCAGCATCAGCGTGCGCATCCGGTCGTGCGAGAAGAAGACCGCGACGACGCCGAACCACAGCAGGTGGGCGAAGGACATGAACAGCCCGTAGCCCACCTGCTGGTAGACCGGGGTGCCGGGGCTGACCACCTGGGCGAAGGTCGAGACGACGAAGAGCGTCGTCTTGGGGTTGAGGACGTTGGTGAGGAAGCCGGTGCGCAGGGCGGCGAACGGGGTCAGGGTCGTCTTGTTGGCCAGGTCGACCTCGACGTCTCCCCGCGCCCGGAAGGTGCGTACGCCGATGTAGACGAGGTACGCCGCGCCGATCAGCTTGATCACGGTGAACAGGGCGGTCGAGGACGCGATCAGGAGTCCGACGCCGAGCATCGTGTACGTCACGTGCACCAGGACGCCGGCGGCGACACCCGTGGCGGCGAACAGCCCCGTCCGGCGGCCGTAGAGGTAGCTGTTGCGGACGACCATGGCGAAGTCGGCGCCGGGGGCGATGACGGCCAGGACCGTGATGACGGCGACGGCGAGTACCTCGGTCACGGGGTGGCTCCCTCCTCGGGGGCGACTGCGGTTTCGGGGGCGTCCTCGGCCGGCTCCGTCTCCTCGTCGAGGAGATCGCGGGCCATGAGGGTGGCGCCCGCGACGGCGCCGGGCATCAGGAAGACCGCGACGAACGGAACCAGGAAAGCCAGGCCCAGGGGGGTGCCGAAGCCCCAGACGAGCATCTTGCGGGAGCGGAGCAGTGCGAGGCGGGCACGGAGGTCGACACCGCGGCGCTGGAGGGCCACGGCGGTGAGCTCCTCGGTGAGGAAGAACCCGGTGACGAAGAAGCCGATCACCGGGACGACCGTCTGGCCGACGAACGGGACGAAGCCGAGGCCGAAGAGAAGCACGCCCCACAGGAGTGCCCTTACGAGGATACGAAGGCTGTCCCGCGCCGAGATCCACAGCTCTCGCCAGAGCGGGAGTCCCGACTCGGGGGCCGTGCCGTCCGGGGAGACGTCGCGGTCGACCTTCTCGGAGAGGTTCTCGTAGAAGGGCTGCCCTATGAGGAGGGTGACCGCGGTGAAGGTGAGGACGGCGAGGAGGAGGGCGAGGGCGAAGAGTAGGGCGGTGAGGAAGCCGCGGAAGAGACCCGGCCAGGGGCTGGTCCAGTCGTCCGCGAAGGGGGTGGCCCAGGTGACGAAGTCCTCGCCGTACAGGGCGAGGGCGACGAGCGCTGCCGCGTACAGCACAAGGGTGATGAGCCCCGGGACCAGTCCGAACCCGTACTGCTTCCCGTGCCGGGCCACCCATCGCTGGCCCTGCACCAAGTAGTTGAAGCCCACCCCAAGATCGCGCATGGGGGGAACTTTAGCGGGCGGTGGGTGGGGGTGCGGATGGGTGGGTTTTTCGCCCCCTCCGCCCCTACCCGTCCCGTATCTGGGGGCTGCGCCCCCAGACCCCCGCCAAAAGACTGCGCAGTTCCCCGCGCCCCTAAAAAGGGGCGCGGGGAACTGCGCGGCCAGCCACCACGGGTAGGTGCGGAGGGGGCGAACTACACCGGGGTGACCGCGACCACCACTCCCCGTTCCGCCGCAGGCGAGGCCGCGGCCGAGACGCGGACGGCCGCCGCCCGGGCGACGCGCCCCGCGCGGGAGGCGGTGGCGAGGAGGACCGGCTGGAGGTGTTCGAGGCCGGAGACCAGGAGCTCCTCGCTCGCGATGAGGAGCGGGCGGACCGCCGTCATCGCGGCGGCCGCCGCCTCCGTGAGATCGGCGAGGGGAGGCAGCCCGGCCCGCACGACCCCCGCCCCGGCCGCGGCCGCCCGCTCCGCCAGCGCCACCTGCAACGGCAGGAGCGGAGCCAGCGCAGCGGTCAACGCGTCGGCTATGCGCCGGAGTTCGGGCGACGAACTCCGCAGGACGTCCGCGGCGGCCCGTACCACCGGAGTCAGCGCGAGCAGCGCCCCCGCCGCGACCCCCGCCGCCGCGGGCAGCAGCGGCGAGGTCGCCTCCACCAGCTCCCCCAGCGCGACGGCCGCCTCCTCCACGGCGGGTTCCACCGCGTCGAGGATGGGCAACAGACTGTCGCCCAGCGCGGCGAGCAACGCCTGCGCCGGTTCGCTCACGGGATGCACCGCCAGCGGCGCCCCACTCGTGCCCAGCCGCGTGAGCGTGTCCACGATCCGGTAGAACGCCTCCTGCGCCTGCGGGGAGGCGCTCGCCTCGGCCAGCTCGGCCGTCGTCTCGCGCAGGACGCGCAGCACCTCCGCCCCCGACCCGTCCCGGGGATCGAACGTGTTGACGGCGATTCTGGTGATGTTCCCCGCCGTGTCGAGCAGTTGGCCGGTGATGTCGGTCGTGTTGCGCGCCATGCGCACCACGTCCTCCCTGCTGGGGAGCGACGGGATCAACGGGATCGCCGGAATCGGGGACATGGGGCCCTCCTCGCCACGCGCTGCAACCGCTCGGCCGAACCTGCGGCCCGGCCCTGCCTCGCGCCGGCGCCCGCACCCAGCATGCCCCTTCCGGCCCTCCGGGGATGCGCCATCCGGGGCATCCGTGACCACTGCCGTGACGGCAACGCCCCCTTGTTGCGGAAGAGTCGAACAGGTACACCTCGCCGTACCGCTCACAGGAACCCCCGCCTCAGGAGGTACGACGCGTGCGCCCACCGAAGCCCCTTCCGACGCTTCTTCGCAGACCCGTCCTGATCGCCACCGTCACCGCCACCGCGGCCGGCTCGCTCCTGTTCACCCCGCCCAGCGCCACCGCGGACCGCAAACCGCCGGTCCGCGAGGGATCCGCCCCGGCGAACGGCGCCGCCGGGGCCCCCGCGAGCGCCGCCCGCAACGCCCTCACGGCCCCCGTCACCGACCTCTCGGCGAGCGCGAGCACCGGCGGCTATCCCCGCGAGCAGGTCCTCACCCCGGACCCGGAGAACCCCGCCGACAAGTCCATCAAGCTCGGCCTCACCCCGTACCACGGCATCGCCCCGAAACTGAACGCCCTGCAGCAGCTCGGCGACCGCGTGAGCGTCGAGGTCGCGGGCCGCTCGGCCGGCGGTCACCGGCTCTACCTCGTCACCGTCACCGCCCCGGAGAGCGCCCGCGAAACCCGCGCCCAGGAACGTATGCGCGAACTCATCGAGAACGCGCCCCAGGTGGCCGCCAAGGACCCGGCCGTCAAGAAGACCTACAAAACGCCCGTCTTCTTCAACAACAACATCCACGGCAACGAGTGGGAGGGCACGGACGCCGCCCTCGAGCTGATCCAGCGGCTCGCGACCGCGCACGACGCGAAGACCACCGATCTCCTCGCCCACAACCGTCTCTACTTCAACATCACCGCGAACCCCGACGGCCGTATCGCGGGCACCCGCACCAACGCAGGCGGCTTCGACCTGAACCGCGACCTCATCACCGCCTCGCAGCCCGAGGCGCGCGCGATGCGGCAGATCGAGATCGACAAGCAGCCGGCCGTCATGCTCGACCTGCACGGCTACGTCAACGGCACCCTCATCGAGCCCACCACCCCGCCGCACGGCGAGAACTACGAGTACGACCTCTTCCTCAAGAACACCTACGCCAACGCCCTCGGCATGGAGGCCGCCGTCAACGGCCTCGGCTACACCCCCGCCAAGGACGGCGTGGAGCCGGCCCAGATCCCCTTCCGCGACCAGCAGGAGGGCTGGGACGACTGGCCGCCGATCTTCACACCCCAGTACGCGGCGTTCCACGGCACGGTCGCCGCGCACACCGTCGAGATCCCGCTGACGGTGAACAACTCGGCGTACGACACCCTGCCGGTGGACGAGCTCAGGCGCCGCTCGGCCATCAACGTCGACGTCGCGGGCGCGGCCATGCGCGCGACCCTCGACTTCGCCCAGTCCCACCGGACTTCCCTGATCGCCGACCAGATCGAGGTCTTCCGGCGCGGCGCGACGGGCGCCGCCCAGGTGCCGGTCTCCGCCGAGACGGTCCCGGGCGTCCCGGGCATCGGCCCCGAGGACGTCTACACGACCGACTTCCCGCGCGCGTACGTCATTCCGGCCGGCCCCACACAGCGCTCCGCCACGGCCGCCGCCCGCCTCGTCGACCACCTCCTCGCCAATGACGTACGCGTCACCCGCGCGACCCGTGACTTCCGGCTCGCGGGACGGTCGTACGCCAAGGGCTCGTACCTCGTCGACCTGCACCAGCCCAAACGCGGTCTCGCCAACGTGATGCTGGCGGACGGCCGGGACATCAGTGACAAGGTGTCGACGATGTACGACATCTCGGGCTGGAGCCTGGGCCGCCTGTGGGGCGCGACGGTCGAGCGGGTGCGGAGCGGAAGTACGTCCGCCGTCCCGCTGCGCGCGGTCGGCGCCGCCGCGCACGTCGGATACGTCGCTCCGCGCGGCGACCTCCGGCTGCGTCTCGACTCCCCGCAGGAGATCGCGGCGCTCAACTCCCTGCTCCGGCAGGGTGTTTCCGTACACCGCACCGCCGACGGCAGTGCGCTCGTGCCGTCGACGGCCCGCACGAAGGCCGAGGCCCTCGCCCGCGCGTACGACGTGGTCTTCGACGCGACGAGGACGAGCGGCGGCACCCTCCTGCGCCCCACCCGCGTCGCCGCCGCCGTCACCGCCGGTGAGCTCTTCGCCCTCCGCGAGATGAACTTCGACGTGGTCCCGGTGTCGACGGCGATCCTCAACGCGGGCTTCGACTGGTCCTCGGCTGATGTGCTGTTCGTGTCGTCGGGACTGGACCACTCGGCCCTGACCGCGTCGGCGCGGACGGCCCTGGACGCCTTCCTGGGCACCCACGGCCTCGTCGGCCGCGGAGCCACGGGCGCCGCGCTCAACGCCGCCGCCGGACTGCTCGCCGTGCAGCCGGTCGAGGGCAACGGGGACGCCAACGGCGTGGTGAGAGTGGTGAATTCGGGCGGCCCTGTCACGGCGGGCGCTCCCGATCACAGCTTCGTCTACGCCCCCGTCTGGTTCACCGATCTCGGGCCCGGGGTCCGCGTCGAGCAGTCGTACGCGACGGGCGATCCGCTCGTCTCCGGGCACTGGCGGCCGCTGGACGACGGCACCGGCGGGCCCACGGCGGCGGGAGGCCGGGCGTCGGTGGTCAGTGGTCCGCACGCGGTGCTGTTCGGCACCGAGCCGCTCTTCCGTGACCATCCGAAGGGGGAATTCCCACAGGTGGGGAGGGCACTGCTGACGGTGTCCTGATCCTGGTGGTACGACAGAGGCCGCACCCCACGTCCTAGGGTGCGGCCTCCGCCGTGAGCAACGAGTGCCGTCAGGCAAGCGTCACGGTGATGTTGCCGCGAGTCGCCTTCGAGTACGGGCACACCTGGTGGGCCTTCTCGACGAGAGCGCGGGCGGTGGCGGCATCGACGTTCGGGATGTCGGCGGAGATCTCGACGATGATGCCGAACCCGTCCTCGTTCTTGCCTATGCCGACCTTCGCGGTGACGGTCGAGCCGGAGATGTCGGCGTTCTCCTGGCGGGCGACGACACCGAGGGCGCCCTGGAAGCAGGCGCTGTACCCGGCGGCGAAGAGCTGCTCCGGGTTGGTGCCCGCGCCGCTGCCGCCCATCTCCTTGGGCGGGTTCACGACGACGTCGAGCTTGCCGTCGTCGGTGGCGACCCGGCCGTCGCGACCGTCCTCGGCGGTGGCGACGGCGGTGTACAGGACATCCGACTGCTGGATGGACATACGGTGCGTTCCTCCTTGGTCCGCCGCGACTCGCGCCCACGATCGCGACGACTTCGGAAAGAAGTTACCGTATGCCGGAACTGCAGCGACAGGCCCTCTCGGGATCGCCGTGGGCTCAGAGCTTGACGATCATCTTTCCGACGTTGTCGCCGCGCAGGACGCCGAAGAACGCCTCCAGGTTGTTCTCGATGCCCTCGACGACCGTCTCGCTGTACTTGAGCTCGCCGGAGCGGACCCAGCCGCCGACCTCCTGGACGAACTGCGGCTGCAGGTCGTAGTGGTCGCCGACGAGGAAGCCCTGGATGCGGCCGCGGGTCTGGATCAGCCGGGCCAGGTTCGCCGGGCCGGGGACCGGCTCGGTGGTGTTGTAGACGGAGATCATGCCGCAGACGGCGATGCGGCCGTCCCGGTTGAGGGAGCCGACGGCGGCCTCCAGGTGGTCACCGCCCACGTTGTCGAAGTAGACGTCGACGCCGTCGGGGGCGGCCTCCCGCAGCTGCTCGCCGACCGGGCCGTTCTTGTAGTTGAAGGCGGCGTCGAAGCCGTACTCCTCGATGAGCAGCTTGACCTTCTCGTCGGAGCCGGCGGAGCCGATGACGCGCGAGGCGCCCTTGAGCTTGGCGATCTGCCCGACCTGGCTGCCGACGGCACCGGCGGCGCCGGACACGAAGACGGAGTCGCCCTCCTTGAAGGAGGCGATGCGCAGGAGGCCCGCATAGGCGGTGAGCCCGGTCATCCCGAGGACGCCGAGGTACGTCGACAGCGGCGCGGCCTCCGGGTCCACCTTGACGGCCTGCTTGGCGTCGACGACGGCGTACTCGCGCCAGCCGAGGAAGTGCAGGACGTGGTCGCCGGCCTCGATCCCCTCGGCATTGGAGGCGACGACCTCACCGACCGCGCCGCCCTGCATGGCCTTGCCCAGCTCATAGGGGGCGGCGTACGACTTGGCGGCGCTCATGCGGCCGCGCATGTACGGGTCCACGGACACGTACTTGTTCCGCACCAGGACCTCGCCCTCCCCCGGCTGCCGGACCTCGGCCTCGGCCAGGGCGAAGTCCTCCGGCTTGGGCCAGCCGACCGGGCGGCTGACCAGGTGCCATTCGCGGCTGACGGCGGGAAGCTGGGGGGTGTCGGTCATGAGGGTGCGCCTTTCCTGTTCCTGCGGATTCCTGGGATTTCCTGCGGGTTCCTGCATGCGGCACTGCGGGGCCAATACTTCAGCACCTGAAACAACAATGCGCCTGAATATTTCATGATGTCAAGTAACCGGGTAACCTGGAGCCCATGGCCACCCAGAAGACACCCCGAATCGACCCCCTGACCGTGGAGGTCGTCGAACTGATCGGCACGGTCGTGGCCCGCTACCACGAGGAGTACGAGGACGCGGCGGCCGAGCACGCGCTGACCGGTGCGCAGGCGCGGCTGCTGAGCCTGCTGGCGCTCGAGCCGCTGCCGATGCGGCGGCTGGCGCAGCAGCTGAAGTGCGAGCCGTCCAATGTCACGGGGATCGTGGACCGGCTGGAGGCGCGGGGGCTGGCGGAGCGCCGCCCGGACCCGGCGGACCGCCGCGTCAAGCTCGCCGCGGCGACGGCCGAGGGCCGGAAGGTCGCCCGCGGACTGCGCGACTCACTCAACTTCGCGCGGGAGCCCCTCGCGGGGCTGTCCGAGGAGGAGCGGCTGGCGCTGCGGGATCTCCTGCGGCGGATGCTGACGGCCTAGTTTTCTCGCCCGGCCGCCCCTGCCCGTCCCCGTACCTGGGGGCTGCCGCCCCCGGACCCCCGCCAAAAGATTGCGCAGTTCCCCGCGCCCCTTTTGGGGGCAGGGGTGAAAAACGCCCCTACGTGCACCACCACAAGAAGCGGTTGCAGGTTTCCGACGGTGAAGGGTCCGGGGTCGGCACGGACGTCGTCGGGGCGGATGTGGCGGGGGCGGTCGTTTCGGGGGCCGAGGTACGGGTGGGGGCCGAGGTCGCGCGTCCCGGGGTGGTGCCGGCGGTTGCCGACTCCTCGTCCTTCTTCTTGTCCTTGGCGGAGGCGGACGCGGACGGGGACCCGGAGTCGGAGGGCGACGCGGAGGCGTCGGGCGAGTCGGTCGGCGAGGTGCCGTCCGCCCCCGACGTGTCACCCGGCGGCTGCGCCGTCTCCTTGGCGTCCGAGGACGTCGAACCGTCGGCCGACTCGCCCCCGGCCGCCGCCGGCTTCGGGCTCAACCCGGGCGCGTCGATGCCGAGTTCGGCGAGACTCAGCCCACCCGCGGCGAGCACGAACCCCGCCGCGATGAGCAACGTCCGGCGCCGCCGCCGACGGTGCGCCGCGGCCTTGCGATCACGCCGGCTCGCCCCACCGGGGGCATCCGGACCTTCCGGGCCACCAGGGGCTTCGGCGGCGCGCCCGCGTCCGCGACCCCGGCCCCGATCCCGCCGCCGAGCGGCCCGGCCGGGCCGCTCGTCCGCGTCGTCGTCCGCGTCGTCGTCCTCGTCGTAGTACGCGTCGGCGTCGGCCGCGTCCACGCCTGTTTCCGGGCGCGCGTCGACCTCCTGCGCGTGCGCGCGGAGCTCTTCGACCGGGGTGCCGCACCCCGGGCAGGCAAGGGCGCCGTTGAGGTGCCGTCGGCACGGGTGGCAGTAGTCCATGACGCGGGAAGACTAAGTTCCTCACAGGTAACGTTCATAGGCGTAGGTGTGAAAGTTGTGTGCGGAACTGGCCGTTCCGGCGTGCCGAGTTGAGACACCCCCGAGCATTCCCCGCCATCCCGATCCCATCACGTCGAAACCGTTATGCGTTCGACCCATTGACACCCCCGGGGCCACCTCCTTACTGTCACGCCAGCATTTCGAACGTGTGACGAAATTTCGAACAGAGCCGAAGAGCACAGGGGGCAACTGCCGTGCGCATCACGGGAATCAGCACACACGTGGTCGGGACGCCCTGGCGCAACCTGACGTACGTCCAGGTGCACACCGACGAGGGCATCACCGGAGTCGGCGAGACCCGCATGCTGGGCCACACCGACGCGCTGATCGGCTATCTGCGCGAGGCGGAGGCCAATCACATTCTCGGCTCCGACCCGTTCGCTGTCGAGGACCTCGTACGACGTATGAAGTACGGCGACTACGGTCGCGCCGGCGAGATCGTGATGTCCGGCATCGCCGTCATCGAGATGGCCTGCTGGGACATCAAGGGCAAGGCCCTCGGGGTGCCGGTGTGGCAGCTGCTCGGCGGCAAGGTCACCGACAAGGTCAAGGCGTACGCCAATGGGTGGTACACCACGGAGAGGACTCCCGAGGCTTATCACAAGGCCGCTCAGGAGGTCGTCGCTCGCGGGTACAAGGCCCTCAAGATCGACCCCTTCGGGACCGGTCACTTCGAGCTCGACCACGAGCAGAGCCTGTACGCGGTCTCGCTCATCGAGGCCGTGCGCGACGCCATCGGGCCGGAGGCCGAGCTGATGCTCGAGATGCACGGCCGTTTCTCCCCGGCCACCGCCATCCGGCTCGCCCGCGAGCTCGCGCCCTTCAAGCCCGCCTGGCTGGAGGAGCCGGTTCCGCCGGAGAACCTCAAGGCTCTGGAGAAGGTCGCCGCCAAGGTCGACATCCCGGTCGCCACGGGTGAGCGCATCCACGACCGCATCGAGTTCCGCGAGCTGTTCGAGGCTCAGACCGTCGACATCATCCAGCCCGACGTCGGCCACATCGGCGGCATCTGGGAGACGCGGAAGCTGGCCGCCACCGCCGAGGCGCACTACGTGCTCGTCGCCCCGCACAACGTCGGCGGGCCCGTGCTCACCGCCGCCTCCCTCCAGGTCGGCTTCACCTCGCCGAACTTCAAGATCCTGGAGCACTTCAACGACTTCGCGGACGCGGAGATCAAGAAGGTCGTGAAGGGCGCGCCGCAGGTCGTCGACGGCTACTTCCAGCTGTCGCACGAGCCCGGTCTCGGCGTCGAGCTGGACGTCGACGCGGCGGCCGAGTTCCCCCAGCAGCAGGCCCGGTTCGACCTCTGGGCGGACGGCTGGGAGCAGCGCAAGCCGAAGGGGGCGCAGTGAGCACCGCGGTCGTCATCGAGGCACCGGGCGAGCACCGGCTGACCGCCCACGAGCCGCGGGAACCGGAGGCCGGCGAGGCGCTCGTCCGCGTCCACGCCGTCGGCATCTGCGGCAGCGACCGCGAGGTCTATCAGGGCAACCGGCCCGACGGGTACGTCCGTTACCCGCTCACGCCCGGCCACGAGTGGTCCGGGACGGTGGAGCGGGTCGGCGCAGGAGTGCCCGAGTCCCTCGTCGGCCGCAAGGTCGTCGGGGAGGGCTTCCGCAACTGCCAGGTCTGCGACCGCTGCCACGCGGGCGAGACCACGCTGTGCACGGCGGGGTACGAGGAGACCGGCTTCACCCAGCCGGGCGCGATGGCCACCACACTCACCCTCCCGGCCCGGCTGCTCCATGCCCTGCCGGACGACGCCGACCTGACGGCCGCCGCCCTGCTGGAGCCCGCCGCCTGTATCGCGGCCGCCGCGCTCAAGGCCAACGCCAGGCCTGGTGAGCGGGTCGCGGTGGTGGGCACGGGGACGCTCGGCATGTTCGCCGTGCAGTTCCTGAAGGCGGGCTCCCCGGCCGAGCTGCTCGTGGTGGGCACCCGGCCCGATCGCGACAAGCTCTCCAGGGACTTCGGCGCCACCGACTTCCGTACCAGGGACAAGGAACTCCCCGACGACTTCGACGTCGTCATCGAGACCGCCGGGTCCGCGTCCGCCGCGCGCACCGCCGCCTCCCTGCTCAGGCGCGGCGGACGCCTGGTCCTGACGGGTATCCCGGCGCCGGGCGCCGAGGGACTCGACCCCACCGATCTCGTCGTACGGCAGCTGGAGGTGCACACCGTGTTCGGGGCGCCGCCGGAGGCCTGGGCGCACACGGTGCGGGTGTTCGGCGCGGGGCTGCTGAACCCCTTGCCGCTGGTCACGCACGAGCTGCCGCTCGCCGAGTTCCCCCAGGCCATCGAGCTGGTGGGGTCCGGGGATCCCAAGGTCGGAAAGGTCCTGCTGCGTCCATGAGCCGTCCATGAGCGAGGTTCTTCCACACCCCTGATCCGTACGCCGGTACGGAGACACCTGACGCTCCGTACCGGCGTACGCCCACCGACACGAACCACGTCCGAAATATCGAACGCGAAGGACAGCTTGTGACCGACGCCTCCCCTACGGCAGCCCGTCGACCCGGTGAGCAGGCGCTCGCCGCGCTCGGCCTGGGCGCGCCCGACCTCTCCCCCGCCGATGCCTCGCCGCACACCTTCCCGGGAGGCGGCCGCTGGCGCACCGAGGTTCCGTCCGTCGAAGGCCCCGAGGCCGTTGCCGTGGTCCTCAAGGAGTCGTCCCGGCTCGATGTGCCCATCCACCGGATCAGCCAGGGCAGCGGTGTCTGGATGCTGACCGACGCCGAGATCACCGAGATGGTCGAGGCCACCGGTGAGCGCGACATCGAGCTCTGCCTGTTCACCGGGCCGCGCGGCACCTGGGACATCGGCGCCTCCGTACGCACCGACTCGCGCGGTGCCGGACTTCGCGCCCGGGGCCACGACGCGGTCGCCGGCTGCGTCGAAGACGCCGTCCGGGCAACGGAGTTGGGCGTCAAATGCCTGCTCGTCGCCGACGAGGGCGTGCTGTGGACGCTGCACCGGGCCCGTGTCGCCGGGATCATCCCGGCCGACACGACCCTGAAGGTCTCGGCGCTGATCGGCCCGGTCAACCCGGCTTCGTACGCCGTGTACGAGAACCTCGGCGCCGACTCGGTCAACGTACCGAGTGATCTGACGCTCGATCACCTCACCGAGATCCGGCGGGTTTCCGCCGCCCCCATGGACATGTACATCGAGGCCCCCGACGACCTCGGCGGGTACGTGCGGATGTACGAGGTCGCCGAGCTGATCCGGCGCGGCGCACCGCTCTATCTGAAGTTCGGTCTGTCCAAGGCGCCCGGGATCTACCCGTACGGCACCCATATGCGGGACCTGACCCTGGACACCGCCCGGGAGCGGGTGCGGCGCGGCCGGCTCGCTCTCGACCTGCTCGCCCGGCACGGCGCGGACGGCGACATGGCGCCGCTCGGCTCCCGGCTGCCCGGCCTGCTCCACCGCTTTCCCACCGCTGTGACCCCTCTCAACGACGAGACGAACAAGGACTGATGACCATGCGCAACCGCAGAGCAGCCCTCGCCGCCATTGCCGGAGCCGCCTCCCTCGCCCTGACCCTCACCGCCTGCGGCCAGAACAGCGAGGGCGGCAGCAAGGAGGAGAAGGGCAGCAGCAAGGGCGGCACCATCGGCATCGCGATGCCGACCAAGTCCTCCGAGCGGTGGATCGCCGACGGCAAGAACGTGGTCAAGGACCTGGAGTCCAAGGGCTACAAGACCAAGCTGGTCTACGGCGAGGACGACCCCGACCAGCAGGTCTCGCAGATCGAGAACCTGATCACGCAGGGCGTGAAGGCCATCATCGTCGCCGCGATCGACAACAAGTCGCTGAACAACGTCCTCCAGCAGGCCGCCGACGCCAACATCCCGGTCATCGCCTACGACCGGCTGATCCTCGGCACCAAGAACGTCGACTACTACGCGTCCTTCGACAACACCAAGGTCGGCGAGCTGCAGGCCAACTACATCGTCGACAAGCTCGGCCTGAAGAGCGGCAAGGGCCCCTTCAACATCGAGTTGTTCGCCGGCTCCAACGACGACAACAACACCAAGTACTTCTTCAACGGCGCGATGAGCGTCCTGCAGCCGTACATCGACAGCAAGAAGCTGGTCGTCCAGTCCGGCCAGACCGGCCTCACGCAGGTCACCACCCTGCGATGGGACGGCGCCACCGCGCAGAAGCGCATGGACGACATCCTCACCAAGTCGTACCAGAGCAAGAAGGTCAACGCGGTGCTCTCGCCGTACGACGGCATCTCGATCGGCATCCTGTCGGCGCTCAAGTCGGACGACTACGGCTCGGGGAGCAAGCCGCTGCCCGTCGTCACCGGTCAGGACGCCGAGCTGGCCTCGGTGAAGTCGATCATCGCGGGCGAGCAGACGCAGACCGTCTACAAGGACACCCGTGAGCTGGCCAAGGTCGCCTCGACCATGGTCGACGACGTCCTCAACGGCAAGAAGCCGCAGACCAACGACACCAAGACCTACGACAACGGCGCCAAGGTCGTCCCCGCCTACCTGCTGCAGCCGGTGAGCGTCGACAAGAGCAACTACAAGCAGGTGCTGATCGACGGCGGCTACTACACCGAGTCCGACCTCAAGTAACCGCCGGCTCCTAGTGATTGGAAGGCACGACCATGGCGGGACCCGTCCTGGAAATGCGCTCGATCGTCAAGACCTTTCCCGGCGTCAAGGCGCTGTCGGACGTCACACTGACCGTCCGCCAGGGCGAGGTCCACGCCATCTGCGGTGAGAACGGCGCCGGGAAGTCCACCTTGATGAAGGTGCTCTCCGGCGTCCATCCGCACGGCAGTTACGAGGGTGAGATCCTCTTCGAGGGAGAGATCTGCAGCTTCAAGGACATCCGGGCGAGCGAGCACCACGGCATCGTCATCATCCACCAGGAGCTGGCGCTGGTGCCGTTCCTCTCCCTCGCGGAGAACATCTTCCTCGGCAACGAGCACGCCAAGGGCGGGCTCATCAACTGGAACGAGACCCTGCGGCACGCCACCGAGCTGCTGCGCCGGGTCGGTCTGGAAGATCACCCCGAGACCCGGGTCGCCGACATCGGCGTGGGCAAGCAGCAGCTCGTGGAGATCGCGAAGGCGCTGTCGAAGAAGGTGAAGCTGCTCATCCTGGATGAGCCGACCGCGGCTCTGAACGACGAGGACAGCGGCAAACTCCTCGATCTCATCCTGGAGTTGAAGAAGCAGGGCATCACCTCGATCATCATCTCCCACAAGCTGAACGAGATCCGCAGGGTCGCCGACTCGGTGACGATCCTGCGCGACGGGCGGTCCATCGAGACCCTCGACGTGAAGGCGCCGGAGACCACCGAGGACCGGATCATCTCCGGCATGGTCGGCCGCGATCTCGACCACCGCTTCCCCGAGCGCACCGCGTACGAGGGAGAGGTGGGCGCGGCGCCGGCCCTGGAGATCCGCAACTGGACGGTCCACCACCCGATCGACCAGCAGCGCAAGGTGGTCGACGACGTGTCGATCAGCGTGCGGCGCGGGGAGATCGTCGGCATCGCGGGCCTCATGGGCGCCGGCCGCACCGAGCTGGCGATGAGCGTCTTCGGGCGCACCTACGGCCGGTACGCGGGCGGCACGGTCCTCAAGGACGGCACGGAGATCCGGACGAAGTCCGTCGCCGAGGCGGTCGGACACGGCATCGCGTACGTCACCGAGGACCGCAAGCACTACGGCCTCAACCTCATCGACACCATCAACCGCAATATCTCGCTGACCGCCCTGAGCAAGGTGGCCAGGCGCGGTGTGGTCGACGAGCACGGGGAGCGGCAGGTCGCCGAGGGCTTCCGCAAGTCCATGAACATCAAGGCACCGACCGTCTTCGAGCCGGTGGGCAAGCTGTCCGGCGGCAACCAGCAGAAGGTCGTCCTCAGCAAGTGGATCTTCGCGGGTCCGGAGGTGCTGATCCTGGACGAGCCCACCCGGGGCATCGACGTGGGCGCCAAGTACGAGATCTACACGGTCATCGACCAGCTGGCCGCCGAGGGCAAGGCGGTCGTCTTCATCTCCTCCGAGCTGCCCGAGCTGCTCGGCATGTGCGACCGCATCTACACCATGGCCGCCGGGCGGCTCACGGGCGAGGTCCCGCGGGCCGAGGCCACGCAGGAAGTGCTGATGCGCCAGATGACGAAGGACAAAGAGGTATCCCGATGAGCACGGATGTAACCGCCAAGACCCCGGCCCCGGCGCCGCCCGGGAAGAGCGGGGGCTCGGCCACCGGTGGCGGCCTGCTGCAGCTGATGCTGGACGGCCTGCGCCGCAACATGCGGCAGTACGGCATGCTGATCGCCCTCGGCCTGATCGTCGCCCTCTTCGCGGTCTGGACCGACGGCGACCTGCTGCTGCCGCGCAACGTCTCCAACCTGGTGCTGCAGAACAGCTACATCCTGGTCCTCGCGATCGGCATGATGCTGGTGATCATCGCGGGCCACATCGACCTGTCGGTCGGCTCACTGACCGCGTTCGTGGGCGCGTTCGCGGCCGTGCTGACGGTTCAGCACAGTATCGCGTGGCCGCTCGCCCTGGTCCTGTGCCTGCTGGTGGGCGCGGTGGCGGGCTCCTTGCAGGGATTCCTGATCGCGTATCTCGGAATACCGTCGTTCATCGTCACCCTCGCCGGAATGCTGCTCTTCCGCGGCCTCACCGAGATCCTGCTGAAGGGCCAGACCCTCGGCCCGTTCCCGGACGGGCTGCAGAAGATGGGCAACGGCTTCCTGCCGGCGGTCGGCCCGAACACCAACTACCACAACATCACGCTGCTGCTGGGCCTCGCCCTGATCGTCTTCGCGGTCCTGCAGGAGGTCCGCGACCGGGGGCGCCAGCAGGAGTTCTCGCTGGATGTGCTGCCGAAGAACATCTTCCTGCTCAAGCTCGTCGCCATCGTCGCCGCGATCCTCGTCGTCACCATGCTGCTCGCCAGCTACAAGGGCGCGCCGATCGTGCTGATCATCCTCGGCGTCCTGGTGGTCGGTTACGGCTACGTCATGCGCAACGCCGTCTTCGGCCGCCACATCTACGCGATAGGCGGCAACCTGCCGGCGGCGAAGCTGTCCGGCGTCAAGGACAAGAAGGTCACCTTCTACGTCTTCCTGAACATGGGCGTGCTCGCGGCCCTGGCGGGTCTGGTGGTCGCCGCCCGCCTCAACGCGGCCTCGCCGAAGGCGGGCCTGAACTTCGAGCTCGAGGCGATCGCCTCGTCGTTCATCGGTGGCGCGTCCATGAGCGGCGGTGTCGGTACCGTCCTCGGCGCCATCATCGGTGGCCTCGTCCTCGGCGTGCTGAACAACGGCATGAACCTCCTCAGCGTCGGCACCGACTGGCAGCAGGTCATCAAGGGTCTGGCCCTGTTGGCGGCGGTCGGCTTCGACGTGTGGAACAAGCGCAAGTCCGGTTCGTAAGTCAGCTGGGCCCCGCCGCGAAGGCGGGGCCCCACCCTTTTACGGGAGCCGCAAATGGAACTGAACAGACGCACGGTCATCGCAGGAGCCGCGGCGGCGGGCATCGCCGCGACCATGCTCGGGGGAACGGCACACGCCACGGGAGGCAGAAAGCCGGTGAAGGAGCTCTTCGGCAAGCTCGCCGACGGCACGAAGGTCTACCGCTGGTCGTTGGAGAACGGCGGCACGCGCCTGAAGGTCCTGTCGTGGGGCGGCGTCGTCCAGTCCCTGGAGATCCCGGACCGGCACGGCCGCTACAAGAACGTCTCCCTGGGCTTCGACAACATCGAGGACTACGTCGCGAAGACCCCGTACTTCGGCGCGCTGATCGGCCGCTACGGCAACCGCATCGCCAAGGGGCAGTTCACCCTCGACGGCAAGAGCTACCAGCTGTCCGTCAACGACGGCGTGAACAGTCTGCACGGCGGTGCCCAGGGCTTCGACAAGCACGTCTGGGACGTGGAGGGCTTCACCTCCGGCTCCGACGTCGGTCTCGTGCTGCACTACACCAGCGTCGACGGCGAGATGGGCTACCCCGGCACACTCAAGACGAAGGTCACCTACACCCTCACCCGGCACGGCGACTGGCGCATCGACTACGAGGCCACCACCGACAAGGCCACCGTCGTCAACCTCACCAGCCACGTCTACTGGAACCTGGCGGGCGAGGGCAGCGGCTCGATCTACGACCACGAGCTGAAGATCGCCGCCTCCCGCTACACGCCCGTCGACTCGGGCCTGATCCCCACCGGTGAGCTGGCCAAGGTCGCGGGCACACCCTTCGACTTCCGCCACACCAAGACGGTCGGCGCCGACATCCGGGTCGCCCACCAGCAGCTGCTGTACGGCAAGGGCATCGACCACAACTGGGTGCTCGACAAGGGCATCACGGCGAAGCCCGAGCACATCGCCACGCTGCGCGACCCGTCCTCCGGCCGCACCCTGAAGATCGCCACCGACCAGCCGGGCCTGCAGTTCTACTCCGGCAACTTCCTCGACGGCACGCTCGTCGGCACCGGCGACCACATCTACCGGCAGGGCGACGCGCTGTGCCTGGAGACGCAGCACTTTCCGGACTCGCCGAACCAGCCGAAGTTCCCCTCGACGGTGCTGCGACCGGGCGAGACGTACCGCAGCACGACGGTGCACTCGTTCAGCGCCTGAGGCCCTCGACGGCTTCGCGGCGTATCCGGTTGCCAGGGGAAGCGAACCCACACTGAATTCACACGAGTTGAACAGCGCCACCTCCGTATCCGTATGAGAGGGCGGCCCGTGCTCCCCCGCACGGGCCACCCAAAGACGGAGGGCCCGTCCTCCCCAGCGGGCCCGCCCTATACGGAGGTTCCATGGCCGGCAATGTCACCTCGCTCTTTCGCGGCACTGCGGCGCACAGCCCGTCCATGGCCGCGCTGACGCGAGAGGGTGACGGGGCCGGTCCGGTGGACTTCTGCATCCCGTGCAATCCGTACTTTCCGACCCCCGCCATGTTCGACGAACTGGCGAGCCGGCTGCGCGAGATCATCACCTACTACCCCAGCAGCGCCGACACCATCACCGCCGAGCTGTGCTCGCTGCTCCGGCTTCCGCCGCAGTGCGTCGCGATGGGCAACGGTTCCACCGAACTCATCACCTGGGTCGATCACTTGCTGGTCCGGGAGTCCCTCGCGATACCCGTCCCCACCTTCGGCCGCTGGACCGACCAGCCGATGGAGACCGGCAAGCGGGTCGACATGTTCCCGCTCCAGGAGTCCACCGGATTCGCCCTCGACCTCGCCAAGTACGCCGAGTTCATCCGCGCCCGGGGCACACGTGTCGCCGTGATCTGCAACCCGAACAACCCCGACGGCGGATTCCTCCCCCGCCAGTCGGTCATCCAGTTCATGGACGCGATGGCGGACCTGGACCTGATCGTCATCGACGAGTCGTTCCTGGAATTCGCCGACGCCGAGTCCGAACCGAGCGTGGTCGAGGACGCGGTGATGCGGCCCAACGTCATCGTGCTGCGCAGCCTCGGCAAGAACTTCGGCCTGCACGGCATCCGCTTCGGCTATCTCGTCGCCAACCCGGCCCTCGCCGGCAAGGTCCGCTCCATGCTGCCCAAGTGGAACCTCAACTCCTTCGCGGAGACCGTGGTGTTCATGCTCAAGGAACACGGTCAGGAGTACATGCAGAGCCTGCACATGGTCCGCCGCGACCGGCTCGACATGGCCCAACAGCTCTCCCAGCTACCCGGTCTTACGGTTTACCCGTCGCAAGGCAATTTCCTCTTCGTGCGCCTCCCCGTGGGCGCCGAAGGCACCGTTGTCCGGGACCGGCTGCTGACCGAGCACCGGATCCTGGTCCGCGAGTGCGGCAACAAGATCGGTTCGTCCAGCCGCTTCCTGAGACTCGTGGTGCGCCCCCAGGTGGACGTGCGTCGCCTGGTGTCCGGCCTGGAGCAGGTGCTCTACGGGACCAGGAGGGGAGCCGCCGTGCCCGAGCTGAGCACAGGGACCAGCTACAGCTCGGGTACGGCGGCGGTGGACCGCCTGGTCAGCGCCACGAACGGGGCAGGCATGCAGGGCCTGGCCGCGCAGGCGAACGCGTGGCCGGGGCCCGCGGCGGCACAGCCCGGACCGATGCCGAGCCTGCCCGCCGCGCAGGTCTCGAACTTCCCCGCCCCGCAGCAGCCGGCGGCCGCGGCCAACATCCCCTACCCGCAGCAGCCCGCGGCGGTGTCGAACTTCCCGTCCCCCACTTCGGGGCCCGCCGCCCCGCAGCCCACCGCCTGGCCGGCGCCGGCCGCGGCCCAGGCACCCGGGCCGATGCCGGGCCTGGCCCCGGGTTCGGCACCCGCGCCGGTGATGCCCGCCGCGGCCCAGGCCCCGGGTCTTCAGCCCGTCGCCCAGACCGGCATGCCCGGAATGACGAACGCCGCCTCGCTGGGAGCCCAGGGAGGCCTGACCGCCGCCCAGGTCCGGGGCCGCACCCAGCCGGAACCACAGCCCCAGCCGCAGCAGCCCACCGGCTGGCCGGCCGTGGGCGCGATGCTGTACGGCCAGGCGGGCTAGGACCTGTCCCGGCGGACATGTCGGAGACGCGGGTCCTGGCACGCCCATCTGCAGCGTTGTCGTCGGTTGCCGACGTACGCCGCCGAGGCTTGGGCGCCCTTTCTCAGTGCCACACCGCGGGGCGCCCTTCGACTGCGTAGAAATAGCCGCCTGCCCCGCCGCAGTCCACGTCCGTGACTCCAAGGACAAGCAGGGCTCTCAGCTCACCCTCTCTCCCTCGGCCTGGGCCGACTTCGTCACGCACGTCATGAAGTGACCGTCGGGGCCGCCCGCTTCTTTGCCAGTGTCGTGCTTCCACGGCCCGCATCAAGGGCGCTGCGCGTCGCCTTCGGCGATGGCCCTCCGGGCCACCCTTGACCCGGGCCGCTCCAGCACGGGGGAGAAGCGAGCGGGCGGCCGGGGGAGGAGTGGGGGGCCTGGGCAGGCGTGCCCTCGGGTGGGCTGCGTTCTGGGCCGGGGGTGCGGGCGCGATCGCGCCTCGTCGGCACGCCGGGTGGGTTTAGCGGCGATCGGTGAGTGGGGGCGGCGGGCGCAGCAGCGAGGTGGCGGCACGCCGGGCCGGCTCAGCGGCTTGCGGTGAGTGGGAGGCGGGGCGCAGCAGCGAAGTGGCGGCACGCCGGGCCGGCTCGGCGCCTTGCGGTGAGTGGGAGGCGGGGCGCAGCAGCGAAGTGGCGGCACGCCGGGCCGGCTCAGCGGCCTGCGGTGAGTGGAAGGCGGGGCGCAGCAGCGAAGTGGCGGCACGCCGGGCCGGCTCAGCGGCTTGCGGTGAGTGGAAGGCGGGGCGCAGCAGCGAAGTGGCGGCACGCCGGGCCGGCTCAGCGGCTTGCTGCCGGTGGGTGGGAGCGCGCCACGCACCCCGGCGGCACGCGGGACGCGTGGCGGCGACCGGCGGGACGCGTGGCGGCGATCGGCGAGGGGGAGTGAGGCGGATCGGCGGGCCAAGATTTCGACGGCCGCCGACGCCTATGGGGTATGGGGTATGGGTTGGGTGATTGGCAGATCTGTGTCACGCCGGGCCCCTTCCACCAGGTGTTTCGACTCCCTCGCTGACACAAATCTGCCAATTACATCCCTGAGGCCCCCCGTTGGGCCCGGACCCGGCTGACGCGCACCCACGCACTCACCGGTCGCCGCCAAAGCCACCCGGCGTGCCCCACCCGACCACGCGTGCCCCCCGCCCACTCACCGGTCGCCGCCAAAGCCACCCGGCGTGCCCCACCCGACCACGCGCGCCCCCCGCCCACTCACCGGTCGCCGCCAAAGCCACCCGGCGTGCCCCACCCGACCACGCGCGCCCCCCGCCCACTCACCGCAAGCCGCCACACCCACCCCGCGCGCCGCTACCCCGCTGCCGCGCCCACCCCACCAACTCACCGCAAGTCGCCGAGCCCACCCGGCGTGCCGACGCCCAACCCCTCGCGTCCCCGGCCACTCACCGCAGGCCGCTGAGCCCACCCGGCGTGCGGACGCGCCCCACCTCCACCGGCCGCAAGCCGCTGAGCCGGCCCGGCGTGCCGCCACCTCGCTGCTGCGCCCGCCGCCCCCCACTCACCGATCGCCGCTAAACCCACCCGGCGTGCCGACGAGGCGCGATCGCGCCCGCACCCCCGGCCCAGAACGCAGCCCACCCGAGGGCACGCCTGCCCAGGCCCCCCACTCCTCCCCCGGCCGCCCGCTCGCTTCTCCCCCGTGCTGGAGCGGGCCGAGTCAAGGGTGGAGCGCAGCGGAATCGGCGCAGCCGACGCGACCGAAGGGAGCGCCCTTTACTCGGGTCGCGGAAGCACGACACTGGCAAAGAAGCGGGCGGCCCGACGGTCACGCCCCAACAGGCGCCCACCTCCACCCCCCTTCCTCCACCCCCCTTCCTCCACCCCCCTCTCCCCTCTCCCCTCTCCCCTCTCCCCTCTTGGCTCTTGTCTCTTGGCTCTTGTCTCTTGGCTCTTGTCTCACAAGCAACTTGACGCTCCATCACTTTGCCCAACTGACAGCTCATCAACAGCATCCCCTTCTACGGTGCCGTGTCCATGACAGACACTTCAGATGCCCCGATCGGGCGCCGCACCGTACTGATCGCCACGGGCGCCACGGCCGCCGCACTGGCCGTGGGCGCCGCAGTACCTGAAGCCCCCACAGCCGACGCGGCGGACGCGAGCCCCGCCGCCGCGGCGGCCGTCTGCACCCTCACCAAGGAGATGACCGAAGGCCCCTACTACCTCGACGGACAACTCGTCCGCTCCGACATCACCGAAGGCAAGGCGGGCGCGCCCCTCAAGCTGGCGCTCACCGTGGTCGACGACGACACCTGCGCCCCGATCGGCAACGCCCTCGTCGAGATCTGGCACTGCGACGCGCTCGGCGAGTACTCCGGGTTCGTCGGCAACAACGGCCACACCGAACCGGACGACGGCACCTTCCTGCGCGGCGGCGTGCTGACGAACTCCAGCGGCGTCGCGAACATCACCACGATCTACCCCGGCTGGTACCGGGGCCGCTGCGTGCACATCCACGTCAAGGTGCACACCGGGGTCACACTGACGTCCGACGGCTCGTTCACGGGCGGCCGGGAACTCCACACGGGCCAGCTGTTCTTCACCGAGACGGTCACGACCGCCGTCGCCAAGGTCTCCCCGTACTCGACCAACACCGTCACGCGCACCACCCTCGCCCAGGACTCCATCTACGACGACGGAGGCGCCGCCTCCGGCCTCCTCACCCTCACGGCCCTGGGCAGCTCGGCCTCCTCCGGCTACACGGGCACCCTGACACTCGGCGTCGAACAGAGCTGACCCACAGACCCTCCCCCCACGGAGAAGGGGGCGGCCGCATCTACGCGGGCCGCCCCGCCCCGACCGATGATTTCCCGGCCCCCGGCCGGTCTCACTGGTGTCGGCACACTGCCCCCACCAGGACGGACGTGATGAACGTGAACCCCGCAGGCCCGACCCCGACGCCCGAGACCGCCTACGCGAAGGTCAACGGCCTGGAGATGTACTACGAGGTGCACGGCAGCCCCAGCCCCGTGACAGACCGCCCGCTGGTGCTGCTGCACGGTGGGGTCCTCACCATCGACCTGGCCTTCGGCGCGGTACTGCCCACCCTCGCTCGCACCCGGCGGATCGTCGCCCCCGAACTCCAGGCCCACGGCCACACCGCCGACATCGACCGCGACATGACGGTGCAGAACCTGGCCTCGGACGTCGTGGCACTGCTCGACGAACTCGGCATCCGGCAGGCCGACTTCCTCGGATTCAGTCTGGGCGGGCTGACCGCGCTGGAGATCGCGGTACGTCATCCCGAGCGCGTCGGACGCCTCGTACTCGCCGCCACGCCGTACGCCCAGGACGGGTACCACGAAGAGGTCCGCACGCCCGACTTCACCTCCCCGCGCCTGCCCAGTCAGTACGACTTCCAGCAGATGGCCGACGCCTACGCGCGCACCGCCCCGCACCCGGACCGCTTCCAGGCCCTCCTCGCCAAGACCACGACCGCCGCCAACGCTCCCCTTCCCTGGACCGCGGACGACCTGCGCGCCCTCACCTCCCCCACCCTCCTCGTCATCGGCGACACCGACTTCGTACGCGTCGAGCACGCCGCCGAGATGCACCGCCTCATCCCCCGGGCACAGCTGGCCGTCCTCCCCGCCACGACCCACATGGCCCTGATGGGGCGGACCTCGCTGCTCGTGCCGCTCCTGGACGGGTTCCTCGGCCTCGCCTGAGACGCCGAGTCCCTATGCCGCCACGGGCTGCCACTCCTCGGCCGTCGGCTCCGAATCCGCCGCCTTCTCCTTGCGGTAGGCGCGGATCGAGTACGTCAGGGCGGCGGCCCACAGCGCGTACAGGAGGACGTAGACCGGGGTGCTGAGCCCCGCGGACGCGCCGACCCAGTCGCTCTTCAGGAGCGTACGGACGTTGGTGACGATGATGATGCCGCCGACCGCGGACCCGAGCACGCGCGGCGGGACCAGGCGGACCAGCCAGGCGGCGACGGGCGCGGCGACCAGGCCGCCGAGCAGGAGGGCGAGGACCCAGCCCCAGTTCAGGCCCTGGGAGCCGAGCGAGAGGAGGAAACCGAGGCCGGCGGCCACGGCGACCAGGAACTCGCTGGTGTCGACCGAGCCGATCACCTTGCGCGGCTCCATCCGTCCGCTGGCCAGGAGTGCCGGGGTGCCGACCGGGCCCCAGCCGCCTCCGCCGGTCGCGTCCAGAAAGCCGGCCACCAGGCCGAGCGGGACCAGGAACCGCTTGCGCAGGGGCTTGCCCAATTGCCCCTTGGGCATGCCGCGGAAGGTGAAGCGGGACACGACGTACAGGCCGAGCGCGACCAGGATCAGCGACATGGCCGGCTCGGCGACCTCCGTCGAAAGCTTCGAGAGGACCGTCGCGCCCAGGAAGGAGCCGACCGCGCCCGGCACGCCGATCTTGGCGACGACCTTCCAGTCCACGTTCCCGAACCGCCAGTGCGAGGCGCCGGACATCAGCGTGGTGCCGATCTCCGCAAGATGCACCGTGGCCGAGGCGGCGGCCGGGTTGGTGCCCATGGCGAGCAGCAGCGTGGTCGACGTCACGCCATACGCCATGCCGAGGCTCCCGTCCACCAACTGGGCGCCGAGGCCCGCGAGGGCGAGCAGTATCAGCGTGCGCATGGGGGGACCGTCCCGTCGTTGCCCGGCTTTCCTACCGGTTTCGGTAGGGATGAACGGGAGGTGACGCTAGGTGCTGAAACTTGAGGACAGCCTGAGGGCGGGATGAGGATCGTTCACCGCGGGATCGGCGGGCCCAGGGGTTCTTCCACGCCGCCGGCTCCCGCACAGGCCCCGGCAGCGTTCCCTGCGCGACGTCCGCCAGCGACACGCCTTCGATGATCTTCCGTACGTCGGCGCGGACCGCGGCTCAGAGGGGGAGCAGGCGTTCGGCGGGGCCGGTGTACGCCGGCTGGGTGGGCCGTTCGCCGCGTACGGAGACGATCGGGCCGTCCACCGTACGGAAGACATCGGCGACGGTGATCGCCTCGGCGGCGCGCGCGAGCCGGTAGCCGCCGCTGCCGCCACGCCGACGAGATTCTCATATGCCCAGCGTGGGAGGTTTCGCTGTGGACAATGGCCGCACCCGCGCCCTGTCCCCGGGAGGACCCCGCATGGTGTTGAGCAGACGCACCTTCAGCGCACTCGCCGGCACCGCCGCGCTCGGCTTCTCGCTGAGCGGCAGCGGGAGCGACGAGGCGTGCGCCGCCGGAAAGGCACCCGTCGCTCCCACCGGGCCCGCGCCCGGACCGCCCGCGGCCGACGGCAAGGCGCACACCATCGGCTTCGACCGCTACTCGATGCTGATCGACGGCAAGCGCCTCGTGCTCTGGTCCGGCGAGGTCCACCCCTTCCGCCTGCCGAGCCCCTCGCTGTGGCGGGACGTGCTGGAGAAGCTGCGCGCCCACGGTTACAACACGATCAGCGTCTACGTGTCGTGGAACTACCACTCCCCCGCGCCGGGGAGGTACGACTTCACCGGCGTCCGCGACCTCGACCTGTTCCTGCGCACGGCCGCCGAGACCGGCCTCTACGTCATCCTGCGGCCGGGCCCGTACATCAACGCCGAGGTGGACGCCGGCGGCTTCCCCGGCTGGCTGACCGTCACCAAGGGCACGGCCCGCACCTCCGATCCGACGTATCTGAAGTACGTCGACGAGTGGCTGACCGCCGTCGACCGGATCGCCGCGAAGCACCTCTACACCAAGGGCGGCGGCACGATCGTCCTCTACCAGCTGGAGAACGAGTACGCGAACAACGTCAACAGCCCCCTGGGCCGCGACTACATGACCCACCTGTACACCAAGGTCCGCGCGGACGGCATCGACGTGCCGCTCTTCCACAACGACAAGGGCAGGAACGGGTATTGGGCCCCGGGGACCTTCGACACGGGCGGCGAGAAGGGCTGTTACCTGTACGGATTCGACGGCTATCCGTCGCCGTTCGCGGCCCCGCCCGACTGGGGCTACTTCGGCATCGGCGGCACCAAGGGCGGCTCGACCGCGAGTCCCGAAACCCCTGGGCTCATCGCCGAGTTCGGGGGCGGCTGGTTCGATCCGTGGGGTGGCGCGGAGTTCGACGGCAAGGGGTACGCGGAGTCGCGCCGAACCCGCGACGCGGCGTACGAGCGACGCTTCTACCTCACCAACCTCGCCAACGGCATCAAGATCCACAACGTCTACATGACCTTCGGCGGCACATCCTGGGGATGGCTGCCCGCACCGATCGTCTACACCTCGTACGACTACGGTGCCGCCCTCGACGAGGCCCGGCAGCCCACCGCGAAGCTGATCCCGATGCACCAGCTCGGGCAGCTCCTGCACTCCGTGCCCGACCTGGCGAAGCTGGACCGCGCCGGGGACATCACGGTCGGCGACACCGGGATCAAGGCGTACCACCTCGTCAACCCGGACACGAAGGCGCACTTCTACATCCTGCGCAATGACGCCTCCGCCGAGTCCGTCGCCTCCGTCCCGCTCGCCGGAACGACCGTCCCCGTGCCGGTCCCCGGCCTCGACGCCCGGCTGCTCGCCACCGGAATCGCCCTGGGGCGGCGGAAGTTGCGCTACTCCACCGCCCAGCCGATGCTGTGGCTCACCGCCGGGCGCCAGGACATCGCCGTGTTCACCGGCCGGGCGGGCGAGTCGACGCAGACCGCGCTGGAGTGCGCGAGCGAGCCGACGGTCACCGTGCTGGAGGGCATCGCCGGGCACACGTACGCGGACGGCGTCCTGCGGATCGATGCCCGACTGAACTCGCTCACCCGAGTGCTGGTGGAGGGCGGCGGCATCTCGACGCCACTCCTGCTGTTGCTCGCCGACGACGAGACCTCCGGACGGCTGTGGCGGTACGACACCCCGTCCGGCCCGGTACTGGTCCGCGGCCCGGCACTCCTGCGCACCGCCGTCCTGCGCGGCGCCACCGTCCATCTCACCGGGGACACGGTCGAGGCGGCGGACCTGGAGGTCTGGGGGCCACGTGGAATGAGTGAAGTCGTCTGGAACCAGGGCACATTGACGAGGTCGGCCACCAAGTCCGGCAGCCTCCGGGCCGAGCAGCAGCTGCCCGGGGTACCCGGCGTCCCGCTCCCCGCCCTGACCAACTGGCGCCGGTCCGCCGAGAACCCGGAGTCCGCCGCCGACTACGACGACTCCGGCTGGAAGGCCGCGAACGAGAAGTCCTCGTACAGCGTCACCCCCGTACCCGCCGGGCAGCCCGTACTGTTCGCCGACGACTACGGCTACCACTACGGCGATGTCTGGTACCGGGGGCACTTCACGGACGCCGGAGACGCGGGGTCCGTGTCCTTCTCCTACATCTCGGGCGCGCAGGGGCTGCTCATGGCGTGGCTGGACGGGAATCCGCTGGGTACGCATCGGATGCCGGTGCCGGACAAGAAGACGGTCCGGCAGGGGACTTGGTCGGCCACGGCGACGTTCCCCGTCCCCAAGAAGACGGGACCGCGTGTGTTGTCCGTCCTCGTGCGTCGTATGCAGCACGACGAGGACGGGGCGGCGAAGGACACCCACAAGGTGGCCCGGGGGCTGACGGCCGTGACCTTCACAGGGGCGTCTCCGGCTGTCACTTGGCGGATCCGGGGCGAGGTGACCCCGGACCCGGTACGCGGGCCGCTCAACAACGGGGGTCTGCACGGGGAGCGGCACGGCTGGCATCTGCCCGGGTTCGCCGACAGCGGCTGGGAGGTCGTCGACTTCCCGCGCGACGAGCGGCGCCAGGGCGTCACCTGGTACCGCACCGACTTCCGCCTCGCCGTCGACGCGAGCGTGGACGCCTCGATCGGGCTGACGCTCACCGACGACCCGGGCCGCGCCTACCGCGTCCAGATCTTCCTGAACGGCTGGAACATGGGCCAGTACATCAATGATGTAGGCCCCCAACACACCTTCGTGCTGCCAAACGGACTGCTGCGCACACGGGGGCTCAACACACTGGCCCTCGCGGTGCTGTCCGACGGGACCACACCGGCGGGCCCGGGCGAGGTGAAGCTGACACTGTTGGGCAGCGCGGCCGGAGGAGTACCGGTGACGGTGGTCGACTCCCCCAGCCGTGCGCCGATGCACTAGCTTGATCTTTAACGTCCGGCGTCGAATGGTGCGTCGAACTTGATCACTCGGTCCGGTAACCGCCGTACGCGAAAGCGGCCTTCGTCTGAACA
>NZ_JBVHRI010000034.1:0-85430 GCF_055566975.1 Streptomyces sp. NPDC027189
TTTTGGCACGCTGTTGAGTTCTCAAGGAACGGACGCTTCCTTTGTACTCACCCGAGAGACTCTCTCAGGCTTTCCTCCGGGCGCTTCCCTTCGGTGTTTCAAACTCTATCAGTGTTTTTCCGTCTCGCTGACCATCGTCCTGCGGACATGCAGAACGAGACCCCGAGATAGGATCTGACAAGTTGGGTGCTGCCAGGCAAGGACGCTTGGTCGCGTCGCTCAGCCTCAAGCAGGAGTACGACTGTACACGGGGCCCGGGAGCGGGCGCAAATCGTTTGCGCCGTTCTCTACGGCCGCCAACCGGGACGTCCCATGCGGAACCGGTAGTTCATATGACATACCCTGCTCAACAGTGCGCCGTCCGGGACAGGCAGTGACGGCTCATATAAAAATCTCCACCCCTGGGAGGCTTCCCATGACCACCGTGACGTCCCCTATTGCAGGACGCGCCATCGGACTCGCCGCGGTACCTGATCCCGTGTTCTCCGGGGCGATGGTGGGCCCCGGCACCGCGATCGACCCGGTGCGCGAGCCCTCGGAGGCTGTCGCCCCCGTGGACGGAGTGATCGTCTCGCTTCACCCGCATGCTTTTGTCGTCGTCGACGACGAGGGGCACGGTGTGCTCACGCACCTGGGCATCGACACCGTACAACTCAACGGTGAAGGCTTCGAGCTGCTCGTCAACAAGGGTGACACCGTCACGCGGGGTCAGAGCGTCGTGCGTTGGAACCCGGCCCTCGTCGAGGAGGCCGGCAAGTCCCCGGTGTGCCCGATCGTGGCGCTTGAGGCCACCGCCGACTCTCTCTCCGACCTCCAGGAGGACGGCGACACGAAGGCCGGCGACGTCCTCTTCACCTGGCGCTGACATCAGGGCCGTCAGAGACGGCGACTTGGACAACCACCACCGCGGCGGCGGGACCCGCCGCACTATCGGAGACGGGTGAGATGGAGACAACGCTGCGAGGCGTCGGCGTGAGCCACGGTGTGGCCATCGGCGAGGTTCGGCACATGGGAACGGCGGTTCTTGAGCCGCCTGCCAAGCAGATCCCTGCGGAGGACGCGGAGCGCGAACAGGGGCGTGCCCGCCAGGCCGTGGAGGCTGTGGCAGCCGACCTGATTGCGCGCGGCAATCTGGCGGGGGGCGAAGCCCAGGCGGTGCTCGAGGCCCAGGCCATGATGGCCCAGGACCCCGAGTTGATGGCGGATGTGGAACGTCGTATCGCGGTCGGCAGTACGGCCGAGCGCGCCGTCTACGACGCGTTCGCCGCCTACCGCGCGCTGCTGGCCGGCGCCGGTGAGTACCTCGCCGGCCGGGTGGCCGACCTCGACGACGTGCGGAACCGTATCGTCGCGCGGCTGCTCGGGGTGCCCATGCCGGGTGTCCCGGACAGCGACGAGCCGTACGTCCTTATTGCTCGTGACCTCGCGCCCGCGGACACCGCGCTGCTCGACCCGACTCTGGTGCTCGGTTTTGTCACCGAGGAGGGCGGGCCGACCAGCCACAGCGCGATCCTGGCGCGTGCGCTTGGCGTTCCCGCCGTGGTCGCGCTCCCCGGTGCCGGTGAGCTCGCCGAAGGCACGATGATCGCTGTGGACGGCAGCACCGGTGAGATCTTCGTGGAGCCGAGCGCGGAGAAGAGGACACAGCTGGAGGCCGCGGCGGCGGAGCGCAAGGCGGCGCTGTCCGCGTCGACGGGTCCGGGTGCCACCTCCGACGGTCACAAGGTGCCGCTGCTGGCGAACGTCGGCGGTCCGGCGGACGTGCCGGCCGCTGTCGAGGCCGGTGCCGAGGGTGTCGGTCTCTTCCGTACCGAGTTCCTCTTCCTGGACGACAGCAAGAATGCGCCGTCCGAAGAGAAGCAGGTCGAGGCCTACCGTCAGGTGCTCGAGGCCTTCCCCGAGGGCCGCGTCGTGGTGCGGGTGCTCGACGCGGGAGCCGACAAGCCGCTCGAATTCCTGACTCCGGCCGACGAGCCGAACCCGGCGCTGGGTGTGCGGGGTCTTCGGTCGCTGCTCGACCACCCCGAGGTGCTGCGTACGCAGCTGACCGCCCTCGCGAAGGCTTCGGAGGGGCTGCCGGTCTATCTCGAGGTCATGGCTCCGATGGTCGCGGATCGCACCGACGCCAGGGCGTTCGCGGACGCGTGCCGTACGGCCGGGTTGCAGGCGAAGTTCGGCGCGATGGTGGAGATCCCCTCGGCCGCGCTGCGGGCGCGGTCGATCCTGCAGGAGGTCGAGTTCCTGTCCCTGGGGACCAACGACCTCGCGCAGTACACCTTCGCGGCCGACCGGCAGGTGGGTGCGGTCTCTCGTCTGCAGGACCCGTGGCAGCCCGCGCTGCTCGACCTGGTCGCGCTGTCCGCGGAGGCGGCGAAGGCCGAGGGCAAGAGCTGTGGTGTCTGCGGTGAGGCCGCGTCGGACCCGCTGCTCGCGTGTGTGCTGACCGGTCTGGGCGTCACCTCCCTTTCCATGGGTGCCGCGTCCATTCCGTATGTCCGGGCCACGCTGGCCAAGTACACGCTGGCCCAGTGTGAGCGTGCGGCCGCGGCCGCACGTGCCGTGGACACGGCCGAAGAGGCGCGTACGGCGGCGCAGGCGGTGCTGTCCGGCGAGTAACCGGGCCGCGTCGTCGCCCGACCGGTGTCCAGGGGCGCTCCACCCACGGGTGGGGCGCCCTTTCGCGTTCAATGCGTGTGGCCCGTCCCTTGTCCTTCGTCTCCGAGGCCGGGTGGCACGCAGTAGTCGACACCCGATTCCGGGGAGACGAGGTCACCGGAATCGGTGTCGGTGCAGTAGGCGTCGAAGACTTCCGCGGCGGTCAGGGGTTCCAGGTCTTCGCCGCGCAGGCGCCATCCGTAGACACAGTCGGTGGTATCGGGGGCGGTGGTGCGCATGACCAGTCCTCCGGCGCTCCGTGTCGCGATGCCAAGGGCCAGCACCGTGGTGAATTCGAGGGCTTCTGTCTCGTCGAGGCGGGTACCGCCCCCTGGGTCGCCATCGGCTCGGAGTACGGCGACGAGCGTCTCTGGGGCTGCCGAGACGCTGCATACGAGGTGCAGGTCGCCGCGGCGCGCGGTATCGAGGATGCGGGCGAGCAGGTGGGAGGCGCGGGCGAAGGACGCTCGGCCGATGTCCTCACCACAGGACGCGCAGTTGCCGATGCGGGCCAGGAGTGTGCTCGCGTACTCCCAGGTGGCCTGGCGGATGGCCTCGTCGACGAGGTCCGGGACGAGTTCGTCGAGAGGCTGTCCGTCGTACGGAACGGTGGGGCCCGTAGTGGCCAGCTCGGCGGTGAAGCGTGTGCGGCTGGCCGGGGCGTCGGGTTCCAGGCGGCTTTCGGCGCAGAATTCGGCGTACTCCTCGGGGTCGAAGAGTGCCACCGTGGTGTGGCTGCCCTGGGCGGCGAGGGTCCTGAGCAGGGCTTCCACCTGTTGGAGGTAGGTGGTGTGGTCGTCGAAGGCGAACGTGCGGTAGCGCCGCATCGCCGTGAAGTCCTCTTCGTCGGTCAACAGGCCGATGGTGCCGGCGATTTCGCGGCGCAGTACGCGTCGCATGGTCTGGTGCTGGGTGTGCGCCATGTTTCCCCCTGTGCGCAGTCGATCAATGCTCACTCACAGTAACTGGCGGCACTGACAATGCCGGGCGGGCGAGGTGGTCGCGCACCAGACGGTGCTGAAACAGGCAGGTCACGGCTATGGTCGCGCCGAATGCAGTCCAGCCGAGGGGACCGATGGCGATGGCCGCGGTGACGGCCAGTGGTCCGACGCTGCGTTGGGCGGACTGCGCCGGTCCGTGGACGCCGAGGTAGGCGCCTTGCGCCGTGTCGGGTGCGCACCTTGGCCACGGGCGATCTGGTGCGTTGGGTGCATGTGCGGACCGTGAGCAAGTTCCTGGGGACCGATCTGCGGTCGGCCGCGGCGGCCTGCGATCCGACGACGCTGGCTCGGCACGACGGTCGGCTGCTGTTGACGTCGGGCTGGGTCAGCCATCTGTTGCAGGAGACGGTGTACGGGCTCGTGACGGACGACGACACACGCGCGTTGGTGGCGCGTGCCCGGGAGACGTATGGGCTGCGGCGCAGTGCCCTCGCCCGGGAGCTCGCAGGGCGTGGGATCGAGGCCCACGGTGTGAGCGGGATGAACCGCTGGGTGCCCGTGCGGGACGAGTCGGCCGTCGTGAACGGGCTGAGGTCGTACGGGTGGTGTGGCGGCGGGTGCGCGCTTCCGGCTCGCTTCCGGACCCGGCGTACGGATCTCGGTCGCTGATCTCGAACCCGCCGACGCGGTGCGGCTGGCCTCGGACTTCGCTGCCGTGCTCGGCGAGCCCAAGGCCACCTACGGGGGATGATCAGGCGCGCTTGCGGGCCAGGTCTTCGTAGAAGCGCAGCAGTTCGACGTTGTCCACGGAGCCGACGTTGACCGCCTTCTCCAAGGAGGCGCCCTGGAGGAGGCGTTTGACCGGGACCTCGATGCGCTTGCCCGTGAGGGTGTGGGGCACGCCGGGTACCTCGATGACCTCGTCGGGGACGTGGCGGGGGGAGAGTTGTTCGCGGATGGTCTCCTTGATGCGCTTCAGGAGGGCCTCGTCGAGCACGGCTCCCGGGGCGAGGTGCACGAAGAGGGGCATCCAGTAGCCGCCGTCGGGCTGTTCGATGCCGATGACGAGCGACTCCTTGATCTCGGGGAGGCGTTCGACGGCTTCGTAGATGTCGGCCGACCCCATGCGCACGCCCTGGCGGTTGAGCGTGGAGTCGGAGCGGCCGTGGATGACGACGGAACCGCGTGAGGTGGCGGTGATCCAGTCGCCGTGGCGCCACACTCCGGGATACGTGTCGAAGTAGCTGTCGTGGTAGCGGCTGCCGTCGGGGTCGTTCCAGAAGCGGATGGGCATGGACGGCATCGGGTTGGTGACCACCAGCTCACCGACTTCGTCGGTGAGAGGCTTTCCACTGGGGTCCCAGGACTGGAGGTCGGTGCCGAGGCCGGGGGCCTGGAGTTCGCCGATGTACACCGGGAGGGTCGGTACGGCTCCCGCGAAGCAGGAGCACACGTCCGTGCCGCCGCTGACGGAGGCGATCCACAGGTCCTCGCGGACCTCGTCGTGCAGCCAGCGGAAGCCGTCGGGCGGAAGGGGCGAGCCGGTGGTGGCGACGCACTGCACGCGCGCGAGGTCGAAGTCGTGGGAGGGGCGGACGCCCGCCTTTCGGCACGCCATGACATACGCCGCGGAGGTGCCGAAGAGGGTCGCCCCCGTGCGTTCGGCGATGCGCCACTGGGCGCCCGTGTCCGGATACCCCGGGCTGCCGTCGTACAGGACGATCGTGGTGCCCGTGAGCAGGCCGGAGACGAGGAAGTTCCACATCATCCAGCCCGTTGACGTGTACCAGAAGAAGCGGTCCTCGGGGCCCAGGTCGCAGTGCAGGCCGAGCTGCTTGAGATGCTCGACGAGGATGCCGCCCTGGGACTGGATGATGGCCTTGGGGAGGCCGGTCGTTCCGGAGGAGTAGAGCACCCACAAGGGGTGGTCGAAGGACACCTCCTCGAAGACGGGCTCCACGTCTGCGGAGGTCAGGGCGGACCACTCCAGAGCGCCCTCGGGTGCCTCGGTGCCGAGCAGTGGGATGTGCACGACGGCGCGCACGGTGGGCAGTTCCCGGCGCAGCTCGGCGACGGTGTCGCGGCGGTCGTGCTCCTTGCCGCCGTAGCGGTAGCCGTCGACCGTGAAGAGCACGACGGGTTCGACCTGCTGGAAGCGGTCGAGGACGCTGCGGGCGCCGAAGTCGGGGGCACAGGACGTCCAGACGCCCCCCACGGCGGCTGTCGCGAGCAGGGCGACCACGGCCTGCGGAATGTTCGGGAGATAGCCGCTGACACGGTCTCCGGGGCGTACGCCGAGGGCGCGCAGCTCGGCGGCCAGGGAGCCGACCTGGCGGCGCAGCTCGGACCAGGTCACCGGGATCGGCTCATGGGTCTCGTCGACGTAGAGGAGGGCCGGATCGTCCGCGCGGGACTCCGCCGCACGGAGGGCGTGCTCCGCGTAGTTGAGCGTCGCCCCGGGGAACCATTCGGCGCCGGGCATGGAGCGGTCGCCGAGCACGCGCGCGTAGGGCGTCGAAAACCGTACGTCGAACCACTCGGTCACGGCTTGCCAGAACGTGTCCAGCTCGTCCACCGACCAGCGGTGCAGCCCCGCGTAGCCGCCGCCGGACGGGGCTCCGTGATGCTCGGCCGCCCAGGCCTGGAATTTCGTGATCTGCGCCTGGGCGATGCGTTCCTCGGTGGGCTGCCAGAGCGGTGAGGGGTTCGCGGTGGACATGGGGCGGCTCCAGGACTGTGCGCGTCGTGTGCGTCTGTCGCGCACGAGCAGGGGTGTGCGCGTCACGCGGCTGACACGGACGATGCCATGTGATCGACTTCTGCACCAGGGTGCGCCACACATAGTCGGCAGAGTGAAGATGTGGCGTCGCCACGGGTGAACGGGAGTTGAACGACTCACCCATTTGGCGCCGGCAATGGCAGGGTGAGCAGCATGGACGGTCGTGACCTGGTGCGTTCGATGAAGTCGGTCGGTTCGGGGGGTGTCACTCAAAGGTTGCGCACCATGCGGGCCGCGTGGCGTAGGAGGCGTGCCGACGCCACCGGGTTGCCGCGGCAGGGCGCCGAGCGGGCGCGGGTACCCGGGCCGGTGCGCGGTGTGGAGCCGGGGCCCGGCGGCGGTGTCGTCCGGTTCACGCGGTCCGAGCTGCGGATCATGGTCGCGGTGAACGGAGCGGTGTTCTGGGGCTGGGACGGGGTCGGCCCGGAGCCGTCGTACGCGCTCGCGGGCCGCTGCCCGGAGCCGGACCCGCGCGCCGTCCTGGAGCCGGACAAGGACGGCGGCTGGCGGGTGGTGGCCGAACGGGCGACCGTCGTCGTGTCGCGGCACGGAGCGGTCGAGGTGCGTACCCCCGGTGGTGTGATCCTGCGCCGCGACCTGCCGCCTCGCTGGTGGGAGCCGGTCGACGGCGGCGGGGCCCGCTGGATGCAGCGTTCCGAAGTGGCCGCCGACGCGCGGTTCTTCGGCCTGGGCGGGCGCGCGGCGGGTCCCCGGCTGCGCGACGGGCAGTACCGGCTGTGGAACACGGACCCGGGCCAGGCCTTCGGGCCCGGCGACGATCCGCTGTACATCACCATGCCCGTGCAGATGGTGGTCGCGGACGCTGCCACGCACCTCGTGTTCCACGACACGTCGTGGGACGGCACGGTGACCCTGCGCGAGGGCGAGGAAGGGGCGGGCTCGGGGCACGACCGGGCCGGGACGTGCGAGCTGCGGATGGACGGCGGCCCGCTGCGCTGCTGGGTGATGGTGGGCACCCCCGCGCGCGTGCTGCACGCGTGGGCCTCACTCACCGGAGCGCCCGCACTGCCGCCCGTGTGGGCGCTGGGGCACCATCACGCGCGGTGGGGCTTCGGCAGCGAGCATGAGGTGCGGCGGATCGTCGCGGGGTACCAGGAGCGTGGTCTTCCGCTCGACGCGGTCCACCTGGACATCGACCATTACGACGCGCACCAGGTGTTCACGGTCGACCGGGAGCACTTCCCGAAGCTGCCCGTGCTCGCCGAGGAGCTGCGCCGCGACGGCATCCGCCTGGTGTCGATCGTCGACCCGGCGGTCAAGGCCGAGCCCGGCAACACCGTGTACGACAGTGGGCTCGCCGAGGACGCCTTCGTACGGGACGCCTCGGGGCGGCTTGTGCGGGGTGTCGTATGGCCTGGAGAGTCGGTCTACCCGGACTTCACGCACGCGCGCGTGCGGAATTGGTGGGGCGGACTGTACGAGGAGCGGCTCGCGCAGGGGTTCGCCGGGTTCTGGCACGACATGAACGAGCCGACGTCCTTCACGGCGTTCGGGGAGTCGACGCTGCCCCGCTCGGCCCGGCACTCCCTGGAGGGGCACGGCGGAGACCATCGCGAGGCGCACAACGTGTACGCGCTGGGGATGGCCCAGGCAGCGTACGAGGGTCTGCGTGAACTGGCGCCCCAGGAGCGGCCGTTCCTCTTCTCGCGGTCCGGGTGGGCCGGAATGCAGCGCTACGGAGGGACCTGGTCCGGGGATGTGGCCACGGGCTGGCCCGGGTTGCGGGCCTCGCTGTCACTGGTGATGGGGCTCGGGCTGTGCGGGGTGCCCTACTCGGGGCCCGATGTGGGCGGCTTCGACGGGAGTCCGTCGCCCGAGCTGTATCTGCGGTGGTTCCAGCTCGGCGCGTACCTCCCGCTGTTCCGTACGCACGCGAGTCTGCGCGCGGGGCGCAGGGAGCCCTGGGAGTTCGGTGACGAAGTCCTGGAGCACGCGCGCGTGGCGCTCGTCGAACGGCGGCGGCTGCTCCCTTACTTCATGACACTGGCGCATCTGGCAGGCCGAACCGGTGCGCCGTACGTGCGACCGGTGTGGTGGGGTGCGCCCGAGGACCGGGCGCTGCGCGACTGCGAGGATGCCTTCCTGCTCGGCGACTGCCTCCTGGTGGCGCCCGTACTGGACCACGGGGCGGACCGGCGGGCGGTGCAACTGCCGCGGGGACGCTGGTACGACACCGTCACCGAGGAGGCGTACGAGGGGCCGGCCCAAGTGCTGATCGACGCCCCCTTGTCGCGGATTCCGGTACTGGCGCGGGCCGGCGCCGTCGTGCCCGTAAGGGGAGCCGACGGCAGTCTGGAGCTGGAGGCATGGGCTCCCGCGCGCGGACGCAGCGGGGGCGGGCTCGTCGTGCCGGACGCGGGCGACGGATGGGAGGAGCCGGAGATCGAGCGCTATGTGACGCGCTGGGAGGGTCGGCATGTGGTCGTGCGACGAGAAAGCGAGGGCGGCCTGAGCGAGCCGCCGTATCCCGTTCGGGTGCGCGGGCTCGGGACAGAATTGAGGGATCACTGAGCATCCCGAGCACGCGCCTTGAGGCGTACGGATACCCGGCGGGGCTACAGCTGCACGGGGTCCCGAGTGTGTCTCGGGGTGCGCGGGCCCTTCAGACGTACCGCCCCTCGAACCACGCCCGCACGGCCAAGGTGTGCAGCGGGAAGGCGAGTTCGGCCGGTCTGCGCAGCAGGTGCCAGCCCTCCGTCTCGTCGGTGGCCGCGGATGGCGGCAGTTCGGCGGCCGGGCGCTCCGGGAGAAGCCCGAAGAGCAGCAGATGCCCGGCGGGAGAACTCATCGCGTCGGCGAGCCGCACTTCCCGGCTCGCCGCGTCGATGCCCGTCTCCTCCTTGAGCTCGCGCACGATGGCGTGCCGCCAGTCCTCCCGGTGGTCGATGAACCCTCCGGGCAGGGCGATGCCTCCGCGCGCGGGGGCGATGGTCCGGGTGATGACGACCAGGGACGTTCCCCTGGCGTCGTACACGGGCTGCAGGGCCACCGCGACCGGCAGCGGATTGCGGTAGGCCACGGTGCCGCAGGCGGCGCAGGTGCGGGGCCAGCCGGAGATGGCCTCTCCATAGGGTGCGCCACAGCTCGAACAGTGCGAGTCCGGTGCGAAGTCGGCGGGCGGGTGCGGGGTTGCGGACACGCCGCGGACTGTATCCGATCACTGGACGGACGTCTTTACCAGAGCGCGCCCTCATGGGTACGGCGGAACGGACTGAATCACCCCCCGTAGGCCCCCAGCTGTCCCCCCGGTGCTCCGATGCCTGAGCGGCGCCTGTGGTTCGTCCCGACGCCCTGCCCAATTCCCGTGGCCCGTGGCACACTTCTGACGTTCCGTCAGATCCAGTACCGTGGAGGGGCCTTGTCGCGTACACGCACGCCTGTGGTCGCCGGGTGGTTCGCCGGGGAAGGGGAGGACTTCCGCCTCCTCGGTACGCGCTGCTCGACGTGCTCCTCGGTGTTCTTCCCCCGCGAGGACACCTTCTGCCGCAATCCGGGCTGCCCTGGCCGAGAGCTGGCCGAGGTGCCGCTGTCCCGACGCGGCCGCGTCTGGTCGTACACGGACAGCCGGTACCGGCCACCGTCACCCTATGTGACCGATCCGGAACTCTCCTGGGAGCCCTACGCGTTGATCGCTGTGGAGCTGGAATCCGAGCGCATCGTGATACTCGGCCAGGCGGTTCCCGGGATCACCGTCGCCGACCTGACGGTGGGCATGGAGGTGGAGGTCGTCCCCGGTGTGCTGAACGAGGACGCGGAGACGACCTGGACGACGTGGCACTGGCGGCCGACGGGGGTGACGGCATGAAGGGCATTGTGGCGTACGGGGTGACGGCATGACCGGCGACGTGGCGGTGCTCGGCGCGGGCATGCATCCGTGGGGCAAGTGGGGGCGGGGGTTCGTCGAGTACGGGGTGGCGGCGGCGCGCGCGGCGCTGGCCGACGCGGGACTCGACTGGCGGGACATCGGCTCGATCGTGGGCGCGGACACCGTGCGTGGCGGCTATCCGGGGTACGTGGCCGGGGCGACCTTCGCCAAGGCGCTGGGCTGGCAGGGGGCCCGGGTCGCGAGCGTGTACGCGGCGTGCGCGTCGGGGGCGCAGGCTCTCAACACGGCTCGGGCGCAGATCCTTTCGGGCCTCGCGGACGTCGTGCTCGTGGTGGGTGCGGACGCGGCGCCCAAGGGGTTCTTCCGCCCGGCGGGCGGGGACAGGCAGGACGATCCGGACTGGCTGCGGTTCCGCGTCCTCGGGGCGACGAATCCGACGTACTTCGGGCTGTACGCACGGCGGCGGATGGCCCTCCACGGGGACACGCTGGAGGACTTCGCGCAGGTCAAGGTGAAAAACGCCGCTCTGGGGGCGCTGAATCCCCACGCGCGGTACCGAAAGAGGGTCACCGCCGAGGAGGTCGCCGGGTCCGCGGTCGTCTCCGATCCGCTGCGACTGCTCGACATCTGCGCGACCTCGGACGGCGGCGCGGCCGTGGTGCTGTCCAGCATGGAGTTCGCGCGCCGGCACGGGGCGGCGGATCCCGTGCGGATCCGCGCGGTGTCCACGGTGACGCCGCGCTATCCCAACACGGTGCTCGATCTGCCCGACATCGCCACGGACTCCGCGGTCGCGGTGGAGCCTGGGGCCGACACCTTCCGGGCGTCGATCGCGCGCGCGGCCTACGAGGAGGCGAGCATCGGCCCCGAGGACCTCTCACTGGCCGAGGTGTACGACCTCTCCACGGCCCTGGAGTTGCAGTGGTACGAGGATCTGGGGCTGTGCGGGGAGGGCGAGGCGGCCAAGCTGCTGCGAGAGGGCGCGACGGCACTCGGCGGGCGCATACCGGTGAACGTGAGCGGCGGGCTCGCCTCCTTCGGGGAGGCCGTTCCGGCGCAGGCCATCGCCCAGGTGTGCGAGCTGACATGGCAGTTGCGGGGCAGCGCGGGCGACCGGCAGGTCGCCGGGGCACGAGTGGGGATCACCGCGAACCAGGGGCTCTTCGGACACGGGGCGTCGGTCGTCGCCGTACGCTGAATCGGCAGGCGTTCGCGGGCAGTCGTCCGGGCGAATGTCCTCGTGCGTTCGCTCCGGCAACCGTCCTCGTGCGCTCGTTTCAGCGCCGGTCCTCGTGCGCTCCTTTCAGCGCCGGTCCTCGTGCGCTCGATTCGCCGCCGGTCCTCGTGCGCTCCTTTCAGCGCCGGTCCTCGTGCGCTCGATTCGCCGCCGGTCCTCGTGCGCTCGTTTCGGCACGTGTCCTCGTGCGCTCGTTTCGGCACGTGTCCTCGTGCGCTCGTCCCGGTCTCGGCGACCGGCCGCGTGTGCTCATCATGGGTTCGGGGACCGGCCGCATGCCCTGGTCCCGGCGGCCTCCACACCCACTGTGACGAGCTCGGAATCCTGCGTGAACAGCTCGTGAATCGCGCCCGGGTATGCGCGGGCGGCGCCATCATTCTGCCGTGCCCTCCTGGACGGATACTGTCCGCTTCGCCTTCCAACCGGTCGTCAATCTGACGACCGGCGGGGTTGCGGCGCTGGAGATACTCGCCCGTCCGGAGGCCGGTGACATCCTGGCGCAGGCCCGCCGTGACCCCGAACTCGACGGCCGGCTGGCCGCGCTGGCGATCCGCGCCGCGGCCCGCAAGGAGACGCTGCTGCCGCTGCACGTCAATGTGTTCGCCGGAACCCTGGCCGACCTCGGCGGGCTCGCGGCGATGCGCGAGGCGGTGCGCGAGGCCGGGCGGCTGCCGTGGGAGGTGACCGTCGACGTCGGGCCGCCGTACACCCACGTACCGCAACACGCCCTGCTGGAGGCGGTGGCCGCGCTGCGGGGCGAGGGCTTCCGGATCTGCGCGGACGGGGTGGGCGACGGCGACGTACCCCTGCGGCTGCTCACGGATCTGGCGCCCGAGCTGATGAAGCTCGACGTGTCCCTGCTGACGCGGCCCGCGGCGGTACGGGCGATGCGGACGCTGTGCGAGCAGTTGGGCGCGCTGCTGTCCGTCGAGGGGGTCGAGACCGAGCTGCAGTGCGCGGCCGCGGTGTCTGCGGGCGCGCAACTGGCACAGGGCGAGCTGTTCGCGCCGCCCGCTCGGCTGCCCGCAGCGGACGTATACGTTCCGGCCCTCTCCCCCGGCGTCGCGTCGACGCCCCGGTCAGGGCCGTCCGTACGACAGTTCGTGCGGCCGGCGGCGCTGCTGCCCGCCACCGCCTCCGCGGGGCAGGTGCGGGCGCTGCTCACCGGTTCGACCGACGTGTCCGGGGTGCTGCTCGTGGATTCCTCCGGGATCCCGGTCCGGTCGGTGCACCGGTCGCGGTTCCTGCTGTCGATGTCGGGGCGCTACGGGCATGCGTTGTACGCTGACCGGCCGGCCGCCAAGCTCGGCGATCCGCCGCGCACGGTCGGCGTCGACGCCACCGCGTGGGAGGTTCTCGACGTGGTCGCGGACGGGGAGCGGGATCGCACGTCGGACGACGTCGCGGTCGTCGACCGATACGGGCGGTGCGTGGGTGTCGTACGGCTCGCGGATCTCGTACGTGCGCTGGCCGAGAGCCGGGTCGAGGAGGCGGCGGGGCTCAACCCGCTGACACGGCTGCCCGGTTCGGACGCGATCACCGGCGAGGTGGACCGACGGATCGCGGACGGCCGGATGTTCGCGCTGAGCTGGCTGGACGTCGACCACTTCAAGCAGGTCAACGACGGGGCGGGGTTCGCGGCGGGCGACGAGCTGATCCGGGCGGTCGGACGGGCGTTGCAGCACGCGGCGTCCGAGGCGACGCGGGTGGGGCACATCGGCGGGGACGACTTCCTGGTCCTCGCGGACCCGGACACCCTGGACCCGCTGGCCCACTCGGTGCTCGACACGCCCTGGTCCGCGGGCGGACGCATCGTCACGCTGTCGCTGGCCACGGTGCTGTGCGCGCCAGGCAGCGTGACCGACCACCGGCAGGCGGCCGCCTGCCTGGCGCCTCTCAAGCAGGCCGCGAAGGCCCTGAACGGGGCGAGTTGGGTGCTGGGGCGCGCGGGTCTGCCGGGCCACGAGATCCGCCGCGGCTCGGGGGCGGCACCGACCCAAACGTCCGGGCATACGCTGACGGGCTGACCGCTCGGCCCGGGGACCGGTTGACCGCCCGCCTCGGTTGACCGCCGTGTGCCGTCCAGCCGACCCTCCGACCCGGAAGACGGCCGGCCTGCCGGACCTCGGACCGGGAAGACGGCCGACCAGCCGGACCTCGGACCCGGAGGACGGCCGACCTGCCGGACCCTCCGACCCTCCGACCCTCCGACCCTCCGACCCTCCGACCCTCCGACCCTCCGACCCTCCGACCCTCCGACCCTCCGACCCTCCGACAGCGATGGTGCACGAGCCGGTCGACCATCGGTCCTCGGCGCGTCGACGCCGATCGGGCCCGGCGGTTTGCCGTCCGGAGTCGAAGGGTCCGGCCGCTCGCCTGCGCCCTGCCCTGGGCCGGCCGTCGGCGGGGCCTCGCCTCGCGCCCTCTTTGCGGCCCTCGAACCGTTGCGGTCCGCGACCTTGACGCCCCCTGGGCACCGGTGAACACTTCCGGGTGTCAGTCGGCATCGCCGCATTCGGGCGTCTACAGGCACCGCTCCGCTCGGGTTTCCGACCTGTACCCACGGGCCGTCCCCCACGGGCGATTCCGCTGCGACGGCACGCTCGTCACGGACGCCGGGCGGGGCGCGGGACTCCCTGCCTTCGGCTGAAGTAGCCATGGGAAACGCACCCTGCACGGTGGCCCGGGGCCGATCGCCCCGGGCGAGGGCCTAGGAGCCGCCATGAGCAACGGAGACATTTTTGTCGGCGAGTTGATCGGCACAGCAATTCTGATCCTGTTCGGCGCGGGAGTATGCGCCGCTGTCACGCTCAACAAGTCCAAGGCACAGGGAGCGGGCTGGGTGGTCATCGCCTTCGGGTGGGGCTTCGGCGTGCTCGCTGGTGCGTACACCGCGGCACCGCTGTCCGGAGGACAGATCAATCCGGCGGTGACCATCGGCTTCGCGATCGAGGGCTCCACGAAGTGGGAGGACGTGCCCTTCTACATCCTCGGGCAGTTCGCCGGAGCCATCGTCGGAGCCACGCTCTGCTGGCTGCTCTACCTCGGCCAGTTCAACCTCAACGCCGAAGAGGACAAGGCCATCGAGACGCTGGGGATCTTCTCGACACGGCCCGAGATCAACAACCCCGTGCAGAACCTGATCACCGAGATCATCGCCACCGCCGCCCTGATGCTGCCCATCCTCGGGCTGGTCGGCGGGAGCAAGCACGTCGCGGGCATCGGCGACGCGGGCCTGCCCGTCCTGCTCATCTCCCTCCTCGTCGTCGGCATCGGCCTCTCGCTGGGCGGCCCCACCGGGTACGCCATCAACCCGGCCCGCGACCTGGGGCCGCGCCTCACCCACGCGCTGCTGCCGATTCCCAACAAGGGCACCTCGGAGTGGAGTTACTCCTGGATCCCGGTGGTCGGCCCGATCGCGGGTGCCGCCATCGGGGCCGCGATCTACAACGCAGCCTTCTGACGAAGGGGACGTCATGACGGACCATGCCGAGAAGTACGTCGCCGCAATCGACCAGGGCACGACCTCAAGCCGCTGCATCATCTTCAACCAGGACGGCGCGATCGTCGCCGTCGACCAGCGCGAGCACCGCCAGATCTTCCCGAAGCCCGGCTGGGTGGAGCACGACGCCACCGAGATCTGGTCCAAGGTGCAGGCGGTGGTCGCGGGCGCGATCGCCAAGGCCGGTCTGCGCGCCGACCAGGTCAGCGCGCTCGGCATCACCAACCAGCGCGAGACGACGGTCCTGTGGGACCGTGCCACCGGCAAGCCCGTGCACAACGCGATCGTCTGGCAGGACACCCGTACGTCCGCGCTCTGCAACGAGTTGGGCGGCTCGGACGGACAGGACCGTTTCCGCGAGCAGACCGGACTGCCGCTGGCCAGCTACTTCTCCGGGCCCAAGGCGGCCTGGCTGCTCGACAACGTGCCGGGGCTGCGCGCGCGTGCCGAGCGTGGCGAGATCGCCTTCGGCACCATCGACTCCTGGCTGATCTGGAACCTGACCGGCGGCACGGACGGCGGGCAGCACGTCACCGACGTGACCAACGCCGGGCGCACCATGCTGATGAACCTCGAGACGCTCCAGTGGGACCAGTCCATCCTCTCCGCGATGAACGTCCCCGAAGCGGTCCTCCCCGAGATCAGGTCCTCCTCCGAGGTGTACGGCACCGCAGTGGGCCAACTCTCGGGCGTCCCCGTCGCATCGGCGCTCGGTGACCAGCAGGCGGCGGTGTTCGGGCAGGCCTGCTACGACGTGGGCACGGCGAAGAACACCTACGGCACGGGCAGCTTCCTGCTGCTCAACACCGGTAACCGGCCCGTTCCTTCGAAGAACGGTCTGCTGACGACCATGGGGTACAAGATCGGCACCGAGGCGCCGGTCTACTGCCTCGAAGGGTCGATCGCGATCACCGGGGCGCTGGTGCAGTGGTTCCGCGACCAACTCGGCATCATCCGCAGCGCCGACGAGATCGAGACACTGGCGGCGAGCGTGGAGGACAACGGCGGCGCGTACATCGTGCCCGCCTTCTCGGGCCTGTTCGCCCCGTACTGGCGCTCCGACGCGCGCGGGGTCGTCACCGGGCTCACGCGGTACGTCACGAAGGCGCACCTGGCCCGCGCGGTCCTGGAGGCGACGAGCTGGCAGACACGTGAGGTCGTGGACGCCATGTTCCAGGACTCCGGGGTGCAGATCACCACCCTGAAGGTGGACGGCGGCATGACCAAGAACAATCTGCTGATGCAGCACCAGGCGGATGTCCTCGGGGTGCCGGTGATCCGTCCGAAGGTCTCCGAGACCACCTGCCTGGGCGCCGCATACGCGGCCGGGCTCGCGACGGGTGTGTGGAACGACCTCGACGAGCTGAAGTCGCACTGGCAGAAGGACGTCGAGTGGACGCCGGCCATGGAGGCCTCCGTGCGCGACCGCGAGTACCACAACTGGCGTAAGGCGGTGGAGAAGAGCTTCGGCTGGCACGAGGACGAGGTCGGCTGAGACAGGGGTCTACGCGCGCGTGCGTCTCGCGTGAGCCACGCGCGCGTGCATGACTGCGGCCCGTACCCCGGTCGGCGGGGGTACGGGCCGTACCTATGCATCGGCGGGCCGTACCGTGCGTCAGGTCACGACACGTGCGGGCTCTAGCCGTGGTCAGGTCATGACATGTGCGGGCTGTAGCCGTGGTCAGGTCATGACCGTCTGGCGGCGGTCGGCGGCGTACGCCATCGCGTGCTGGACGACTGCGATGAGGACCTCCTTGACGGATTCCCGGTCCCGCGCGTCACAGAGGACGACCGGTACTCCGGGGTCGAGGTCCAGCGCCTGGCGGACGTCGTCGGAGGGGTAACGGGCAGCGCCCTCGAAGCAGTTGACGCCGACCACGAAGGGTATGGAACGGCGCTCGAAGTAGTCGACGGCGGCGAAGCAGTCCTCCAGGCGACGGGTGTCGGCGAGTACGACGGCGCCCAGCGCGCCGGTGGCGAGCTCGTCCCACAGGAACCAGAAGCGGTCCTGCCCGGGGGTCCCGAAGAGGTAGAGCACCAGGTCCTCGCGGAGCGTGATGCGGCCGAAGTCCATGGCGACGGTGGTGGTGTGCTTGCCCTCCACGCCACCGGTGTCGTCGATCGGCCGGCCCGCCTCGGTGAGCACCTCCTCGGTGCGCAGCGGCTTGATCTCGCTGACCGCGCCGACGAGGGTCGTCTTGCCCACGCCGAAGCCGCCGGCCACGAGGATCTTGAGCGTGACGGGCTCGACCGGGGGCTTGCCGCGCTCAGAACGCCCGAAGATCATCGATCTCTTCTCCTGCTTGATGGGGGTCGTGCGGCGGTGGGCCGTAGCCCCCGCCGCCGGGGGTTTCGATGACGAGTACGTCGCCGGGGCCGACGTCCGTCGAATCACTTCCGCCAAGTTCGGTGACTGTGCCGTCCGCGCGCTCGACACGGTTGGCGCCGAGCGCTCCGGGCGCGCCGCCCGCCATGCCGTAGGGCGGCACCCGGCGGTGCTGGGACAGCGTGGAGACGGTCATCGGCTCGAGGAACTGGATGCGGCGCACCGCACCGTCACCGCCACGCCGGCGCCCGGCGCCGCCGCTACCGCGCCTGACTGCGAACTCTTCGAGCCGGACGGGCAGTCGCCACTCCAGGACCTCGGGGTCGGTGAGCCGCGAGTTGGTCATGTGGGTCTGCACGACGGGCGCGCCGGGGAAACCGTCGCCCGCGCCAGATCCGGAGGCCACGGTCTCGTAGTACTGGTACCGCTCGTTTCCGAAGGTGACGTTGTTCATGGTGCCCGAGCCCTCGGCCTGCACTCTCAGGGCCGCGTACAGGGCGCCGGTGATGGCCTGGGACGTCTCCACGTTGCCCGCGACCACGGCGGCCGGGGGCTCGGGGGCGAGCATCGAACCCGGTGGCACCACGATGTCGAGGGGCCGCAGACAGCCGTCGTTGAGCGGGATGTCGTCGGCGACCAGGGTGCGGAAGACGTACAGGACCGCGGCGTTGACCACCGCGAAGGGTGCGTTGAAGTTGGTGGTGAGCTGCGGAGAGGTACCGGTGAAGTCGATGGTCGCGGAGCGTTTTTCGCGGTCTACGCGGACGCGGACTCGGATGACGGCCCCGGAGTCGGTCTCATAGGCGAACTCACCGTCTTCAAGGGCGTCGATGACGCGGCGCACCGCTTCTTCGGCGTTGTCCTGGACGTGCTTCATGTACGCCTGGACCACGTCGAGCCCGAAGTCCTCGATCATGCGGCCGACTTCGTCGACGCCCTTCCGGTTGGCGGCGATCTGGGCGCGCAGGTCGGCGAGGTTGGTCTTCGGGTTGCGCGAGGGGTAGGGCGCCTCGGTGAGCAGGGCCAGGGTCTCGGCCTCGCGGAAGCGGCCGTTCTCGGCGAGCAGCCAGTTGTCGAAGAGGATGCCCTCCTCGTCGATGGTGCGGCTGTTCGCGGGCATGGAGCCCGGTGCGATGCCGCCGATCTCGGCGTGGTGGCCGCGCGAGGCCACATAGAAGAGGATCCGCTCACCCTCCGTGTTCTCCGTGCTTCCTGTGTCGAAGACCGGGGTGATCACGGTGACGTCCGGGAGGTGGGTGCCGCCGTGGTACGGGTCGTTGACCGCGTACGTGTCACCCGGGCGCATGCTGTCGCCGCGGCGCCGGATGACTTCCTTCACGCTCGTGCCCATCGAGCCCAAGTGGACAGGGATATGAGGGGCGTTGGCGACGAGGTTGCCTTCGGGATCGAACAGCGCGCAGGAGAAGTCCAGGCGCTCCTTGATGTTGACCGACTGGGCTGTGGACTCCAGGCGGGCGCCCATCTGTTCGGCGATGGACATGAAGAGGTTGTTGAAGACCTCCAGGAGAACGGGGTCGGCTTCCGTGCCGAGATCGGAACTCTCCGTGACCGCGACGCGTTCCATGACCAGATGCCCGTCGTCGGTCGCCGCGGCCCGCCAGCCGTCGTCGACGACGGTTGTCGCGCTGGCCTCGGTGATGATCGCGGGGCCGGTGACCGCCTCGCCCGGGGGCAGTTCCTCACGGCGATGCAGGGGGACGTGGCGCCAGGCACCACCGGTGTGCAGGCTGACCGTCTCCGAAGCGGCTGGGCGGCCTTCGACGGCCGTTTCGTAGGGAGCGAGGGCGGAGAGATCGGGGGGGTCGGTGAGACCGGTGGCTTCTACGGACAGGGCTTCCACGACGACCGGACGATCGAGGATGAAGGAGTAGGTGGCGCGATGACGTTCTTCGAAGCCGCGGGTCATGGTGTCGGGCGCGGTGAGCTCGACCGTGAGCGCTGTGTCCGTGCCGTCATAGCGGAGCTGGGCGCGGCGGGTGACCTGAATGCGGCCCTCGGGCACGTCCTCGGCGAGGAGTTCGGCGCGGGCGGCGCCCTCCAAGTCGTCGGCCGTCTTGAGGATTCCGGGCATCGAGGAGGCTTCCAGGGGCGCCTCCACGGACTGCTCGCGCATGGCCGTCGTATCGGCGAGTCCGATGCCGAGGGCGGACAGGACACCTGCCATGGGCGGGACGAGGACGGTACGGATGCCGAGCGAATCGGCGACCCTGCACGCGTGCTGGCCGCCCGCGCCCCCGAAGGTGGTCAGCGCGTACCGGGTGACGTCGTGGCCCTTCTGCACCGAGATCCGTTTGACGGCGTTGGCGATGTTGGCCACGGCGATCTGGAGGTAGCCCTCGGCCACCTGCTCCGGGGTGCGGTCGTCGCCGGTCCGCTCACGGATCTCGCGCGCGAGGGCGGCGAACCGGTCGCGGACCAGCGCGTCGTCGAGGGGCTGGTCGCCGTCGGGGCCGAACACCCGTGGGAAGTGGGCGGGTTGGATGCGGCCAAGGGCGACGTTGGCGTCGGTCACGGTGAGTGGGCCGCCGCCGCGGTAGCAGGCGGGCCCGGGGTCGGCGCCCGCCGAGTCGGGACCCACGCGATAGCGGGAGCCGTCGAAGTGGAGCACCGAGCCGCCGCCCGCGGCGACGGTGTGGATGTCCAGCATGGGCGCGCGCAGCCGGACCCCGGCGATCTGGGTGGTGAAGACCCGCTCGTACTCGCCCGCGAAGTGCGAGACGTCCGTGGACGTACCGCCCATGTCGAAGCCGATGACGCGGTCGAAGCCGGCGAGCTGCGACATCCGGGCCATGCCGACGATGCCGCCGGCGGGTCCGGACAGGATGGCGTCCTTGCCACGGAACTGGCCCGCTTCGGCGAGACCTCCGTTGGACTGCATGAACATCAGCCGCACGCCCTGGAGTTCGTCGGCGACGTGCTGGATGTAGCGGCGCAGTACGGGGGACAGATAGGCGTCGACGACGGCCGTGTCACCGCGTGGGATGAGCTTCATCAGCGGGCTGACCTCGCTGGAGAGCGAGATCTGCGGGAAGCCGATGCGGGCTGCCAGCTCGCCGACGGCTTGCTCGTGGGCGGGGTGGAGGTGGCTGTGCATGCAGACGACGGCGACCGCGCGGATCCCGGAGTCGTAGGCCTCCTGGAGGGGCCCGGCGAGGGTGTCCAGGTCGGGGGCGCGCAGGACCGTGCCGTCGGCGGCGATCCGTTCGTCGACCTCGATGACACGCTCGTACAGCAGCTCGGGCAGTTCGATCGCGCGGGCGAAGATGCGGGGGCGGTTCTGATAGGCGATGCGCAGGGCGTCGCGGAAGCCGCGGGTGACGACGAGGAGGGAGCGCTCACCCTTGCGTTCCAGGAGAGCGTTGGTGGCGACGGTGGTGCCCATGCGGACGGCCTCGATCTCCCCGCCCTCTTCGAGGAGCTCACGCACGCCCGCGACCGCCGCGTCGGCATACCTGGCCGGGTTCTCGGACAGCAGCTTGTGCGTGAGCAGGCGGCCGTCCGGGCGCCGCGCGACGATGTCGGTGAAGGTGCCGCCTCGGTCGACCCAGAACTGCCAGCCTGTCACGTCTGTTCCCCGCTTCCGCCCAGCTCAGAGCGCCCGGAGGCCGTTGATCACGTCGCGCAGAATACTCTCGTCCGGTAGCTCGGCAGGGGGTACGGGGCGTGTCACATGGACCATTTCCTCGTCGACCAGGTCCCCGATGAGGACCCGTACCACTCCGATGGGCAGGTCGAGTCCGGCGGCGAGTTCGGCGACCGACTGGGGGGCGTCGCGGCAGAGTCCGACGATGTCCACGTGTTCCGGGGACAGCGTCTGGTCCGCTTCCGGGTCGTCGGCGTGTGGTTCCGTGACGACCACCGCGATCAGGTCGAGGCGGTGCTGGGCCGGACTGGTGGTACGGCCGCGTGTCATGGCGTACGGACGAACCACCGGTCCGGCCTCGTCGTCGAACCAGTGGCGTTTTCCCTGACCGTCTCCGCTCATGTCATCCCACTACCCGCCCGAAGGCAGATCGGTGCGCGGAGTGGCCGCCAGATGTACGCCGACCCGCTTGACGAGGAGCGTCATCTCGTAGGCGACCTGCCCGACGTCGGAGTCGGCGTCCGTGAGGACAGCGAGGCAGCTGCCGTCACCGGCGGCGGTGACGAACAGGAAGGCCTCGTCGAGCTCGACGACGGTCTGCCGGACGCTGCCCGCCTCGAAGTGGCGGCCGACGCCCTTGGCGAGGCTGTGGAAGCCGGAAGCGACCGCGGCCAGGTGCTCGCTGTCCTCCCGGGTCAGATCCTTGGAGGCCCCGGTGGCAAGGCCGTCGCCGGAGAGCACGATCGCCTTGCGGATGCTGGCGACGCGGTCCACCAGTTCATCGAGAAGCCAGTTCAGCTCGCCTGACGCCTTGCTGGTCGTGGTGGGCCCTGCGGCCTTCGGTGCGGTCATCGACCGTCCCCCTTTGTCGTTCCTGGTGCTGTGCCGTCCTGGGCCTCGTCGCCCGCGGCGTTCTCCTGACGGCCGCGCTGCCAGCCCCGCTGGAGCGAGGCCATCCGGTTGCGTACCTCGTCGGCGTCGCGGTCGGCAGGGTCCGCTCCCGTGCCGTGGCGAGCCTTGTCTCGCTCGGTACGACGTTCGGGGCCGGCCTTCAACTGCGGCGCCAGATTGGCCTGTCGGACGCGGCGAGGCAGCGGGCCCACACCCGATTCTGCCTCTCCCGTCACGGCGTCGGAGCGCGGGGTGGTCTCGCCCGTACTCGGCGACGCGGGGGTGCGACGGGTGCGCTTGGGGAGGGCGGGGGCATCGCGGAGGCCGGACGCCTCACGCAGACCGGGCGCCTCATGCAGACCGGCGGTCTCTCGCGCGCCGGAGGCTTCGCGAAGGCCTGGGGCCTCGGAGCGCTCGCCGCCGCGCCGTGCCGGGGTCTCTCGGCCGTCACCGCGCCGGGTCGGCAGCGGCTTCGCGCCGTCGAGCTCGAGGGTGCCGCGCTCCGCCGGCTCCAGGTTCTGCACCGGCTCCAGACTCTGCAGCGACTCGAAGTCCTCGGCGAGTTCCTCGTCCGTCTCGTCGCGCCTCGACCTCGTCTGGGTCACGGGACGGCCGTGCGAGCTGACGAGCTTGGGAGCCCGACGTCTCGGCAGCGGGACGGGGGCGGCATCCGCAAGGTCGCCGTCGCCGGAGCGGGCGGGCTCGCCACGGCTGTCGCCCTCCTGCTGATGCTGTTCGCCGGGGACGCCGACGATGGAGCGGCGCGGCCGGAACAGACCGCCGCGTTCGCTGTCCTCGTCGTCGAGGGCGCCCGGGAATCCGGTGAGGGGGTCGAGCCCCCGGTCCAGGTCGACCGGCGCCTCCAGTTCGACGGGACCGTCCAGGATCGAGGCGGGCAGTCCCGGGAGCCGCACGGGCACCTGGGAGAGCGCGGCCTTGCGGTTCTCCTCGATCTCGCCCTCCTTGGTGGGCAGCGCGCGGTCCAGGCGGAAGCCGATGCCGTTGGTGTCCGGGACATCGTCGGTGAGCAGCGCGTCGGCGATGAACACCACCGCGGTGGTGCCGCCGTACGGGGAGGGCTGGAGGGAGACGCGGGCGTTCTGCCGCTGGGCGAGCCGGCTGACCACGAAGAGGCCGAGCCGGTCGGTGTCGGAGAGTTCGAACTCGGGGGTCTCGGCGAGTCGCAGGTTGGCGTCGAGGAGCGCCTCGGCGGCCATGCCCAGGCCGCGGTCGTGGATCTCCAGGGTGAAGCCGTTGGCGACGCGCTCGCCGAGGACCTGGACGGCGGTGTGCGGGGGTGAGAACACCGTGGCGTTCTCCAGGAGTTCGGCCACCAGGTGGGTGAGGTCGGCGACCGCGGGTCCCGTGACGGCGACGCGCGGAAGACGCCGCACCTCGATGCGCTCGTAGTCCTCGACCTCGGCGACGGCTGCGCGGACGATGTCCATGAGCTGGACCGGCTTGCGCCACTGCCGGGAGGGGGCGGCGCCGGAGAGGATGACGAGGCCCTCGGCATGGCGGCGCATGCGCGTGGTCAGGTGGTCGAGGCGGAAGAGGTCGGCGAGTTCGTCGGTGTCCTCGGTCCTGCGCTCCATCGTGTCGAGCAGGGTGAGCTGCTTGTGGAGCAGGACCTGGCTGCGCCGGGCGAGGTTGACGAAGACCTCGGAGACACCGTGGCGCAGTTCGGACTGCTTGACGGCGGCCTCGACGGCGGCGCGCTGAAGGGTGTTGAGGGCCTGGCCGACCTCGCCGATCTCGTTCTTGTCGTACTCCAGGCGCGGCACTTCGGTCTCGACGTCGACCTGTTCGCCGGCGGAGAGGCGACGCATGACGCTGGGCAACCGGACGCCGGACGCCTCGTGGGCCTCCAGGCGCAGTCGGCGCAGATCGCGGATGAGACTCCGGCCGATGCGTACGGACATGACGAGCGAGACCAGCAGGGCTATGAGCCCGAGGACGCCCGCGATGACCGCCTTGACGATGACGCCCATGGCCACGGGCCGAACCCGGTCCTGATAGCGGTCGCCCGCCTTGTCGTCGAGGTCGCCGAGTTCGTCCAGAACATGCCCGGCCACCCTGTCCCAGCTTTTCGCGGTCACACCGCGGGGCGAGCCCGCGGCCGAAGTGACGACGGACTGCTCGGCCACACGCAGGGGCGCCGTGTCGGCGTTCTTCCAGTAGCGCTCGTAGCGTTCGCGCTCCGAGGAGGGCAGCAGCGGCAGGCTGATGTCGTAGAGCAGGGTGCGCTGGACCACCAGGTCGGAGATGTCGCGGATCTCGTCGCGCGAGATACGGCCCGCGACGAGTGCGGAGCCGAGGAGGGCGTCTTCGCGGGAGAGCAGCTCACGGGCGCGGGTGACGTTGAGGAGGGCGCGGGCCTGCTTGTCCATCGTCACGTTGTCGACGCCGTCGAGGGAGGTCAGGAGGGCGTAGCAGGGGTCCACGAGATGGTTGTACTGGTTGAGGGCCTCGGCGCGGGGCACCGTTCCGTCCTCGACGCTGCGGCGCAGCGAGTCGATGCTGCCGACGGCGTCCAGGATGGAGGTGAGACGCCCCGCGGTGCCCTCGCCCATCTCCTCGCGCAGGTCCTCGTCCTTGGCGTTCTTACGAATCTTCGCCACGGCCCGGTCGGTGGCGGTCCTGCTGCGCTTGAGCGCCGCAAGCCCGTCGGAGGCGCGGGGATCGGCCAAATAGACGAGGGTCTGGCGACGTTCCTGCTGGAGGACGCGGACGGTGTCCTCGGTGGGGTAGCCGATCTTCTCCACGATGTCCGACACGTTGAACAGCTGGTTGGCCGCGCGGCCCGTGAGCACGGTCGCGAAGGCCCAGATCGCGGTCAAGGACACCAGCGGCACGAGGAGCAGCGCCACGATCTTCCGGCGGATGGACTTCCCGCGAAAGCGCATGGCCTCCCCCAGCTCGCCCCCCTTTGGCCCGGGGGTACACATGTGCGTCAACAAACGGCGTGAGCCTACTACCGACGCACAGGTAACTCGAAGAGCTGTCCGGGCGCAGCCCCCGCGCGACGGGAACGAGACATGGGCAGTTGTCCGTTCATTGGGGGAGATTGCCTCCCCGAATCCGGCACTTGGGGCCGACCGGATCGGAGCGGTGAACTTGGCCAGTTGGCTGGATTTTTTCGCTCGTTGGGAATCTTCGCGGCATGTCGTTCGTCCTTCTGTACGGGAGATGGGGGCGGAATCGGTCACAGGGGCCGCATGCCGCGCTCAGGCGGCGTAAAGCAGCGCAAGCCGGGCAGCCACTGGGGAGCCGGTGTCGCATGACACCAGTGCGAGGGGCCTGCTGGGCGGTGGGGAGTGACGAGTTGATGGGCACGGCGGAGCAGCGCGTGGCGCCTGAGGACGGCGATGCGGCGCACCAGACGGCGCGGCGGGGTCCCGAGGCACTGGATCGCGACATTCCGGCGCACGGGGGCGGGACCGCTGAGCGCGCCGCGGCTCAGGAGCAGCCGCACTACCGGCCGTTGTGGATCGAGGAGCCCGCGCGGCGGCGCCGGATGCCCGATCCGGTGCGTACGGCCGCGGTGCGGGCGGTGCTGATCATCGCCGTGACGCTGATCCAGGCGATGGTGGCGTTCCTGTGCACGCTGGCCGGATCATGGCTGGCGTTCCCGATGGTCCTCAGCAGCGTGGCGAGCACCGTTGTGGCGACGTGGGCCGCGCTCGACGTCTGGGTGACCCGCCAGGTGTGGAACCAGCGCAACGGCGTGGTGTCGGCACCGAGCAGCACCGCCCGGTCCCTGCGGCGCGAGCGGCGCAGGGCACGACGGCAGGCGCGTGCCGCGGAGCGGGCTCAGGAGCGCATACGCCGACGGGGCGGGACGGGGCAGTTGTCGCACCCTTGAGGGAGCCGAGGTCGTCGAGGACCAGGCAGTGCAGCTCGGCCCACACCCCGGCCTTGCCCCACTCGGTGAACCGGCGCTGGGCCACGGCCACCGGCGCAGGGCGAGCACTGACCTGCGAACTCGAAAGCGGCGGGCCCGAGGGCCCGCCCGTTCGCCGACTTGTGACGGTCAGGCCTTGGCGTACTCCCAGCCGCCGCAGCTGTACGGGGTGCCGTTGGACGTGTCCTGGAGGCAGGCGCGGATCTGCAGGGTCGTGCCCTCCGCGAAGGACAGGTTCCAGTCGTGGGCGACGGCGTAGCCGTAGCCGTTGTAGTACGAGTGGGTGGCGGAGCTCGAGTTGTAGCGCCACTGCGCGGCGGTGCCGTGGCCGTCCTTCTTCATGTCGAGGGCGGTGAGGATCTCGCCGTCCTCGGCGAACTCGGTCATCGCGCTCGGCGAGGTGATGGCGTTGTAGGCCTCGTAGACGTTGCCGGCGGCCTGTGCCGGGGCGATACCCAGGACGAGCGCCGACGCGGAGGCCGCGGCTATCCCAAGGACAGTCGTCACACGACGGTAGGGCGTGCGCAAGGCAGGGTTCCTCTCTCCGGACAACTGGTCGAGCCCGAACTTACATGAGGGGAAAGGGAGTTCATCGCCGAATTTCTCCGTGCCCGGCGGTGCGCCAGGAAACGGGAGGGGGCGTTGGAGTCCGTTACAGGTCATCTCAATTGGCCAGGTGGGCCCTCGGCTGTGGTGGGGATCGCTCAGCGGATGGTGCCGGAGGAGTTGTGGGGGCTGTTCCGGCGGGAGGTGTCGGCGGCGATCGTGTTCGTCGCGATGTGGCTGCACGTGGCAGCAGCTTCGCCCTGCGTCGTTCGGTCCGTCCAGGACCACGGCCCAGCGCCGGTTCACAGAGTGGAGCAAGGCCGGGGCGTGGGCCGACCTGCACCGCCTGGTCCTCGACGAACCCGACTCCCGCGGCGACCTGGAATGGTTCTCCGCTGTGCGATCGGCTCGCCCGACACGCGAGCCGACCACGCCCACCTGCGACGATGGTTGGCGGCACGGGGTAACCGGCTGCGACGCCGCTACGAACGCAAGACCGAGCACTTCCTCGCTGTCGCAAGCACCGCCTGCACCCACGCCGCGGAGCCGCATATCCACACAGTCCCGCGCCCCTAGGGGGTTGCAGGCGCCGGGCGTTTGAACATCCGCGTGGCTGTGATCTCGCTGTGCACCGCCTCGTCCCCCTGAGGCTGCTGCGGCAGCCCCGGGCGGAGGTGTTCCTCCACGCTGATGTACTTCAGGCCAGCCCGCAGGTCGGCGTCGTTGCGCAGGCGGATGACGAGGGGGAACTCGGCGAGCGCGGTCGTGTCGAACAGGCCGGTGGTGTAGAGGAGTTGGACGCCCAGCGCGTCTGACACGGCCCGCTGGAGTTCCAGCAGATACGTGGCGTTGGCGCGGCCGATGGGATTGTCCAGGAACAGCGTTCCGGCGTGCCGGTGCTTGTCGCGGCCCCGGTCGTTGCTGCGCAGCGCCGCCATCGTGCAGTACAGCGCGATGGCCGCGGTGAGCAGCTGGCCGCCGGAGAAGACGTCGCCCATCTGTCCGACGGGGACGCGCTCGGCGCGCAGCACGGCATCCGGCTTGAGAATCTCGACGGCGACGCCCTTCGGCTGGAGCGCGGCGCCGACTCCGCGCAGCAGCAGCGACATGCCGTCGCGGCGCATGTCGGAGTTCTTCTTGACCGCCGCGCGGGTGGCCTCGTCGACGACCTCGCCGAGCCGCTCTGCGAGCGTCGCCTGGTCGGGCTCCTCGAAGCGGATGCGCAGGAATTCCTGACCGGACCACTCACCGAGCCCCTCGGGAAGCCGGGAGAGCCGCTGAGCGGACCGCAGGGTCGCCAGCGCCGACTCCACGAGCCCACGCAACCGGTCCACGATCGAGTCCCGGTTGCGCTCCAGTTGCTCCAACTCGTCGGTGAGGACCCGCAGTCGGGGCGCGAACGCGTCCGCCCACTTCTGCGCGTGCTCGGGCAGCGCGGACGCGGGCAGCTCGCGGATCTGCTGCCGGGCGGGGGTGCGCACCTGCTCGTACCGCGTGGAGTTGGCATGCCGTACGAGGACGTCGCTCGCCTCGCGCACGGATGCCTCGGCGGCCGAGAGGTCGGCGGCGCAGCCGCGCAGGGAACGGCGGGTCTCGGCGGCGGAGTGCCGTGCCTCTTCGAGGGTGCCGGGGTAGGGCTCGGGCTCCTCCTGCTCCTCCTCGACATGCTCCCGCAGCAGGTCCCTGAGCAGGGCGGCCGTCTCGTCGAAGCCGCCGGCCGCGTCCTCGGCGGCGCGGTGGGCTTCGAGCAGCTCGGCGTGCGCCTCGCGCGCCTGGGTCAACGCCTCCGTACGGGAGGCGAGTTCGGCGGTCGCGGTACGCAGCAGGCTCTGCGCGTGCTCGGCGTCGCGCGGGACCAGCTCCTCCGACAGCTCGGTGTGGACCTCACCGTCCTCGGGCGCGTGCCGCTCGGCCTCGCCGCGCAGCCGTCCGAGCTGCTCGCTCGCGGAGGACATGCGGGTCTCCAGGAGCTGCACGAGCTCCTCGGCCCGCGCGGCGGCGGCCTGCCGGGAGGGCCCGTCGGAACCGTCGGGCGACTCCAGGAGTTGCGCCGCGCGGGTGCGCACCTTGTTGCTGAGCCGGTCCAGCTCCGCGAGCGCGGCGCTCTCGTCGCTCTCGGCCCGTGCCTGCTCGGCCCGCAGGTCGGCGCCGACACCGACCTTCTCGTACAGCTGGGATGCGGCCCGGTAGGCCTCACGCAGGGCGGGCAGGGACGACCTCGCCGCGCCCTCCTCGTCCTCCGGTACGTCGTCGGGGGCCCCGGCGATCTCCGCGCGCTCGGCTCGCAGCGCCCGGGCCGTACGGCGGGCGTCGTCGGCGGCGCGCTGAGCGGCGCGGCGGTCCTCGTCGGCGGCGCGGGCACGCTCCAGGCAGACCTGGGCGCGGGCCTCCGACTCCGTTGCCTCGTCGGCTAGTTCGCGCAGCTTGACCTGCCAGCCGGCCCGCTCGCGCAACCGGAAGGCGAGCCCGGCGAGGGCGTCGGCTGCGCGCCGGGCCCGCTGGGCGGCGTCCTGCCGCTCGTCCCGCACGTGGGCCGCCTCGGCCGCCGCCTCATCGGCCTCCGCCCGGACGGTGCGCGCCTCGGCGAGCTCGGCCTCGGCCTCCTCCGCGAAGGCGCGCGCGTCCCGGGCGGCCGCGGCGAGCTCGACGAGCCGCCCCGCGGGGCAGCCGGTCCGCCAGGACGCCAGCCGCGCGGCCAGCTCGCGGTCCTTGCCCAGCCGGGCCGCGAGCACCCGGATCTCCTCGTCCCGCTGGGCCGCGCGGGCGCGCAGCGCCTGCCGCTCCTCGTCGGCGGCGTGCTCGTCGTGCATGGCGGGGTTCGGCGGTACGAGGAATACATCGCTGTCGCCCGCGCCGGGGGCCGGAGTCGGGGCGAGCAGTGCGGCGGCCGTACCGACGGCGACGGTGGACCGCGGCAGCAGTGCGGCCTCGCTGAGCGCCTCGCGAGCCCGGGCGTGCGTGTCCGGGTCGGTGATGATCACGCCGTCGACCAGCTCCGGCCTGGCGGCCAGCACGCGCGCGTGGTCGGCGGGGTCTACGGCCTGCGCGAGGTAGCGCCAGCCGGGCAGCGCCGGGATTCCGTGCTCGCCGAGGTACTCGACGGTGGCCAGGACATCCGGCCCGGGCGGCAGCAGCCCGCCGTCACCGAGCGCTCCCAGAATGCGTGCGTCGTCCGCCGCGGCGGTCCGCAGCTCGAAGAGCTGGCGCTCGGCGGAGGCGACACCCTCGTCGAGGAGCTCACGGAGTTCGTCGGCGTAGTGGTCCAACTGCTCGGGGGTGAGGGGGCCTTCGGCCGGGGGCCAGGCATCGTCCCGCGCCTCGCCGGAACCGCCGCCCGGCCGGCCGGCCACTGCGCCGACAGCCTGCCGGCCGCGGCCGGAGCCGACGCCCATCGCGCCACCGGCCTGCCGACCGGAGGCACCCCGGTCTCCGGCTCCGGCCGCGCCACCATCGGTGCCGTCACCGGCGCCGGGGCGATGCCGCGTCGTGCGGGCGCCGCCCTGGCTGTCACTGCCGATGTCATCGGGCGCGGCCCCCCGCCCGCCCGAACCGTCGGCTCCCGCTCGCGGCACCGGCACGCCGACACGCCCGGCGTCGGAGGCGCCCGGCAGGCTCAGCAGCTCCGCCAGCCGCTCCTCCCTCGCCAGCGCCTCCGCCGTACGCCGTTCCGCGTCGTAGGCCCGCTCTGCGGCAGTCGCCGCATCGGCCGCGCGCGCCGCCGTGAGCTCCGCGCGGGACTCGGCGGAGGCCGCCTCCCGGGCATGCTCCGAAGCGCGCCGTGAGGCCTCGCGTGCGGTGTCCCAGGCGGCGACGGCCGACTTCTCGGCGTCGCTGGCGGCAAGGGCAGCGCGGGCCGGGTCGGCGTCGGGGGCGCTGTCGTCGAGCCAGCCCGCGCGGACCGCCTCGGCGGTCTCCTGCTCGACCTCGGTCAGCCGCTGGCGCAGATGCCCGACCTCACTGCGGGCGCGCTGCGCTGCGGTGGCCGCCGCGGTCGAGTCCGCGTGCGCCGTCTCGCCGACCTCCTGGAGCCCGGCGGACCGCTCCTCCTCCTCGTTGGCGAGCGCCTCGGCGCCTTCGGCCGCGCGGTGCAGGGCACGGACGAGGTCGACGGCGGCCTTGGCCCGTGCGGCGAGCGCGGGCGCGGCGTCCCGCTCGGCCTCGCGGATCGCGGCGGCCACACGCGCGGAGCGGTCGGCGGCGGCGCGGTGCCGCAGCACGGCCTCGGCGGCCTGCCAGGCGGAGTGCAAGGTGCGCGCGTCGGCCAGCTCACGTTTTTGCGCGGCGGCGGACTTCTCCGCCCCGGCGAGCGCCAACGAGGCGTGCCGGTAGGCGAGTTCGGCGGCGATCAGCGCGCTGCGCTCGCGGGCGCCCTCGGCATGCGTGACGGCGTACGCGGCGGCGGTCACGCGCTGCGCGAGTTCACCGGCGCGCACGCGCTCCTGCACGGCCCGTGCGGACAGCCGTCGCGCCAGCGTCCGTGTACGCCGCTCGGCGCCCGCGTGGATATCACGCGCGCGTGCCCGCGCCTCGGCGGCGTCGACGATCCGGCCGAGCAGATCCACGGACCCGGCCGTGAAGTCGCGCTCGGCGATCAGCTCGGCGCGCCGCCCCAGCTTGTTGCCGAAGCCGCCGACCAGGTCGGCGAGACCGTCCGTGTCCCGGGTGTCGGTGACGGCACGCAGCAGCAGATCCGTGAAGTCGGAGTCCTTCTTGACGGCGAAGAGACCGGCTGCCTCGCCCTCGTCGGCGTTCATCTCCCGCTGGTAGCGGAAGAGTTCGGGGTCAAGGCCCAGGTCGCCGAGGTGCTCGTTCCAGCGGTCGTGGATCTCCTCCCAGTGCACTTCGAGGTGCGGGTACGCCTTGCCCGCCTCGGTGATCGCGTCCCGGAAGCCCTTCATGGTGCGCCGGCGCCCCTGCGCGCCGGAGGCCCCCTCGACGGGCGGACGCACGGCGGTGGCCTCGGCCACGGGCAGATTGTCCAGGCTCAGCCCCGGCCCGGGGCGGAACGAGTACCAGGCCTCGGCGAACTTCCTCGGGTCGTTGGAGACTTGCCGCCCCCGCCACTCGCTCACCTTGCCGACCACGACGCACTCGCCGGTCAGTGTGTGCTGCCACTCCAGGGCGACATGCCCGCAGTCGTCGGCGAGCAGGAACTTGCGCAGCACACCGGAGCTGGCACCGCCCAGCGTGTTCCGGTGGCCCGGGAGCATCACCGAGAAGATCAGCTTGAGCAGCACCGACTTGCCGCCGCCGTTCTCCAGGAAGAGCACCCCCGCGGGCGCGGGCCGACGCGGCGGCCCGATGGGCTCCTCCTCGAAGAACTCCGCCTGGGTGGGCGCGGGGTCGGGCACGGGCTCGCCGACACCCCGCAGGTCAAGCACGGTGTCGGCGTAGCGCGCACCGGCAGGCCCGATGGAGTAGAGGCGGACCCGGGACAGCTCGTACATGGCGGCGGACTCTCGTTGTAAGTCTTGGGAGGATCGAGGAAGTTCAGGCTGTGCGGCCTGTTCAGGAGTGGAAGGGCAGTCCGGCTCCGGCCGCGAGCTCCAGGTCGTCGGTGTCCTCGGCGGGCAGCAGCGTCGCGGTGCCGTCGGTCACCGGGACGATGCCCAGCTCGAGGAGCTCGGCCATGGCCGCGCTGCCGGCCATGTCACGGACCTGAAGCTGATAGCGGGCCGTCGTCCGGTACGTACCTCCACCGTCGTCCCCGGTGCGCTGCAGGAACCCGGAGTCGGTGAGGAACGCCACGGCCTTGCCGACGATGCCGGTGGTCGAACCGGCCAGTCTTCGCGCGTCCTTGGTGGCACCGGTGGAGCTGCGCCGCGCCCAGATCCGCCAGGCCGCCTCCAGGCCGGGCGCGTCCGTGGCCGGGTCGGTGTTCTCGCCCTGCTCCTCGGCCCGCTCCTCCAGGCGACGACAGGCCTGCCGTACGAACGCGTCGACTCCGTTGACCGATACGCGCCCGATGTACCCGTCGTCCGCGAGGTCCTCGGGGCGCGGGAACGCCATGGCGGCGACGGCGAGATGCGCGAGCCCGTGCAGGAAGCGGTCCCCCGAGTCGGCCGACGCGCGACGCGCGTAGTCGCCCATCCGGACGGCGAACACGGAGTCCTCCGCGGCGGTCACGGCCATGCCCGCGCGCGGGGACACCTCGAGGACGACCAGCCCGAGCCCGGCGGCCACGGCGTCGGCGAGCCGCGCGAACGGCGGGTCCTCGCGATAGCGCCGCAACAGCTCCGCGTACTCCTGGTCGCGCGCGGGCTGCAGCTTGGGCTGCAGCCCAAAGGCGACGAGCCGCGCCGCGTCGGCGGCGTCGGCGGGTGTGACGGGCGCGTTCGCCGGAGCGGCGACTGCCTCCGGCTCACTCCACTCGACGTGCTCGGTCACGGTTGGGGCTCCTTGGTCTGAAGAACGGGGGCGAGGGCAGCCCCGCGCGGGGCGCGGGGCGTGACCTCGTGCGGCTCCGCCGCGTGGGCGCGACCAGCCACAGCCGGCCCGCGGTAGAAGGACGACCCGCAGTTCACGCAGCCTCCGTCCGGTCGGCCGCCATCCCGGCCGCATCCAGCAGGGCCGTCCCCACGATGAGATCCGCCCCACCGAACTCGGGATCGTCCAGCTCGGTCCCGTCGTCGACGGCGAACAGCAGCTTCTCCTCGCCCTGCCGGTACGCGGTACCGACCGGCGGACTGGCCGCATGGACGGCCAACAGGGCAACGAGATACGGAAGTCCAGGGTCGCGGCGGCGGGCCTCGGCCAGCAGCCCGGACAGCCGCCGCGGCGCATCGGCCGGCAGGTCGAGCAACTCCATCGCGCTCGCGAGCTGCTCCTCGCTGAACCGACTGTCGTCGGGGGTGGCGATGAGATCGGGCTCGGGCATCTCCGCCCCGAGGTGCTCCCGCTCCAGCGGTGGCGTCAGCAGGAGGTCGACCAGGTCCCCCACGCGTACGGCCGCGGGCGTGCGCAAACCGGTCCCGCGCGCGAAGAACGCGTCCGTCACACGCAGCGCGTGCTCCACGGGCAGCGGCAGCACGGGGGCGACGAGATGGCCGTAGAGGTCGATCCCCGAGGTCGTCATGGGCGTGGCGAAGGCCTGACGGTCCTGCTCGGCGCGGAACAGCGGGCCGGCCTCCAGGAGCCGGGACTGCAGCTGCGTATGCCTGCGGATGCAGTCCTTGACGATGTCGACGAGCTCGGCGGCGCGGCGCTTCTGCTCGGGGTCCTCGGACTCGTCGCGGGCCTTGCGGATGTTGGTGAGGATCGCGTTCTCGTGGCGGTAGCGGTCGGCGACGTGGTCGAGGGCCTCGGCGATCATGTCGGGCACGGCCTGGAGCCAGTCGACGGCGCGCACATTGCGCCGGGTCGCGTCGAGGGCCCTCCTGAGCGTCTCCGAGTACTGCACGGTCCGGTAGCGGGCCTGCTCGGCGGCGAGCTGGGCGTCGGCGAGCCGACCGCGGCTGATCAGCACCTCCAGCTTGACCTCGGCGGCGATCTGGGCACTGGTGACGTCGGTGTCGAGGGCGCCGACGAGGACGTTGACCGCTTCGTCGGTCGTCCGGAGATAGACACTCCCCCCGTATCCGGGCACCTCCTCGATCAGCTTGAAGTCGTAGTCGCGGCGCACATAGGAGCCGTCGGGCGCGAAGGTGCCGTACACGGCGCGGAAGCCGCGGTCGACGCTGCCGACGTTGATCAGGTTCTCCAGCACCCAGCGGGCCACGCGCTCGTGCTCGGCGACGGGCCGCTGCGGGGCCTGGGCGGCGATGCGCGGGATGAGCCTGGCCACTATCTGGTCGTGGTCGGCGCCCGTGTCGAAGTCCATGTTCAGTGTGACGAGGTCGATGGCGGCGAGGGCGACCTCCGCCATCCCGTACACCGTGTACTCACCCGCGAGGTTCGCCTTGCGTACGTCGAGGTCGTGCAGCGGCGCGGTGCAGGCGAGCGCGCGCAGCCGCCGCGCCAGGCCCTCGTCGGCGGCCGGGCCCGGAGCGGGCCGCGGCCCCGCGCTGAGCTGGGGCGGAACGCTGTCCGTCGATGCAGGCGAAGTCACGGTGCACAGACTAGGTCCTCGGTCTGACAACGGTCGAAACGACGCAGAAGGCCCTGGCTGTCACCGCTGCTTCATGATCGCGGCCGGATCCGCGGTGACCTTTGCCGTGCGGCCGGGGAACGAGTCGTCGCCCCGTGCCTCGCGCTCGTCCGTCCCGTCACGCCTCAGCCGATCCCCTGCCCGCCGTCGGCCACCCGCCGCGCGTACACCTCCACGAGCCCCTTGAGCGAATCGTCGAGATAGACCGCGAGCAGCCGCTCGGCTCCGTCCCGGTCGCCCGCCTGGAGGGTCTGGAGGATCTCACGGTTACGGGCGAGATACGGCTCGTGGAGGCGCCGTGGGTCGTCCACCACGTGGAAGGCGAGGCGCAGTTCGGCGAAGACGCTGCGCATCAGCTCGTCGGTGCGGGCGCTCCCGGCGAGCGCGACCAGCTCCCGGTGGAAGTGGATGTTGGCGGTCGAGACGCCTTTCCAGTCACCTTCGCGCGCCGCCCGCCGCCCCTCGGCGACGGCCCGGGCGAGGCCGTCCACGGCGTACGGCGGCTCGCCGAGGCCGCGGACCACGGCGCACTCGACGAGACCGCGGGTGCGGTAGATGTCCTCGACGTCCTCGACGGTCAGCACCCGGACGAAGACCCCGCGATTGAGCTCGTGCACCAGCAACCGCTCATGCGTGAGCAGCCGGAACGCCTCGCGCAGGGTGTTGCGCGAGACACCGAGCGCCCCGCCGATGCTGTCCTCGGACAGCCGCGTGCCGGGCGGGAAGAAGCCCTCGGCGATGCGACTCCTGAGGATGTCCGAGACCCGCTCGGCGGTGCTGGTGCGGCCCAGCAGGGCGCGATCGTCGGCCAGTCCCGTCAGCTCTGCCATGCCCGGAATTCAATCGCAGATACAAGAACGAAACAACATGGGTATTGAGGGATCGTTCAACAATCCTCTACCTTGGCGGTCAGGCGCCGACCGCACGACCGCACCGCATCCCTCTGCACGGCTGCGGCGCCCATCGCTTCCGCACGGCACGGCCCAGTTCTCAACTCCCGCACGGCACGGCTCAGTCCCCAGCACCCTCCGTCCCTCACTGTGAGGTGCCCATGAGCACGACCCCTCCGCCCCAGGCCCTGACGGCCGACGCCCGGCCCGGCACCGGTGAACTCACCGCTCAGGACGGCGCGTTCGCCTGGCTGCGCGCGCTCGGTCCGCGCGGCCGCCGCGCCTTCGCCGGCGCGTTCGGCGGCTACGCCCTCGACTCCTACGACTACTTCACGCTGCCGCTCAGCATGGTCGCGCTGGCGGCGTACTTCGGCCTGGACAGCGGCCAGACCGGCCTGTTCACCACGGTCACGCTGGTCGTCTCGGCGGTCGGCGGCGCCGTCGCCGGCGTCGTCGCGGACCGGATCGGACGCGTCAAGGCGCTGATGATCACCGTGGCCACCTACGCGGTGTTCACCGTGGCCTGCGGCTTCGCGCCCAACTACGAGACGCTGCTGGTGTTCCGCGCCCTCCAGGGCCTCGGTTTCGGCGGCGAGTGGGCGGTCGGCGCGATCCTGGTCGCCGAGTACGCGAGCCCCAAGCACCGGGGCCGCACGCTCGGCGCGATCCAGAGCTCCTGGGCCGTCGGCTGGGGGCTCGCCGTACTCGTCAACACCCTCGTCTTCCAGTTCCTGGACGACGATCTGGCCTGGCGCGTGATGTTCTGGACCGGCGCGCTGCCCGCGCTGCTCGTCCTGTGGGTGCGACGCCAGGTGCATGACGCCCCGGAGTCGGCCGAACGCCGCTCGGACAGTGCCGAGAAGGGCTCGTTCGCGGCGATCTTCAAGCCGGGCAGGGCCGGCGCGCCCGGGCTGCTGCGCACGACGGTCTTCGCGGGCCTGCTCTCCACGGGAGTCCAGGGCGGCTACTACACGCTGGCCACCTGGGTGCCCACGTACCTCAAGACCGAGCGCGGACTGTCGGTCGTCGGCACCGGCACATATCTCACGTTCCTGATCTCCGGAGCCTTCATCGGCTACCTCACGGGCGGCTATCTCACCGACAAACTGGGCCGCAAGCGCAACATCCTGCTCTTCGCGATCCTCTCCGCGGCGTGCATCCTGGCGTACGCGAACATCCCCAGCGGCGCCAACACCCTTCTCCTGGTGCTCGGTTTCCCGCTCGGCTTCTGCATGTCGGCGATCTTCAGCGGCTTCGGCTCGTTCCTCAGCGAGCTGTACCCGACAGCGGTGCGCGGTACGGGGCAGGGCTTCACGTACAACACGGGACGCGCCGTGGGCGCCGCCTTCCCCACCACCGTCGGCTTCCTGGCCGACAGCTGGGGCGTGGGCGGCGCGCTGGTCTTCGGCGCGATCGGCTATGCCCTCGCCGCGCTGGCCCTGATCGGGCTCCCCGAGACCCGTGGGAAGGAGCTCCTGTGAACGACACCGTCCAGGACCGCCCGTCGGGCCTGCTGGAAATCGACGGCCACGCGCACGCGTGGACCCCCAACGAGGCGCGTGCCCAGTTCCGTTCGGGTGTGTCGGGCCCCACCGCCGGAGTCGCCGCGGGCCACACCCAGGCGAACCTCATCTCGGTGCCCGCCGACTGGGCGTACGACATGCTGCTGTTCTGCCAGCGCAACCCGAAGCCCTGTCCGGTCCTCGACGTCACCGACGCCGGATCCTGGACCACTCCGCTCGCTCCGGGCGCCGACCTGCGCACCGATCTGCCGCGCTACCGGGTGTGGGAACACGGTGAGTTGGTCGACGAGCCCACCGACGTGGTCGACCGCTGGCGCGACGACCTGGTCTCGTTCCTCATCGGGTGCAGCTTCACCTTCGAGTGGGCGCTGAGCGAGGCGGGCGTCCCGATGCGCCACATCGAGCAGGGCCGCAACGTCTCCATGTACGTGACGGGACGCCAGTGCCGTCCCGCCGGGCGGCTGCACGGCCCGATGGTGGTGTCGATGCGCCCTGTCCCGCCCGAGCATCTGGCCGCGGCGATCAGGGAGAGCAGTCTGCTGCCCGCCGTGCACGGCAGCCCGGTGCACTGCGGCGAGCCGTCGGGGCTGGGCATCGAGGATCTCACGCGCCCCGACTTCGGCGATCCGGTCGACGCCGCACCGGACGACATCCCGGTGTTCTGGGCCTGCGGAGTGACACCACAGGCGGCCGTGATGGCGTCCCGTCCTCCCTTCGCGATCACCCACGCGCCCGGCCGGATGTTCCTCACGGACACCCGCGACGAGCAGTACCGCGTGGCCTGAGAACAGCCGGCGAAATTACGGCCTACGAAGGAGAACCCGCACCTCATGACCCCGATCGATCTCAACGCCGACCTCGGCGAGGGCTTCGGCCGCTGGCGCCTGACCGACGACGAACAGCTGCTGTCCGTCGTCACCAGCGCCAATGTGGCCTGCGGTTTCCACGCCGGGGACGCGGCCACCATGCGGCGGGTGTGTGAGCTGGCGGCCGAGCGCGGCGTGCGGATCGGCGCCCAGGTCTCCTACCGGGACCTGGCGGGGTTCGGGCGGCGCGCGATGGACGTGCCGCCCGACGAGCTGGCCGCCGAAGTGGCGTACCAGATCGGCGCCTTGGAGGTGTTCGCGCGCGCGGCGGGCACGCGCGTGTCGTACGTGAAGCCGCACGGCGCGCTCTACAACCGCGTCGTGCACGACGAGGAACAGGCGGGGGCGGTCGTCGACGGCGTCCTGCTCGCGGACGCCGGACTGCCCGTCCTCGGCCTGCCCTCCTCCCGCTTCCTGAAGCTGGCCGAGCAGGCGGGACTGCCCACCGCCACCGAGGCGTTCGCGGACCGCGCGTACACCGAGGAGGGCACCCTGATGCCGCGCACCCAGGACGGCGCGGTGATCACGGACGCGGACACGGTGGTCGAACGCTCGGTGGGCCTGGCCCGCTTCGGCACGGTGACCTCCGCCTCCGGGGAGCGCATCCCGGTCCGCGCCCGCTCCCTGTGCCTGCACGGAGACACTCCGGGCGCGGTGGAGCTGGCCCGCCGGGTGCGCGCCCGGCTGGAGTCGTCCGGCGTCCGCGTGGAGGCGTTCGTATGAGCGCTCTGCCCACCGGGGGCGGTATGAGGACTCCGTCTGCCGGCGACGGCATGAGGGCGCTGCCCGTCGGCGACCGCGCACTGCTCGTCGAGGTCTCCTCGGGCGACGCGGCCCAGGCCCTGCACGCCGAACTGCTGCGCCGCCGCGCGGAGGGCTCCCTGTCGGTGCGGGAGATCGTCCCCGCGGCCCGCACGGTCCTCCTGGACGGCTTGGACGACCCCGCGCGTCTGGCGGAGCGGCTGCCCACATGGGACATACCCCCGCTGCCCCCGCGCGCGGACGAGGCAATCGAGATCCCCGTACGGTACGACGGTCCCGACCTGGCGGATGTCGCGGCTCTTTGGGGTGTGCCCGAGCACCGGGTGCCCGAGATCCACGCGGCGGCCGAGTTCCGGGTCGCCTTCTGCGGGTTCGCGCCCGGCTTCGGCTACCTCACGGGCCTGCCGTCGCGGTACGACGTCCCGCGCCGGGCGACTCCGCGTACGACGGTTCCCGCGGGTTCCGTGGCGCTGGCGGGCCCGTACACGGGCGTGTACCCGCGCTCGTCGCCGGGCGGCTGGCAGCTGATCGGGACGACGGACGCGGTGCTGTGGGACCACGCGCGCGTGCCGGCCGCGTTGCTCGCTCCGGGCGCCCGGGTCCGCTTCGTACCGGCGAGGTGCTCGTGACCGCCACGGCCCGGTTCGTACCGGCGAGGTGCTCGTGACCGCCACGGCCCGCTTCTCATCACCGAGGCGCTCATGACCGACCGTGCCCTCTCCGTCGTCCGGGCCGGGGCCCTGACCACCGTCCAGGACCAGGGCCGTCCCGGCCACGCCCACCTCGGAGTACCGCGCTCCGGCGCCCTCGACGGGCCCGCTGCGGCGCTGGCCAACCGGCTCGTGGGCAACCCCTCCGAGGCGGCCGTTCTGGAGACGACACTCAACGGATGTGCCCTGCGGCCGCGTTCCGCTGTCACCGTGGCGGTGGCGGGAGCGCCCTGCCCGGTCACCGTGGACGGGCGTCCCGCCGCCTGGGGAGCGCCCGTACGCGTACCCGCCGGAGCACTGCTGGACGTCGGCCACGTGCGCGCCGGGCTGCGCGGCTATGTGGCCGTCTCCGGTGGAGTGGCCGTGGACCCGGTCCTCGGCAGCCGCTCCACGGACCTCCTCTCGGGCCTCGGCCCCCCGCCCCTCTCGGACGGCATGGTGCTCCCCCTGGGCCGCCCGGACACGCTCCACGCGCGCGTGGACGTCGTCCCGCACGTCGCTCCGCCCGCGGAACTGGTCCTGCGCGTGACGCCCGGTCCGCGCGACGACTGGTTCACCGCGTCGGCCGTGCGCACCCTCACCACCGGCGCCTACCTGGTGTCGTCCGCGAGCAACCGCATAGGCCTGCGAACGGAAGGGCCCTCACTGGAGAGGGCCGTTTCCGGCGAACTCCCCAGTGAGGGCATGGTTCTGGGCGCCGTCCAGGTACCGCCCGACGGCCGCCCGGTCGTCTTTCTCGCCGACCATCCGACCACCGGGGGGTACCCGGTGATCGCGGTCGTCCGTTCCACCGACCTCCCCGCGGCCGCTCAGGCGGTGCCGGGCACGCCGGTCCGCTTCGTGGCCGGACGCCGCCACTGAGCGCCCCCGCACAGCCGCTGAACCGTCATGCCGCGTCCGGCTGTTCGGCCACCGACAGCGCGGCCAGCGCGGACGCGACGGCGTGCGAGGCACTGAGGTCGAGCCGCGCGCTGGTACCGCGCGCCCGGTGGCGTACCTCGGCGGCGGCGAGCGTGAGCAGCTGCGGCAGCAGGTCCGTGCACCGCCGGGCCACCCACCCCGTCCCGGCGGTGGCCAGCCACAACAGACTGGCCGACCGCGTGGGCGCGGGAAACTCGGGCTCGGCCGAGGGCGCGGCCCCCGTGGCGATGCCCTGCTCGCTCAGCAGCGCGTGGAAGCGGAGGGCGAGTTGCCGGTGCCCCTGCTCCCCCGGGTGGAGTCGGTCCGCGCTCCACATCGCACGGTCCGTCAGCCACTCCTCCTCCGCGGCATGCAGATGCACCGCCCCGTAGCGCTCGGACAGCGCGTGCACGACCGTGTTGACGGCCCGCTGCCGCCGGGCCAGCGGGCGGGCCAGCGCGCCCGGCAGTCCCAGCATGGAGCCGGGATCCGGCAGACAGGCCGTCATCACCACCGCATCCCGCGCCCGGAACGCCGCGTACACCTTGTCGAGCCGCGCCGCCACGGAGTGAATGTCGAAGGTGCAGCGCAGGGTGTCGTTGACACCGATCACGACGGAGACGACGTCGGGCTCCAGGGCCAGCGCCGCCGGTGTCTGGCGCTCCAGCACGTCCCGCGTCTGCGCCCCGCTGACGGCGAGGTTGGTGAACTCCACGGGCGTGTCCGCGGGGGCCAGCCCCTGCCCGAGCAGTGCGGCCCACCCCCGCCAAGCTTCCCCGACAGGGTCGCCGACGCCTTCCGTCAGCGAGTCCCCGAGGGCCACGAATCGCAGCGGTCTCATCCGACGCCCTCCTGCGCGCGCGGCCGCACCGGAACCGTCGCGTCGTGCGCGGCCAGGAAGCCCTCCACCGCGGCGCCCCAGCCGAAGCACTCGGCACGCGCGCGTGCGGCCTGCCTGCGCTCGCCCTCGGGACGCCCGAGAAGCAGCCGTACCGCATCCGCGAAGGAGTCTCCACTGTCCCCCGCGGTGGCCCCGGCGGACCCGACGACCTCCGGCAGGGCGGACAGCGCGCTGGCCACCACCGGCGTACCGCAGGCCATGGCCTCCAGGGCGGCGAGCCCGAACGTCTCGGCGGGCCCGGGGGCCAGACACACGTCGGCGGAGGCCTGCAGCGCACCGAGCACGGCACGGTCGGAGACGTGCCCGAGGAAGGTGGCGGGCAGCCTCCGCTCCCGGGCGCGCTGTTCGAGCCGGGTCCTGAGCGGTCCGTCCCCGGCGACGACGAGCACGGCCCGCTGTCCGCGCCGCAGCAGCGCCTCCAGCGCGTCGAGTGCCGTGCCCGGCCGCTTTTCGACGGACAACCGGGAGCACATCACGAGCAACGCCTCGTCCGCGTGCGCGTAGCTTGCGCGCAGCCCGGGGTCCCGCAGCGCGGGGTGCCGGCCCACCAGATCGACACCCAGCGGGGCACGTACGACATTGCGGGCGCCGATGCGGACGAACTCGCGCTCGGCGAACTCCGTGGTGCACACGACCCGCGAGTAGGTGTGCGCCGTACGGACGTTGAGGGCGTCGGCAGTCCGCCGGGCCATCCCCTCGGGAAGGCCCCAGGTCCGCAGCACTCCGTCGGCGGTCTCGTGGGAGACCATCACGGCGGGCACCCGGGCCCGCCGTGCCCACACTCCGGTCCAGCGCAGGGTGGTCCGGTCGGAGACTTCGAGGCGGTCGGGTGCGAGCGACTCCAGGAGCCGCGCCACCCGCCGCTTGTCCGTGAGCACGCGATAGCCGCCGGTCCCGGGCAGCAGCGGCCCGGGCAGCGTGATCACCCGGCCCTGTTCGGTGTCGCGGTCACTCGCGCGCTCACCGGGGATGATGAGCACCGGTTCGTGTCCGGCCGCCCGATAGCCGGCGCCCAGCTCCCGCAGCGCGGTGCGCAGGCCGCCGGACGCGGGGGCGACGAAGTTGGCGAGCCGTACGATGCGCAGACTCATGCCGCCCTACCTTCTTGAGTGCGTCCCATGAGTTCGCGACTCCGGGACTGCGCGAGCGCCGGCCCTACCAGGCCCGGCCGCCTCTTCATCTCGTGGCTTGACACAAGCATTAGGCAGCCACCAGCTTCCGCGCCGAAAGCACATCGGCGTAGTGCCCGATGAGCTGGTCGCCCACGGCTGCCCAGGTGCGGCCCTCGACCATGGCGCGTCCGGCGGCCCCATACGCGGTCCGGAGGGCCGGATCGGAGGTCAGGGCCCACACCGCGTCGCGCACGGCGGCCGCGTCGCGCGGCGGCACCAGCAGCCCCGTACGCCCGTGGGCCACCAGGTCGAGCGGTCCGCCCGCGGCGGGCGCGACGACGGGCACCCCGCTCGCCATGGCCTCCTGCACGGTCTGGCAGAAGGTCTCGAAGGGGCCGGTGTGCACGAAGACGTCCAAGGAGGCGAAGATCCGGGCGAGTTCGTCGCCGGTACGGCGTCCGAGGAAGACCGCGCCGGGAAGGGCGCCCTGCAGGGTGGTTTCGCTCGGCCCGTCGCCGACCACGACGACGCGTACGCCGTCCAGTCCGCACGCCCCGGCGAGCAGTTCGACCTGCTTCTCGGGGGCGAGCCTGCCGACGTAGCCGACGATCAGCTCGCCGTTCGGGGCCAGTTCACGACGGAGCGCCTCGTCCCGGCGGTCGGGACGGAAGCGGACCGTGTCCACGCCGCGCGGCCACAGCCGTACCCGGGGCACACCGTGTGCCTCCAGGTCGTGCAGGGCCGCACTGGACGGAGCGAGCGTCCGGTCGGCGGCGGCGTGCACGGAACGTATGCGCCGCCATGCGGTGCCCTCACCCGCGCTGATGTATGTGCGGGCGTATCCGGCGAGGTCGGTCTGGTAGACGGCCACGGCGGGAATGCCGAGCCGGGCGGCGGCCGCCATGCCGCGGACGCCGAGGATGAAGGGGCTGGCCAGGTGCACGATGTCGGCGCGGTGATCGGTGATCGCCGCGGCGACGCGTCGGCTGGGGAGTGCGACGCGGACCTGGGGGTAGCCCGGGAGCGGTAGGGAGGGGACACGGACGACGGGGCACGGCGCGAGAGCGTCGGGCCCGCTCCCGGCCGCGGTGGCCGGGGCGACGACGAGGGGAGCGTGACCGCGATCGACGAGGTGCCGGGCGGTCTGGAGCGCGCAGTGGGCCACGCCGTTCACATCGGGGGGAAAGGATTCGGTCACGATGACGACACGCATACCCGTGTTGTCGCCGTACTGGACGTGGCCGCGTCAACGTGGATCTTTGCGAACGGTGAACGTCCCATGAGCGTTGCGCTGCACACCCGAGCAGGTCGGCCCCCGTCCATGCTCTCCTGACTCCGGGGTCACCGAACGTTCATACGGCTGGCATGTCGGGCCCGATCCGGCTCCGTACCGCTGTCTGGACGTCCGCCTCCTCGGCCGGATCCGCTGCCAGCCGGCGCAGCTGATCCACCACACGGGCATCACCGGTCTCGGCGTGCCGTGCGGCCACCTCGCGAGTGGTCTCCTCGCAGTCCCACAGGCATTCGACGGCGAAGCCGGCGGCGAACGAGGGGTCCGTGGTGGCCAGGGCGCGGGCGGCGCGCCCGCGCAGATGGGATGACGCGGTCTCGCGGTAGATGTGCCGCAGCACGGGTGCGGCACAGGCGATGCCGAGCCGTCCGGTGCCGTCGACGAGGGTCCACAGGGTCGGCGCGTCGGGGCCTTCGCCCCGTACCGCCTCCCGCAGTGCGCTCAAGACCAGTTCGCTGTCCTGCGCTCCGCCCCGACAGGCGAGCATCCGTCCCGCGGCGGCCCCCAGGGCGTCGGGCCGGTGCGCCCAACCTCGTGCCCGGTCGACGGCGGCGACGCTGCGCATCCGCTCGAAGGCGTCGACGGCGGCCTCGGCCACGGTCGTCGTTCCGTCGGCCACGGCTCCGTCGATCAGGCCGAGGGCGTCCGGATCATTGCTGTCGGCGAGATAGCGCAAGGCCGTGCAGCGCGCTCCGTCGCCGCCGCCGCGGGCGGCCTCGACGATCTCGGGCCGGTCCTCGGGGCCCGCGACGGCGGTGAGGCAGCGGGCGGCCGGGACATAGAGCGCGGCGCCGCGGTCGATGCCCTGCTGCGCCCACTCGAAGACGGCCTGGACGCTCCACCCCGGGCGGGGCCCGGACGGTCGCATCTGGCGCTGCCAGCGGTCGAAAGAGCCCTGTTCCTGGGCGGCACGCACGCGCGTGCCGATGGATTCGCGGGGATCGTCGGCCCACAGCCGCCAGGGCCGTGGCTCGAAGGCGTCGCGCACGGCGGCGGCGAGCTCGGCCTCGCCCTCCGCGTCGGCCGGGAAGCGGGCGAGTACGGGCGCGGCCAGCGCGCGCAGACCCGCGTCGTCGTCGCGCAGGGCCAGCTCGTCGAGGGCCCAGGCCCAGTTGGTGCCGAAGGCGGCGTACCTGCGCAGCAGTTCGAGCGCGTCGCGCCTGCCGTACGAGGCGAGGTGCCCGAGGACCGCGAGGGCGAGTCCCGTGCGTGACTCGCACGTGTCGAGGACGTCCTCGGCGTCGAAGAGGTGCCGCTCGATCTCGTCGAGCTCACCGCTCAGATCGAGGTAGAGACGGGCGTAGTACAGGGAGCGGTTCTCCACCTGCCAGTCGTGGCGGGGGTCGCGCAGCACACAGTGGTTCAGTGCCGCGAGCGCTTCGGCCCGCGGTGCGGTGAGCGCGTGCAGCGTGCCGTCGCCGCGGCCCCTCTGGAGCAGGCCGAGCAGCGTTCCGCTGGGCGCTATGACCGGATCGAACATGGGAAACAGCCTCACATCAAGCGTCGACGCAACCGGGATCCTGCATTACCTGGCCGCGTGACAACACGTCGGAGCGCCCGCCGTCTCTTGCTTGCTGTAGACCATCTTCCTCTGCCTCTCGTCGGTGGCCCATGCGGGCCGCATCACGGCCCGCGCGGTGCGGCAACACCTGCCCAGCCATCGCGTCCGTGAATCACGACGTCATGATGACCCAGCGGTTCTTCCTGCCGCGACCGCATTTCCGGCGGCCCCGTTCCGCCTCCCTTATTTCTTGCGTTTCGCCTGGTCAGGGCGTTCGAGTCAGTGCGCGCCGAACAATTCGAGCAGTTCCGTCTTGCCGAACATGCGTGCCGTGTCGACGGCCGAGGGCGTACCCGCGGCGGGATCGGCGCCGCCGTCCAGGAGCACCCGGATCACGGCCTCCTCGCCCTTGAACACGGCCCCGGCGAGCGGCGTCTGACCCCGGTCGTTGATGCGGTCGGCCTCGGCGCCGCGCTCCAAGAGGGCGCGTACCGCCTCGGCGTGGCCGTGGTACGCGGCGAGCATCACGAGCGAGTCGCCGCGGTCGTTGGTGAGATTGGCCGGAACGCCCGCGTCCACGTACGCGACGAGCGCCTCGGTCTCGCCACGGCGCGCCAGATCGAAGATCTTGGTCGCAAGCTCCACGACCTCGGGGTCGGGGGCTTCACTCATCGGCCGGACCGCCTCTCACAACGACTACAACGGGGACTGCGGGAGCTTACGACAGCGAGCGGAGCTGTCAGCCCGGGCCAGTACGGCGGCGAGCGGTGCCCTCGTACGGGTGAATCGCCAGCGTACTGGCTCCGACGGCACATGACCGGCACCGTCACCGGCAAAGATCACAGCAGGCGCCGCCGGGCGCAACAGACCCGCTCGGGCGGCCCAAACGGCTCCGCCACTCAAGTGAAATCCGCCGAAATTCACCCAGTTGCACCTTTTATCGTATGGATACATCCTGTGATCCTGGAAGAACTCATGGTGACTGTCCCCACGACCCAGGAGAACTCAAATGATTCTGTCCATGTCAGGCGTCGTCCTGCTCGGCATCATCGTCTTCCTCTTCTTCCGCAAGGACGGGCTCAAGGGCTCGCACGCCTCCGTCTCCGTACTCTTCGGCTTCTACCTCGCGAGCACGGCGATCGCTCCGAGCATCAAGGCCGGCGGAGAGAGCCTGGCGAGCCTCCTTGGCGGGATCAAGTTCTGACGCCCCTCCCCCACACACGCACCATCAGGAGACAGCAGTGGCTCGGCGCCCTCTCCCCCGCATTCTGAGCAACGGCAGCGCGCAGATCGCCCGAAGCCGGGAGCTGGCCCGGACGGCAGCCGACAGCGCCACCGACGTTCTCCACCCGCTGATCACGGTCACCCGTGGACTGCGCCGGCTGGCAGGGGCCGGGCGGCGCAAGTGGGCCGCCACTCCCAAGGACCGGCGCGGGCCGCTGCTGTTCCTGGTGGCCTCGGTGATCCTGGTCGTGGCGCTGGTGCCGTACGGACCGCTGCTCGCCGTCATCAGCCTGATGGCGGCGGCAGCCTGGACCGGCCGCGACCGCACCTCGTCGAAGCCCACGGGCCCCGACGAGGCGCAGACCGGGCGGCTCAAGTCGCTGTACGAGGCCCTGGTCCCGTACTTCTCGGCGGCCGAGGATCCCGATCCCCTCTACGCCCACGGCGGCGACTGGGAGAAGGCCTTCTCCTCGTACGACTTCGACGACGACGGACGCGTGTCCCGACTCCTCATCCGCTACCCCGCCTACTTCACGGACGGCGAAGCGGAGTCCCGCGCCCGCATCGAGCACCTCCTGCACGCCAAGTCGGGACGTGGCCGCGAGTACCACTTCGACTGGGACGAGGAGGGCAACGAACTCACTGTCACCGTCCTCCCGCCCCTGCCCACCGACATCTCCGCCCAGCGCTTCGTCACCGCCCCCGGCGAGACCGTCCTCGGCTTCACCGACCCGGCCGACGTCCAGCGCACGCTCCCGCTCACCTACGGTGAGGAACAGCGCGACGTTCCCCCGGTCGTCTGGCGCACGGGGATCCGCTCCACGGAGCCGCACCTGCTGGTGGTCGGCGAGCCCGCCAGCGGCACGACCACCCTCCTGCGCTCCATCGCACTGCAGGCCCTTCAGTGCGGCGATGTCGTCGTCGTCGAGGGGGGCGGCACCGGCGAGTACGCCTGTATGACCGGGCGGAAGGGTGTGCTGGCCGTCGAGTGCGGCCTGGCGGGAGCCCTCGCCAGTCTGGAATGGGCCGCGCACGAGACGGAGCGGCGGCTGATCGCCGCCAACCGTGCCCGTCAGGCGGGTCATCCCCCGCCGGACGACACCAAGAACCCACTGTGGATCCTCCTGGACCGGCCCAGCGCGCTCGGCCACCTGGCCGCCGCCGACGGGCGCAAGGATCCGCTGGCTCTCCTTCAGGTCCCCCTCCGGCACGGGCGTGCGGCAGGCGTCACGGTGGTCGTGGCCGAGCACTTCGACGGTCTGGAGTTCCTCAGCGACGCGATTCGCCAGCACACCCGCGCGCGCGTGGTGCTCGGTCCGGCCTCCTCCGCCCAGCTGGAGACGATCCTGGGCGCACCCCCGCACACGACCCCCACCCGGGACGTGCCGCCCGGCCGCGGCTACGCCCGCCTCGGCACCGGTGCCGTTCTGCGCCTCCAGGTCCCGGCCACGCCGGACCCGTACGACGACGCGACGAGCGAGACCCATCGGCGGGCGGTCCTCGATCTCCTCCCGGAGCGGACCACTCCCGCGGAAGCGGAGCCGCTGCCGGCGGAGGCATCGGTGGCGGAAGCGTCGGTGGCAGTGGCTGAGGGCTGAGGGCTGAGGCCAGGGTGTTTTCCGCCCCCCGGCCCCTACCCGTCCCGTCCTTGGGGGCTCCGCCACCAAACCCCCGCTCCTCGAACGCCAGAGGGGCTGAACGCTTGCCGGCGGAGGCTGGAGGTTTCAGCCTGTCTGGCGTTTGAGGACGAACGCGTCAGCGCGATACGGGGCCTGGGGGCGCGGAGCCCCCCAGGTACGGGACGGGTAGGGGCGGAAGGGGCGACCCCCCTACGCCACGAACGTCCGCGGCGCCTCGTTCCCCCCGCTCGCCCCCGTCTCCACCAACCGCGCCGCCGCGGCCAGCCGCACCGCCGCCTCCTCGGCCACCGCACCCCCCACGGTGAACGGCAACCGCACATACCCCTCGAAGGCCCCGTCCACGCCGAACCGAGGACCGGACGGCACCCGCACCCCCACCCGCTCGCCCACTTCGGCGAGCCGCGACCCCGACAACCCCCCGGTCCGCACCCACAGCGTGAGCCCGCCCTTCGGTATCGAGAACTCCCATCCGGGCAGCTCCCGCCGCACGGCGGCGACGAGAGCGTCGCGGTTCTCCCGGGCCTGGTCCCGCCGGATGTCCACGGCCTGCTCCCAGCCCCCGGTGCTGAGCAGCCAGTTCACGGCCAGCTGCTCCAGCACGGGCGTGCCCAGGTCGGCGTACGCGCGCGCGGCGACGAGGCTGCGGATCACATCGGGCGCGGCCCGCACCCAGCCGATCCGCATGCCGGCCCAGAAGGCCTTGCTGGCGGAGCCGACCGTGATCACGGTCGACCCGGAGGGGTCGAAGCGGCACACGGGGCGCGGCATGTCCAGCCCCTCGTCCAGGTGCAGCTCGCTCATCGTCTCGTCGACGACCAGCACGGTGCCCGCGGAACGCGCCGCGTCCACGAGTCCGCGCCGCTGGTGCTCGTCGGCAAGTGCTCCCGTGGGGTTGTGGAAGTCCGCCACGACGTACGCGAGACGGGGCGCCGCCTCCCGCAGGACCTGACGCCACCGGTCCATGTCCCATCCGGCGAGACCCTCGGCCATGGCGACCGGCACCAGCCGGGCCCCGGCCTCACGCATCAGCTGAAGGATGTTGGCGTAGGAGGGCGACTCGACGGCGATGCGCTCGCCGCGCCCGGCGAAGAGGTGGCAGATGGCGTCGATCGCGCCCATCGCCCCGGTGGTCACCATGATCTGCTCGGGCATGGTCGGAATGCCGCGGGCGGTGTACCGCTCGGCAAGCATCGAGCGCAGCGCGGGCAGCCCAGCGGGATAGTCGCCGTGCGTGTGCGCGTACGGCGGCAGCTCCTCCAGCGCGCCCTGCACGGCGCGGGTGAGCCATGGCTCGGGTGCGGGCAGCGCCGCGCAGCCGAGGTCGATCACGGACCCGAGGGCCTCGGGCGGCAGGGGCTCCAGCCCGCGCGCGGGCAGCGGGTTCCCGGCCGGCACGGCGGTCCAGCTGCCCGCGCCCCGGCGGGACTCCAGGAACCCCTCGGCCCGCAGCGCCTCGTAGGCCGCGGCGACCGTCGTACGGCTGACCGACAGGGACAGCGCGAGCTCCCGCTCGGCGGGCAGCCGCGCGGCGACCGGCACCCGGCCTTCGAGCACCAGCAGCCGGATGCCGTCGGCGAGCGCGCGATAGGCGGGCGGACGGCGGGTGCCCGGCCCGGCGGGGCGCTCCTGCTGGGAGTTGAGGAGCCGGGCCAGCTGTGCGGCACCCACCGCCGAAGTCCACTGCGCCATGATTCCCAGTCCACCTTCCCCGAATTGGCCATGGATGACGTTTCTTCCCAAGCCACAGAGTGTCATGCGTCAGGCCACTACCACCACTGGGGGGGACTTTTCATGTCCACACGTTCGGAGTCCGGGCGGCTTCCCCGCCGCCTCGTCCAGCTGTACGTCGGCCTGGCTCTGTACGGCGCGAGTTCGGCCCTGCTCGTGGAGTCGGGCCTCGGGCTGGAGCCCTGGAACGTGCTGCACCAGGGCCTCGCCGAGCTGACCGGCCTGACGATCGGCGTGGTGTCGATCATCGTGGGCGCGGCGGTGCTGCTTCTGTGGATCCCGCTGCGCCAGCGCCCCGGCCTCGGCACGGTCTCGAACGTCTTCGTGGTCGGCATCGCCATGGACGGCACGCTCGCCCTGGTGCCCGACGCGCACAGCTTGACCGTACGGATTCCGCTCCTCGTGGCGGGGATCGTGCTGAACGGGGTGGCGACCGGCCTCTACATCTCGGCCAGCTTCGGTCCCGGCCCGCGCGACGGCCTGATGACCGGCCTGCACAAGCGCACGGGCCGCTCCATTCGCCTGGTCCGCACCGTCCTCGAAGTGGCCGTCGTCGCGACCGGCTTCGCGCTCGGCGGCACGGTCGGCATCGGCACGGTGCTCTACGCCGTCGCCATCGGCCCCCTCGCCCAGCTCTTCCTGCGGGTGTTCGCCGTCCGCCCGGCACCGGGCGGCAGCACCGTCGTTGCCGCCGGTCAACCGGAGCGCGCGATACTGCCCGGGTGAGCACGCGTATACGCCATCCGTACCTAGACCACCCCGGCCCGATCGCCTTCGCGCACCGGGGCGGTGCGGCAGACGGTCTGGAGAACACCCTGGCCCAGTTCCGGCGCGCGGTGGCGGCGGGCTACCGCTACATCGAGACGGACGTGCACGCGACTGCGGACGGCAGGCTCGTCGCCTTCCACGACACGACCCTCGACCGGGTGACGGACGGGGCGGGCCGGATAGCGGACCTCCCCTGGGAAGACGTGAGCCACGCGCGCGTGGCGGGCAAGGAACCGGTCCCCCTCTTCGAAGAACTCCTCGACACCTTCCCCGAGGTGCGCTGGAACGTCGACATCAAGGCCGAGCCCGCCCTCCAGCCGCTGCTCGACCTGATCGGTCGCACCGATGCCTGGGACCGCGTCTGCGTCGGCTCCTTCTCCGAGGCGCGCGCCGCCCGGGCCCAGCGCCTGGCCGGGCCGCGCCTGGCGACGTCGTACGGCACACGCGGCGTGCTCAATCTGCGGCTGCGCTCCTGGGGCATACCGGCCGCCGTGCGCCGCTCGGCGATCGCCGCCCAGGTCCCCGAGTCCCAGTCCGGTGTGCCGGTCGTCGACCGTCGCTTCGTACGGACCGCCCACGCGCGCGGGCTGCAGGTGCATGTGTGGACCGTGAACGAACCGGAACGTATGCACCGGCTCCTGGACCTGGGAGTCGATGGCATCATGACCGATCACATCGACACACTGCGCAAGGTCCTGGAAGACCGGGGCACCTGGTTCTGAGCCTCCTCGCGCGGTCCGTTCACGGGGAAGCGAGGGGCACGGGTGGGCACTGACACCGTGCGGGCACAGCCGGCCGACGAGGCCGCCGAGCGGCGGCGCGAGCAACACGGCTGGTACTTCTACGACTGGGCGTGCTCCGTCTACTCGACGAGCGTGCTGACCGTCTTCCTGGGCCCCTATCTGACGTCGGTCGCCAAACACGCGGCGGACGCGGACGGTTTCGTGCACCCCTTGGGCATCCCGGTTCGTGCCGGATCGTTCTTCGCGTACGCGGTCTCCGCCTCCGTCATCCTGTCGATCTTCGTGATGCCGATGGCGGGCGCGGCCGCCGACCGCACGGGCCGCAAGAAGCCACTTCTCGCGGCCGCCGCCTACCTGGGCGCCGCGGCCACCACCGGCATGTTCTTCCTCGACGGCGACCGCTATCTGCTGGGCGGCCTGCTGCTGATCGTCGCCAATGCCTCGGTGGCGGTGTCGATGGTCCTCTACAACTCCTACCTGCCGCAGATCGCCCCGCCCGAGGAGCGCGACGCCGTCTCGTCCCGGGGCTGGGCCTTCGGCTACGCGGCGGGCTCGCTGGTACTGGTCGCGAACCTGATCCTGTTCACGGCCCATGACACCTTCGGTGTCTCCGAGTCGACGGCCGTCCGCATCTGTCTCGCCTCGGCAGGCATCTGGTGGGGCGCCTTCACCCTCATCCCCCTCAAGCGGCTGCGTGATCGCCCTGCGGCCGCTGCCGGGACGGCGTCGGTGCACGGATGGCGGCAGCTTGCGGCCACGGTCCGGGACATGCGCGGCAAGCCGCTCACGCTCGCCTTCCTGCTCGCGTACCTCATCTACAACGACGGCATTCAGACGGTCATCTCGCAGGCTTCCGTCTACGGATCGGAGGAGCTGGGCCTCAGCCAGTCGACCCTGATCGTCGCCGTGCTGCTGGTCCAGGTGCTCGCGGTCGGGGGCGCGCTCGGGATGGGACGGCTGGCGCGGACGTACGGCGCGAAACGTACGATCCTCGGCTCGCTCGTCGCCTGGACCGTGACGCTCGGCGCCGGCTACTTCCTGCCCGCAGGCGCGCCCGTCTGGTTCTTCGTCCTGGCCGCCGGCATCGGCCTCGTCCTGGGCGGCAGCCAGGCGCTGTCGCGCTCCCTGTTCTCGCATCTCGTGCCGAGCGGCAAGGAGGCCGAGTACTTCTCGGCGTACGAGATGAGCGACCGTGGCATGAGCTGGCTGGGTCCGCTTCTGTTCGGGTTGACCTACCAGCTGACGGGAAGTTATCGGGACGCGATCATCTCGCTCGTGGCCTTCTTCGTCACCGGATTCGTGCTGCTCGCGCGGGTTCCGGTGCGGCAGGCAGTGCGCGAGGCGGGTAATCCCGTGCCGGACAGGATTTAGCGCACAGGGCCAAAGGCCGGTAGTGTACGCGTTTGGCCTGCCAGGCGTACCGTTACTGCGCGTCAAACATGCTGAAACGCTGGGTGACATCTGCTGCCAGATGTGACAAACCGGGCGCCAGTGGGTACAACAAGGGGCGGCTACGACGGCGACACATGACCCGGAACGGGAATCTTTACCGCCGACCGGACGTTGACCGGATGACGACGACAGCGACACCTGTCCTGTGGGCGACAAGCCCGGGAGGCACGATTCATGAGTGAGCGAGCTCTTCGCGGCACGCGCCTCGTGGTGACCAGCTACGAGACGGACCGCGGCATCGACCTGGCCCCGCGCCAGGCCGTGGAGTACGCATGCGAGAAGGGGCACCGGTTTGAGATGCCCTTCTCGGTCGAGGCGGAGATCCCGCCGGAGTGGGAGTGCAAGGTCTGCGGGGCCCAGGCACTCCTGGTGGACGGCGACGGCCCTGAGGAAAAGAAGGCCAAGCCCGCGCGTACGCATTGGGACATGCTGATGGAGCGGCGCACCCGAGAGGAGCTCGAAGAGGTCCTCGAGGAGCGCCTGGCTGTTCTGCGCTCCGGTGCGATGAACATCGCGGTACACCCGCGAGACAGCCGCAAGTCCGCGTAGTCCCTCCGGGGGTTGGGCGGCATACAACGCACGCACGTGACCGCGGGCGCCGTACACGATGTGTGCCGGTGCTCGCGGTTTCGCGCGTTCAGTGCGGGGCCCTGGCATGGCCCGTCCCCGGGGGCTGCTCCCCCAGGGACGGGCTGAGAACTAGCGGTTCAGCGGCGGGTGCGGGCCGGGCTCCGAAGTCGGGCCGCGCATGTCCTCGTCCCTGATGACCTCGCCCTGGACCACCTTGCCGTCGGGGCGGTGGATGCGGGCCTGCTGGAAGGCGTCGCCGAAGGTGCCGGGGACGGCCTCGCGCATCTTGCGGTCGAGGGTGCGCTCCGCGTAACGGCTGAGGGCCTTCTGGACCGGCGGGATCAGCAGGAGCAGGCCCACAGCGTCCGAGATGAGGCCGGGGATCATCACGAGGAGACCGCCGAGCATCATCAGGCCGTTGCCATCGCCACCCCCGGTCGTGGGGGCGATGCCGCTCTGCTGCTGTTGCAGTGTCTCGCTGAGGTTGCGGAAGGCCCGGCGGCCGGCCCGCTTGATGACCACGGCGCCGAGGACGAACCCGGCGACCAGCAGCAGGAAGACCGTGAAGCCGCTCGCCGCGCCGGCGACCACGGTCAGCAGCCAGATCTCCAGAACCAGCCACGCGGCGATGCCGAGCGGCAGGAAGGTGCGCAGCCGCGAGCGCCGCGGGCGGGCGGGGTACGTAGGAGTCGGAACACCAGTCGTCATGGTCCCAGTGTGCCTGGGCGCGTCTCAGTACGGGATAAGCGGATGATCAACAGCGGCTGTGGGAACGCAGGCGGCAGCTGTCGATCAAGGGAACGCCCGCGGCAGCTGCCGATCGAGGCCGCGCGTCAGAAGAACTTGCCGCCCATAGGACGTCAGGACGGCTTACGCCCCGCGAGACGTCAGGACGGCTTACGCCCCGTGATCCGCGCGACCCGCTCCCCCACGCCCCACGTGGTGACCCGCCACAGGGCCTCCACGAGGATGTCGCGGCTCATCTTGGAGTCGCCGAGTTCCCGCTCGACGAAGGTGATGGGCACCTCGACGACGTGGAAGCCGGCCTTGACGGCACGGCGGGCCAGGTCGACCTGGAAGCAGTACCCCTGGGAGGCGACCTCGCCGAGACCGAGGCCTTCGAGGGTCTCGCGGCGGAAGGCCCGGTAGCCGCCGGTGACGTCCCGGATCGGCACGTCGAGCAGGACGCGGGAGTACAGGCTGCCGCCACGGGAGATGAACTCGCGGGACTTGGGCCAGTTCACCACCCGCCCGCCCGGCACCCAGCGCGAGCCGAGCACGAGGTCGGCACCCTTGAGAGCGGTCAGCAGGCGGGGCAGCTCCTCGGGCTGGTGCGAGCCGTCGGCGTCCATCTCCACGAGTACGCCGTAGCCGTGCTCCATGCCCCAGCGGAAGCCCGCGAGGTAGGCGGCGCCGAGGCCTTCCTTGCCCTTGCGGTGCAGCACCTGAACGTGGTCGTCCTCGGCGGCCAGCTCGTCGGCGAGCTTGCCCGTGCCGTCGGGGCTGTTGTCGTCGGCCACCAGGACGTGCGCCTCGGGCACGGCGGCTCGCACCCGGCCGACGATCTTCTTGATGTTCTCCGCCTCGTTGTAGGTCGGAATGATCACCAAGGCCGTGCCGAGCGGGCCGAACTGCCGCCCCTGGGCTCCTGCCGCGAGGGTCCCGTAGCCGTCGTTCACTGCTGCCCCTTCGTGTCCGTACGCAGAGGTCCACCATAGTGCGCTCAACCTGGGCTGTTGCCTCGCCGCGTTAGTACACGCGTGTCGATTCGACAAGAGCCGGGTAAGACGGGGCACCCGGCGGCGGAATCGTGTGCTTCCGGCTGTGGAATTCATGTGCTGCGGATCGGGGCCCGGCGCCCTTCGGGCCGACCAGGGACCCGCTGGCTGCGGATCGACCGAAAGCCGTTGTCTACTGAACGTCCGGGCCCCACCCGGGTCACACCTGCCGACTTTTCGGAACGTTCCGTCGCCTCGTTGCGCGGGTGCTGGGCCTGGCTCCCAGTGGTGGTGCGCCGGTGCGGCACACCACCCCTGACCCAGCGGCACTTCGAGGCCGCGCGGAAAGTTCCCCAGTCGGACGTCCGGTGGTGGACCCGGCCGAACCTACCGGCCACCTGAGGCCAGCTGTCAACAGCCGCTTGAGCTGCCGGTTTCCCCTCCACCACCTGGTCAGTGCGGAGGATACGCAGGTCGCGCGACGCGGCGGCGGGCGATGAAGCGGACCGCGCCACCCCGGGACATCACTCGTTGGGCCGTACGAACACCGTCCGTCCGCCGACCACTGTGCGCAGACAGACGGGCAGGTCATTCCCCGGGGTCAGATCCGGCAGACCTGGAGTGCCGGAGCGGGGGTCGGTCGACCAGCGCGCGACCCGGTCGTCCGGGGCCTGCACGACGAGCTCGGCGGTGCGCCACACGGCGTAGTCGGCGGGCGCGCCGGGCACCAGGACACCCGCGTCGTCCCGTCCGATCGCCCGCCAGCCGCCTCGCGTATGCGCGGTGAACGCGGCGCGTACGGACACCCGGTGCTCGGGCGTGCGGTGGAAGGCGGCGGCACGGACCGTGCCCCACGGGTCGAGGGGCGTGACCGGGCTGTCGGAGCCGAAGGCGAGTGGCACGCCGGTGCGCAGCAAGGCCGCGAAGGGGTTGAGCGCGCGGGCCCGTTCGGCGCCCAGGCGCTGGGCGTACATGCCGTCCTCGCCGCCCCACAGCGCGTCGAAGGCGGGCTGCACGGAGGCGGTGAGACCGAGCTCGGCGAATCCGGCGATCGTTTCCGGGGTGAGCATCTCGGCGTGCTCGACGCGGTGCCGGGCGGCTCGGACGCGGGCGAGGCCGACCTTCTCTGCGGCGGCGCGCACGCCCTCGACCACGGAGGTCACCGCGGCGTCCCCGATGGCGTGGAAGCCCGCCTGGAGGCCCGCCTCGGTGCAGGCCACCACGTGCGCGGCGACCGCCGCGGTGTCGAGGTAGGCCGTGCCGGTGTGCTCGGCGTCGGCGTACGGCTGGTGCAGGCAGGCGGTGTGCGAGCCGAGCGAGCCGTCTACGAAGAGGTCGCCCGCGGCGCCGATCGCGCCGAGCCTCCGGGCCTTTTCGACGTCCTGTTCAGCCCAGTAGCCGACCACGCGGGGGCCCGGCTCCTCGGTGGCGAGCCGCAGCAGCCCGGTGAAGTCGTCCTCGGAGGAGATCTCGGGGCCGGCGCACTCGTGCACGGAGCCGATGCCGAGCGAGGCGGCGTGGGCGAGCGCGGCGCGCTGAGCCCCGGCGCGCTGCTCACCGCTGACGGCGCCCAGGGCCGCGGCGCGCACCGCGTGATGGGCGTCGCGGGTCAGCGGTCCGTCGGGCGAGTACCCGGCGCGGGCGGTGACCCCTGGGACCAAGTCCAGGAGCGCGGTGGTGACCGCGGCGGAGTGCACGTCGATACGGGCGAGGTAGAGCGGGCGCCCGCCGGTCGCCTCGTCGAGTTCGGCGCGCGTCGGAGGGCGGCCGCCGGGCCAGCGGGCCGCGTCCCAGCCGTGGCCGAGCAGCACCCGGTCGGCGGGGCGTGCGGCGGCGAAGTCGCGCACGAGGGCGAGGGCCGCGTCCAAGGAGGTGGCGTCCGACAGGTCGAGGCCGGTGAGCGCGAGCCCGGTGGAGGTGGTGTGCACGTGTGCGTCGGTGAACGCCGGGGTGACCAGGGCGCCCTCGAGGTCCACGATCTCGTCCATCCCGTCCGCGAAGGCGTCGGCCGCGCCTTCGGAGCCGACCCAGGCGACCTGTCCGCGCTCGACGACCATCGCTGTCGCGAAGGGGTCGGCGGGGCTGTGGACTTCGCCGCGGCGGAGCAGGACCGTTTTCGATGGGGCGGTGCGTTCACTCATAACGGACAGTTTCCCGCCCGGGCCCGCCGGTGCTGCACTTGGGGCACGTTTGCGGGGCGCCCGGCGCTGTCGGCCGGGCCCACGCTCGGCTTCGCTCGCGCGGGGCGCCTCCACGGCCCTGCGGAACGATTGCCCACAGCAGCTGCGCGGTCAGATACGGGGCGGCCGTGCCTCGTACGGCGTGGACAGCACCACCGTCGTGCGGGTCGACACGCCCGCGAGGCTGCGCAGCCGGGCGAGGAGCTCCTCCAGTTCGTGCGGGGTCGAGACGCGCACCTTGAGGATGTAGTTCTCGTCGCCCGCGACGCTGTGGCAGGCCTCGATCTCGGGGACGCCGGCAAGGCGTTCCGCGATGTCGTCCGGGGCGCTCGGGTCGAACGGCTTCACCGAGATGAAGGCGGTCAGGGGCAGCCCGACGGACTCGGGGTCCACGACCGCGGCATAGCCGCGGATGACGCCGCGCTGCTCCAGTCGGCGCACCCGCTGGTGCACGGCGGACGTGGACAGGCCCGTGGCCTTGCCCAGGTCGGTGTAACTCATCCGCCCGTCTTCGACGAGCAGCTGCACAATTTGTCGGTCCAGCTCCTCCATGGCGCAAGAACCTACAGGGCCCTTGATCTCCCCGGATACCTCAGCGGCGCAGGTCATACCCGGTTTGTGATGTAGCAGAGAGCGTCCTGTGAGCCATCCGTGGGACAAATCCACCACGCCGGGCACCTGCGGGCGGCATGTGACGAACGCCACAGCTCCACAACCGGGTCCGTGATGTTCTCGTGATTACTGCAGAGACCGGACGGGAAGTGCTTGCTGTGGTCGAGGCCGCAGTGCCTTGTCGGCCCACCCGAGGGGGAGAAACCCATGCAGAGTCTTAAGCGCCCTGGTCGTACCGCGTCCAAGCGGCAGCAGCCCGTTCTCGAACCCGAGCCGGAGGGCGTCGAACCCGACGCCCTGGACGGCGAGGAGTTCGACGCGTACGACACCTTCGAGATGTACCGGGTCATCTGCCCGGACTGCGCGCAGCCCATCGCGCTGCTGGCGGACGAGGAGGTCCTGCCGGAGCACGCGCTGTGCGCCTCTCCGTGGAACCCGTTCGGGCTCACGGTCTGCTCCGGTACGGGCCGCACGGCGGCCGACGCACGACCCGCGGACGAGTCCGCCGAACTCCAGGAGCAGGACACGGCCCTCCTGTTGACGCTCCCTCAGGGACTCGACTGGCGGACGCAGCCGTTCTCGCACGTCGGCGGCCCGGGGTCGCGCCCGATGAGGGTCCCCGAGATGCGGCGCCAGGCCGCCTGACCGGCCCGCGCGCTCACCGCCCGGCGCCCGGTCCCTCCCAGTAGCTGCCCTGCACCATGGCTCGCAGGCTGCCGTGGTGCAGGATCAGTGTGTCCGGGTCCGGGGGCACGGCGACCTCGCCGAAGTGCGCCTGGCGATAGGCGACGCGGAGCATCACGATCGCGTGCCGCAGCGCGGCGTACAGCGTGTAGAAATCCATGTCGCGCGGTACGTGGCCGGTGAGTTCGGCATAGCGCCGCTCCACGCGGTCACGGCGCAGGAAGTCGGGCAGTCCGCTCTGGCCGAAGCTCACCGTCAGGTCCTGGAAGAAGCGGTGCAGATAGACGGTCCAGCCGAGGTCGACCTCGCGCGGGGCCTGCGCCGCCATCTCCCAGTCGAGCACCGCCACGGGGTCGAATCCGTCGTAGATGATGTTCCCGATACGCGCGTCGCCCCAGTTGAGCACCGCCTCGCCCTCGTCGCGCGGCCACAGGTGGTCGAGTCGGTCGAAGGCGCTCTCGATGAGGGGCGAGCGCGACAGCCCGTCAACCACCCATTCGTAGTAGGCGCGTTGGGCGGCGACGTGACAGCGCAGCGGGCTGTCGTCGCCGGGCAGTGCCAGGAAGTCGGCTTCACGCACCGGGACTTGGTCGTGCAGCCGTGCGAGGAGCCCGATGGAGGCCGCCTCCAAGCGCTCGCGCTCCTCGTAGCTCGCCGCGTGCAGCCAATTCCCCTCGTACGTATAGGGCATGACGTCCGGGGGCACGCGCCCCTCGATCCGTTCCATGACGAAGAACGGCGCCCCGAGCGGCCGGGAATCCTCCTCCAGCCACATCACGCGCGGCACCGGCAGATCGGTGCGCTCGGCGACAAGGCGCATCGTGCGGTACTGCCGTGGCATGTCGTAGACGGGGAAGACGGTGTACGCCGCCGGGTCCGCCGCGAGTCTCAACGCACAGGCACGCAGCGGTGGTTCGGGGTGTTCGGTGTCGAAGAGCAGGGTCTCGCTCGACATGCCGTTGGACGCGGGGACGGTCACGTTCACCGCCTTGGCGCCGGGCAGACGCGTGGCGAGCCAGGCCGTCAGCCGATGTGCGATCTCCTCCGGATCACGTGTGGTCGTACGGGGGCGCGGTGCCGTGGCCATGCCACCACTCCAATCAAGGCGTGAACGGAATTCAGGGCCCCACTGGGACTCAGGGCGCGACCGAGTCGAACCCGGTGAAACCGCTCGGGTCGTGGCGGCCGAACGAGCCGTGCTCGAAGATCCCGTAGCCTGCCTGCCCGTCCAGCGTGAAGCGGGCGGCATGGTCGATCACCCCGTACGTGGCGAGGGGGTGCGCGGCCGGGTCGGAGAGATCGTAGACGCGCCGGTCGGTCCAGTCGCGGCCGCGCCAGGTGCCGTGCTGCCAGTCGTCGGCGGGCGGATAGCCCGCCCCGACCGCGAGCGGCGACGAGGTCAGCACCTCCACGCCCAGTTCCAGGGGCTTGCGGTCCACCGGATCCATGAGGTGGATGACGGCGGAGGAGGGCTGACGGGTGCCGGAGCGATAGGTGATGTCGGCCTGCGGCCAGCCGAGTTGGAGGTCGCGCACCCCAGGGCGTACGAGTGTCGCGTCGTTGAGCGAGCGGTAGCCGTCGGCGTCCTCCTGGGTGATGACCATCAGGAAGCGGTCGTCGAACCGGACCGGGCACCAGAGCCAGTGGAAGCCCTCGGTCGGGTTGTCGTCCGCGAGGCGGCCGCCCTCCTCCCCCGGGACAGGGCGCACCCCCCAGCTGCGGTCGCGGGTGCCGGTCCACTCGCCCGCCGGGACCGGTATCTCGTCGCCGTCGACGCGGATGATCCCCTCGACGCCGCCCGCCTGCACGAACCGGCGCCCCTCCAGAGTGAGCCGGCCGCCGCGGCGCTGGATGTGGTGCGGTTCCCAGAGGGCCGGGAAGTCGGCGGTCCAGGTGAGGTCGTATGACAGGCAGTCGTCGTCCGACTGGAGGCGCAAGCGGCGCAGCGGCTCCTCCACGGTGATCCGCAGCGGTCCCACGGTGAGGTTCATCCGGTCGTCGCCGAGCGCGTCCGACGCCCGTACGGCGTGCAGGCGGTCGCCGAGGCGCAGGGTGGCGTACGCGTCGATCACTCCGACATTCGGATAAACGCCGAGGCCCAGGATCAGCAGCGCCCTGCCCTGGTGGTCCAGAACGTGGAAGATGCAGCGGTCGTACGCGTTCCGGTCCCCGGTCGCGACATGCTTCATGGACAGGGGCACCTGGTGCACGGGGTACTCGTCGAGTGCAACGGGGCGGTCGTCGGGCACGGCAAGCCTCCCTGGACGCAGGCAGTTGACGCCATCCGGAGGGGTGCGGCCTCCGGCGGCGAAGTTGACGGTACGTCAGATAATCGCCCGGGACCAGATATCACACCTCGGAACGGAGCCCCCGTACGGGCCCGACACGAACTCACGGTCGAATCCGCGCACGGGTGACCTGCTCGCCCGCCCACGCGTTGCCCTGGTATGACCCCCACATATTCTGCGACCGGGCGTCGGCGCCGGATCTTCGTCCCCGCTCCGGCAGAATCGGTTCGGCTGGGTCCTGTGTCGGCCCAGGAACCCCCTATCTACCGCGCCCTGATGCGCACCTGGGCCGATCGCGGACGCACGCTGCCGGGGCGCCACGACCCGGAGTGGGTCCGGCTGGTGGCGCCCCCGGCGATCTACGGTTACGGGCAGTTCAACATCGGCCGGGCCCCACGGGGTGAGGGGCAGTTCGGCGCGAGCCGCGACTCACGCGGTGACGGGCCGCTCAGCGCGAACCACGACCCCCGCAGTGCCGGGCCGGTCAGCGCGAGTCGGGACCCGCGAGGTGACGGGCGATGACCATCCGCTGGATCTGATTGGTGCCCTCGACGATCTGGAGGACCTTGGCCTCGCGCATATAGCGCTCGACCGGGAAGTCGGCGGTGTACCCGTAGCCGCCGAGTACCTGGACGGCGTCCGTGGTGACCTTCATCGCCGTGTCCGTGCACAGCAGCTTGGCCATGGCCGCCTGCTTGGAGAACGGCCGGCCCGCGTCGCGCAGCCGTGCCGCGGCCAGGTAGAGCGCCCGGCCCGCCTCGATCTGCGTCGCCATGTCGGCGAGCATGAAGCGCAGCCCCTGGAAGTCCGAGATGGGCCGCCCGAACTGCTGTCGGCCGCTGGCGTACGCCACGGCCTCGTCGAGGGCCGCCTGGGCGACACCAATGGCGCAGGCCGCGATGCCCAGCCGCCCGGAGTCGAGCGCGGACAGCGCGATGGCGAAGCCCTGACCTTCGTCGCCGACGCGCCGGTCGTCGGAGACCCGCACCCCGTCGAAGTGGACCTGGGCGGTGGGCGAGCCCTTCATGCCCATCTTCTTCTCGGGCAGCGCGGCGCTCAGCCCCTCGGCGTCACCTGGCACCAGGAAGGCCGTGATGCCGCGGGGACCGTCGCCACCGCTGCGCGCGAGCACGGTGTAGAAGTCGGCGATGCCGCCGTGCGTGATCCAGGCCTTGGTGCCCGTGATCACCCAGTCGTCACCGTCGCGTACGGCCTTGGTCCGCAGCGAGGCGGCGTCCGAACCGGAGGACGGCTCGGAGAGGCAGTACGCGCCGAGGAGGCCCCCGCCGAGCATCGCTGGCAGGTGCTCGACCTGCTGTTCCTTGGTGCCGTAGTTCGCCAGGGCATGACAGGCGAGGGAGTGCACGCTGACGCCGAGGCCGACGGTGAGACGGGCCGCGGCAAGCTCTTCGAGGGCCTGGAGGTAGACCTCGTACGGCTGATCCCCGCCGCCGTACTCGGAGTCGTAGGGCAGCCCGAGCAGACCCGACTCGGACAACAGGCTGAAGACCTCGCGCGGGAAGTGCCCGGCGTCCTCCTCCTCGGCCGCCTTCGGGGCGATCTCACGCTGCGCGATGTCGCGGACGAGCGAGATCAGATCCCGGGCCTCGTCCGTGGGCAGTTGACGGTCCACCGGCTGCGGGGCGCGGTCGGGCATGGCGACGCTCTCCTCCCTGTCGGGCACATCGGCGGACGCACGCCTTGGGTGGGGCGGCTCCGCCGGGGTCTCACGGGCCTCAGCCGATGCTCCCCTTCCGGGTTACGGAAGCTGCTGATCAGCGGTTGTGGCGCTGTGAGTATGCCCGATCGGAGGCATCGCGTCACCAGTTAACGACCGCTTACTAAAAGAAAGGGAAATTGGTCCGAACCATTGACGCACTGGTCTAGTCCTCCTAGTCTTCCCCCACGCCTTACCGCGTTCATGCCAAACGGCGCGCGTTCCCCTCTCCCCCACGAGGAGACACCCGATGCTCAGTACGCACCGCCCCCGCGCCCGCTTCCGGGCACTCCTGTCCGCCGCCTGTTGTGCCATCCTCGGCGCGGGGCTGCTGGCCGGCGCCGGCACGGCGACCGCCACCCCGAAGACCGGCTCCGCCCAGACCGCCGCGGCCGGTTCCAAGGTCGTCGGTTACTTCACCGAATGGGGCGTCTACGACCGGAACTACCACGTCAAGAACATCGAGACCTCCGGCTCGGCCGCCAAGCTGACCCACATCAACTACGCGTTCGGCAACGTCACCGGCGGCAAGTGCGCCATGGGCGACTCCTACGCGGCGACCGACAAGGCGTACACGGCCGACCAGTCCGTGGACGGCGTCGCCGACACCTGGGACCAGCCGCTGCGCGGCAACTTCAACCAGCTGCGCAAGCTGAAGAAGAAGCACCCGAACCTCAAGGTGCTGTGGTCCTTCGGCGGCTGGACCTGGTCGAGCGGCTTCGGCGAGGCCGCCAGGAACCCCGCCGCGTTCGCCCAGTCCTGCTACGACCTGGTCGAGAACTCCAAGTGGGCGGACGTCTTCGACGGCATCGACATCGACTGGGAGTACCCGAACGCCTGCGGCAACACCTGCGACACCAGCGGCAAGGCCGCGTTCAAGAACCTGATGTCGGCGCTGCGAGCGAAGTTCGGCAGCGGCAACCTGGTCACGGCGGCGATCACCGCCGACGCCACCGCCGGCGGCAAGATCGACGCGGCGGACTACGCGGGCGCGGCACAGTACGTCAACTGGTACAACCCGATGACGTACGACTTCTTCGGCGCCTGGAACGCGACCGGGCCGACGGCCCCGCACTCGCCGCTGAACTCGTACACCGGTATTCCGAAGGCCGGTTACTACACGTCCGCGACGATCGCGAAGCTCAAGGGCCTCGGCATCCCGGCCTCGAAGCTGCTGCTCGGCATCGGCTTCTACGGGCGCGGCTGGACCGGTGTCACCCAGGCGGCGCCGGGTGGCACGGCCACCGGCCCGGCGGCGGGAAAGTACGAGCAGGGCATCGACGACTACAAGGTGCTCAAGACGAAGTGCCCGGCGACCGGCACGGTCGGCGGCACCGCGTACGCCAAGTGCGGGAACAACTGGTGGAGTTACGACACTCCGTCGACCATCGCGGGCAAGATGAGCTACAAGAACGCGCAGGGCCTGGGCGGCACGTTCTTCTGGGAGCTGAGCGGTGACACGTCGAACGGCGAGCTGATCAAGTCCATCAACTAGCCGTATCCGCGGGGACTTTGGGGCGGGGGGTCGGTTGCGATCCGCCGCCCCTCACTCATGCGCCGCGCCGTGCCTCCGGCGGGGCCAGGTAGGAGGGGTCGAGCTCCTCGACGGCGCGCATGGCGCCGCCCAGCATCTTCACCAGCAGCTCGCGCACGGTGTCGCGCGGCAGCGTGGGGTGGCCGATCCAGTCGAGGGTGGCGCCCTCGACACTGTAGAGCCAGCCGAGCAGCGCCATGCGGGGCAGCGGCGCGATCTTGCGCCTGCCGTACGCGCCTTCGGCGATGGTCTCGACGATGACTTCGCGCACGCCCTCGCGTATGGCCTGCACTTCGGTGTCGAAACCGACTCCGCCGGTGATGATCGTGCGGTACGCGGCCTGGTTGTGCTCGGCGTAGCGCAGATAGCCGTCGATGGTGCGGTGCACCCGCTCGACCGGGGGCAGTTCGAGGCCGCCTGCCGCCCGGGAGATCAGGTCCGCGACCGAGTCCTCGACGATGGCGAGGTAGTAGCCGCGCTTGGACTTGAAGTAGTAGTAGATGAGCCCCTTGGCAACATGCGCCTGCCGTGCGATGTCGTCCATCGACAGTGCGTCGTACGACGTGTCGGCGAACAACTTCCGTCCGATGGCGATGAGTTCGGCGCGGCGCGCCAGTGAGCGGTCGGTGCCGCGCGCCCGTGGGCGGTCGACGCCGCGCTGTTGACTATTATTCAATTTCGGACCTGGTCTCCAACTGCCAGCGGGACACCGGCAGTATGGCAGACCTGCGCCACCTGCTTGTTCGACTCCGATCGACTGCCTCGGTCGTGAGGGCGTCGCCTTCCGCAGGGCCGCTTTCCGAGAGCTCAGCTCACAGCAGGCCGAGCTGCGTGACGAGCATGGCCAGGACCACGACGAAGGTCCAGCCCGCGACATGTTCGAGGATCTTGGGGCCGTCGTCCTTGGGGCCGCCGGTGCGGGCACGGAGACGGGTGGCGGTGGCGGAGGTCGCGGTCATGGCATCTCGCTGACGTAGTGGTGCGGTCCGGTCCCCCCGCCTCACATCGGCTCCCCACCGACTCGACCACCTTGCCACCGAAGCGGGTTCCCGCGGTAGAGACCTTGGTCACGCCGCGAGCGCCGATCACTTCGACGTGCTTCGAATGCCGCGGGATTCCACAACGATGTGAGGGAACTGTGCGTCTCCTCACACGACAGTGGTCAGTCAACCGAAAGGTCCTTGATGAGCACGTTCCGGACGCCTCGCCGCAGAGCGCGCCTGGCCTTGGCAGCGGCTATCACCGCGGCAGCCGCGTTGACGGGTCCGGTCTCGCAAGCCGCTTCCTCCACGTCCTCGGGCTCCGCTTCCGCCGCGGCCGGCGCCCCGTCCCCGGGAGCGGCAGGCCTCGGCGACCCGATCTTCCCGCTCGACGGCAACGGGGGATACAAGGTCAACGGCTACCTCCTCGACTTCGACTGGCAGGCGCCGAAGACGCCCTTCGAGGCCGTCACGACGATCAAGGCGACCGCCACCCAGGCGCTGTCCCGCTTCGACCTGGACTTCGCCGGGAACACCCTGCACACGGTGACCGTCGACGGGAAGCCGGCCGCCGCCGAGCGCGACGGCGACGAGCTGGTGATCACCCCCGCGAAGCCCCTCGCCCAGGGCAAGGCCTTCACGGTCGAGGTCACCTACACCGCCGACCCGACCCAGATGCGCCACCGCGACGACGCCATCGAGGACTACGGCTGGATTCCCACGCCGGACGGCACGGTGCTGTATCCGCAGCCCAACGGCGCCAAGATGATCTTCCCGTCGAACGACCACCCGAGCCAGCGGGCGCCGATCACCTTCCGCATCACCACGCCGCCGGGTCTCAAGGCCGTGGCCAACGGCGAGCTGACCGGCCGAACCGAGCAGGCCGACGGCCGCGTGAAGTGGACGTACGACTCCGCACAGCCGCTGGCGACGCAGCTCGCACAGCTGGCGATCGGCAAGTTCACCTTCGTCGACGGCACGGGCCCGCACGGGCTGCCGATCCGCGACGTGGTCCCGGACGACCTGGTCGCATCGACCGAGCAGTACCGCAAGCTCACCGCCGACCACATCGCCTGGCTGGAGGAGCGACTCGGCCCGTACCCCTTCAACCGGTACGGCCTCCTCGTCGGCGACACCGACCTGGGCGTGGCCCTGGAAACGCAGACGCTCTCCCTGATCCCCAAGGCCGACCTGCTCGGCAACCAGGTCGACGCCGAGCGGAACCTGGTCCACGAGCTGACCCACCAGTGGACCGGTGACAGCGTCGGCATCAAGACCTGGTCCGACCTGTGGCTGAGCGAGGGCCACGCCCGCTTCTACGAGCGGCTGTACTCGGAGGCGCACGGCGGCGTGAGCTTCGAGGACACCATGAAGACGGCGTACGCGAGCCACGACCAGTGGCGCCACGACTACGGCGCCCCGGCCGAGCCGACCGAGCCGAACCTCTTCAAGCGCATGCGGTACGACGGCTCGACGCTCGTCCTGTACGCGCTGCGCGAGAAGGTCGGCGAGGAGACGTTCGGGAAGATCGAGCGCACCTGGGTCACCAAGTACCGCGGAAAGATCGCCAGTACGCAGGACTACATCGACCTGGCGTCGAAGGTCTCCGGCCAGGACCTCGACGGCTTCCTGCACCCGTGGCTGTACGGCGCGAAGACCCCGCCGATGCCGAACCACCCCGACTGGGTGGTCGATCCGGTCCAGAGCTGAGCGGGCGGGCGGCCCCTGCACGGGGAGGGGCCGCCTTCCTTCAGCGAACCCCCACCGCCGCCAGCGCCTTGCGCTGCCGCGCCGACGGATCCGCCGGGAAGTACAGATAACAGACGCCACCGGTACCGGAGACGACGTTCCCGGAAGCGTTGTACCGCTTGGTCCGCAGCCAGATGTTTTCCCACTCACGCCGCTTGTAGACACGGCGCACCGCGTCGTCGCTCGGCGACGCCGGGTCGTTGGCGATCACATCGCCGTCCGCGGTGAACCCGATGACGGTCATGAGGTGGCCCGAGGTCCCGTAACCCGCTCCCGTCAGCTCGGACTTGAGGAAGGACTGCGACGTTATGGCCGGGATGCCGGCGGCGATCAGCGTCTCCAGGTCGGTGAGCGAGCCGAGGCGGGTCACCACGCCCTGGAGGTCCTTGTACGTGGCGGCGTAGGCGGCGTTGAAGGGCCAGTTGCCGCAGCCAGCGTACTGGTAGTCGTACGTGAACCGGGCCGCGTGGCACACCTGGGGGTCGCCGTAGTCCGGATTCACCCAGCCCAGTTGCTCCGCGGTGGGCTTGCGACCCCAGTATTCGATGATCATCTGCGAGGAGGTGGGGCTGCACCAGGCCTCGCCGCCGTTGTCGTACTCGGGGTACTGGCCCGCGTGGATCTCCTGCGAGTAGCGCGGGACGACCAGTTCCTGGGCGAGGCCCGGTGTGGAGGCCGGGACGGTGAAGCGGTCGGGGATGTCGGAGCCCATCGCGCCGAGTCGCCACACCGTGGGCGTGATCCTGGTGCCCGGGGTGCGGTAGAGGGTCAGCCGCAGCCGGTAGGAGACGAGGCGCAGGCCCGAGGCGGCGTCGTCGATGGAGAAGGTGTCCGTCCAGATGCTGCTCTTGCCGTCGCTCTGGTCGTCCACGGAGGTCCGCCTGATGTCCTGGTCGCCGGCCGCCCAGCGGCCCATCACGTACCAGGGCGTGTCCGTGCCGTCGGAGTACGTGCCCGTCAGCTCGACCTGGAGCCAGGTGCCGGCCGGGGTGTCCGCGTTCCAGGAGGCGATGGCCTCGGTGGACGGGACCGCGAGCCGGTGGACCGGGGAGGTCCAGGTCGCGTACTCCCAGGTGGCGGTCTTGCCGGTGTGCGGGTCCGGGTAGTCGAAGGTGCCGGCCGGGGCGGCGATCACCAGGCCCGGACGGACGCCCGGCACCGCCCGCGTGCCCTGCGCGCTGCCGCTTCGCCAGTCGGTGTACGAGGTCCAGGCACGGTTGTCCACGAGCGATGAAGGTGCTTCCGCCGACCCGCCCGGGGTGGCCGCGGCCGCGGGGCCCGCGGCACCGGCGGTCGCCGCGGCGACCGCTGCGGCGAGGACGGCTCTGCGGGACGGCTCTGAAGCTCTGGTCATGGGTGGGTGACCCCCAGTTCGTCCGGAAGCGACGGTTCAGGCGCACGGCTGCAAGCGGCGAGTTCAGACGTTGTCCAGTGCATCGCCGTGGGCCAACTATGGACGCCGGGGACCGACTTCTGCCAGCACTTCGGCCCGCGCCGCACCCACCAATATTGGTCGGGACCACTGGCATGACCTGCGAGGCCTCGACCCCGGTGGGGCGGTGCCGTGTACCGGGGTCGAGGACGGGCACCGTCAGATGAGGTCCATCGCCGCGACCTCGTCGGGCCGCCCGTAGCTGACCGGCCCCTGGAAGCGGCGGCGCGCCGTGGCGAACCACCACACCGTGGCGATGATCAGCACCACGGCGAGGGCGATCGAGGCGTAGTTGAAGGTGTCGCCGGTGATCGGCGACACCTGCGGCAGCATGAACAGCGCGCTGCTGGCGAGGATCCAGATCACGGCCACCCAGCCGACCGCCTTGCTCCAGCGCCCCAGGTTCCACGGGCCGGGCTGGAACTCGTCGCCGAGCCGCAGTCGCAGGAAGATCGGCACGGCGTAGGCGAGGAAGAGTCCGACGACGTTGACGCTGACGATGGCGGTGAACGCCGTGTGCGACCACCAGCCGGGAACCACAAGGGCCAGCGAGCAGGCAACCGCCAGCCAGACGGCCTTGACGGGGGTACGGGTGCGCGGCGAGACCGAGTGCCACCAGCGGGAGCCCGGCATGGCGCCGTCCCGGGAGAAGGCGAAGATCTGCCGGGTGTTGCTGGTCAGATTCGCCAGACCGCAGAAGAGCATGGCCCCGATCACGATCAACAGGATGGCCTTTGCCGTGCCCATGCCAAGCCCGTCGATGAGAATCTGCACGGGCGGCGCCGAAGAGCTCGCCACTTGGTCATAGTCATGAATGCTGTACACGAGGGCGAGCATGAGGATCAGTCCGGTGATCGCCGAATAGCCGATCGCCCGCGTGATCCCCTTGGGCGCGTTGACCGTGGCCCGCACCGTTTCCTCGGACATGTGGAAGCTGCCGTCGAAGCCCGTGAAGGTCCAACTGGTGACCAGCAGGCCGAGCATCCCTCCGTAAAGGCCGTTGGTGAAACCGGTGTTGTTCACGAAATGTGTGACGAACGAGGCCGACTGATGGTCGTCGGGCATCACGATCAGTGTGCTGACGATCACCAGGAGCCCGATCAGCAGCCACCACACGGAGATCCGGTTGAGCAGGGCGACCAACTGCACGGTGTAGGTATTGGCCAAACCCTGGAGCACGATGATCAGCGCAGTGATCAGGACCGTCTGCTGGGCGGTCGGCTCGTACGAGTGCCACTGCAGGGCGATGAAGGCCTGGATGAAGGTGGCGGCCGCGTATCCGGTGGCGGCCGTGCCGCCCACCTGACCGACGAAATTCAGCCAGCCCGTGTACCAGGACCAGGCACCCTTGTGGCGCTTGGCCAGCTTTCCGGCGGAGAAATAGAGCGCCCCACTGGTCGGATAGGCGGAAGCCACCTCCGCCATGGCGGCGCCGATGAACAGCACCATGACGGAGACGCCGATCCAGCCGAAGACGAGAATGCGCGGACCACCGGCATTCATACCGAATCCGAAGGACGAGAAGATTCCCGAGATGATATTGATGATGGTGAAGGATATTGCGAAATTGTCAAACGCCTGGAATCGGCGTGTGAGCTTTCGCGGATATCCCATCGCATGAAGTGTCGCGTCGTCGTCGAGCGCGGCGGAGTCCTCGCCGACATGACCTTTCGCGCGCGGGGCCGATATCCGTTCTGACACAACTGACCTTTCTGTGGGAGTTGACCGGAAGACGGGGGCGGCCGGGAGGCTGGTCCAGGCGGGCCGGACGATCGGTCCGGGCCGGCTCAGGCTGCCCCCGGCACAGGCAGGCCGCAGGAGCGGCGGGCGCGGGAGAGCTGCTCCTCGGGGTCGCCGAACACACTCCAGGGCATCCGGCAGGCGTAGGGCCCCATGGCCATAAAGACGGCGCGGGCCTCGAACTCGCGCTGGGCCATGAACAGCGCGTGGGCCAGATACGCCAGGTCGAGCACCGGCGTGAAGCGGTAACCCGGCACCTCGGGAAGCCAGTTCTGATAGATCGCGAGCGCGGTGGAGCGCCACTGGGGCTGCTCCCAGGTGCGGTCGACGAGAAGCTGCGAGGGGTTGTAGCTCTCCACCAGCGCGACCAGCGGAAGCAGCCGCAGCGGCGAGGAGGCGGGGGCGCGCTGGCTCAGGAAGGCAGCGACGTCCCAGGCTGCGTTCACCGAACCGCCGTATCGCGTGAAGAAGAACGTCAGGAAGCGGTGGTGGCCCTCACGGTTCCAGGGGTCGAGGCGGAGGATGTGCGAGAACAGCTGCCAGGGGCCGGGCGGCTGCGTGAGCAGGCCCTGCGGCGCGGGGTCGCGCAGGTCGTGCAGCCGGGCCATGGCCAGTTTGGCGACCCAGGGCGTGGGATCGGCGGGGGCCATCCTCGTGGCCCGGTCGCACGCAGTCAGCGCGATGCGCTCCAGGGCCTCGGCCCGATCGTCCTTGGCATCCGCCGCGCGCAGCGCCCGCAGCACGGCCACACGCGCCCACATCAGCGCGGCCTCGGGGGCCGGCTCCTCGGCCAGCCAGCGTTCGGCGAGGTCGGAGTCGGCGGCCTCGGAAGCCACGACAAGGGAACGGTGGGCACGCAGTCCGAAGTCGCCGCGGGTCTCCGCGAGGGCTTCATGGGCGCTCAGATAGCGGCCGGCCCGGACATCCACGCAGACGCTCGCGAGTCTGCGGTCGTCGGCCGCCGGATGCCACACATACTGCCCCTCGAATAACCCCGCGGCCATCTTCCCCTGCCCGTCCCCGTACGACGCTTCGCAGCTGCGTAACAGGCACCCTACTCAGTATCAAGGGGAACCGGAACGGCATTTGCGAAATACCTGGTTCCACGTCGCCCACGGTTATGGAGGGAGCGAAAGGAGTTCTTGAGGATTGTTCAATGAATAGTTCAATGCGGCACTATTCCGTACCCGCGGATCCCCCATGAACGCCATCCGGATAGAATGTCCCCCAGGAATATGCCGACATCTCACCGCACCCCGGGAAGCCCCATTCACGACCTCGCCGCGCAGCTGCGCCGACTGCCGCCTTCCTGCGGCCCCGTCCGCCTGATCGGCGTCGACGGGCACGCGGGCTCCGGAAAGACCACATTCGCCGGGCAGTTGGCGGCGGCACTGGGCGACGCACCCGTGCTGCACCTCGACGACATCGCGACGCACGAGCAGCTCTTCGCCTGGACGGAGCGGCTGCTGCGCCAGGTGGTCGAGCCGCTGCGCCGGGGCGAGACCGCGCACTACACCCCCTACGACTGGATCGCCCGGAGCTTCGACCCGGCCCGTCCGCTGCCGCCCGCGCCCGTGATCCTCCTGGAGGGCGTCGGCGCCGGTCGCCGCGCCCTGCGCCCGTTCCTTGCGCGACTGCTGTGGATGGAGTTGCCGCACGACGAAGCGTGGACGCGCGGGCGGCTGCGGGACGGAGAGGCGCAGCGCGAGTTCTGGGCCGGATGGGTCCGCGCCGAGCGCCAACACTTCGCCAAGGACCCCTCAAGACCATTCGCCGATCTTCTGGTGCGGCAGTGTTCTGAGGGGTACGAGGTGCTGCCGGGGCGCGTTGAGACGTCAGGACCGAATCGCACCATCACTCACGGTGACGGACCATCCGCAATGTGCTGAACTTGTGAAGACCCTTGCATGAGAAGTTCCGTCAGTGCTTCAACTCGGCTTGACCGGGGGGCCGTACAGGACTTACGTTCTGAATGTGCGGTCTTTTGAAACCGCCCGCAGTCGCGAAGCCCCCGGTTGTTCCCCCGTGATCGGGGGCTTCGTTCTGCCCACACCCCCTTTTTCCGGGCGCTGCGCGCCGTGATTCGCTCACCCTCGGTCACCGTGCGAAGTGCGCCCCATCTGCTCCCACCTCGTGGAACGGGGTGTGACGGCACCCTTCGGCCCGCGTATGCACCGCAGGTACGATGCCTCTCGGTGCGACCTTCGGACGGCTGCTCTGCGCACCGATGCAACTCCCGTCCGTGGCACGGCGGTTCGACCAAGGCTGCCGACGGGCACCGGCCCGGCGGCGAGGGGGTGTCGTGATCCACGAGACACACCCTGACCATCGGGGGCACGGTTTGTGGGGGACGTGATGGACTTCGGCACTCAGGGCCCGGAGGCCCCGGCCGACCTCGCCTGGCTGCGAGGTGTGGATGCGTACACGATGGGCGCCTATCCGCAGGCGGAGGAGGAGTTCCGCGCCGCGGTCCGGATGGACCCGGGCATGGCGGACGGCTGGCTCGGGCTGCACGCGCTGCGGGTGGACACGACGACCGCTCTGCTGCGCATGTTCCGGCACCGGGAGCGCTTCGGGGAGCAGCGCACCCGGCATCGGCGCACCCTCAACTCCTGGTACTGGCTGGGCTGGTGGGTCCAGCCCGTGCTGGAGAGCCCGCGCGATCTGCTGCTCGCGCACGCCTCGCACTGGCTGGACGGACGTCATGTCCCGGAGCTGGACCGCGCGCTCGCGGGTCTGCCGCCCGTCGACGCGGACCCCCAGGTGCGGTTCCTGCACGCGTGCCGCGCGTATCTGGTCAAGGACTGGGAGCAGTTGGTCCGGCACACCGACCCGCTGATCGACGATCCCATGCTGGGCATAGAGGCCGGCCTCTTCGGCGGCATGGCCCGAGTCCGCCTGGAGATGTACGGCCAGGCGGAGCCGCTCCTGTCCTCCGCACTGATGCGCTGCCGCAGCGAGCAGCCGCAGCGCAAGGAGCTGCGGTACTGGCTGGCGCGGGCGCACGAGGGCACCGGGCGGTCCGCCGCGGCGCTGCCCCTGTACCGGGCGGTGCACCGGGTCGACTCCTCCTTCATGGACACCTCGGCACGGCTCGCGGCGATCTCCGAGGGCGACGGGTACGACGATGCCGCCGCCGACCTGGCGGCGATCACGCTCGCCGGGGTCGGGCAGGACGTGATGGAGGGCCCGGACGGTGTGGATCCGCTGTTCGGCGCCGAGGGACGGGACCTGAAGCTCTCGGAGCCCGATCTCGCGCCGCCGGGCGGGCTGCCTCCGGAGACCGACGCGGTGCGCGAGAAGGCAGTGGTGCCGGTGCAGCCGCTGCCCGCCGGGCCGACCGACCCCGCATTACTCGAGGAGGCGCTCGCCGAGCTGGAGCGCATGGTGGGCCTGGAGCCCGTGAAGCGCCAAGTCAAGGCGCTGTCGGCGCAGTTGAACATGGCGAGGCTGCGCGCCGGGCAGGGTCTCCCGGTCCAGCCGCCGAAGCGGCACTTCGTCTTCTCCGGCCCCTCCGGCACCGGCAAGACCACCGTGGCCCGCATCCTCGGCCGGGTCTTCTACGCACTCGGGCTGCTCGGCGGCGACCATCTGGTGGAGGCGCAGCGGGCGGACCTGGTCGGCGAGTATCTGGGCCAGACGGCGGTCAAGGCCAACGAGTTGATCGACTCCGCCATCGGCGGTGTGCTCTTCGTCGACGAGGCCTATTCATTGTCGAACTCCGGGTACGGCAAGGGCGACGCGTACGGCGACGAGGCCCTGCAGGTGCTCCTGAAGCGGGCCGAGGACAATCGCGACCACCTCGTCGTCATACTCGCCGGCTACCCGGAAGGCATGGACCGCCTCCTGGCCGCCAACCCCGGCCTCTCCTCCCGCTTCACCACCCGCGTCGACTTCCCCTCCTACCGGCCCCTCGAACTCACCTCCATCGGCGAGGTGCTGGCCGCGGAGAACGGTGACGTGTGGGACGAGGAGGCGCTGGACGAGCTGCGCTCGATCGCCGGTCATGTCGTCGACCAGGGGTGGATCGACGAGCTCGGCAACGGGCGCTTTCTGCGGACGCTGTACGAGAAGAGTTGCGCGTACCGCGACCTCCGGCTGTCGCTCTATCCCGGGACACTGTCCCGGGACGACTTGTCGACACTGCGGCTGCCGGATCTGATGCAGGCGTACGGGGAGGTCCTGTCGGGGCGGGGACCACAGGATCCGTCGCCGATGTGACCGGGGTGGCCGCGGGGAGGTTTCTCGCCCCCTCCGCCCCTACCCATTCCCGTACCTGGGGGCTGCCACCCCCAGACCTCCCGCCAAAAGATCGCGCAGTTCCCCGCGCCCCTTTTCAGGGGCGCGGGGAACTGCGCGGACACGACGGGCAGCGGCGGAGGGGGCGAGAAACCCGCTGGCTCAGCTCGCCAGTGCTTCCTCCGGGGCCTCGCTCGGGCGGGGTTCCGAGACGCGGAGAGGCGGGGTTTCCCGGTGTGCCGGGTCGCGTACCTCGCCGACCAGCAGCTCCAAGACGTCCTCCAGGGCCACGAGCCCCAGGACCTTTCCCGACGCGTCGGCGACCTGGGCGAGGTGCGTCGCGGCGCGACGCATCACGGTCAGCGCGTCGTCCAGCGCAAGCTCGGACCGCAGGGTCGTCATCGGGCGCCAGATCTGCTGTGGCACCGCCCGCTCGGACTCCTCCAGGTCGAGTACGTCCTTCACATGCAGATAGCCCATGAAGGCACCGTTCTCGGCGACCACGGGGAACCGGGAGTACCCGGTGCGCGCGGTGAGCGCGACGACCTGGCCCGGGGTGACCGAGGGCCCCACGGTCACCAGGGAGTCGCGGTCCAGCAGGACATCGGTGACCGGGCGCGAACCCAGCTCCAGCGCGTCCTCCAAGCGCTCCTGCTCCTGCGGTTCCAACAGACCCGCCTGACCCGAGTCCTCGACCAGACGGTTGAGCTGCTCGCTGGTGAAGACCGCCTCGACCTCGTCCTTGGGCTCCACACGGAACAGCTTCAGGATCAGACGGGCGCAGGCGCCCAGAGCGACGGTGACCGGACGGCACAGGCGCGCGAAGGCGACCAGGCCGGGGCTCAGCCACAGCGCCGTCCTCTCGGGCGCGGCCATCGCCAGGTTCTTCGGCACCATCTCGCCGATGACGAGGTGGAAGAAGACGACGAAGGCCAGCGCGATGACGTATCCGAGGGGGTGGATCAGCCCGTCCGGCAGATGGATCACCCCGAAGACCGGCTCCAGCAGATGCGCGACGGTCGGCTCGGCGACCGCGCCGAGCGTCAGCGAGCAGACGGTGATGCCGAATTGGGCCGCGGCCATCATCTGCGGGAGCCGCTCCAGGCCGTACAGGACCTGTCGGGCCCGCGCGGTCCCCAGCGGTTCGATCTGGCTGCGCCGTACGGAGACGAGCGCGAACTCGGCGCCGACGAAGAAGCCGTTGGCGAGCACCAGCAGCGCGGCGAACAGGAGTTGGAGCACGCTCATCGGACGGCCTCCGCAACGGGCGCGGTCCGCACCAGGCGGACGCGTTCGGCGCGGTAGTGCCCGACCTGGCGCACCGACAGGCGCCAGCCCGGGAGTTCGGCCTTGTCGCCGGGGGCCGGGATCCGGCCGAGCAGATCGGCGACGAGGCCCGCGACGGTCTCGTACGGGCCCTCGGGCACGTCGAGGCCTATGCGCTGCAGCACGTCCACCCGGCAGCTGCCGTCGGCGTCCCACGCGAGCCGTCCGTCCTCGGGCGGCGCCACCGCGAGTTCGGGCAGATCCTGCCCGTCGTGCTCGTCACGGACCTCGCCGACGAGTTCCTCGACGATGTCCTCCAGGGTGACGACGCCCGCCGTGCCGCCGTACTCGTCGACGACGACGGCGATCGGCTGCTCGCTGCGCAGCTGCTCCAGGAGGGGCTGCACGGGCAGCGTCTCCGGGACGAGCAGCGGGGCCTGTGCGATCCGGCCGACGGGGGTGCGCAGCCGGTCGTGCGAGGGGATCGCGAGGGCGTCCTTGAGGTGCACCATGCCGACGATCTCGTCGATCCGCTCCCGGTAGACGGGGAAGCGGGACAGGCCCGTGGCGCGGGTGAGGTTGACGACGTCCTCGGCGGTCGCCGTCGACTGCAGCGCGCTGACCTTCACACGCGGGGTCATGACGTGCTGCGCGGTCAGGTCGGCGAGCGAGATGGTCCGCACGAAGAGATCCGCGGTGTCCTGCTCCAGGGCACCGGCCTGCGCCGAGTGCCGGACGAGGGAGACGAGTTCGCCGGGGGTGCGGGCGGAGGCCAGCTCCTCGGCGGGCTCGACGCCCAGGGCGCGTACGAGCCGGTTGGCGACCGCGTTGAGGGCGGCGATCACCGGCCGGAACAGCCGCGAGAAGATGTGCTGCGGGCCCGCGACGAAACGGGCGACCTGCAGGGGCTTGGACACGGCCCAGTTCTTGGGCACGAGTTCGCCGATGACCATCTGCACGGCCGAGGCGAGCAGCATGCCGACCACCACGGCGACTCCGGACACGGCGCCTTCGGGGACGCCGATCGCGGTGAACGGGCCGCGCAGCAGCTCGGCGAGCGCCGGTTCGGCGAGCATGCCGACGACCAGCGAGGTGATGGTGATGCCGAGCTGGGTGCCGGAGAGCTGGAAGGACAGCTCCTTGAGCGAGTTCACGACGGTCACAGCCCGTCGGTCACCGTCGGCCGCGGCCTTCTCGGCGTCGGGGCGCTCGACCGTGACGAGGCCGAACTCCGCCGCGACGAAGAAGCCGTTGGCGAGGATCAGCAGGAACGCCGCCCCAAGGAGCAGCAGGGGGATGGTCATGCCGCCGCCTCGGTATGTCGGGAGGGGGCGGCGCAGGTACTACAGGACGATCCGTCCATCGCTGGAGGGAGTCACTCCTCGGGTAGCAGGGGGCCTCTGAACACCGGGTGGCGCATCAGAGACGGAGGCGCAACGAAAACGCCTCCGCCAACAGATTAATCAAGACATGGCCCCGGTGGGCAGTGTGGAAGGCTGAGAGTCAGCCCTCATGTTTCTCGGGGTCGCCGATGGAACGGGCCTCGGCGAGGGCACGCAGGGCGCGGGCGTCCTCGATCGCGCGCTGCTTGGCGATGCCCGGCTGGATGCCGAGCGCGGGCAGGCTGGTGCCGTCACTGAGGTTGAGGAACACCCAGGGGTCGCCGGGGCGCAGGTTGACCTGGAGGATCTCCGCCCAGTCAAGGTGCCGCCTGCTGGCGATGTTGACGACGGTGACCCCGGTCTCGTCGGCGACGACCTTGGGCCGGGAGAGCAGCAGGAGCACCCCGAAGAGCAGCGCCGCGGTGAAGATGAAGCTGAGCCGCTCCCCCGGGCTGAGTTGCTCCAGGAGCATCGCGACCGTCGTGATGACCACGAAGATCGCTGCGCCCGCGGTGAGCAGCACGGCCCGGGTGCGGGACGGGCGGAAGGTGACGGGGAGGGCGGGAAGGTCTGACATGTGCGGCGGTCCCGTCAGAGCCGGCAGGCGTGGATGGCCGTGGTCAGGATGGCCCGCGCGCCGAGAGCGTACAGGTCGTCCATGATCCGCTGGGCCTCCTTGGCGGGGACCATGGCGCGCACGGCGACCCAGCCCTCGTTGTGCAACGGCGAGATGGTCGGCGACTCCAGGCCCGGGGTGAGCGCGACGGCCTTCTCCAGGTGCTCGGCGCGGCAGTCGTAGTCCATCATCACGTACGTCCGTGCCACCAGGACGCCCTGGAGGCGGCGCAGGAACTGCTGCACCTTGGGCTCGGCGTCCTCGGAGGTGTCGACTCCGACCCGGCGGATGACGACGGCCTCGGACTTCATGATCGGGTCGCCGAACACCTCGAGGCCCGCGTTGCGCAACGAGGTGCCGGTCTCGACGACATCCGCGATGACCTCGGCGACGCCCAGTTCGATGGCGGTCTCGACGGCGCCGTCGAGGTGGACGACGGAGGCGTCGATGCCGTGGTCGGCGAGGTGCTTGGCGACGATGCCCTCGTACGAGGTGGCGACCGTCATACCGGAGAGGTCCCCGATGCCGTTCGCCGTGCCCGGCTTGGTGGCGAACCGGAAGGTCGAGCGGGCGAAGCCGAGCGGCAGGATCTCCTCCGCGTTGGCGCCCGAGTCGATCAGCAGGTCGCGGCCGGTGATGCCGATGTCGAGGCGGCCGGAGGAGACGTAGATCGCGATGTCGCGGGGGCGGAGGTAGAAGAACTCGACCTCGTTCTCCGGGTCGACGATCCTCAGCTCCTTGGACTCCCGGCGCTGCTGGTAGCCGGCCTCATGCAGCATCTCCGCCGCAGGGCCTGACAGGGAACCCTTGTTGGGGACGGCGATGCGCAGCATGAGGTCGGCTTCCTTTGCGTGAAGGGGTGGGGGAACAGCGGGATTTACAGGTGGGCGTACACGTCGTCGAGGGAGATCCCGCGCGCGACCATCATCACCTGGACGTGGTAGAGCAGCTGTGAGATCTCCTCGGCAGCGGCGTCCTTGCCCTCGTACTCGGCGGCCATCCAGACCTCGGCGGCCTCTTCGACGACCTTCTTGCCGATGGCATGGACGCCCTTGCCGACCAGCTCGGCGGTGCGCGAAGTGGCGGGATCGCCGTTGGCGGCCTTGTGCTGGAGCTCGGTGAAGAGCTCCTCGAACGTCTTCTTGGACATGGTGCTGCCCACCCTACGCGGTCACCGAGATTCCTCAGCGCCAGGGTTCAGATACTGAGCGCAGCGTGGCCGCGGTCGCCACCGCGGCCGTCACGGCCTCGTGCCCCTTGTCCTCGTTGGAGCCCTCGATACCCGCGCGGTCCAGGGCCTGCTCCTCGGTGTCGCAGGTCAGCACGCCGAAGCCGACGGGGACGCCGGTGTCGATGGAGACCTGGGTGAGGCCCTGGGTGACGCCCTGGCACACGTACTCGAAGTGGGGGGTTCCGCCACGGATGACGACGCCGAGCGCGACGACCGCGTCGTAGCCGCGGCCCGCCAGGACCTTGGCGACGACCGGCAGCTCGAAGCTGCCGGGGACCCGAAGCAGGGTCGGCTCGTCGATCCCCAGCTCGTGCAGGGCGCGCAGCGCGCCGTCCACGAGGCCATCCATCACCTTTTCGTGCCACTGTGCCGCGATGACCGCGACGCGCAGGTCGCCGCAGTTGCGTACGGACAGTTCAGGTGCACCCTTGCCGCTCACGTCTCTCCTCAGTGCCGCTGTGCTGTGTTGCCGATAGTGCCGGTGTTACTTGTATTGCCGTCGTTACTGATTGCCGCAGGCGGACACGGTGGCCGTGTCCAGCCAGGGCAGGTCGTGCCCCATCCGGTCCCGCTTGGTGCGCAGGTAGCGGAGGTTGTGCTCGCCCGCCTGTACGGGCATCGGCTCTCGCGCGGCGACCTTGAGGCCGTGCCGTACGAGCGCGTCGGTCTTGTCGGGGTTGTTGGTCATCAGGCGCAGGCTGTGCACGCCGAGGTCCTCCAGGATCTGGGCGCTGGCGCCGTAGTCCCGGGCGTCGGCGGGCAGGCCCAGTTCCAGGTTGGCGTCGAGGGTGTCGCGACCCTGCTCCTGAAGCTCGTACGCGCGCAGCTTGGAGAGCAGCCCGATGCCGCGTCCCTCGTGGCCGCGCAGATAGACCACGATGCCGCGCCCCTCGGCCTGGATGCGCTCCATGGCCGTCTGCAGCTGGGGGCCGCAGTCGCAGCGCAGCGAGTGGAAGACGTCGCCGGTGAGGCACTCGGAGTGGACGCGGACGAGGACGTCCTCGCCGTCACCGATCTCGCCGTGGACGAGGGCGACGTGCTCGACGCCATCGACGGTCGAGCGGTAGCCGTACGCCGTGAACTCGCCGAATGCGGTGGGCAGGTGGACCTCGGCCTCGCGGCGGACGGTGGGCTCGGCGGTGCGGCGGTAGGCGATCAGGTCCTCGATGGAGATGATCGTCAGGCCGTGCTTGCGGGCGAAGGGGATCAGTTCGGGCAGGCGGAGCATGCGGCCGTCCTCGCCCGCGATCTCGACGATCGCACCGGCGGGGCGCAGGCCCGCGAGACGGGCCAGGTCGACGGCGGCCTCGGTGTGGCCGTTGCGGACCAGGACGCCGCCGGGCTTGGCACGCAGCGGGAAGATGTGGCCGGGGCGCACGAAGTCGTCCGCCTGAGCCCTGCCGTCGGCGAGCAGCTGAAGCGTGGTGGCACGGTCGGATGCCGAGATGCCGGTGGTCACACCGTGAGCGGCGGACGCGTCCACCGACACTGTGAACGCGGTTTTCATCGACTCGGTGTTGTCGTCGACCATCTGCGGGAGCCGGAGCCGGTCCAGCTCGTCCCCCTCCATGGGCGCGCAGATCAGCCCGCGGCACTCGCTCATCATGAAGGCGACGATCTCGGGGGTCGCCTTCTCGGCGGCGACGACGAGGTCACCCTCGTTCTCCCGGTCCTCGTCGTCCACGACCACGACCGGGCGGCCCGCCGCGATGTCGGCGATGGCCTTCTCGACCGGGTCGAGCGCGAAGTCCTCGATGTTGTCGGTGCTGTACCAGACCGGCGCTGTTGTCATGCCGGGGCTCCTTCCAGGACGGGCTGCCCGGCCTTGCGGGAGCGCAGCCACCAGTCGCGCATGCCCCACAGGACGAGCGCGCCGTACAGGACGTAGACGAAACCGGAGAAGGCGAAGCCGTTGGCGAAGTTGAGCGGCACGCCCACCAGGTCGACCAGCAGCCAGGCGAACCAGAACTCGACCATGCCGCGCGCCTGGGCGTACATGGCGACGATGGTGCCGACGAAGATGTACGCGTCCGGCCAGGGGTCCCAGGAGAGGGACGGGTACGCGAAGAACAGGCCGGCGACCGCGACGGTGCCGACGGCCGCGGCGCCGATCATGTAGCCGCGCTCGCGCCAGGTGGCGAAGCGGACAGCGATGGAGCCGTCCGCCGTCTGCCCCTTGCCGCGGTTCCACTGCCACCAGCCGTACACCGCGACGATCATGACCACGACCTGCTTGCCGGCGCTGCCGGAGAGGTGGGCCGTCGCGAAGGCCGCGAAGAGGATGACGCCGGACAGGAACTGGACGGGCCAGCTCCATATGGAGCGGCGCCAGCCGAGCGCGAGGGCGATCAGACCGATCACGTTGCCGATCATGTCCGACCACTTGATGTGCTGGTCGAGCAGGACGAAGGCCTCGGAGTTGAGCCAGTTCACTTGGCTGCTCCCTGCGTGCCCAGCAGCCGCTCGACGTACTTGGCGATGACGTCGACCTCGAGGTTGACCGGGTCGCCGGGCTGCTTGAGGCCGAGCGTGGTCAGCGCGAGGGTGGTCGGGATGAGGCTGACGGTGAAGTAGTCGGGGCCCGCGTCGACCACAGTCAGGCTGATGCCGTCGACGGTGATGGAGCCCTTCTCGACCACATAGCGGGAGAGGTCCGCGGGGAGCGAGATCTTGACGATCTCCCAGTTGTCGGACGGCTTGCGCTCGATGACCGTGCCCGTGCCGTCGACGTGTCCCTGCACGATGTGCCCGCCGAGGCGCTCACCCACGGCCATGGGGCGCTCCAGGTTGACGCGGGAGCCGACGGTCAGGGCACCGAGGCTGGAGCGGTCCAGGGTCTCCGCCATGACGTCGGCGGTGAATTCGTCGCCTTCGTGGTCGACCACCGTGAGACAGACGCCGTTGACGGCGATGGAGTCGCCATGCTGCGCGCCCTGCGTGACGACGGGGCCACGCAGCCGGAAACGGGAGGCGTCGTCGAGGTTTTCGACGGCGGTGACCTCACCCAGCTCTTCGACGATTCCGGTGAACACTTCCCGGGTCCTCCTGCCTCATGGGGCACGGACTCCGGGGCCTGTCGATGACGACAGAATGAGCGGACGACGACACCGGGAGCGACGCCGAAAGGGGACTCGTCCCTTGGGACGAGTCGCAACAAACGGCGGCGCGCACGAATGCCCGCCCGCCGCGCACTGCCTCCCATCCGGACTTTAACCGTCGGTCCAGGAATTTCACCTGGTCAACCGGCCGCTGGAAGCGACCGGGTCGCGGACTGTAACCGCCGGTTCGGAATTTCACCGACCCCGGAGTGCGCTGCTTCTGGTACAGGGCCAGTGTGCCACGCCTGATCGACGCCCATGCGGGCGAGCGCCTGTGTGGTGGCTCACAGGCCATATGGATGGACTTCTCGCGCGCCGCGCGAGCGGTCAACTTCCGCTCCGGCGCACGCCCTTGATGATGGTCCATATCTATTGACGCTGTGGTCTAGTCCAATTAGGGTCGGCGATCATCGCGTCGTCGAAACCGGTTTGTCGACACCGAATGGTCGCCCCCGATCGACCCGGCGGCGGTGACGGAGGCCCTTGCCCCGCCGCCGGGTCTCCGACCCGGGCTCCGCCGGGCTGGGGACGTTCTGCCAGGCTTGAGGCGTGACGCCGAACCTCACCGACGAGTTCGAGACATACCGCCCGCGGCTGTTCGGGCTGGCCTACCGCATGCTCGGTTCCGCCGCGGACGCGGAGGACACCGTCCAGGACGCGTATCTGCGCTTCAACGGCGCCGACCGCGCGACCATCGAGCAGCTCGGCGCCTGGCTCGCCAAGGTCGTCACCAACCTCTGTCTCACCCGGCTGGCCTCGGCCCGCGCACGGCGCGAGCAGTACGCCGGGCCGTGGCTGCCCGAGCCGGTGATCACCTCCGACGACACGCTCGGCCCCCTGGAGTCGGCCGAGCGACGCGACGCGGTGTCCCTGGCCATGCTGCTCCTCCTGGAGCGGCTCACCCCGACCGAGCGCGCGGTGTACGTGCTGCGGGAGGCCTTCGCGTACGGCCATCGGGAGATCGCCGACGTACTGGAGCTGAGCGAGGCCAACTGCCGTCAGCTGTACCGGCGGGCGGTCCAGCGGGTCGCCGCGCCGGAGGCCCGCTTCGAGGCCCCGCCCGCACAACAGGCCGGGCTTGTCGCGACCTTCCTCACAGCGGCCCGCGAGGGCAATCTGGCCGGTCTGGAGAGCCTGTTCGCGGCCGAGGTGACCTGGTGGTCCGACGGCGGCGGCAAGGTCTCCGCGGCGCGCCGGCCGATCGAGGGGCGCGACAAGGTCCTGCGGTTCCTGTCGGGCGTCCTGGACTCGTTCGCGGCGGGGGACGACATCGACATCACGGTGGCCGAGGTCAACGGACGCGCCGCGCTGCTCGCCCGGGCGGCCGACCGTCCCCTCGCTGTCGTCACGTTCGAGGTTCACGACGGCCTGTGCACGCAGGTGCGGGCGGTACTGAACCCGGACAAGCTGGAGTTCGTGGGGCGCCAGGTGGCGCGAGCGCAGGCGGGGGCCTGATCGAGGTCTGATCCACGGGGCCCGGATCCGGCGAGGCCTGGTCGGCCGCCAAGTCGTGTCGGCCGCACATTCGTGGCCGTGCGTTGTCACATTCGCGATGCCTGCCCAGTCTCAACTGACGGAGGGCGCTCGACCCGGGAGCGTCCGACGTCCGAGAAGGGGCTGAACAGCATGACCACGATCCTGGTGACCGGCGGCACCGGAACCCTCGGCCGGCTCGTCGCCGAGCGGCTGCGGGCGGACGGCCACGAGGTGCGGGTGCTCAGCCGGCACGCGCAGCCGTACGCCGTCGATCTGCGCGCGGGCGGGGCGGGGCTGGACGCCGCCGTGGCCGGAGCGGACGCGATCGTGCACTGCGCGACTACGCCGCGCGGGGGCGACGAGCGGGCGGCCGGGCATCTGATCGAGGCCGCGCGCAACGCGGGTGTCCCGCACCTGGTCTACATCTCGATCGTCGGCGTGGACCTGGTGCCGATCGGCTACTACAAGGCCAAGCTCGCCGTGGAGAAGCTGGTGGCGGAGTCGGGGCTCGGCTGGACGATCCTGCGCGCCACCCAGTTCCACGACCTCGTACTCCAGCTCCTCGCGACACTGGCAAAGCCGCCGGTGCTTCTTCTCCCCGCCGGCGTCAGCGACCAGCCGATCGAGGTCTCCGAGGTCGCCGACCAGCTCGCCTCGCTGGCGGTCGGCGCACCCGCGGGGCGGGTGGAGGACATGGGCGGGCCCGAGGTGCGTACGTTCACCTCGCTGGCCCGCGCCTATCTGCGGGCCACCGGGAAGCGGCGCCCGTTGGTCGGCATCCCCCTTGCGGGGAAGGGGTATCGGGCGTTTCGGGATGGCGGGCATCTGACCCCGGGGCACGCCGTGGGGAAGGGCACGTTCGAGGAGTACTTGGCGGCGCGGTTCGGGGGTGAGCGGCAGGGGTGACCTGGGCCGGGTGCCGGGGGGATTATTCGCCCCTCCGCACCTAACCTTCTCGACCTGAGGCTCCGCCCAAGACCCCGCTCCTCATACGCGGGAGGGGCTGAACTTTTGCCTGCCGGGGCGGGAGATCTTTAGCCCGTCCGGCGTTTGAGAACGAGCGCGGAGCGCGACACGGGGGTCTGGGGGCGGAGCGCGACACGAGGGTCTGGGGGCGGAGCCCCCATGTACGGGAGGGGTGGGGGGCGGAGGGGGCGAAAATCACCCCCGCCCGCACCCCCGGCGGGCTACCGCGACGGCGCGAAGACCTCTTCCTGTGCGCCGTCGCGGGCGGTGAGCAGCGCGCCGCGCAGCACCGCCCCGCCGCCCAGCGCACTCGCACGCACCTCCGTGGGCAGGGGCGACATCCGCGCCAACCGCGCCGCGACCCGCGCTGCGAGCACGTCCCCGCCCGCTCGGCCGACCTCTCCGCCGAGGACCACGCAGCCGGGGTCCAGCACGGCGACGACGGAGGCGGCGCCGATGGCGAGGCGGTCGGCGAGGGCGTCCAGGAAGCGGGCGGAGGCCGGGGCGTCGGAGGTCGCGGCCGCCTGTCGCACCAGGGTCGCCGCGTGCGGTTCGTGCGGCGCGGCCTCCGCCACGACGCCGCACTCCGCCGCGAGCCCGGCGACGGCCGCCGCCCCCGCCAGCGAGTGGAAACCGCCCTCGCAGTCCGTCGCGGAGGGGAGGGTCGAGGTACCGGGCACGGGGAGGAAGCCGATTTCACCGGTGCCGCCGGAGGCGCCGCGGCGGAGCCGGCCGTCGAGGATCACCGCGGCGCCGGTGCCGTGGCCCAGCCACAGCAGCACGAACGTGTCGCGGTCGCGCGCCGCGCCGTCGCGCTGCTCGGCGAGGGCGGCGAGGTTCGTCTCGTTCTCGACCAGGACGCGGGCGGGCAGGCGCTCCTGAAGGGCGGCCACCAGGCGGCGGTGCCACTCGGGCAGGCCGGAGGAGTCGCGGAGTTCACCGGTGCCGGGGTCGATCAGGCCGGGGGCGCCGATGCCGACCGTGTGCAGTCGCTCCGCCCCCGCCTCCTTCGCCGCGCGCTCCACCAGCGTGACCGCCTGCTCGACGGCGGGCCCCGTGCCGGTGTCGTCCGCGATGGGCACCGACGCCCGGGCCAGCTCCGCGCCGAGGAGATCGGAGACGACGACGGAGACCCCCTCGGTGCGCACGTCGAGGGCGGCGAGGTGCGCCCGGTCGGCGACGATCCCGTACAAGCGGGCGTTCGGGCCACGCCGTTGTTCCCCGGACTCCCCCACCATGGAGATCAGCCCGGCTGCCGTGAGGCGCTCGACGAGGTCGGCGACCGTTGGCCGGGACAGTCCGGTGAGCTGCTTCAACTGCCCTGCCGTCAAGGGGCCTTCCTGCTGCAGCAGCCGCAGGGCGAGCCGGTCGTTGATGGCCCGGGCGGTGCTCGGAGATGCGGGCATGCGGGGATCCTCCCAGATCATGGGTTTCTTCCGGCTCACGGGCTTCCTCCGGACCACGGACTCCTCCCGGATCATGGGCTCTTCCCAGACCACGGGCTGCTACCGGATCAGTGGGGGGGCGTCCCCCCCGTTATCTTCTTCGCGGTCCTGCAAGAGGACCGCTGGCCTCCGGGCCCGGCATGACTGTTCCCCCCTGTCGAACGGATGACCTGGGGGG